>NZ_JAHQRN010000001.1:0-953716 GCF_024895295.1 Brevibacterium sediminis | reverse complement strand
AATCAGGGGGTGAGGGCGGCGGCTAGTTTGTGGGGGTGACGGCTCGAGACGAGCCAGTACGGGGTCGGATCCGTCTCATCGTCGAGATCGATGCGGACGACAGACTTCGCCCACGGCCGGATCTTGAGGAAGGCGCGGGCGTCGAGATCGACACCGCGCGCCTGCCGGGCCTCCTCGCCGTCGAAGGCGACCGCACCCGGAACGAACGTGCGGTCGATATGAGCTTCGCCGACGAACAGCTGTCGTTCGGTGACGATGATCGTCAGCGTCAGCGAGTTCAGCCACCAGGCGAAGAGGACGAAGCTGACGACGGGAAGGATGATGGTGCCGAGCTGCCAGACGGGCATGACCATGAGTGCCGTGGACAGAGCGGCCACCACGACGAGGATCCACATGCCGACCGAGGGGCGGACCTTCTCCTGATAGACCACGTGGGTTCCGGATTGAGTTGTTGCCATGCGGCCATTGTCCCATAGCGAGAAGTTTGGCCACGCTCAGGCTGGAGCGTTAGAGTGCATCTTTGTGACGGAAACCGTGAAGATCAACCTCCAGCTCCTCGACGCGGGCATGAGCGCGCCCGGCTACGCGCATGCGAGCGACGCCGGTGCAGACCTGCATTCGGCGATCGACTTCGTGCTCGAACCGTTCGAGCGCCGTGTCGTTCCGACCGGAATCGCGATCGCCCTGCCAGAGGGCTATGCGGCCTTCGTGCATCCGCGTTCGGGCCTGTCGAGCAAGCACGGAGTCACGGTCGTCAATGCGCCGGGCACCATCGACGCCGGCTATCGCGGCGAGATCAAGGTGCCGCTGATCAACCTCGACGCGAAGACCCCGCTGCGCGTCGTGCGCGGCGACCGCATCGCCCAACTCGTGATCCAGAGGATCGCTCACGCCGACTTCGACATCGTCGAATCCCTCGAAGACAGCGCCCGCGGCGCCGGGGGATTCGGATCCACCGGCGGAATCGTCGCCGGCCTCAGCGAAAAGGAGAAGTGAGGACTTATGGGACTGTTCTCCCGGTTCAAGAAATCCACACCGACCGATGACGACGTCCGCGCCGACGACGAACTCACCGACGACGATGAGCTCGACGCTCAGGACGCCGACACCGAGGCGGCCGATTGTGCAGACGACGACGCCGCTGACGGCGAGGCAGAGTCCGCCGCCGAAGCGGCCGAGTCCGACGACGATATCGACGAGGAAGAAGCGCGGCTGGAGAAGTCCGCACCCTTCGACCGATCCGAGAAGGGCCCCTTCGACATCTCCGAGGAGTATCCGGAGCATGACCGCCTCGACCTCGGCGCACTCAAGGTGCCCGTCGTCGACGGCATGCAGGTGCGCCTGGACACGGACGACGATTCTCAGCGCGTGCTGGCCGTCACCCTCATCCACGACGGTGGAGGCATCCAGCTGCAGGCGTTCGCGACGCCACGCTCCGAAGGCCTGTGGAACACGGTGCGCGGTCAGCTCGCCGAATCCGTGACCAAACAGGGTGGGGAATCGACCGAGCTGCACACCTCTCTCGGCAAGGAGCTGGCCATCGAGGTTCCGGCGAAGACGGAATCCGGTCGCCCCGGCAAACGCGCCATGCGCTTCGCCGGCATCGACGGACCACGCTGGTTCGTCCGCGCCGTGTTCTCCGGCAAGGCCGTGACCGATGACGAGGTGCGTGCCGAACTCTCCGCACTCTTCCGCGGAGTCGTCGTCGATCGCGGTGAGGAGGCGATGGCTCCCCGCGAGCTCATCACACTGACCGCACCGCAGGTCGACCAGGACGAGGCGGAGGAGAAGAAGGACGAGGACGAACTCAACCCCTTCGAACGCGGCCCCGAGATCACAGAGGTCCGCTGAGCGCTGATGCGGAACCTCATCCCTCGCCTCGTGCGCGACTTCGGATCCCGTGAGGCCGAGGCCCGGGCCGATCTGCGACTGGTCAGCCAGATCCCCGGGGTCATTCCGGTCGAAGAGCTGGAGGCGCGAAAGACCTCACGCATCGCCGGAGTCGTTTCAGCGACCACTCAGTCGTGCAGCGCCGACAGCCCCAGGCTCGACATCACCGTCGCCGACGGCACCGGCGAAGCCCGAGCCCAGTTCCTCGGACGCCGGGAGATCAGCGGCATCCGTCCCGGGTCCCTCATCGTCTTAGAAGGACGGTTCTGCGGCAAGGACGGAGTGCTCACCGCACACAATCCCGTCTACGAACTCCTGCAGACCCGCGACGACTCCGAAGACTGACCGTCCCGAGGGGCCGGGCGGCGGTCGGCCGCAGAACTGACGATCTCGGCCGCAGACGACCGGGCTCAGCTCTCTGCGTTCTCGTCGGCCTTCGCAGTCTCCTGCAGCAGCGCTAGCAGCGCCGGCTCCTGATCGGGGGAGGAGAGGAAGAACAGTTCGTCTCCGGCCTCGATGACATCATCGGCGCTCGGAGCGAACGCCCGCGAATTGCGGATGATCGCCACCAGCACCGTATCGAGCGGGAAGGTGATCCCACCGACGCGCTCGGCCACGAGTTCGGCGTTCTCGTGCACGGTGAACTCGAGCAGTCCCGCCTGCCCGCGTTCGAAGCTCATGAGGTGGACCAGTCCGCCGACTTCCACGGCCTCCTCGACGAGCGCGGTCATCAGGCGCGGAGTCGAGACGGCGACATCGACGCCCCAGTTGTCGTCGAAGAGCCATTCGTTCTTCGGATTGTTCACCCGCGAGACCGTCCGCGGCACCCCGAACTCGGTCTTCGCCAACAGGGAGAGCACCAGATTGGTCTTGTCATCTCCCGTCGCGGCCACGACGACATCGGCCTCCTCCAGCCCCGCCTCGGCGAGACCGGCGAGCTCGCAGGCATCGGAGAGCAGCCATTCGGCACCCGGAATGCGCTCATGGCCCAGCGCCTCCTTGCTCTGGTCGATGAGCAGGACCGAATGGTCCTTGTCCAGCAGCTCCCTGGCCACCGAACGTCCGACGGAGCCGGCTCCGGCGATGATGACCCTCATTCTTCTTCCTCCACGGTTCGCACGGGCTGATCGAGGATCCGTTCGATCTCGCCGAGGCGGTCGACCGGAGCCATGAGATGGACGAGGTCGCCGTCCTGGAGGAGCAGATCGTCGTGGGCGACGATGCCCTCGGACAGGCGGGTGACATAGGCGACCCGAGCCTTGGTCCGTGTTTCGATCTCCTTGATCGGACGGGCCACCCAGCCAGGATCCAGATGCACCTCCGCCAGGACGAGGTTGCCGGAGGGCTCACGGTATTCGGTGATCGACCCCTGCGGGACGAGCTTGCGCATCACCTGCTCGGCCGTCCACCGCACGGTGGGCACCGTGGGGATGCCGAGACGTTCGAAGACCTGCGCACGGTCAGGATCGTAGATGCGGGCGGCGACATTGCTCACCCCGAAGGTCTCACGAGCGACACGCGCGGCGAGGATATTCGAATTGTCACCACTGGAGACGGCGGCGAAGGCGAAGGCCTCGGCGGTCTTCGCCTGGGACAGAGTCTCGCGGTCGAAACCGACGCCGGTGATCGTCGAACCGCTGAAATCCCGACCGAGCTTGAGGAATGCGTCGGGGTCTCGATCGACGACTGCGACGGAGTGCCCATTCGCATCAAGGGCTTTGGCCAGGGAGGCCCCGACTCGACCGCAGCCCATAATCACGAAGTGCATGGGTAATCCTTCCCGCAGTGATCTACCATTGGTTGCCGTGGCCAGCAGTTTTTCTGATGCCGTCAAAAGACTACTCGTTGGACGGCCCTTCCGCAGTGAGGACAGGCGTGCGCCTGCGCTGAAGAAGCGCATCGCGATGCCCGTCTTCGCCTCCGACATGCTCTCCTCGGTGGCCTACGCCCCCGATGAGATCCTGCTGGCACTGTCGCTGACGTCACTCGTGGCCCTGACCGTCGCCCCCTGGATCGGTGTGGCCGTCGGCATCGTCATCCTCGTGATCGTCGCCTGCTACCGCATCAACGTCAAGGCGTACCCCTCCGGCGGCGGTGACTACGAGGTGGCCTCGAAGAACCTCGGCTCCGGTGCGGGGCTCGTCGTCGCCGCGGCCCTCCTCGTCGACTATGTGCTCACCCTGGCCGTGTCGATGACGGTCTTCGCCGCCTACATCACCACGGCGTTCCCGATGCTCGCGCCCTACCGTGTGCCCGTGGCCATCGTCGGCATCCTGCTCATCTGCTTCGCCGGTCTGCGCGGTTCCCGGGCCACTCCGATGCTGCTGGCCGTGCCGACCTACCTGTTCCTCGGTGCCGTGTTCCTCACGATGTCGGTCGGTCTCATCCGCGTCGGGCTCGGTGACACCCCGCACGCCCAGACCGCCGACTATACGGTCGTGCACAGCAACATCGGCGATCAGGCGACGCTCGGTCTGGCCACCGTCCTCATCGTCCTGCGCGCGTTCTCGTCCGGTGCCGTCGCACTGGCCGGCGTGCAGACCGTGGCCACGGCGGTTCCGGCGTTTAAGAAACCGCGCGGCAAGAACGCCGGCAACACCCTGCTGCTGTCGGGACTGCTCGCCGCCCTCATGCTCACGGGGCTGACCTATCTGGCGTCGGTCACCGGAATCAAATACGTCGACGACCCGCATCTCTATCTCGTCCGCGGCGACGGCAGCCCGGTCAGCGCCGAATACGAACAGGAACCCGTCCTCGCGCAGCTGGCGCACGCGATCTTCGACAATGCGCCGGTGATGTTCTTCATCGTCGTCCTCATCACTGCGCTCGTGCTCATCGCCGCGGCGAACACTGCGGTCGAGGGCTTCCCCGGACTGGCCTCTCGGCTGGCCCGCGACGAATTCCTGCCAAGGCAGCTGGCGACGAAGGGCGATCGACTCACCTTCTCCAACGGCATCCTGCTGCTGGCCGCAGCGGCGATCGTCCTCGTCGTTGCCACCTCCGCCTCGGCGACGGTGCTCATCCAGCTCTACCTCGTCGGGGTCTTCGCCAGCTTCGTCCTCGGCCAAGCGGGAATGGTCCTGCACTGGCGCAAACGGCTGCGCCTGGTCATCGATTCGAAGACCCGGATGCGGATGCACTTCAACCAGGTCGTCAACACCGTCGGCTGCGTGCTCGCCGCCGGCGTCCTCATCGTCGTCATCGTCTCGAAGTTCCTCGCCGGCGCCTGGCTGGCGGTCGCCGCCATGGCCGGGCTCTACCTCGTCATGGGCGCCATCCACCGCCACTATTCGCGCGTGGCCCGCGAGCTCGCCCCCGACGCGGACGTGAACTCACGGACGATCCCGTCGAACACCCACGCCATCGTCGTTGTCAGCGAAATCGACAAACCGACGATGCGGGCCCTCTCCTACGCCCGGGTGACCCGGTCGAGTCAGCTCGAAGCCGTCACCGTGGCCGTGGACGAAGAGGCCGCGGCCGGTCTGCAGAAACGATGGAACGAGATGGAGCTGCCGGTGCCGCTGACCGTGCTCGGCTCGCCGTACCGCGAACTCGTCCGTCCGATGCTCGCCCACATTCTCGCCATCCGCCGCAGGTCGCCCAGGGACCTCGTCATCGTCTACATCCCGCAGTTCGTCGTCGGTCGCTGGTGGGAGCACATCCTGCACAACCAGGTGGCTCTCAAACTGCGCACCCGACTGCTGCTGGTGCCCAACGTCGTCGTGGTCTCCGTGCCCTGGCGACTGAAATCCTTCTCTCGACAGTACGGCGGAGACGGACCCGATTCCGACACCTCGCTGTACAGACAGGCTTAGAACACGCATGAGCGACACTTCGGTTCCCGCCCAGGAACTCACCCTCGACGTCGAGGCACCGGCGGCCGGCGGCACCTCCATCGCCCGACACGACGGTCAGGTCGTCTTCGTCTCCGGGGCCCTGCCCGGAGAGAAGGTCCGAGTCCGCACCGAGGCAGGAACGCCTGCCCGGTTCCTCCGCGCCGCCGTCACCGAGGTGATCGAGGCCTCGGCTCACCGCGTCCCCGATCGTCGCCTCGACTATGTCCCCGGTGGTTCGACCGACGGTTCCGGTGCGGGATCCGCTGCGGGCCCCGATGCTGGGGCCGTGCCGGATTCGGCCGGGTTCGGCGGAATGGAATTCGCCCACGTCGACCTCGCCCATTCCCGCACGCTCAAGGCCGAGGTGCTGAATGACCAGCTTCAGCGCATCGGACATATCGACTGCGCCGCCGAGGTGCTTCCCGCGCCGGGCGAGACCGACGGCACGGACTGGCGCACCCGTGTGCAGCTGGCTGTCGACGATGAGGGCCGTGCCGGAATGCTCGCCCCCAGATCACATGCGGTCATCCCTGTGACCACGCCCCCTCTGGCCGCCGGGCCCTTGCACGACCTCGACATGACGACACTGCATGTGCCGGGAGTCCGCCGACTCGAATTCGCGTGGTCCGGCGACCATGGCGCGCTCATCGTCCGTGGTCGGCCCACTGCGCAGGTCCTCGATGAGATCGAGTCCTGGCTGCCGACGTCGTTCTCCCTCCTCGCCGAGGCGACCGGACCGGAGCAGAGTCGTGGTCGTGGTCGCGGGGGTCGTCCCCGCGGTCGCGGTCGTTCCCATGCGCCCGCTCCCGCCCTGCGCGTGATCCGTGGAGACCGCACCCTGACCGAAACGGTCGACGGTCGTGACTTCACCGTCGGCGCCGACGGCTTCTGGCAGGTGCACCGGGATGCGGCCGCTCTGCTCAGCTCGGAGGTCGTCACAGCCCTGCCTGCCGACGTCGGGGCGATCACCGACCTCTACTGCGGGGTCGGACTCCTGGGCATCACTGCCGCCCGGGCCACCGGAGCACCTCTGTTCGGGGTCGAAGGGGTGGAGACAGCCATTGCTCATGCTCGAGACAATGCCGCCGATCTCGAGTCCCGATTCCTCGCTCTCAGCGTGGATCGGGCCCGACTGCCCGAATCGGACGTCATCATCCTCGACCCGCCACGGGCGGGCGCCGGGAGGAAAGCCACCTCGGCGATCATCGAATCAGCGGCACGCACCCTGGTCTACGTGTCCTGTGACCCGGCCACGTTGGCCAGGGACCTCGCGGCTCTCACGGACGGGGGATTCGCGATCGAGAGCCTCACCGGCTTCGACCTCTTCCCGCTGACCTCGCACCTGGAGACGGTCACCGTGCTCCGGCGGTGACCGACCGGTGACCTCAGGCGGTGACCGGGCGGCGGGGGAGGAGGACGAGCGCGATGAGGGCGATGAACGTCGTGAGGAAGCCCCACAGTCCCCACCAGCCGCCCGACCGGCCCTTCTCCTTCGCGAATGAGCTGCAGACGACGGCGAAGATGATGCCGACGAGCAGTGCGCCGAAGCCGAATCCGGCGCCTAGTGTGAACGGGTCCATGGGTTCTCCTCGGGGATGGCAGGCGAGTGCGCTGCTGCTTTGAGTGTGCTGTCCAGGCTAGGCCGCGCGACCCGGCCGCGGCCCTGGTGATGACCGCACGAGGGCCTGGGGAAAACCCGATCGCAGGGTTTCGCACCTCCGTGTGCCATGGTGGTCAAAGCCCCTCAAATGCGATAGAATTTATCTTGACGTCAAGATACTTATGGAAACATATGTGTCGCGTAAATCGGTGCGTGATGCAAGGGTCCGACCGCCGAGTCGGACGGACCCGGTTTCTTGGATGAGTGTCGGATGAAACAGGAGAATCACGATGAGCAACGTCGATACGTTCAAATCGAAGAGCACCCTGACCGTAGGCGATAAGGATTATGAGATCTATCGCCTGGACCAGGTCAAAGGGTCGGAGAAGCTTCCCTTCAGCCTCAAGGTGCTGTTGGAGAACCTGCTGCGCACGGAAGACGGCGCAAACATCACTTCGGAACATATTGAAGCCCTCGGCAGCTGGGACCCCAATGCCGAACCCGATACGGAGATCCAGTTCACCCCCGCCCGCGTGGTGATGCAGGACTTCACCGGTGTGCCCTGCATCGTCGACCTCGCCACCATGCGCGAGAAGGTCGTCGAGCTCGGCGGCAGCCCGGATCAGGTCAACCCGCTGGCTCCGGCCGAGCTGGTCATCGACCACTCGGTGCAGATCGACCGCTTCGGCACCGCTGACGCCGTCGAGCTCAACATGGACATCGAATACCAGCGCAACGGTGAGCGCTACCAGTTCCTGCGCTGGGGCCAGACCGCATTCGAAGACTTCAAGGTCGTGCCTCCGGGCATGGGCATCGTTCACCAGGTCAACATCGAGCACCTGGCTCGCGTGGTCATGCCGCGCGAGGTCGACGGAGTCCTCCGGGCCTACCCGGACACCCTGGTCGGCACCGACTCGCACACCACGATGGTCAACGGCCTCGGTGTGCTCGGTTGGGGCGTCGGCGGCATCGAGGCAGAGGCCGCCATGCTCGGCCAGCCCGTGTCGATGCTCATCCCGCGCGTCGTCGGCTTCAAGCTCACCGGTGAGATCCCCTCGGGTGTCACCGCAACCGACGTTGTGCTCACGATCACCGATATGCTCCGCCAGCACGGAGCCGTCGGCAAGTTCGTCGAGTTCTACGGCAAGGGCGTCGCCGAGGTGCCGCTGGCCAACCGCGCCACCATCGGCAACATGAGCCCCGAGTTCGGTTCGACCGCCGCGATCTTCCCGATCGACGAAGTCACCATCGACTACCTCAAGCTCACCGGCCGTTCGGAAGAGCAGATCCAGCTCGTCGAGGACTACGCCAAGACGCAGGGACTCTGGCACGATCCGGAGAACGAAGTCGAGTACTCCGAGTACCTCGAACTCGACCTGTCCACCGTGGTGCCCTCGATCTCCGGACCGAAGCGCCCGCAGGACCGCATCGAGCTCTCCGATGCCAAGAGCCAGTTCGCCAAGGACATCCACAACTACGCCGCTCCCGGCGAGGAGTCGAAGTCCGTGGACGTCAGCACCGCTGACGGACGCAACTTCGAGCTGGCCAACGGTGCCGTGGCGATCGCTTCGATCACGTCCTGCACCAACACCTCGAACCCCTCGGTGATGATGGCCGCCGGCCTGCTGGCACGCAATGCCCGCAAGCGCGGACTCAACTCGAAGCCGTGGGTCAAGACCTCGATCGCACCGGGTTCGAAGGTCGTCACCGAGTACTACAACAAGGCCGGCCTCATCGAGGACCTCGAAGCGCTGAACTTCTACATCGTCGGCTACGGCTGCACCACCTGCATCGGCAACTCCGGTCCGCTGGACTCGGAGATCTCGAACAGCATCCAGGACAACGACCTCTCGGTCACCGCAGTCCTGTCGGGCAACCGCAACTTCGAGGGCCGCATCAGCCCGGACGTGAAGATGAACTACCTCGCTTCGCCTCCGCTGGTCATCGCCTACGCACTGGCCGGCACCATGGACTTCGACTTCGAGAACCAGCCCCTGGGCAAGGACTCGGACGGCGTCGACGTCTACCTGGCCGACCTGTGGCCCTCGCCTGAAGAGGTTGAGTCGGTCATCGCCGATTCGATCTCGACCGATATGTTCGACAACGAATACGGTCGCATCTTCGACGGTGACGAGCGCTGGCAGCAGCTCGACACCCCCGAAGGCAAGGTCTTCGAGTGGGACGACGAGTCGACCTACGTGCGCAAGCCCACCTTCTTCGACGGCATGGGTCTCAAGCCCGAAGCCGTCAAGGACATCAAGGGCGCCCGCGTGCTCGCGAAGCTCGGCGACTCGGTGACCACCGACCACATCTCGCCCGCAGGTTCCTTCAAGGCCGATACCCCGGCCGGCAAGTACCTCGTCGAGCACGGCGTCGAGCGCAAGGACTTCAACTCCTACGGCTCGCGTCGCGGCAACCACGAAGTCATGATCCGCGGAACCTTCGCGAACATCCGTCTGCAGAACCAGCTCCTCGACGGAGTCCAGGGTGGCTTCACCCGCGACTTCTCGCAGGAGGGCGGACCGCAGACCACAATCTACGACGCCTCCGTGAACTACCAGGCTGCCGGCACCCCGCTGGTCGTCCTCGGTGGCAAGGAGTACGGCTCGGGATCCTCGCGTGACTGGGCTGCCAAGGGCACGAAGCTGCTCGGCGTCGAAGCCGTCATCACCGAAAGCTTCGAGCGCATCCACCGCTCGAACCTCATCGGCATGGGCGTTCTGCCGCTGCAGTTCCCCGCCGGCGAATCCGCTGATTCGCTCGGACTCGACGGCACCGAGACCTTCTCCATCGAAGGCGTCACGGAGCTCAACGAGGGCAAGACCCCGGCGACCGTCAAGGTCACCGCCGAAAAGGAAGACGGCACAAAGGTCGAATTCGACGCCGTCGTCCGCATCGACACCCCGGGTGAAGCCGACTACTACCGCAACGGCGGCATCCTGCAGTACGTTCTGCGTCAGCTCGCAGAAGCCTGATCGCAGAAGACGAGGCCTGAGCGGCGACTTCGCCGCACCAGGCTGAGCTGTGAGTCTGCGACTCGCGGCAGTCGGTTCGCGCTGAGGCGCTGAGCCGGAGCTGATCGAAGGCCGGTGGGATTTGTTCCCACCGGCCTTCGTCGTGCCCGGGCGCGTGTGACGGTGCCGTTGATCGAGCATCCCTCACCGTTCGCGTCACGTCCTCCACGCAGTTCGGCATCCGTCACCGTTCGTGACTAAACACACCGCTGCCAAGGAATCCGTCACCGTTCGTGGCAGATCGCCTCGTTGCAACAGTGCGCTGTGCGGCGAAGGGTGAGGGACGGTCGCTGTCGCGCGGGATTGTCGGGAAGCGTGAGCGCGTCCGCGGGAATCCGTGCGCTGGCGGTCGGCCACCTCGGCGTGGGTGGGGGTGGGCGCAAACGCGACCATCACTCATCGGCAGTCGCTCAACACCGTGCTGCAACGGGTTGGTGTGCCACGAACGGTGAGGGGTGCGCTCGCAATGGTGCGAATTGCCGGCGCCGAGGCGGTGTGATCAAAAGGCTGAGGGGTGGTGTGCCGCGGGGAGGTGCAGCGGGAAAGCTGAGGGATACTGCGCCGAGGCGGTGCAGCGAGAAGGCTGAGGGGTACTGCAGCGCGGAGACATGTCGCGAAGGGTGAGGGACGCATCTGTGAGCGATAGGATGGGGCGGATGGAATCTGTCCGCCAACGATGTCGTCAGAACTGAGGCCGCATGACCTTTCTCGAATCCCTCGGCTCGCCTGCCGATCTGCGTCGACTCTCGGCTGGCGAATGCGAAGTGCTGGCCAAAGAGATCCGCGACTACCTCATCACGACCGTGTCCGGCACGGGCGGACATCTGGGCCCCAACCTCGGAGTCGTCGAACTGACCATTGGCCTCCACCGCACCTTCGACTCGCCGCGCGACACGATCATCTTCGACGTCGGCCACCAGACATATGTGCACAAACTGCTCACCGGCCGCCGCGAGGAGTTCCCCACCCTGCGGCAGCGCGACGGCCTCTCCGGCTACCCGAGCCGGCGAGAGAGCGAGCACGACGTCGTCGAGAACTCCCACGCCTCGGCCTCCCTGTCCTGGGCCGACGGCATCGCCAAGGCCCGCCAGCTCACCGGTGAGCGAGACCGCCACGTCGTCGCCGTCATCGGCGACGGAGCCCTGACCGGGGGAATGGCCTGGGAAGCGCTCAACACCATCGCAGCCGACACCTCCACCCCGCCGAGGCGGCTGGTCATCGTCGTCAACGACAACGGCCGCTCCTACGCCCCGACCGTCGGCGGATTCGCCGCCCATCTCGACGAACTGCGCACCACCTCGAGCTACGAGAAACTCCTGACCTGGGGCAAGGAGACGCTCCGCCAATCCGGCCGACCCGGCCGCGCCGCCTACAGCGCCATCCACGGCGTCAAACGCGGACTCAAAGACATGGTCAGCCCACCCGAGACCGGAATGTTCGACGAACTCGGCATCAAATACTTGGGCCCTGTCGACGGACACGACCTGCCCTCGGTCGACAAGGCCCTCCAACTGGCCAAACAGTTCGACGGCGGCCCCATCATCGTCCACATGATCACGCAGAAAGGGCACGGATTCGACCCGGCCGTCAACGACGACGCCGACCAGTTCCACTCCGTCGGCGTCATCGACCCCGTCACCGGGAGATCGACACCGTCGAAATCGACGTCATGGACCTCCGTGTTCGGCACCGAGATCTGCGCACTCGCCGAGGAACGCGAAGACATCGTCGCCATCACCGCCGCCATGCTCCTGCCCGTGGGGCTGGCGAAATTCGCCGAGGAGTTCCCCGACCGCGTCTTCGACGTCGGCATCGCCGAACAGCATGCGGTCGCCTCGGCGGCGGGCCTGTCCTACGGCGGACTCCACCCCGTTGTGTGCATCTACTCCACGTTCCTCTCCCGTGCTTTCGACCAAGTGCTCATGGACGTCGCCCTCCACCGGCAGGGTGTGACCTTCGTCCTCGACCGTGCCGGCATCACCGGCCCCGACGGAGCCAGCCACCACGGAATCTGGGACATCGCGATGCTGCGCGTCGTCCCCGGACTGCGCCTCGCCGCACCCCGCGACGCCGCACGGCTGACCGAAGAGCTGCGCGAAGCCGTCACCGTCTCGGACGCCCCGACCGTGGTGAGATTTCCCCGCGGCAGCGTCGGAGCCGATATCCCGGCGCTGAGGAGGCTCGACGACGGCGTCGACATCCTCCGGGAATCGTCCGCAGAGGCCACCGCCGATGTGCTCATCGTCTCCGTCGGACCGTTCGCCAGGTTGGCCGGGCAAGTCGCTGACGTGCTGGAAGGCCGCGGGATCACCTCCACAATCGTCGATCCCCGCTGGGTGCTGCCTGTACCCGAATCCGTCGTCGCTCTCGCCGCCGAGCACAGTCTCGCCGCGGTCATCGAAGACGGAGTGAAGATCGGCGGTGTGGGTTCACAGGTCCGCTCCGACCTGCGCGAAGCCGATTCGCGGATCGGGGTGCTCGAACTCGGCGTGCCCGATGAGTTCCTGCCGCAGGGGACACGTGAAGAGATCCTCGCCGAAGTGGGCCTCGACGTCGACACGATCGTGTCCGAAATCCTCAAGGCCCTGCCCGCCGAGGTGGCCGACCGTGCCGCTCAGAGTTCCCGCCGCGCGGTGTGAGTCCATGCCCTCAGAGGCGACGGAGGACCGACGCTCGAACCGCAGGACTTGAGCGTGAGTTCAGGCCTGGGGGAGTCCGGCCAGGGTCTTCTTCAGCGCGGGGGCACTGAGCTCGATCTGCCAGGGTCGGGCTCCCGCCTCGCCGAGGTAGCCCTCGACGTCGACGCTCGACTCCGCGGCCAGGGACTTCACGATTGCCGGCTGGAGGAGTACATCGTGGGGGATCGTCAGCTCTTCGGAGAGCTCCGACATCGCGGCCTTGAGCGCCGCCACCCGCTCTTTGAGCTCCGCCGGGTTGAATGCGCTGCGTTTCGACCGTCCGCGCTCGGACCGTCCCGGCAGCTCTTCGGCCCCCAAACGGGAGGCCTTGCGGTAGGCACGGAAGAGTCGGGCCGCCTCGGCGCGGGAGAGTCTGCGCCACTGAGCCAAGATATCGTCGCTGGACTTCACACCGGATTGGGCGAGGGCGACGAGCTCACGATCACGCAGGATCTTCGTGGGAGCCAGATCGGCCTCACGGGCCATGGAGTCACGGGCCTGCCAGAGCTCACGGACCCGGGCGATGTCGCGGCGGGACCTGATCTTCGACAGTCCATGCGTGCGTCGCCACGGCTCATCGAAGTGCTTCGGCGTGAAATCGAGCAGGTGCGTGAACTCCTGCTGCGCAAACTCCCACCGGTCCGAGTCGAGAAGCTGCTGGTGGAGGATGTCGCGGATCGGCAGGAGCACTTCGACGTCGAGGGCGGCATAGTTCAGCCACTCCTTCGGCAGCGGACGCGTCGACCAATCGGCGGCCGAATGCTCCTTCGCCAGACGCACCCCGAGGGTGCGTTCGGCGACCGCGGCCAGACCGAACTTCTCCCATCCGAGCAGCCTGGCGGCCAGCTCGGTGTCGAACAGAGCCGCCGGGCGCATTCCGCGCTCCTGCAGGCACGGCAGATCCTGCGTCACCGAATGGATGACCCACTCATCAGTTCCGAGAGCCGGATTGAGGGCGCTGAGATCACCGAGCGTCTCGGAATCGAGGAGGAAGGTGCCCGCACCCTCCCGGCGCAGCTGAACGAGGAAGGCGCGCTGTCCGTATCTGATGCCGGACGCGCGTTCGGCGTCGACAGCGATCGGACCGTTGGCGGCGGCCAGACTGGCAATCGAGGAGGAGAGGTCCTCCGGGGTATCGACGACGTCGGGGATGCCGTTCGCGGGTGTTTCCAAAAGCGGTAGTTCAGATGTCATCGACGGCGCCCGGGCAGGGCTGTGACTCCTTCAGGAAGTGGTGGCAGTCCGGCGACTGTGCTGAGCAGATCGATCCAGGCCTCGAAGTGATTGCCGATCAGATCCGGCTCGTCAATCACGGGTGTCCACGAGGCGCGCAGCTCCAAGTCTATCGTGGCCGGGCGATCGGCCAAGGTGCCGAAGCTCTCGGACAGCACCCGAGTGGTCGTCCCGCCGGCGGCGAGCACCTGGCAGTCGTTGGCATCGAGGGCATCTTCGAGCCAGCTCCATGCCACATGCCCGAGCATCGTCTCATTGCCGAGTTCGTGTTCGAGTTCGGCGCGGATATAGGAGACGACCCGGAAGGAGCCTTCCCACTCCTCCGGGGCGGCGGGATCGAAGAGGACGACGATACGGCCGGTGGCGAGTTCGTCGATGGTCTCGCCGCTGGCCCGCAGGAACGTCTCATCGGCGCTGACCTCGGCGCCGAGAGCATAGGAGTACGGGGCCAGCTTGGCCGGGGCCGGAATCTCGGAAATCGACACGTTGTTCGTGCTGCGCGCCTGACGCAGCACCGACGTCACGGCGGAGAACTCCGCCGGAATGCGATTGAGAGGTGAGGTGTTGACCACAGTTGCCACGATAGAGCAGCCGCGGGGACAGAGGAATCATCCACGCCGAGGCGGCCGCGGACAATCCGTCGGACCGTGTCCTCGGCCGAATGCTGAGACGGCAAGACGGCCCGTCTTGAAACCGCCGGCGAGTGGGCATGAGCGATCGAAGAATGGGAAGATGGCCCCATGACATCACCCCTGTTGGCTGCCCTGCGTTCGGAGCCGGTTTCACACACTCCCGTCTGGTTCATGCGGCAGGCCGGCCGCTCCCTGCCTGAGTACCGTAAGCTGCGCGAAGGCACTCAGATGCTCGATGCCTGCCGCGACCCCGAGATGGTCTCCGAGATCACCCTCCAGCCGGTCCGCCGCCACGGCGTCGACGCGGCCATCTTCTTCTCCGATATCGTCGTCCCGCTGCAGGCCGCCGGAGTCGAGGTGGAGATCGTTCCCGGCGTCGGCCCGGTCATCGCCTCCCCGGTGCGCTCCCGCGCAGATATCGACGCCCTGCCTGATCTCGACGCCGCCGATATCCCCGACATCACCGAATCGATCCAGCGGGTGACCGCCGAACTCGGCGAAGCCACCCCACTCATCGGCTTCGCCGGTGCTCCGTTCACCCTGGCCAGCTACCTCATCGAAGGTGGGCCGAGTAAGAACCACGAGAAGACGAAGTCGCTCATGGTCTCCGACCCCGAGGCGTTCTCGGCCCTGCTGAGCAAGCTTGCGACGATGTCGGCGACCTTCATCGACGTGCAGCTGAACGCCGGTGCCAAGGCCTTCCAGCTCTTCGACTCCTGGGCCGGCTACCTCGCTCGGGAGGACTACGAGGACCATGTCCTCGCACACTCCACCGCAGTCTTCGACGCATTGTCCGGACACGACGTGCCCAGCATCCACTTCGGCGTGCAGACCGGTGAGCTGCTCGGCTCCATGGCACAGGCCGGATCGACGACCGTCGGCGTCGACTTCCGCGTCGACCTCGCCGATGCCGCCACTCGCGTCAATCCCGGTCAGGCACTGCAGGGCAACCTGGACCCGGCCCTGCTCTTCGCCCCGTGGGAAGCGCTGTCCGCCCGCGTCGAGGCGATCGTGCGCAAGGGACTCGAACTCGACCGCGGATTCGTCTTCAACCTCGGCCACGGCGTCCTGCCCGACACCGACCCCGAAGTGCCCGGACGCGTCGTCGACCTCGTCCACCGCGTCTCGGCCGAGATCCTCGGCAGCCGCGGCTGATCGAATGACTCGGATCACCGTCGTCGGAGGAGGGATCTCCGGCCTCGTCGCCGCCTATCGCCTCTCCGCCGAGCACCAAGTCACAGTGCTGGAATCAGGCGACCGCCTCGGCGGCTGCCTGAAAGCGACCACGCTCGATGGAGCCGTGCCCGTAGGAATCGACTCGGGAGCCGAAGCGAGCCTCAACCGGCGTCCGGAGACGAAGAGCCTGGCCGCCGAAGTCGGCCTCGACTCGGTGTTCCCCTCGACCCGGCACAGCTCGCAGGTGCTCAGCAGGGGAGACCTGCACGCGATTCCCAAACGGACGATCATGGGGGTGCCCGCCGAAGCGGCCGAGGTCGAATCCCTCATCGGCGCCGAGGCGGCCGCTCGCTTGGCGGTCGAACGGATCACCCCGCCGATCGAAGGTGATGACGTTTCGCTCGGGGACTTCCTGTCCGAGCGCCTCGGCGGCGCCATCGTCGACGAACTCGTCGATCCGCTGCTCGGCGGCGTCTACGCCGGCCGCTGCCGGGACCTGTCCCTGGCCGAAACGGTGCCCGCGCTGCTGCCTGCCGCAGTCGAAGGCACCTCGGTGCTCGACCTCGTCGCACAGCTCCTCGCCGCCCGCGACGCCCAGACCGCGTCGGCAGGGAACCCGGAACCGGTGTTCATGAGCTTCGAAGGCGGAATCAACCGCCTCATCCCCGCCCTGCACGCGGCGATCGTGCGGGGCGGCGGGACGGTCCGCCTCGGTGCCGGTGTCACCGGGATCGACCGGGACGGCGAGAGATGGATCGTCCGCGGCGAGGGGGACGACATCGAATCCGATGGACTCGTCCTCGCCACGCCCGCTCATGTGACTGCCGGACTCCTGACGTCGGTGGCCCCGGAATCGGCGAGCCGCCTCGGCGAGATTCCCTATGCCTCCACCGCCTTGGTCGCCGCCCTCGTCGACCTCGGGGGAGTCGAGCTGAAGGGTTCGGGGTTCCTCGTCCCCGCGACCGAGGGCACGTTCATCAAGGCCTCGACTTTCGTGTCGAACAAATGGCCGTGGACGGCCGACCATATCCCCGCGGGGGCGGCCCTGGTGCGGATGAGCATCGGACGCTTCGGCGACGGACCCGAGGTCTGGAGCAGGTTCTCTGATGAGGAGATCGTCGAACGAGCCTTCGCCGATTGGCAGACGATCACCTCCCGTCCTGAATCGCAGCTGCTGGGCTCGGAGGTCCAGCGCTGGAACTCCGCACTGCCGCAGTACCTGCCCGGCCACGCCGGTCGCATCGCCGCCATCGACGCAGAGATCGCGTCGCTGTCCGGCCTCGAACTCGCCGGATCCGCCTATGGGGGAGTCGGCATACCCGCCTGCATCGCCCGCGCGGACGCCGCGGCCCAGAGACTGAACCGACCCGCAGACGACCACCGTGACACTTCAGAATGAAGAGAAGACAGAAGGAGCAGATATGAGCGAATACACTCAGCCCACCGACGCCCAGATCAAAGAAGCGAACGAGCAGACGCGGTATATCGCCTACTCCGTCTTCGCCTCTGCCGGAGAGCTCGGCGATGCCGACCGTAAGGAACTCGCCGATGAGCTGCATGCGGCTCTCGAGCCCCTGAAGGAACGCGGTCTGATCGTGCGCGGAATCTACGACGTCTCCGCCCTGCGCGCCGATGCCGACGTCATGTTCTGGTACCACGCCCCCGAAATCGAGGTCGTCCAGGCCGCGTACTCGGCGATCCGCCGCAGCCTGATCGGTGGAGTGCTCGAACCCGTTTGGTCCGTCGTCGGAATCCACCGCCCGGCGGAGTTCAACAAGGCGCACCTGCCCGCTCTGCTGACCGATCCCGAGCCCGGCGATTATATCTGCGTGTACCCGTTCGTGCGGTCCTACGACTGGTACCTCCTCGACCCCGCCGAACGGGCGAAGATGCTGCGCGACCACGGTATGGCCGCCGCCGGGTACAAGGACATCAAGGCGAACACGATCGCCTCCTTCGCCCTCGGCGACTACGAATGGCTGCTGGCCTTCGAGGCCGCCGAGCTCCACCGCATCGTCGACCTGATGCGGGATCTGCGCAACACCGAGGCGCGCCTGCATGTGCGCGAAGAGGTTCCGTTCTACACCGGACCGCGTCGCGAACTCGTCGACATCATCTCCGACTGGCGCTGACCGAACGTCATAGACCCGGCCGGGACTGAGGCAGAGAGCAGGTCGCCCGGCCGGGACGGAGGCAGCGAGAACGAGACAGCGGGAAAGGGCCGCCGCACCGATTCGGTGCGGCGGCCCTGTGCATGGTCGGGGAGTGACCGGCGGCTACCTGCTGCCCTTCTTCACCACATAGGAATGGCCGTTGGCGTCGGTGCGCATCTCCAGCCCCATGGCATCGAGCTGCTGGTGCCGCAGCGTCTCGTCCTCGAAGTATCCGCCCGGGCGCGTGTTGTCGACCTGCGCCGGCCCGACGATCTTGCGGAAGAAGTTGTTGAGCCAGCCCACTCCGCGCTGGGACTCCGGATGCTGGTTCTTCTTCCGTGCCGAATTCTTCTGCTTCTTGTCCTGTTTCCGGTTCGAACCATCGGGGGAAGGCTGCGAGGCGGACGACATAGCGAGGATCCTATCGACGAGGTGCCGCTTGGGCGGGGATTGGGCAGGTTTCACCTTTAGTGTACACTAATCATTAGCGCACTAAGTAATCTTCGAAGAGTATGCACGCCCTGATTGCCGACACGGAGGATCGACGACACACGATGCTGGAATCCGAAGCTTCGACGGAGCCGCTGGACAACCCGCTGGCGCTGGAAAGCCAGATCTGCTTCGCGCTGGCGGTGGCGTCCCGCGGGGTGATCGGCGCGTATCGCTCCGTGCTCGAACCGATCAGTCTGACGCATCCGCAGTATCTGGTCATGCTTGCGCTGTGGCAGCACGAGAAGCTGCCGATGCGCGAGATCGCTCGACTGCTGCGACTCGAACCCGCGACTGTGTCCCCGTTGGTCAAACGCCTCGAAGCGCTGGCCTATGTCACGAAGACGCGCAGCGACAGCGACGAGCGGATCGTCGAGGTCACCCTCACCGACACCGGCCGTGAACTGCGCAAGACCGCCGAGGCGATTCCCGGAACGATGATGGCCAAGCTCGGCATGGACGTCGACGGAGTGCGTGAACTGCACGCTGTGATGCAGAAGATCATCGCCTCCGTCGACGCCGCTGCCGAGGTCGAGGCCGAGAGCTGATCGGTCAGCCGGCCGGGCGCTCCATCGGGGTGTGCTCGATCCCGTCCTCGTCGAAGCGCGGACCGTTCGGGGCGAAGCCGAGGGACGAGTACAGCCCCTCGAGGTGCGACTGCGCATTGAGCGTCAGCGGGGCAGTCGACCAGGCGTGGACGATGTCGCTGAGCAGTCGGCGGCCCCAACCCTGCCCGCGGGCGTCGGGGTGGGTGGCGACACGACTGATGCTGCGTGCTCCCGGCCTGGCCGCCGGTCCGTCGGGCAACTCCGCCGGCAGCAGACGGGCATAGGCCCATGGCGAGAGGTCGCGTCCATGCTCGGCGCCGTGAGTGTCCGACATCGCCGTGGCCGGTCGAGGGTAGAAGAAATGCAGAGTCTCCGGCAGTGAGTCCACCCCATCGGGGTCGAGGAACACGCACTCCTGTTCGACGACGAAGACCCGTGAGCGCAGCTGCAGAATTCCGTAGAGCTCCGTGGGCCGGAGCTCGTCGAAGTTCTTCACGACGAGCTCGGTCGCCTCGGTGCTCTGAGTGTCTGTCGCCACCTCAGCTGTCCGCAGCGTCGGTGTTGAGCTTCAACGAGATCGAGTTGATGCAGTAGCGCTGATCGGTGGGAGTGCCGTAGCCCTCGCCCGAGAAGACATGGCCCATATGCGAGTCGCAGTTCGCGCAGCGGACCTCGACGCGTTCCATGCCCATCGAGGTGTCGCGGATGTAGCGGACCCGGTCCTCGGCCAGAGGCGCGTAGAACGACGGCCATCCGCAGTGCGAGGCGAACTTCGTATCGGAGGGGAACAGGTCGGCTCCGCAGGCCCGACACTGGTACATCCCGGCTGCCGTCTCGTCGTTGTACTCGCCGGTGAAGGGGCGTTCGGTCGCGCCCTGGCGCAGCACCGCGAACTCCTCGGGAGTGAGCACGTCCTGCCAACGGATCTCCTCAGCCGCGGCCCCCTCGTTCGTCGAAGTTCCAGCGTTGATATCTGATGACTGAGTCATCGTGACCTCCGGTCTCTGTCAGTGACGGTGATTGCGGCGAGGAGGAGAAGATCTCCGCCCCTGGTGAGCGCAACAGCGAGTGACACTCGCTCATTCCGCACAACAGCGTTTGGTGCCTGATCATTCCGTAGGCAACAATGAACACAGGAGGTTTTCATGGTCCGCGACACGAAGTTCCCCGCCCGCCTGCTCGCCGCCGGTATCGGCGTCGGCGCCGGACTCGGTGCCCTGATCTCTGTGGCGTCGTCGGGTCTGGCCGCCTACTTCGCCCGCAAGATCATCGTTCCGGAGAACGCCCCGGAAGAACTCGACATCCTGCACATCGACGGTTTTCCGCCGAATATGCGCATTCAGCTGCCCGCCGATGAGGAGACCACGGTGCCCGGCACCTATGGTCTCTACTTCAACCAGGGTTCGGGACATGCCGTCGTCGGCGATATCGTCGAGTACGATCCCCGCTCGCGCACCGTCTCCCGAGAGATCCTGTCCGTCACCCGCGGCGATATCCGACGGGCCTGGCGGGGACGGTGGACCGGAGTCGTCTATCCTGATCCGATCGCTGCCGGAGTGAATTTCGACGACATCGAGATTCGCTCCGACGCTGGTGACCTGCCCGCGTGGCTGCTGCCGACCGACCATCCGGAACCCCACGACACCTGGGCGATCCTCATCCACGGCCGAGCCAGCACCCGCGCCGAGGGACTGCGCGCCGCTCCCGTGCTCAACACCCTCGGGGTGCCCTCGATCGCGATGTCTTACCGCAACGACGCCGAGGTGCGGGTGGAGACCACATCTCGCTACGGGCTCGGCGACACCGAATGGATCGACGTCGACGCCGCCATCGACTTCGCGGTCGAACACGGAGCGAAGAACGTCGTGCTCTTCGGCTGGTCGATGGGCGGAGCCATCGCCCTGCAGGCGGCCTCCCGCGGACGCAACCGCAGGTTCGTCACCTCACTGGTCCTCGACGGACCCGTCGTCGACTGGGTGAACGTGCTCGACGGGCAGGCGAAGAAGAACCTGCTGCCGACACCGATCGCCAAACTCACGCTCGAGATGATCACGCAGCCATGGGCGCGGCCGATCACCGGGCTCGAGACCCCGCTCGATCTCGATCGCATGGATTGGGTGACCCGTGCCGCCGAACTCGATGTGCCGGTTCTGCTCATCCACTCCGATGACGACGAATTCGTCCCCTCCGGCCCCTCCCATGCGCTGGCAGGTGTCAGACGGGATCTGGTCACGATGCCGTCATACGGCAAGGCCCATCACACGAAGGAATGGAACATCGACCCGGTGCGCTGGGAAGACGATGTCGCGAACTTCCTCGAAGCGAAGATCCTGCCCAAGGACTGAAACCCCGTTCTCACGGCTCGAGAGTGAGTGTGTCCTCTGCCGCCGCGGCCACGGCTTCCTTCGAGTACGGCCATGGTCGATTGACATTGGCGGCCCAATCGTTCGTCTGATCGTCGTAATGCGGGTGGAAGGCATGCCCCGACGCGCCCGTGAGGTTGATCCAGTTCGAGGCGTCGAAGTTCGACAGATCGACCGTCTGGCGCATCGACGGCACCCAGTTCGTCTCATAGCCGACCGAGGCATCCCACCCGGTGGCATGGACGACGCCCGAACCGCCGGAGACCTCATAGGGGCCGCGGTTGAACAGCTTCTCCACCGGTGTGATCCCGGATTCGCCGAGGCTGGCGTTGCGGATCGTCAGGCGGTGCAGGATTCCCCACCGCCACGTCACGGGCTCCGGTCCCAGCAGGTCCTCCGTCTCCGCCCACGCCGTCTTCATGGCCTTGCGCAGAGCCTCGTCCCGACCTTCGACGCCCTTGCTCGACCACCACTGGGAATCCGGGTCTTCGAGCAGTTCCGAGAGCACGAGGTACCACCGTGAACCGCCGGCGGGGGACACCCCGTCGGGAAGCTTCGAGCTGATCGTCTGCTCGAGCAGCGTCTTCGTGAGCACATTGAAGTAGGCGGCGCCTGCGCTGTTCGCGGAGTCGAAGCCGTTCCAGCTCTTCAGCAGCTTCTTCGCCTCGAGGATGTCCTCGTCACCATGGGAGTGGATCTTCACCGCTTCGGGTACGAGCTTCGCGGCGAACGGATTCTGGTCGTCGTTCTGGATCTCGGCCATGTCCATCGGCCGCAGCTTCCGGCCCTCGTCGACCGCGTCCTTGATGCGTTTCGTGATGCGGCGGGCACGATCCCCGTAGTCGAAGTCCTCACCCAGCTGCACTGTCTCACCGGGGGCGGCGACCGGGTTGTTCGCGGTGACGATCCATCCGCGTTCGGGGTTGTACAGGTGTGGGAGATCCTCGAAGTCGACCCAGCCCTGCCAATCCTCGTCGGATTTCCACCCGCGGCGGGGCACGGTGCCGTCGGCCTTGCCTCGGCGTGGGATCATTCCGGGGGCCTGATAGCCGATGTTCCCGGCGACATCGGCGTAGACGAGGTTCTGGGAGGGCACGTCGAACAGGGACGCCGCGTGCCGGAACTCCTGCCAGTTCGTGGCCTTGTTGATGGCGAACACCGCCGAGGCGGTCGTACCCGGACGCAGAGCCGTCCAATCGAGGGCGAGACCGTAGTGCTCCTCGGCCGGTCCCGACTTCGGGTCCTGCGAATCCGCCCCGGTCGTCGCATCGAGTGCTTTGCGATACGTGCCGTCGAGCTTCGACACGAGTGGGCCGTTGCGGGTGGAGCGGATGGTGATCTCGCGTGGGTCCTCGCCCGCGACCTCGATCGTCTCCTTGCGCACCTGCAGCGGTTCGTCTCCGTCGTCGTGGATGACCTTCCCGTCGCGGATCTTCTCCACCACGAGGTCGGTGACATCTGCGCCGAGGTTCGTCAGTCCCCAGGCGATCGACTGGTTGTGGCCGATGACGACTCCCGGCAGTCCGGAGAAGGAGAAACCGGTGACGTCGAAGGGGCAGGCATCGGTGACCTTCTTGCATCGCAGTCCCACCTGGTACCAGACCGAGGGCATCGCCGGGGCGAGGTGCGGGTCATTGGACAGCAGCGGTCGACCGGTGTTCGTGTGGTCCCCGGAGATCACCCACGAGTTCGACCCGATATCGTCGCTGTTCTGTCCCAGCATCGGCGGCAGCGATGTGAGCGTATTCCGCAGTTCGAGGAGATCATCGGTGGGGACGGCCGCCTCGGTGTCGGTGTTCCCTGTTCGGGGTGCCTCGGTGACGGTGCCTCCGGCATGTGCCTCATCGTCCTCCCGTGCACGGTCGTCGACTCGCGGCTTCTGCTCGACGTCGTCGCCGCTGCGGTCCTTCGGTGCCTTGTCGCCGGCTCTGCCGCCGAGGATCGTCGGACGCGTGGCATATGGGTAATCCGGATAGAGGTCGCTCATCTGCTCGTCGGTGAGCTCCGAGCCGAGGATCGACCGGTCGATCTCGTCTTCGAGGTTCGATCGCAGATCCCATGCCATGGCCTTGAGCCAGGCGACGCTGTCGACCGGGGTCCATTTCTCGACCTCGGTGCTGCCGGTCTCGAGGCCGAGGACGGCGTATTCGAGGGACAGCTCGGTGGGGGATTTGTCCTTGAGGTAGGCGTTGACACCGTCCGCGTAGGCCTCGTAGTAGCCCAGACTCGTCTTGTCGAGCTTCTTCACCTCCTGCTCGGCGACCTTCCGCCAGCCGAGCGTGCGGATGAAGGTGTCGGTGCCCAGCTGGGATTTGCCGAAGAGTTCGGAGAGTCGTCCCGAGGTGACGTGTCGGCGGAAGTCCATCTCCCAGAACCGGTCCTGAGCGTGGACGAACCCCTGAGCCAGGAACAGGTCGTGGGCGGTTTCGGCCTCGATGGTGGGAACACCCGATTCGTCACGGTGGACGGTGACCGGCGCGTCGAGCCCCGGCAGCGAGATCTCGCCGTCGGTGGTCGGGAAGGAGCGACGGACGAGGAACAGTCCGACGAGGGCGAGGATGAGGGCGAGGACGAGGATTCCGGCGATGACGCGCAGCAGCACACGAGCACTGACCGACAGGTTGGGACCGCTGGTTGGGCGGAGCACCTTGAGCAATGCGCTCGATTCCTTCTCATTCTGCGCATCGGGTGCCGCCATGAGTCTCCTTCGGCCGTCCTGGAAGTTTCGGTTCTCAGCAAGTATAGGTGTCAGGAGGCTCGGGTCTGTGGACCTCAGGCGGCCTGGGTCTGTGGACGAAGGTCACGAGGACGACGGAGATCATCATGAGCAGGAACCAGGCCACCAGCTTCGTCAGCGGCACCAGGTGCCAGCCGTCGTCCTGACTCGGATACAGCCAGGCACCGGCCGCGGTCCCGATGTTCTCGGCCACCCAGATGAAGAAGGCGACGAGGAGGAAGGCCAGCAGCACGGGCATCGTCAGTGTCCTGCGATGGATATGGAAGTACATGCGGCAGCGGAAGAAGACGACGACGGTGGCCAGGACGAGGAGCAGTCGGAGGTCGACGATGAAGTGGTGGGTGAAGAAGTTGAGGTAGATGGCGGCGGCGATGATCACGGTCAGCCACCTCGGCGGGTAATGGCTGAACCGCAAGTCGAAGAGACGGTACACGCGGACGATATAGGAGCCGACGGCGGCGTACATGAACCCGGTGAACAGCGGTACTGCGCCGATGTGGAGGACCCCGCCGGGGGCGTAGTTCCATGAACCCACGGCGGTCTTGAAGATCTCCATTCCGGTGCCGACGATGTGGAAGACGATGATGACGATGAGCTCGCGACCGGTCTCGAGTCGAGCGACGAGCATGCCGATCTGGATGAGTACGGCGAGGATGACGAGGAAGTCGTTGCGGGCGATGGCCGCGTCATCGGGGTAGAGCCAAGCGGTGAGGATGATCGCTAAGAGCATGAGAGCACCGAAGAGACACGCCCACGCCTGTTTGATTCCGAAGGCGAGGAACTCCCGCATCCCGGCGGGGACGCGGGGGAGAACGCGGTCGGCGAAGGCGTCGAGGACTGCCTCGAGTCGAGTGAGTTCGCGGCGATCGGCCATATGGGTCCTTCGACGACGGGGACGCGGGGAATGTGGAGTGCCAGCGTATCGCGCGAGTGGGCCGGGCTGTCGGAGCGGGCAGTGTGACATCGCCGTGTCCGAAGGAGGTGAAATTCTGAATAGAACTTGCGAGTCACCTTCACAGAAACTGGCAATGCCGTTAATCTGTGCATCAGTGTCGCAGGAGTGCTGCGACGCTGCGGCGCCGACAAGGCAGTGTCGACGGCGACGTGAACCCATTGGCGTCCGTGATAACCAGAAGGCGGACAGACTGCAGAGGAAGCAGCCCCGATGAAACCGATCCGACTTGTCACCCCCGCACTGGCTGCGGTGCTCACCGTGTCGATGATGACCGGTGGTCCCGCGCTCGCCGCCGAAGCGCCATCGCTCGGCGACAGCGGCTCACCGTCACTCGACGGCGGGGGCCAGCCGCAGCCCGCGCCGACTAACGCGCCGACGAAGGAACCATCCGATTCGGATACACCGACGGAGCCTGCAGCGACCAAGACAGCGGACTCCGCGGACGCTCCCCAGGTGAGCCGGAACGCAGGATCGACGACGAAGACGTATTCGTCCACTCCGGCAAAGGTCACAGCACTCAAACTCAAAGACTCCGAAGTGAATGTCATCGGAGCCAAGTGGACGGGAGACGACCCACGTCTCGAACTTCGCTACCGCGACTCCGGCGGCTGGTCCTCGTGGGAGACCCTGCCGGCCGATGACGGTGCCGGCCCTGACCGTTCCTCGGCTGAGGGCAAACAGGTCCCCGCTGCGGCTCAGGAAGGACGGACAGAAGCCGTGCCCGTGGTCGACTCCACCTCGGTGGAGATCCGTGCGACAGCGAAGAACGCCGACACGAACGACCTCGCAGTGACCAACGTCGCAAGCCCCGTCACCGGCGCCGACGCGGCCGCAGTGAAGAAGCCCGCCTCGGTCACCGCACAGAAGGCGACAGCGCAGGTGTCCCACCACGAACTGAGAGCGAACATCGTCACCCGCCGCGAATGGGGTGCCGACGAGAAGCTCGTCCGCTGCACCACCGACAAGACGTCGACTTCGAAGGGCGTCTTCATCCACCACACCGCCGGATCGAACTCCTATACGAAGGCACAGGCCCCGGGCATCATCCGCGGCTACCTCGCGTACCACACGAAAGAACGAGGCTGGTGCGACCTCGGGTACAACTTCCTCGTCGACAAATACGGAACCATCTACGAGGGCCGTGCCGGCAGCATCGATCTGTCTGTGACCGGAGCCCACGCCTCCGGATTCAACTCGTACACGATCGGCATCAGCGTGCTGGGCACCTACACAGGGTCCGCGCCGAGCACAGCAGCCCAGAATTCGGTCAAGCGGCTCATCGCGTGGAAGGCCAACCAGTACGCCTTCAACCCGACGGGAAAGATGACGCTGACCTCCGGCGGAGGAAGCACGAGCCGGTATCCCGAAGGCAGGAAGGTCAGCCTCAATGTGGTCTCCGGCCACCGGGACACGAGCTACACCGCCTGCCCGGGAAATGCCTTCTACTCGCGACTCGGATCGATCCGGTCCGGTGCGAAGTCGATGCAGTCCGATGTCGGTGGTTATCCGGTGAAGGGAGCCATCGGCACGTACTACCGGTCGCACTCCGCGCAGACGGGCGAGGCCCGCAGCCTCGAAGGGAAGCTGTCGAACCCGAACGGCGCCTATCAGCGCTTCGCCAAGGGCACCGTGTACTGGTCGTCGAAGACAGGGGCGCACCTGAACAAGGGCGGAATCCGCAACGGCTACAAGCGGGCCGGATACACCAAGGGCTTCCTCGGCTACCCCAGCAGCGATGAGAAGACCTTCAAATACCGCAAGAGCGCCTACTACCAGAACTACGAGAACGGGATGATCACGTGGTCGTCGGCGACGAAGGGACAGCCGATGCGCGGCGAGATGCTCAAGAAGTGGAAGTCCCTCGGCTGGGAACGCAGCAAGCTCGGACTGCCGAAGACGGACCAGTTCTCCTCGGCGGGCAAGATCCGTCAGAACTTCGAACACGGGTACATGACCTACACGAAGAGTCAGGGCGTCAAGGTCTATCTCACCTGACCGAACGCAGGGGACATAGACTCATCTCATGCACATCCTCCTCTTCGGCGCCTCCGGTCACGTCGGCACCGGGCTCGCCCAGCAGCTCAGTCCGCAGCACAGAGTCACCGGCATCGTCCGCCGCACTCCGGACACGGAGACGGCATACGAACCGGTGACTGTGCCGGATTGGGTGGACGAGCCGGAGGCGGTCACCTCGGCGCTCGCCTCCAGAGACCTGCCGCCGGTCGATGCCGTCATCGCCGCCATCGGCGGGTGGTACATCGACGAACCGGTGCTCGACCGAGGTCTGGAGAAGTTCGATGCGGACTATGACTCCTACCTGCGCGGGCACTTCACAGCCTGTGCGATCTCGCAGTCCCTGGCCACCGACCGGACGAGCGCGATCCGGGGAATCGTCCACCTGGCGCTCAACGGCGTCGCCAGCGTCGAAGCGCTGGCCGGGTCAGGGGCGATCAGCGTCTTCGGCGCCGCGCAGAAGATGCTCATCGAAGTCGCCGCAGCGGAATCGACGAGCGTGGCCTTCCGCGAGCTGCGGATCATGGCTCCGATCGGCGGCGATGATCGCAATGATCTGTCCGGGGGAGTCGAAACCGTTCAACTCACCGAGGTGGCCGACGGTATCACCGCGATCCTTGACTCACCCGATCGCTTCGAGGTGGGCACCGAGATCCACGCGAACGCTGGGACCTCTGCCGGCTGACTGCTTCGACTCAGGCGCGGGTGTAGCGGAGGAAGACCTGGTCGTCCTCGGTGCGCACATCGATGAGGCGCAGATCGATCTCGGCCTCGAGCCCGGAGAAGTGGCTGCCGGGAGTGCGGATATAGCAAGGGCTCACGCTCAGATGCAGTTCCGCACCCGGATAGTGCTCGAGCAGCCGGAAAGCGAGATTCGGTCCCGACTCGCACAGCAGCACCGTCTCATCGGTCGGTGCCGATTCGGGGGAGGGGGCCGTCGGCAGCGAGGCAGCCACCTCGGTGATCGTTTCTGCTGTGAAGTGCTGGGCACGATAGTCGAGGCCGCGGGCGTCGAGCTCCCTCTGCAGTGCCATCGGATCGGACTCGGTGAGCACGTGCACGGGGATGTGCTGCAGCGTTTTGCCTGCGGCGTTGATGACGGGCAGCTGCGGATTCAGCGCGGTGCGGCGGTCGACGATGATCGCATTCGCGCTGCGTCGCAGGGCGAGGAAGCGCCGGAAGTCGGCGTCCGTGGACACCCCGGTCGACCAGCCGTTCTCGGCGAAGGATCCGTTGATCGACTGGACGAGGGAGAGGATGAGACGGCGCACGGGTTCCTGCTCTTCTGCTTCTTCGGCTCTGCTATTTCTTGACTTCGGGTGCCGGCCCCATGGCGATGCGCGGGTGAGCGTCCGGATCGATGGTGCGCATGATCCACTTGAGGTCCGCCTCGTCGAGGGTGACGCAGCCGTTCGTGCCGGAATCGTGGTCGAGGTGCAGCCAGATTCCGCCGCCCTTGTCCCAGCCCATCGGTCGGGTCTTGTCCGTCGGCGGAGTGCCGGGTCTGCGGTTGTAGTCGATGGCGATGATGTAGTCGAAGACCGATTCGTAGTCCGCCCCATAGGCCACCGTCGCCGAGGAGGGCAGACGATTGTCCTGGGTGTATGGCAGGTCGGTGCCCGGGTTTGCCTTGAAACCGCCCGCGTCGCTGAGTGTGAACACTCCGATCGGGGTGGTCTTATCGCCCTCGCGGCGATCCTTCAGCCATCCTTTGGAGCCGTTGTGGGTGTCGAAGGTCTTGAGCTTCTTCCATTTCTTGTCCGTGAACTCATAGAAGCTCAGGCTCGACTTCTCCGAAGCGGCTGTCGGCGAGGTCGCGACGAGGACCTGCGAGGTCTCTGCCGGGATCTGGTCGGTGAACTCCTTCGCCAGACCGGGGACAGGGACGGGGTGGATCGGTCCGGTCGCCTCGGTGGCGGGCTGATCGGATGCAGTCGAATCCGAGTCGGCGCCGGTGGGGGAGTCCTGGGCCGGGGCTGCGAAATCACCGAAGCTCGTCTGCTGTGCCGGAGCGGCGAAACCGGCGGACTCGACCGCCGAGGGATCGTCCGGGCCGTCGTCGGCATCGGCCCCGCAGGCGGTCACCAGCAGAGCGCAGGCGAGAAGCGCGGGCACTCCCGCGCGCCGGAGGACTCCATCGGACATGAGGTCATCATCTCACGAAGCATGAGAACTCGCCGGTAGCGACTATGCGAAAATGACACCATGAGCATTCCACCTGTGCCGAACCATCCTCCGCGCCCCGGGCGTCGGAAGCCGGCCGAGGAGTCTCCGGAGTCGATCACAACCCAGTTGTTCATCGGCGAGGATGAGTCCGCGGCCGCTGATGGCTCCACCCAAGCACTCACTCCCGCAGAACTGCAGAGGCTGCGGTCGATGGTCGAATCCGACGGCACCGATGCCACCGAGGTGCTCAGCCTCGAAGAGCTGCGCGGACTGGCCGCCGCCGATGGATATCAGACGGGAGGGCTGCCGGCCGCGCCGCGCAAGGTGAACTCCGACGATATCGCCGCTGCGGAGGCTCCCTCGGCTCCGAAACAGTGGAACCCGCTGCCCGGCTCGCAGCCGGCGCCTGCGGACGCGCACCGGGCCGAGCCGCATTCGCAGCAGCCCGAATCACACCCGCAGCAGGGAGGTCCTCACCCGCATCAGGGGCAGTGGGGCGGAGAGTTCGGTGCCGCCGGTCAGGCCGCAGCCTCTCAGCCGCAGGCTGCCGGGCCGGTGCAGTCGCCGGCGGGACCCGATTACGCTCAGCCCGGCACCGGTCGCCCCACGGGGCCCGGATACGGGCAGGCGGGCCACGCTCCCGCCTACAGCGGTGCCTATGCCGCCGGCTATGCGCCGGGCGGACCTGTCGGTCCCGGAGGACCCGGCGGACCAGGAGGGCCGGGAGGACCCGGCGGACCGGGGAATCCCGGCGGCCCGCACGACCCCTATGGTCGGCGAAATGATACGAAGAAGGTCCCCGCGTGGCTGTGGGTGCTCGCTGCCATCGCGCTCATCCTTGCCCTCGGCATCGTCGGCTATATCGTCTGGGACTCCACCCAGGGTGACGACACCACCACCGTCGGACCCACGGACGAACCGTCGATCGGTCAGACCGATGATCCCGAGCCGTCCGATTCGGGCAGCTCGAAGGCTCCCGTCGCCGAAGAGAACTTCACATCCCCGTCGGGGAATATCGCCTGCACCATCGACTCCGAACGAGTGCGCTGCGTGATCAAGGACTACGAGTACTCACCACCGGAGAAGCCCGACGACTGCAAGCTCGACGACTGGGGCTCCATCGTCGTGGCGAACAAGGAAGGCTCAGGCTTCTCCTGCGTCGAGGCTCCCGAGAGCAACGGCCCGGCACGTGTCCTCGGCTACGGGGATTCGATCTCCGCGGCGGGGATGACCTGCACCTCCAGCGAAGAGGGCATGACCTGCAAATCCGATGACACCGGAGTCGGATTCAACGTCCGCCGCGCCTCGGTCGACTTCCTCAAGTAGGAGCCGGGAGCCGCCTCGGCGATCTTAGGATGTGGACGGAATTCGGACGGATCGCGGAAGGGGGACTACGGTGATCGTGTGGCTCATAGGTTCCTCCTCCTTCCTTGCCGCGACGAGTCCTGAACGGACAGCACGCTCGTCGCGGAGTCCTCGTATGCTGGTCAAGCGCTGAGAAACTGAGATAGAGGAACAATGAAACTGCAGAAGCCTTCTCCCATGCCGTTCGGCAAGTACAAGTCGTTCCAGGACCGCATCGCGCTGGATATGCGCGATCGCACCTGGCCCGACCAGATCATCAGCAAGGCACCTCGCTGGCTGAGCACCGACCTGCGCGACGGCAACCAAGCGCTCATCGATCCGATGACCCCGGACCGCAAACGCAAGATGTTCGATCTGCTCGTCAAGCTCGGCTTCAAGGAGATCGAGGTCGGATTCCCGGCCGCCAGCCAGGTCGACTTCGACTTCGTCCGCGAGATCATCGAACAGGACGCGATTCCCGACGACGTCCGGATCTCCGTGCTCACACAGGCTCGTGAGGACCTCATCGAACGCACCGTCGAATCCCTCGTCGGCGCGAAGATGCCCACCGTGCACCTCTACAACGCAACCGCGCCGGTCTTCCGCAAGGTCGTCTTCGGCTTCGACGGAGACGGCTTCGACCAGACTCGCGATATCGCATTGCAGGGCACCCAGGCCGTGATGAAGCACGCCGAGACTCTGCTGTCCGACGCGGACTTCGGCTACCAGTATTCGCCGGAGATCTTCGTCGACACCGAACCCGAGTTCGCCCTCGACATCGTCGGCAGCGTCCTCGACATGTGGCAGCCGGCAGCCGGCCGCGAGACCGTCGTCAACCTGCCGGCCACGGTCGAACGCGGCACACCGAACACCTACGCGGACCAGATCGAATGGTTCTGCCGCAATATGCCCTACCGCGACGAAGTGGCCGTGTCCCTGCACCCGCACAACGACCGGGGCACCGGCGTGGCCGCTGCGGAGATGGGAATGATGGCCGGCGCCGACCGCATCGAAGGCTGCCTGTTCGGCAACGGTGAGCGCACCGGCAATCTCGATCTCGTCACCGTCGCTCTCAACTTGTACACGCAGGGCATCGACCCGGAGCTCGACTTCTCCGATATCGACGAGGTCATCCACACCGTCACCGAGTGCAACCAGATCGGTGTCCACGAACGTCACCCCTACGGCGGCGACCTCGTCTTCACCTCGTTCTCGGGCTCGCACCAGGACGCGATCAACAAGGCCTTCGCCGATCGTGAGAAGAAGGCGCACGCCCAGGGCACCCCCGTCGACCTCATGGAATGGGACATGCCCTACCTGCCGGTCGACCCGAAGGACCTCGGCCGCAGCTACGAGGCGATCATCCGTGTGAACTCGCAGTCCGGCAAGGGCGGAGTGACCTACCTGCTCAAGAGCGAGTACGGACTCGACCTGCCGCGTCGGATGCAGGTCGAATTCTCCCGCGCCGTGCAGCAGCACACCGAAGCCGGCGGCGAGGTCACCGCCGAGGAGATCCGCCGCATCTTCAACTACGAATACCTGCCCGCCGACGACCCAGAGAAGGCATGGGGCCGCTTCCAGATCGTCGGTCTGCGCACCGAATCGGGCAATGTCGACGGTGGCGGCTCATCGGCGGAGCGCATCGAGGTCGACCTCATCGTCGACGGTCAGGAGCGCACCTACGAAGGACGCGGCAACGGACCGATCGACGCGCTGGTGAAGATCCTCATCGACCAGTTCGACGTCGACGTGCGACTCCAGGACTACTCCGAGCACGCCATCGGCTCCGGCGCTGACACCAACGCCGCAGCCTATGTCGAACTCGCCGTCGAAGACCGCGTCGTCTGGGGCGCCGGTCTGCACCCGAACATCACGAAGGCCTCGCTCAAGGCCGTCGTCTCGGCCGTCAACCGTGCGGCTCGCGACCGCCAGAGCTGAGGCTGCGCGGTCGATCTCACAGAAGTCGCTTAAGCGCGGCGGGGTGATTCCCCGCCGCGCTTCAGCGATAATGGGCGGGTGCACAACTATCGTGATGAAGGCATCGTGCTCCAGGGGCACAAGCTCGGCGAAGCCGACCGCATCGTCACCGTGCTCACTCGCAGCCACGGCCTCGTCCGCGCCGTCGCGAAGGGGGTACGCCGGACGAAATCGCGGTTCGGCTCCCGCCTCGAACCCTTTATGCTCGTCGACCTGCAATGCCATGTCGGGCGCAGCCTCGACATCGTCACCCAGGTCGAACTCGTCGAACCCTTCGCCCGCGGAATCGCCACGGACTTCGATGTCTATTCGGCCGCCTCGGTGATGGCCGAAACGGCGCGCAGCATCACCGAAGCCGAGCCCCAATCCCGCACGCATTTCCTCCTCCTCGTCTCTGCGATCCGTTCGCTGTGCAACCGCGAACACCCGCCGAGGCTGTCCCTCGATGCGTACCTGCTGCGCGCGATGTCCGTGGCCGGGTGGGCACCGAGCCTGCTCGACTGCGCCCAGTGCGGGAATCCCGGACCCCACCGCGCGTTCTCCGCAGCCTTGGGCGGGGCCGTGTGCACGAACTGTCGCCCCTCCGGTGCCGCGCTGCCCGACACCGATGCGCTCGAGCATATGGCCGCGCTCCTGTCCGGCGACTGGGAGCGCGCCGAGGCCTCCGACCTGCACGATCAGATCGACGGGTCGAAGCTGGTCTCGGACTGGGTGTCCTGGCACCTCGAGCGCAATATCCGATCACTGAGAATTCTGGAGAGCACATGAGCTACCCCGCACCACCGGCCCACCCCAGCGGAGCGAGACCTCCGCGCATCGACGCGAAGTTCGTGCCCCGGCACGTCGCGATCGTCATGGACGGCAACGGTCGGTGGGCGAATCAGCGGGGGCTGCCGCGCACGGAAGGGCACAGAGCCGGGGAAGCTTCGCTGCTCGACGTCATCCACGGCGCGATCGAGGTCGGCGTGGACTATCTGTCGGCGTATGCGTTCTCGACGGAGAACTGGAAGCGCTCACCCGAAGAGGTGCGCTTCCTCATGGGGTTCAACCGTGACGTCATCCGCCGCCGTCGCGATGAGCTCAACGCCCTGGGCGTGCGGATCGTGTGGTCCGGCCGGCGCGGACGGCTGTGGCGTTCGGTCATCGACGAACTCGAGACCGCCGCGGAGATGACGAAGAACAACACCGGTCTCGTGCTCCAGTTCTGCGTGAACTACGGTGGACGCTCCGAGATCGTCGACGCGGTCAATGAGATCACCGCCGAGGTGGCCGCTGGGAAGCTCAAACCCGGCAAGGTCTCGGAGAAGACCGTCCGCTCCCGCCTCTACGCACCCGTCGTGCCCGACGTCGACCTGTTCATGCGGTCGTCGGGGGAGCAGCGGACCTCGAACTTCCTGCTCTGGCAGTCAGCCTATGCCGAGATGGTCTTCCAGGATGTGCTGTGGCCCGACGTCGACAGGCGCACCCTGTGGGCGGCGATCGAAGAGTACGCCCGCCGCGACCGTCGCTTCGGCGGAGCCGTCGACACGCCCTCGGCCTGACGCGAAGGCTGAGGACTGCGGCGCAGCTTCCACGGGCTTCTGAGGCTCGGCCGGCCCGTTCCACTCTGCTGACGACGAGGGCCCCGCAGCATCTTGCTGCGGGGCCCGCGTCATGGTTACGGCCGGATCGGCGCTTCAGGGTCTCACGACTCCGGGGGAGCCCCGGTCGTGTCCCGGAGGCGGATCAGTAGTGGTCGCGGGAGCGGTCGCCTCGTCCGCCGAACTTCTTGCCGCCTCGGCGATCATTCCGGAAGTTGCGGCCGTCACCGGGCTGCTTGTCGAAGTTGCGCTTCTTGAACGGGCGTCCCGGGCGACCGGAATCCGGACGGATGTCGATGGGCCGGCCCTGGATCTCGGTGTGGGAGAGCTTGCGCAGCACCGACGGATCGAGGTCCTTGGGCAGGTCGACGAGTGTGTGGTTCGAACGGATGTCGATATGGCCGATCTGCTTCGAGGTGATTCCACCTTCGTTCGCGATCGCGCCGACCACGGCGCCCGGCTGCAGGCGCTCATTGCGTCCCAGGGCCAGACGGTAGGTCGTCATGTTCTCATCACGGGCACGTCCGCCACGGCCCGGACGGCCGCCGTCACGACCGCCGTCGCGGTCACGGTCACGTCCCTGACGACGTGCCGGTTCGGGCATCGGCTCGGCCTTGAGCGTGTTCGACTCGAGGACGAGGGACGCCAGCGCGGCGGCGATGTTCGAGGCCGGCACATCACGGGAGAGCGAGTACGCCTCGATGACGTCGGTGAGTTCGGACAGTTCGGTCTGCGCGAGCACATCGTCGATGCGCTTCGTGAACTTGTCGACGCGAGTGTTCGTCAGCTCTTCGACGCTGGGCAGGGTCAGCGGTTCGACCTTCTGCTTCGTGGCGCGCTCGATGGAGCCGAGCATGCGCTGCTCGCGCGGAGTGACGAAGAGGATCGCCTCACCGGAGCGTCCGGCACGACCGGTGCGGCCGATGCGGTGGACGTAGGATTCGGTGTCGTGCGGGATGTCGTAGTTGACGACGAGCGTGATGCGCTCGACGTCGAGACCGCGGGCGGCCACATCGGTGGCGACGAGGATGTCGATCTTCGCCTCACGCAGCATGTCGATCGTGCGCTCACGAGCCTGCTGCGGGATGTCGCCGTTGATCGCGGCGGTCTTGAACCCGCGGGCACGCAGCTTCTCGGCCAGCTCCTCGGTGGCCTGCTTCGTGCGCACGAACATGATGATGCCCTCGTACTCCTCGACCTCGAGGATCCGGGTCAGCGCATCGAGCTTGTGCGAGTGCTGAACCATGAAGTAGCGCTGGCGGATGTTCGCACCGGTCTGCGACTTCGCAGCGATCCGGACTTCCTTCGGGTCGTCCAGGTACTTGCCGGTGATCCGGTGGATCGACGACGGCATGGTCGCAGAGAACAGTGCCACCTGACGGTCGGGACCGACCTGGCTGAAGATCTCTTCGATGTCTTCGGCGAAGCCCATCTTGAGCATCTCGTCGGCCTCATCGAGGATGAGGTGCTTGAGGCTGCCGAGTTTGAGCGAACCCTTCTTGAGGTGGTCGATGACACGACCGGGGGTGCCGACGACGACCTGCGCACCACGGCGCAGACCCGCCAGCTGCGGGCCGTAGGCCTGACCGCCGTAGATCGGGAGCACGGAGAAGTCGGACAGTTCCGTGGCGTAGGAGGTGAACGCCTCGGCGACCTGGATCGCGAGTTCGCGGGTGGGGGTGAGTACGAGAGCGAACGGGCCGTCGTCGGCGCGCCCCGCCTCGGCGAGGTCGGACAGGGCCGGCAGGGCGAAAGCCGCGGTCTTGCCGGTTCCGGTCTGGGCCAGACCGATGACGTCACGGCCCGACAGGAGGGTCGGGATCGTCTCGGCCTGGATGGGGGTGGGGATCTCGTAGCCCTGCGCCTCTACGGCCTTGAGCACGAGCGGGTGAAGTCCCAGTTCGGAGAATCTCGGAGTGGTTTCGTCGTTTGCGGACACATCGGTCATGAGTGATCTCTCTCACGTCGGCACACACTTGATCGCAGATGACTGTAGTGGCGATCTACCCTGCGGCCGCTTGTGCAATCATCGTGAGCAATCCGGGCCGAAACCGTAGAGATCCAAGAACTCGCTTGGACAGACGTGAAGACGTCGATACGGAGAAAGGTTTGGGTGTACCCCAAGTCTACATGCCACACCCTCGCCGAGGCGGTCCCGGAGTGGGAATCCGAGTGTGAGATCAGTCGCCTCCGGTGGTCTCCTGCCGTCGCCGAGGTCGGGCGTCAGGGAGGGCCGGGTCGGCGTTGAGGAAGCGAAGGCGTGACCAGTTAGGCTGGTACCTGCGAGCCACGGCAGCCGGCCGTCGGCGAACTGAAACAAGGAGAGAACTAGTGGCACAGTCCAAGTTGGATGCCGTCATCGCCCTGGCCAAGCGCAGAGGATTCGTCTTCCAAGCAGGAGAGATCTACGGCGGTTCCCGCTCGGCATGGGACTACGGGCCCTTGGGCGTGGAGCTCAAGGACAATATCAAGGCCCAGTGGTGGCAGCAGTTCGTGCGCGGTCGCGAAGACGTCGTCGGCCTCGACTCCTCGATCATCCTGCCCAAGCGCGTCTGGGAAGCCTCCGGCCACGTCGCCACCTTCGTCGATCCTCTCGTCGAGTGCCTCAACTGCCACAAGCGCCACCGCGAGGACCACCTCGTCGAGGCGTATGAGGCGAAGAACAAGAAGGCTCCGGAGAACGGCATGGCCGATATCGTCTGCCCCGACTGCGGAACCCGCGGTCAGTGGACCGAGCCGCAGGAGTTCTCCGGTCTGGTCAAGACCTTCCTCGGACCCGTCGACTCCGAAGCCGGACTCCACTACCTGCGTCCGGAGACCGCGCAGGGCATCTTCGTGAACTTCAACAATGTGCTCACCGCCGCCAGGAAGAAGCCGCCGTTCGGCATCGGCCAGATCGGCAAGGCCTTCCGCAACGAGATCACCCCCGGCAACTTCATCTTCCGCACCCGTGAGTTCGAGCAGATGGAGATCGAGTACTTCGTCCACCCGGACGAGGCCGATGACTACTACAAGCAGTGGGTCGAAGACTGCTGGTCCTGGTTCCTCGATCTCGGCATCTCCGAAGACAACGTCCGCCGCCTCGACGTTCCCGCCGAGGACCGTGCGCACTATTCGGCGGGCACCATCGACATCGAATACCGCTTCGGCTTCCAGGGGTCCGAGTGGGGCGAGCTGATGGGTGTGGCCAACCGCACCGACTACGACCTCGGCACTCACACGGAGGTCTCGGGGGCGAAGCTGCAGTACTTCGACCAGGCCAGCGGAGACCGCTACACCCCATATGTCATCGAACCCTCCTTCGGCCTGACCCGGTCGATGATGGCCTTCCTCGTCGAGGCCTACAGCGAGGACGAGGCGCCGAACACGAAGGGCGGCGTCGACAAGCGCGTCGTGCTCAAGCTTGATCCGCGTCTGGCCCCGGTCAAGGCTGCGGTGCTGCCGTTGAGCCGCAACGAGAAGCTGACACCGGCGGCGAAGGATCTCGCTGCGACGCTGCGTCGACGCTGGAACATCGACTTCGATGATGCCGGAGCCATCGGCCGTCGCTACCGTCGCCAGGACGAGATCGGAACGCCGCTGTGCATCACCGTCGACTTCGACACCCTCGATGATCAGGCAGTGACGATTCGCAAGCGTGATGACATGAGCCAGGAGCGCGTGAGCATCGATCAGGTGGAGAACTACTTGGCCGACCACCTCGCCGGAGCCTGACCCCAATTACTACCTGACGGCGGCCCAGCAACCTGGCGCCAGGTTGCTGGGCCGCCGTCAGGTAGTTCTGGGCTGGCTGCCTCGGTGAGCACCAGCCACCATTCCGCCCTGGTCGACCGCCCTGCATCTGTCCGGTCGGCCGTCCCTGAAGGATCGCCATGCATATGACGTCCACACACGAACCGAAGGCCTCGCCGAAGGTTCGTCTGATCATGCTCGCCTGCCTCATCCCGCTCATCGTCGTCACGATCGCCGGACTCTTCGTACTGTGGCCGTCGGGACCCGACAAGGATCTGCCCGGTGGCGGGCCGACGACGAACACGGCCGAGGGGACCACCGACACGAAGGTCACCGTCACCGCCGTCGACGCTTCGGACTGCGACCCTGGGGAGACGGACCCGATGGTCCGCGCCGACTGCACGACGTACACCGTGGAGGCGGACGGGCAGAAAGGGAGCCTCTACGTCACCCCCGACGCTGTCAAGGCCGGCGTCGATGTCGGAGACACGATCAAGGTCCTCGACTTCACGAAGTCACCGGACCGGGCGGAGATGGGCACCGACTACGTGTTCATCGATTTCGACCGCAACGTGCCGATGCTCGCCCTGGCGATCATCTACGGGATCGTCGTCCTCCTCGTCGCCGGTCTGCGGGGACTGCGCGCACTCATCGGACTCGGCTTCGCCGGTGCCGTGCTGTTCGTCTTCATGCTCCCGGCGATGCTCGACGGCAAACCGCCGGTGCTGGTGGCGATGGTCTCGGCGAGCCTGATCATGGTCATCGCGCTCTACCTGGCACACGGAATCTCGACGCGGACGTCGACGGCGCTGTTCGGAACGGTGCTCGGCATCGTCATCACGGGCATCCTCGGTGCATGGATGACGTCCTGGGCGAATCTGGGCATCGCCTATTCGGAGGACGGGTATCTGCTGGTCGATACGACCGATCTGGGGATGACAGACATCATCGTGTGCGCGATCCTCATCACCGGACTCGGAGTTCTCAACGACGTCACGATCACACAGGCTTCGGCGGTGTGGGAGCTGGCAGCCGCTGCCCCGGAGATGAAGCCCGGTCAGTTGTTCTCCCGGGCGATGCGCATCGGGCGTGACCATATCGCCTCGACCGTCTATACGATCACGTTCGCGTATGTGGGCTCGGCGCTGATGACGCTCATCATCGTCTCCGCGCACGATCAGCCGCTGTTCGACACGTTCACACTCGGAGACATGTCGGTCGAGGTGGTGAGCATCCTCGTGTGCTCGATCGGTCTGGTCATCGCGATTCCGCTGACGACCGGACTCGGTGTCCTCGTGGTGAAATCGGGAGTGCGACCGCCGAGGCGGACCACCGGATCCGCTGCTGCGCCCGGCACGATCACGGCTGCAGACCCAGGCACGATCACGGCGGCGGACCCCGCCGAGGAGCGGCCGCCGATGACCCGTCGCGAGGCCCGTGAACGCGACCAGAACCGCTGAACTTAGCCCCGGAACTACCTGACGGCGGCCCAGCAACCTCGCGCGAGGTTGCTGGGCCGCCGTCAGGTAGCAATTGGGGTCAGAACATTGTCCAGGCTTCCTGCAGGACGCCGCGGATGATCTGCTCCATCTCGTCGAACTCGTTCTGACCGACGGTCAGCGGAGGCGAGAGCTGGATGACCGGGTCGCCGCGGTCGTCGGCGCGGCAGTACAGACCGCTGTCGTACATCTTCGCCGACACGAAGTTCTTGAGGATCCGCTCGGACTCCTCTTCGGTGAACGATTCCTTCGTGTCCTTGTCCTTGACGAGTTCGATTCCGTAGAAGAATCCCTCACCGCGGACGTCGCCGACGATCGGCAGGTCCTTGAGCTTCTCGAGCGTGAACTTGAACGCCGCAGCATTCTCGTGCACGTGGTCGTTGAGCTTCTCCTCTTCGAAGACGTCGAAGTTCGCCATCGCCGCGGCACAGGCGACGGGGTGACCGCCGAAGGTGTAGCCGTGGTAGAAGGTCTCATCGCCGCCGGGGCCGAAGGGCTCGAAGAGCCGATCGGAGGCGATCATCGCACCCAGCGGTGCATAGCCGGAGGTGATGCCCTTGGCCGAGGTGATGATGTCGGGAACATAGCCGAAGTCGTTGCAGGCGAACATGTCGCCGATGCGGCCGTAGGCGCAGATCGTCTCGTCCGACACCAGCAGCACGTCATGCTCGTCGCAGATCTCGCGGACCCGCTCGAAGTATCCGGGCGGCGGCGGGAAACAGCCGCCGGAGTTCTGCACGGGCTCGAGGAACACGGCGGCCACGGAGTCGGCACCTTCGAACTCGATGGCCTCACCGATGCGGTCGGCGGCCCAGCGGCCGAAGGCCTTCTCATCGTGGGCGAGGTGCTCAGGTGCCCGGTAGAAGTTCGTGTTCGGTACCTTGTGCGCACCGGGGACCAGCGGAGCGAACTGCTCACGCAGGCCCGGCAGCGAGGTCACCGACAGCGCACCGTGCGGCGTGCCGTGGTAGGCGGTCGCCCGCGAGATGATCTTGTGCTTGCCGGGCTTGCCGACGAGCTTGAAGTAGTTCTTCGCCAGCTTCATGGCAGACTCGACCGAGTCGCCGCCGCCGGAGGTGAGGAAGACCCGGTTGAGATCGCCCGGCGCATAGCTGGCCAGACGTTCCGAGACCTCGATCGCCTGTGGGTGGGCATACGACCACAGGGGCATGAACGGCAGCTTCAGCGTCTGGTCGTACATCGCCTTCGCGATCTGCTCACGACCGTGGCCCACCTGAACGGTGAACAGGCCGGCGAGGCCGTCGAGGTACTTCTTGCCCTTGTCATCGAAGATGTGGTGGCCCTCGCCGCGTACGATGACCGGCGCCTCACCACCGTTGAACAGTGCTTGGTGTGGTGACATGTGCATCCACACGTTGTTGCGGATGGCATCCTGATAAGGAGTGCCGGCCCTGGTGACATTGTCTGTCATCGCGTCCCCCAGTTGTATTTCTGCTTTTCGAGTGAGAGGTACATGAAGAGCTCCGTATCCACGACGGCATCGATCGAGCGGAGCTCCTCATTGACGAACTCGATCAGATGCCGATCCGATTCACACACGATCTCGACCAGGAGGTCGAACGAACCGGCGGTGACGACGAGGTAGTCGATCTCGTCGTAGTCGTGGAGCTTCTCGGCGACCGCGGAGATATCCCCGCGGACCTTGAGCCCCACCATCGCCTGCCGCGCGAATCCCAGACTCAGCGGGTCGGTCACGGCGACGATCTCCATGACGCCCGAATCGATGAGCCGCGACACCCGCTGGCGCACGGCGGCCTCGGACAGGCCGACGGACTTGCCGATGGCCGAATAGGATTTCCTTCCGTCGTGCTGCAGCTCGACGATGATCGCCTTAGATTTCTCGTCGAGATTCCCCAGTCGGGAACCGCTGCCGTTCGGCAGAAGCGGGTCCATTCTTCACCTCCGTGATGTGCGTCTCAGACCAATCTATCACCGAATCTGCTGAAATGCGCTGTTGTGCATGCGAATTCCGTCGAAACTGAAAAAGTTTGGTTCTGGATTCGTCAATATCGCCGAGGTGGCCGACGGGTATCCATGTCGAGCACCGTTGCCGCGACGCCCGGATCCGCCGTTCGCCGACCGCCCGGAACCGCCGTTCGCCGACCACCCGAAGTGGCGGTTCGAGGGTTGCCTGGCCCGGCGTCGGCGGTTGCCCGGATCCCTGTTGTGAAGGACTGCGAACCGCCGTTGCGAAAGCCCGCCGATCCCCGCGGGTGCGCGGATCGGCAGACCGTCGACAACACGCGCATCGACAGTGATTGACAGTATGTGAGCGAGATCACCACACTGGGATCATGAATGAGGGTGAGCTGTTCTACGGCGGCGATGACAATCGCCCGGATGTGCACGGGATGCGTCCCGGAGCCGAGCAGGGGCAGGCCGGCAAAGAGGTCAAGGCGCGCCCGCAGCCGGTTCCCGGCGAGGTCGATACGATCGGCGCGAACGAACTGTCGTTCAGCGCCGAGGAGTACCTCGGGCGGATCGCTTCGGTGCGCAACCGGATGGTCGACCAGGGCTTGGCCGCGCTCATCGTCACCGACCCGGCGAACATCTACTATCTCACCGGCTACAACGCGTGGTCGTTCTACACCCCGCAGCTGCTCTTCGTGCCGTCGTCGGGACCGATGACGCTGTTCATGCGCGATATGGACGCACGGGGAGCCTCGCATACCTCCTGGCTGCCGCCCGAGGACATCGTCGGCTATCCCGAACGCTATGTGCAGCGTCCGCATATCCACCCCTTCGACTGGGTCGCCTTCGCCTTGCGCCAGCGGTGGGAGGTCGCCCGTGCCTCGACTTCTCCGGTCGGGGTGGAGATGGATTCGCATTTCTTCTCCCCGCGAGCCTTCCGGGCCCTGGTCAACGGCGTGCCCGAATGGCGCCTCGTCGACTCCTTCGAGCTCGTCAACTGGATCCGCGCGGTCAAGTCTCCGGCGGAGATCGCGCTCATGCGCAAGGCCGCAAAGGTGACCACCGCCGCCATGGACGCGGCACTGGGCACGATCGGCGTCGGCGTCGGCCAGAACGAAGTGGCGGCCGCGATCTCCGAAGCCCAGACCCGAGGAGGCGACGGAGTCTGGGGTGACTATCCCTCGATCGTCCCGCTCATGCCCACCGGAGAAAGCGCGGACACCCCGCACCTGAGCTGGACCGATCGGAAGTTCGAACGCGACGAATCGGTGAGCATCGAACTCGCCGGAGTCCACCGCCGCTACCATGTTCCGCTGGCCCGCACCGCGGTGACCGGGCGACCGAAGCAGGAGCTCGTCCGTCTCGAGGGCGTTGTCGCCGAGGCGCTGTCCGCGGTCCTCGACGTCGCCGCACCCGAGGTGCCCACTGCGGAACTCGCCCGCACCTGGAATCGCGTGCTCGCCCTGTCGGGACTGGAGAAACCCAGTCGCCTGGGGTACTCGATCGGGATCGGCTACCCTCCCGACTGGGGCGAGCGGACGATCTCGATCCGCACCGAGGACGACCAGATCCTCGAGGCGGGAATGACCTTCCACCTCATCGGCGGAATGTGGATGAACGGCTACGGAATCGAGCTCTCGGAACCGGTGCTCATCACCGACACCGGCTGCGAACCGTTCACCCATTTCCCGCGTGAGATCATCCGCGTCTGAGGGGTTCCGCGGCCGCCCTCGGGCACAGCCCGCCCGCCTCGGCAGTCTCCGTCCACATCCCCGAGCCGAACTCGCCGGCGACGATCAGGCGAAGAACTGGATCCACAGGCCGAGGGCAAGGGCGTTGATCCCCGCCACCGCGAGTGCTCGGCCCTGCACCCAGGAGATGTCCTTCGCCGAGGCGGCCACCGATGAATCGGCGATCTGCACAGCCATCGCCACCCGTGGGGGAGCGGCGAGAGCGGCCAGCGATCCTGCCGCGTTTCCGGCCGCGACGACCGGCAGGGCCGAAACATGCGATGATGTGGCGGCCGCGGTCAGAGTGCCGGTGAACATCGAGTTCGCTCCAGTGTTCGACCCGGTGAGCACCGCTCCGATGGAATTCAGCCAGGGAGTCAGCAGAATGAGCCCGGCCGGCAGCAGGGAACCGATCGCCTCGCTCATCCCCGTCGTCGTCATGATCCAACCCATGAGCATGAATGCGGCGGTGCCGACGCCGATGGGAACCCAGGAACGCACGGCCGCAACCGTGACATCGCGTCTGCCGGCGACGGTGATGGCAGCGATGAGACAGGCGGCGGCCAGCCAGAACGGGGGAGAGGCGATGATCTGCGTGAAGGTCGACGGCAGCGCGGCATGCAGGGCCCGTGCCAACAGCAGGCCCACCGTGAGCACCCCGTAGGGCAGAACCGCCACGCCGAGGCGACGCGTGAGCCCCGTGGCTCTCTTTCGGATCATGAACAGCATACCGACGAGGAGGATGACGATCAGAGAGCCGATGATCCCCGACGGGGCCATGCCGATGACAGAGCTGGAGGCGAGGATCCCCGCCCACATGAGTGCGCCGGAACCGATGATCCCCAGCGCCGAGGCGGCGGACGGTCGCATGATCGCGACCACGGCGATCGCGACGATGATGACCGGAATCGCGTTGATCCACGCTGTGGCCAGACCGAGCTCGTCGACGTCCAGTCCGGCCAGCGCCGCTGCGACGGTGGTGCCCGGTCCTAGGGCACCCCACGGCACCGCGATGAGACCGAGGAGGCCGAGGATCGCGGACTGCCGCAGGGTGCAGCCGAGATGATGCAGGATCGGCACCCCGACGGTGACGCCGATGCCGAAGCCGGTGACCGATTCTGCGAAGGGCACGATGCCGAACACGACGAGCGCGACCCCGAGCGGGCGCCCCGGTGACAGCGACTCGACCCAGGACGAGATCTGCGACATCGACCCCGCGGACTCGAGCAGCCGGGCGAGCAGCATGCCGAAGAGCAGGATGAGCGCGACCTCGAGGATGAGCGGAAAGTAGTCGATCCCCGATTCCACCAACACCGAGGCGGGGGTGGGGAAGACGAAGGCGACGAGACCGGCCGCGAGCACGGCGCCGGCGAGAGCGGCGACCCAGGAGCTCTGTTTGAGCAGGAGCAGGACGATGGCAATGAGGATCGGTGTGAGAGCCAGCACTGCCGCCATAGGGTGAAGTTTCCTTTGTGAGATGTGATTCTATGATCCAAGAATAGAATATGATGCTCCAATGGCGAAAGAAGAGGATCTCGGCGCACGTGTCTTCGGCGCCCGCATCAGAGCCCGGCGCAAGTACAACAACCTCACCCTCAATGAGCTCGCGGTGAGGGCGGGACTGTCCCGCGCCGCTCTGTCGAAGATCGAACGCGGCGAGCAGGACACATCGGTATCGAACGCCATGGGTCTCTCCCGCGCCCTCGGCGTCGATGTCGGTGAACTGTTGGCCGCCCCGGAAGTCACGATCACCCGCAGCGAGGCGATCCCCACGACCTCGACCTTCGGGAAGGGGGTCTGGCGGCGGGATCTGCCTTCGGCGATCGAGAACATGGATGTCGTGCACTACCGCCTCGACCCGCGCAGCGAGACCTCGGCCTTCGCCGCCCACCGCAGCGGATCGCGTGAGAGCTTCTTCGTCCTCAAAGGCAGCATCGAGGTCGTCACCATCGACCGCCGCACGACCCTGCACGCCGGTGACTGCGCCCAGGCTCCCGGTGACGTTCCGCACCAATTGGCCAACCCTCACGACGAGCCTGCCGAACTCATGCTCATCATCGTCTGAACCTGCCGAACCCCTTATTGCTACCTGACGGCGGCCCCGCAACCTCGCGCGAGGTTGTGGGGCCGCCGTCAGGTAGCAATAAGGGGTGGTCTTGACCGGGTGAGCCGCCTCGGCGATCATTGTTATGTTCCATTTCCGTTCAAGGACGTCTCTGCTGTGAAGTGAATCCTCATACCGTGACTTGCGGGTGCCACGGGCCCGCAGCGCTTCTGCGTACACGAAATGAGGACCCTCATGCCTGCAGCAATCACTGTGTCCGAACTGGACTACCGCCTCGGCGACGATACCGAGATCTTCTCCCGACTCACCGCCACTGTCCCTGCCGACCTCGTCGGACTTGTCGGCGACAACGGAATCGGCAAATCCACCTTCGCCCGCATCCTCGCCGGTCGGCTGAGTGCCTCGTCAGGAACCGTCACAGGTGCCGATGGCGCCGTCTACATCGACCAGCTGCTGCCGCATTCGACGCAGCGGGTCGATGCCGCACTGGACATCGCCCCCGTCCGACAAGCGCTGGGCCGCGCCCTGGCCGGAGAGGCGACGGGGGCCGACTTCGACCTCATCGGCGACGATTGGGATATCGAAGAGCGAGCCCTGGCGGCGCTGTCCGAACTCGGTCTGCAGCTGAGTGTCAGCGATCTCGATCGGAGTCTGAGCAGATTCTCCGGTGGACAGGCCACACGCATCGGACTGGCCCGAGCGGCACTGGTCGGTGACACCTGGCTGATCCTCGACGAGCCGAGCAACAACCTCGACGAGGACGGACGGACTCTGCTGACGACGCTGCTCACCGACCGACGCGGACCGACCCTGGTCATCTCCCACGACCGCACGCTGCTGTCGCATATGACCTCGATCATCGAGATGACCGACCGGCTGCGGGTCTACGGAGGGAACTTCGACGACTACGAAGCCATGGTCGCCGCGGAGGAGGAGGCGAAGCAGCAGAAGGTCACGGATGCGAAGAAGTCCCACCAGGTCGAGAAGCGCCAACGGATCGAACTGGAGACGAAACTCGCTCGAGCCGACCGGAAAGCCAAGAAGGACAAAGAGAACAAACGTCGACCGAAGATCGTGATGAACGGGCTGACGAACTTCGCCGAGAAGTCCGCGGCCAAACGCCGCGGCGACAAAGCCGCCGACGAAGCGGCTGCCTGGGACGAGCTCACCAACGCCAAGGATGCGCTGCGCCGGTCCTCGAGCGTCCGCCTCGACCTGCCGGACACCCAGGTCCACGCGAGCAAACGGCTCCTCGAGATCTCCACGGCCGCCTCGGCGAGGTCCGAACGACCCCAGACGATCGTCGGTCCCGAGCGGATCCGGCTGACCGGACCGAACGGGGCGGGCAAGTCGACCCTGCTGGCAGCGATCCTGGCGGCTGCCAACGGCCAGGGCGGACCGGGCGGGGACACGGGCGACACTGTCGAGGGACACGCGGGAGCCGAAACCGGTCCGCCGGTCGCTGAACTCTTCGGCGACCTCGCCATCACCGTCTCCGCGCCGACGGCTCACCTCGACCAGCAGTACCGACTGCCGGGGGAGCTCACGGTGATGGAGGCAGTGCGCGCGGGCAATCCGCAGCTCGACCCGCACCGCGTCCACGAGGTGCTCGCGGCCATGGGACTGCGCGCCGGACGCACCGACCAGATCTGTCAGACCCTGTCCGGAGGGGAGCGCTTCCGTGTCGCCCTGGCCTCAGGCCTCCTCCAGGACCCGGCTCCGCAGCTGCTCATCCTCGACGAACCGGGCAATAATCTCGACCTGTCATCCCTCGAGGCGCTGGTGACCGCTCTCGAAGGATTCGGCGGTGCCATGGTGATCGTCACCCACGACGACCGGCTCGCCGCCGAACTCTCCGTCGACACCGAATGGGATGTGCGGGAATTTCTGCGCACGGAAGCCGTTGATTGAGTTGAGGCGAAAAGGACGAGCCGAGGCGGCGAAGCAGGCAGGAGAGGCAGACGAATGTGCGATTTTGACTTGACTGGGATAATGGTTGCGTGAGTGTCATCAGCCCTGCCCCAGAAGCCGCATCCCCGAAGCCCGAAACTGCCCTGCGCATCGGGCCCATCGAGCTGTCCTCGCCCGTCGTGCTCGCGCCCATGGCCGGAATCACGAACACCGCCTTCCGCCGTCTGTGCCGCGAATACGGCGCCGGCCTGTACGTGACCGAAATGGTCACCACCCGGGCCCTGGTCGAGCGCAATCCGAAGACGATGCGCATCATCCACCACGAGCCCTATGAGACCCCACGCTCCGTCCAGCTCTACGGAGTCGATCCGGTGACCATGGGCCAGGCCGTGCGGATGCTCGTCGAAGAGGACCGCGCCGATCACATCGACCTCAACTTCGGCTGCCCCGTCCCCAAGGTCACCCGCAAGGGCGGTGGCTCCGCGCTGCCGTGGAAGCAGGACCTGTTCAAATCCATCGTCACCACGGCCGTCACCGAGGCGGGCCGCCGGGACGTGCCCGTGACCGTGAAGATGCGCAAAGGCATCGACGCTGACCACACGACCTTCCTCGACGCCGCCGAGACCGCGCGCAACGCCGGCGTCGCCGCCGTCGCACTGCACGGCCGCACCGCGGCCGATCTCTACTCGGGGACCGCGGACTGGGACGCGATCGCCCGGCTCAAGGACCACCTCGGCGACACCGTTCCGGTGCTCGGCAACGGTGATATCTTCGCCGCCGAGGATGCCCTGGACATGATGGCCAAGACCGGCTGCGACGGCGTCGTCATCGGGCGCGGCTGTCAGGGCCGGCCGTGGCTGTTCGGCGACCTCGCGAACGCGCTGAACGGCAGCGACGAACGCCACCGTCCCGGACTCGCCGAGGTGGCTCGTGCCGTGTACAAACACGGCGAATACCTCGTCGATCACTTCGAGGACGAATTCCTCGGCGTCCGTGACCTGCGCAAACACATCGCCTGGTACTTCAAGGGCTACCCCGTCGGGGGAGAGCTGCGCAGTCAGCTGGCCATGGTCTCCTCTCTCGAGGAACTCGCCGGACTGCTCGACCAGCTCGACAAGTCAGCGCCCTACCCGGGAGAAGCCGCCGAAGGGTCCCGCGGCCGCACCACCCGGCCGAAGAAGCCGCACCTGCCCGAGGGGTGGTTGAACTCCCGCATCTTCGATCCCAGCGGGAAGTCGCTGCTGTCGGAGGCCGAACTCGACATCTCAGGAGGATGAGAATGCCCTTCGACACTCACCCGCACATCTCGGTGGGGACGGGGACCGTGGCGGTCTACTCGCCGTGGGACGAGGAGCGGTGGGTGAGCGAACCGGCGAAGAATCCGCGGCGCTCGGCTTTCCAGCGCGACCGTGCCCGCGTCCTCCACTCCTCGGGTCTGCGCCGCCTCGGCGCGAAGACCCAGGTCGTGTCCCCGGGCACGGACGATTTCGTCCGCACCCGTCTCACCCACTCCCTCGAGGTCGCCCAGGTCGGCCGCGAACTCGCCCGCTACCTCGGCTGCGATCCCGATATCGTCGACACCGCCTGCCTGTCCCACGATCTCGGACACCCTCCCTTCGGCCACCATGGTGAGACGATCCTCGATGCCCTGTGCGCAGACATCGGCGGCTTCGAGGGCAATGCCCAGACCCTGCGTCTGGTCACCCGGATCGAACCGAAGGTCATCGCCGATGACGGTCGCCCGGCCGGCCTCAACCTCTCCCGCGCGAGCCTCGATGCACTGACGAAGTACCCATGGCCCCGAGCCGAAGCCACGGCCGGTCGCCGTGACTCAGGGGTGCGCAAATTCGGTGTCTACGATGACGACCGGGCTGTCTTCGACTTCTACCGCGACGGCATCGACAACGGCCAGAAATGCATCGAAGCCCAGGTCATGGACTTGGCCGACGACATCTCCTATTCCGTCCACGATGTCGAGGACGCCATCGTCGCAGGCCATCTGGACCTTGCCGACTTCGCCGCCGATGAGCGGCGGGCCGAACTCTTCGACATCACCCGTCAGTGGTACCTGCCGGAAACCACAGATGCGGAGATGGACAAGGCACTCGGCCGACTGCAGGCCGCCGCCTACTGGCCCAAGGAGGCCTTCGACGGATCCCGACGTACTCAGGCCGGCCTCAAACACATGACCAGTCAGCTCATCGGGCGCTTCGTCGGTGCCGCGGAATCCGCGACCCGTGAGGAATTCGGCTGGGAGCCCCTCGCCCGATACTCGGCCTCGCTCGTCGTCCCCGAGGCGACCACCGTGGAGATCGCCGTGCTCAAAGGCATGGCCACGCTGACGGTCATGGTCGCCGAGGATCGACTGCGGCTGCATGACATCCAGGCGGCGGTCATCAACGAACTCGCCGAATGGTACTCGCAGTCACCGGACAAGCTCGATCCGATGTTCCGCGCCGACCACGCCGAGGCCGCCGACGACTCCGCACGACTGCGCGTCATCGTCGACCAGATCGCCTCCCTGACCGACCATTCCGCCTGGGCCCTGTACCACCACCTCAACGCCGGAGCGGAGGATCGGCTCTAGACCATGGCCGGACTCATCAAACGCGAGGACATCGACGAACTGCGCAGCCGCACCCGCATCGACGAGGTGATCGGGGAATTCGTCACCCTCAAGACCGCGGGCATCGGATCCCTCAAAGGACTGTGCCCGTTCCACGACGAGAAGACTCCGTCGTTCACGGTGCGTCCGCAGGTCGGGATGTACCACTGCTTCGGCTGCGGTGAGTCCGGAGACGTGTTCACCTTCCTGCAGAAGGTCGAACAGCTCAGCTTCGTCGAAGCCGTCGAGACGCTGGCCGGCAAGGCCGGAATGCACCTGCGCTACGAGGACGGGAAGGGCCCGGACCGGGAACAGGCCAGCCGCAGGCAGCGGCTGCTGGAGATGCACGAGGTCGCGGGGCGCTTCTTCGCCCAGGCCCTCGAGTCCGAGGCCGGGCAGATCGGCCGGGAGTTCCTGTCCGGCCGCGGTTTTCCCGCCGAGTCGAGCCGGGAATTCGGCATCGGGTTCGCCCCGAAATCCTGGGATGCCCTGACGAGCCATCTGCGCAAGGCCGGCTTCACCGATGAGGAGATCCTCGCCGGCGGCCTGGCCAGCGAGGGCGGTCGGGGAATCTACGACCGATTCCGTGGTCGGGTGATCTGGCCGATCAAGGACATGACCGCCCGGACCATCGGCTTCGGCGCCCGCCGACTCTATGACGATGACAAGGGACCGAAGTACCTCAACACTCCCGAGACCGCTCTCTATCACAAGAATCAGGTTCTCTACGGACTCGACCTGGCGAAGAAGTCCATCGCGAAGACCAAACGCGTCGTCGTCGTCGAGGGCTACACCGACGTCATGGCCGCCCACCTCGCCGGAGTCGACCAGGCCGTGGCCACCTGCGGCACGGCCTTCGGCGCCGAACACGTGAAGATCATCCGCCGCCTCCTCGGCGACGACCCGACCGGACAGGTGATCTTCACCTTCGACGGCGACGCCGCCGGTCAGAAGGCTGCGCTCAAAGCCTTCGAATTCGAGAACCTGTTCACCGCCCAAACCTTCGTCGCCGTCGAACCCGATGGCCTCGATCCCTGTGACCTGCGCATGCAGAAGGGCGACGCGGCCCTGCGCGAACTCATCGACGGTTGCAAGCCGCTCTTCGAGTTCGTCATCACCACCGCGATCTCCCGCTTCGACCTCGACACCGTCGAAGGACGGATCTCCGCGGTCCGCGCCGCCGCCGAGGTGCTCACCGACATCCGCGACCGCAACAGCCTCTCCCACTACTACCGGTTCGTCGCCGGTCGCATCGGCGTCGATATCGACGAGGTGGAGGCCGCGGTCCGCACCGCCGCCCGCCAACCGAAGCAGAACCGCCAGCCCGCCGAGGCGCCCGCCCGCCAGTCGTCCTACCGCGACGGCCCACCGCCGGCACCGAGCGCACCCGCACCCTCGTCGCCGGCCACATCCGGACCCGGGCACGTGTCAGGTTCGGGACAGGGGACCGGTCCCGGAACCGAGCCGGGAATCGCCCCGTCCGGAGGCGCACGCGGGCCCGGTCCCGCCTCGGCGGGGGAGGTCTCCGATGAACGCAGCATCGAATACGTCTACGACGAACGCCCCGACGTCTCGAACCTCTCGGCCCCGATCAGCCCCGCCCGGCTGAAGACGGAGAAGGGGGCTCTCATGGTCGCCCTCCAACATCCGGAGGTGGTCAATGCGAAGCTCTTCGACTCGCTGTCCGCGAAGGCCTTCGAGCACCCCGGCTACCGGCGGATCCAGGACGCCATCAAACAGGCCGGGGGACTGGGTGCAGCCGGCACGGCTCAGTCGAAATGGGCCGAACGCGTGCTCGACGCCGCAGCCGAGGACCTCAAGCCCTATGTGGCCCAGCTGCTCGTGACCCCGCTGCCTGTCATCGAGGGAGACGGGATCGATCGGTTCGCCCGCGGGATCGTCGCCCGCCTCTTCGACTACGACCTCGAACGCATCGCCAAGGAACTCCACTCCCGCCTGCAGCGCCAGGACACCGCCGACGGAGCAGGTCAGGCAGCACTGCTCGGTCAGCTGCAGACCCTCGAGCAGCACCGGGCACGGCTGAAGATGCTCATGTGAAAGACTGCGCACAGTGAAATAGTGCACAATTGCAGATTTGCAGTTGGTGAAAGTTTGCATGTGGTGCAAAATGTACCTATGCCCGCTGAAGAATCCCTGCGCTCTAAAAAGGCGCGCCTGACTCGCAACGCCCTCCATGAAGCGGCGATCACTCGCGTGCTCGAAGACGGCTTGGCCTGCGCCACCGTGGCGACGATCGCCGCCGACGCAGGAGTGTCCACACGCACCTTCTTCAACTACTTCGAGACGAAGGAGGACGCGATCGTCGGCCTCGGAGCCGATGTCGGCGTCGATGAGGGCCTCGCCTTCGACTATGTCCACAGCCCTGCCGGGCTCGACACGCTGGCCGAGGACACGGCGCGCTTCGTCCGCGAAGCGCTCCTCGTCGGCTCCGTCGATCCGAAACTTCCGGCGCGGCGCCGCCGCCTCTTCGCGCTGTATCCGGAACTCGTGAGCAAGAGCTTCGACCGGGCAGAGGAACTCGAAGAGATCGTCACCGGTCACGTGCTCGCCCGACTGCGACACCTCGGCCAGGAGTTCTCCTCGGAGGACTCCGCCTGGCGCAGCGCGCGCATGCTCACCCAACTCTGCCGGGTCCCGCTCAACCATGCGGGACAGGTGATCAAGGCCGATCCTGAGGCGGTCGAGGACAAAGGCGGCACCCAAGCGATCTTCGAAGACTCCCTGAACCTGTTCCGCAAGGTCCTGGACCGACTGCCATGACGAAAGCTGTGATGAGAAGCAACCACGAACCCGATGAGAAGACGATGACGGCAACCACCTCGAAGAACTCCGCCCCCGCGGGACCCGACGCACAGACAGAGCCGATGGCCACCTCGGCGATCATTCTGCTCTTCGTGGGCCTGATGATCGCGATGTTCATGTTCTCGCTCAACCAGACGGTGCTGGCGACCGCGCTGCCGACCATCGTCGGCGAACTCGACGGCGTCGACCAGATGCTGTGGGTCTCCACCGCATTCATGCTCGCTTCGACGATCATGATGCCCGTCTACGGCAAGGTCGGCGACCTGTTCGGACGTAAGCCGCTGTTCATGTTCGCCATCTGCTGCTTCCTGCTCGGCTCGGTCTTCGCCCTCATCGCGAATGAGATGTCGACGCTGATCTTCGGTCGAGTGCTCCAGGGCATCGGCGGCGGCGGAATGATGATCCTCTCACAGTCGATCATCGCCTCCGTCGTCCCTGCCCGCGAACGCGGCAAATACATGGGCATCATGGGCTCCGCCTTCGCAGTGTCGTCCGTGGCCGGACCGCTGATCGGCGGCTGGCTGACCGAAGGACCCGGCTGGCGCTGGGCCTTCGCCATCAACTTCCCGTTGGGCATCATCGCCCTCATCGCCGCCGCCGTGTTCCTCAAAGTGCCCAAGCACACCAAGGGTGCCGGCCCTCGCCCGAAGATCGATGTCATCGGCATGGCGCTCATCTCGATCGTCACCTCCTGCATCGTGCTCACCTCCGCCTGGGGCGGACATGACTATGAATGGGGATCCTGGCAGATCAACGGGCTCATCATCACCGGAATCATCGCCGCAGTCGCCTTCGTCTTCGTCGAACTCAAGGTCAGCGAACCGGTCATTCCGATGCACCTGTTCACCAACCGCGACTTCCTGCTGTGCACGATCGCCGGCCTCTTCGTCGGCATCGGCATGTTCGGTGTGCTCTCCTATACGCCGACCTACCTGCAGATGGTCCACGGAATCGACGCCACCGTCGCCGGGCTGATGATGGTGCCGATGATGGGCACCATGCTCGTGTCCTCGACGCTCGTCGGGTTCATCGTCTCCCGCACCGGCAAGTACAAGAAGTACCCGCTGACCGGAATCCTCATCATGGCCGCCTCGCTCGTCCTGCTCTCCCAGCTGAAGGCCGAGAGCTCGGCCTGGGAGACCATCGGCTGCCTGGCGCTGCTCGGACTCGGTCTGGGCCTGAGCATGCAGACACTCGTCCTCGTCGTCCAGAACGCCTTCCCGGTGTCCATGGTCGGCACCGCGACCGCGTCGAACAACTACTTCCGTCAGGTCGGCGCCACACTCGGAATGGCCTTCATCGGATCCGTATTCACCCAGCGGCTCATGGACAACATCAAGTCCGGAATCACAGAGATCGCGAAGGCGGCCCCACACGGGCAGATGCCCAAGATCTCCTCGACGGGGCTGACCCCGGAGATCGTGTCGAAGCTGCCGGAGCCGATGCACTCACTCATCATCACCTCCTACAACGACGCTCTCGTGCCCCTGTTCCTGTGGGTGGCTCCGCTGGCCGTCCTCGGTTTCGTCTTCCTCTGCTTCCTGCCGAACACTCCGCTGGCGCAGACACTGAAGAACGAACCGGCGAAGCGCGAGAGCCTCGATGTCGAAGCCGAGCATGCGGGTGCCGTGTCCGCGCCGGTTTCCACCCCGGCAGAGACTTCATCGGTTAGTGTGGCAGAAAGCCCACTGTCCAAGGAGCCGAGGAATGACGGTACTGACCATACTCAACTCACCCGGGACCGAGGTCCCCGCACTGATCACTGATCTGGGGGAGCGGGACGGGATCGAACTGCGCATCGCCGAAGCATCGACCCTGGCCCAGGCGCTGCCCGGCACCGATGTGCTGCTGATGTGGGATTTCTTCTCCACCGCACTCAAGGACGCCTATGGCAGCGCCGACAGACTCGAGTGGGTCCATGCCGCGGCAGCGGGCGTGGACTCGCTCCTCTTCGACGAGTTGGTCGATTCACCGGTGACCGTGACGAACGCCCGGGGAATCTTCGACCGCCCGATCGCCGAATTCGTCCTCAGCTACATCCTCATGCACGCGAAGAGCTCGATCGGCTCGCTCGACGACCAAGCGGAGGGCAGGTGGAACCGCCGGTCGACCCGCGACATCGCCGGAACCAAGGCACTCATCGTCGGCACCGGAGCCATCGGTCGAGGCATCGCACGCCTGCTGAAGGCCGTCGACATCGACGTCACCGGAGCCGGATCGCGCGCCCGCAGCGGCGACGCCGACTTCGGTGAGGTCATCGACTCCGCCACTCTGCCCGAGCACGTGGCCGGATTCGACTGGGTCATCGACATCGCACCGCTGACGGAGAAGACCGAGAGACTCATCGGCGCCGAGGCGTTCGCCGCCATGGACGACACCGCCGTGTTCATCAACGTCGGACGCGGAGACACAGTCGACACTGACGCACTCGTGACCGCGCTGCGCGAGGGACAGATCAGCGGGGCCGGACTCGACGTCTTCGACGAAGAGCCGCTGCCCGCCGACCATCCTCTGTGGTCGCTGGACAATGTCATCATCACCCCGCATATGAGCGGTGATACCGACGGGTGGAGAATGCGACTGGCGGAGCAGTTCCACGCCCTGTTCGAACAGTATCTGGCCGGTGAGCAGTTCCCGCACACCGTGGACAAGCAGCTCGGGTACGTGCGGTGAGCCAGGCCGACGACCCCGCGGCAGAGCGGGTGTTCCTGGCCAGGGTGATCGCCGAACTCATCGCCGTGCGCCGTGCCCGTCTGCTCAGCATGCTGGTGCTCGCCCTGGCCATGCTCGTCGCCGGACTCGGGGCCGCCCTCCAAGCCCAAGGAGATCACATCGATGCGGTGCTGCTGTTCTCGGCGTTCAGCCTCATCATGATCGGCATCGTCTGCGCGCTGGGCGCGATCATCGCCTGGACGCGGATCAACAGGGACGTGCTCGACTCGATCGCTGCGTCGCGACCGGCTCGTGCCAAGGCGCCGCGGACGCGGAACGCCGGACTCGCCGTCGCGGTAGGCTTCGCCATCGTCGGAATCCTGTTCGGCATGCTGCTGTGGGCCGAGACTCCGATCCTGGCCGGCGCCGTCGTCATCGCCTGCCTGCTGCTGGCCTGCCTGGGTCCCATCTGGGCGAATGAGCTGGCGAATGCCGATGACCGACTCGCCGTCATCCTCGACAGCGATGATGATCTGGCGGAGCGATTCGCCACCTTCACCCCGATCTGGCTGCATGAGGCCATGGAGTCCGACGCCGCGAATTAGGCAGAACACCTCGTTGCCGGCAGAACCTCTCGTTCCTGCGGGCGCTTTTGTCATTCCCGAGAGGTTTCGGCGGGAGGTGTAGGGCGTGGCAGTACCGGTGAGAGATGGTGCGGCCCGAAGTACAGAGCTTGCGGCCGAGGGTGCGGGATGGCGACGGAGGTGAATGACGAAGGCACCCGGAGTCATGTGACTCCGGGTGCCTGTCTCAGCCGGTCACCGAGCGCTCATCCGAGCGTTTCGGTGGGCCGCCTCGGCGATATCAGGGAAATGCCGGGACGTCCACGTCGGCCATCTTGGCCACGCAGCGCACGACCTGGCAGGAGTAGCCGAATTCGTTGTCGTACCAGACGTAGACGACGACGCGGTCCTCATCGACGATCGTGGCCAGGCCGTCGACGACACCCGCCCGCTTGGAGCCGACGAGGTCGGTGGACACGAGCTCGGGAGAGGTGACGTAGTCGACCTGGTTGCGCAGCGGCGAATGCATCGACACTTCGCGGAGGAAGGTGTTGAGCTCGTCGACGGTGGTGGCGTTGTCCAGGTTGAGGTTGAGGATCGCCATGGACACGTTCGGGGTGGGTACGCGGATCGCATTGCCAGAGAGCTTCCCGGCCAGCTCCGGCAGAGCCTTGGCGACAGCCTTGGCGGCACCGGTCTCGGTGAGGACCATGTTGAGTCCGGCCGCACGGCCGCGGCGGGAGCCCTTGTGGAAGTTGTCGATGAGGTTCTGGTCGTTGGTGAACGAGTGGACCGTCTCGACGTGGCCGTTGCGGACGCCGAACTTGTCGTTGATGGCCTTGAGCACCGGGGTGATCGCGTTCGTCGTGCACGAAGCTGCCGAGACGATGGTGTCCGTGTCGAGGATCGCGTCGTCGTTGACTCCGAAGACGATGTTCTTCACATCGCCCTTGCCGGGAGCCGTGAGCAGGACCTTCGACGCACCGGGACACGCGAGGTGCTTGGACAGGCCCTCTTCGTCACGCCACTTTCCGGTGTTGTCGACGATGATGGCGTCATCGATTCCGTAGGCGGTGTAGTCGACCTCCGAGGGATCATTCGAGTAGATGACCTGGATGAGGGTGCCGTTGGCCTGGATGGTGCTGTTCTCTTCGTCTACGACGATGCTGCCGTCGAAGGCTCCGTGCACCGAGTCACGGCGCAGCAGGGAGGCGCGCTTGACGATGTCGTTCTCCCCATTGCGGCGCACGACGATCGCACGCAGACGCATACCGGTTCCGCCGGCGCGATCGATGAGGATGCGGGCGAGCAGACGACCGATGCGACCGAAGCCGTAGAGGACGACGTCGCGGACCTCGCCCTTGCCGGACTGCGACTGGACGACCTCGGCGAGCTCGGCGGCGAGGAAGGCGTCGACGTCCGCGTTCGGATCATCGAGCTTCTCGATGAGACGGCCCAGATCGATGCGAGCCGGAGCCAGGTTGAGCCCGGACAGCGCCTTGACGATGCGGTGGGTGATCTGGATGTCGAGCTCTTCGCCGAGGAAGTGGCGAGCATAGCGGTGCGCCTTGATCATGCCGGTCACCGACTTGTTCAGCAGCGACCGCCCGAACAGGGTCAGCAGCACGTCGTTCTCACGGTACAGGCGTCCGACTAGCGGAATGAGTTCTTCGGCGGCGGTCTGCTTCTTCGCCCAATCGTCCAGGCGAGCAGTCGTAGCGTCAGTCAAAGGTCGTGTCCCCTCGGTCAGTTATAACGGATGCGCCAACAGTCTACCGTCTCGCCTATTCGCGATCGGACCGGCGTTCCTCGAACCGTTTGAAGCCCAGCAGGGTCAGCGCCACGATTCCCGCACCGGTGATGAGCGCGCCGAGGCTCTGCGCCTGCACCTTCGGTTCGACGAACCGATACTCCGGCTCCTCTTCGCGCGGCCGCGGTGGTTTCGCCGTGCCGATCCACGCGGCGATGAACAGGATGATGCGGGCGAAGACGTTGAGGGTGAGCATGATCGCGATGATCGACCCGAACACACCGGCGGCCTTGTTCCCGGAGAAGAGATTGACGAGCACCGTGGAGAAGTTGATGAGGATGAGGAACGCGGTCGCGCCGATGAGCGAACCGCGGTTCTTCGCCTGCTTGTCGACCGGCTTCTCCGGCAGCATCGTGAACAGGAACCAGAAGATCAGCCAGGCGGCGCCGAAGGTGAGGATGACCGGAACGATGAACAGCAGACTGCCGGCGAATCCGCCGAGCCCGAGGAAGTCGGCGATCATCGAGCGAAGACCGGTGCCGACGACGGTGAGCGCCACGGCCAGGAGGAGGCCGATGATGAGGCCGATGAGGGTGACCACGTTGTTGATGACCTTGCTGACGAAGGACTTCTCCGGCACGGCATCGTCGAAGTCGTCGTGCAGCTGAGCTCTCACCGCGGCACCGAGGTTGCCGATGAATCCCTGACCTGTGTAGAGGCCGGTGAGAATACCGATGATTCCCACTCCCTGCCAGTCGAGGAGGAAGCTCTCGAGCTGCTCGGTCAGCGAGGAGTTGCCGGCTGTGAAGGTCTCGATCTGCTTCGTGACCTCGGGAAGGAGCTCGGGGCGTGCGACGTCGAGGACGAATCCGATGCTCGCGAGGCTGACCATGGCGATGGGCATGACCGCGAGAACGAGGAAGTAGGTGATCGCGGCACCGAACTGATTGCCCAGACGCTGTCCGAAACGCTGGACTGCGCGCATGAGGTGGGCGGGTCCGGGTCGGTTGACGGCATTGTGGCCGACCTCAGCGACGGTGTTGCGCGAGGCCAGTACTTTGGCAGGTGCCACGTGTGTGCTCCTTCGATGCGTATCCGCAAGGTGCGTTCGTATTCCGGTCTGAGGTGTTCGTTTCCACACTAGCCGCTGTGAGCGTACTGTGAGCGGCAGGCCGCGCCCTTATCTAGACTTTTGACCATGCCGATCACTGATTCGTTCGCTCCGACTGCCGATTTCGCACCCGTTGCCACCGACAGCCTTGCCGGCCTGCCTGCCGGCGGAGTTCCTGCCGATGTCCTCGCCGCCGGCGGCAGCGCTGCTGACAATCTCAGCGGGTTCTCGGCCTGGACCGTGACGATCATGGAGACCTTGGGGCCGGTCGGTGTCGGGTTCATGGTCTTCCTCGACAACATCTTCCCGCCCATCCCCAGTGAGCTCGTCCTGCCTCTGGCCGGATTCACCTCCAGTCAAGGCCAGATGAACATTGTGGCCGCGATCGTCTTCGCCACGATCGGTTCGGTCGTCGGCGCGGTTCTGCTGTGGGCGCTGGGCAAGTGGATCGGCATCGAACGCATCGCCCGGATCGCGGTGAAGATGCCGTTGGTCGACGTCGACGACGTGCATAAGACCGTTGACTGGTTCGACAAGCACGGGGACAAGGCCGTGTTCTTCGGTCGGATGATCCCGATCTTCCGGTCGCTCATCTCCATCCCCGCCGGAATGCGGGACATGCGCCTGACCAAGTTCCTGCTGCTGACCACGGCCGGCAGCGCGATCTGGAACACGATCCTCATCGTCGCAGGCTTCACCCTCGGTGAGAACTGGTCGGTCGTCGAGACCTACGCCGGCTACTTCCAGAACGTCGTCATCGTCGCCGTCGTCGTCTTCGTCATCGTGTGGATCGTGTTCAAGGTCCGCAAACAGCGGCGGAAGAAAGCCGCCGGGCTCGACACGACCGAAGGCGATCATATCGAGCCCGGAGAATTCGAGGTCTGAGGTGATTCCTCGGCTCAGCTCACCCAAGCCGTCGCCGTATGCGCGGGTGTGACCTCTTCGCCGGGCTTGACCGGCCCGGGAGCGGTCCCCTCGCCGAAGGGGGATCCGCCGAACTTCCGGTCGCGACCGTGATCGCTGAGCCAACCCGAGAGATCGGGGCCCTTCGGCACGATCTGCGTCGGGTTCACATCCTGGTGGACGATGTAGTAGTGCTGTTTGATCTGCTCGAAGTCGACCGTGTCCCCGAAGCCCGGTGTCTGGTACAGGTCACGGGCGTAGCCCCACAGGTTCTCGAACGCCGTGAGCGGCTGCCGGTTGCACTTGAAGTGACCGAAATAGACGGGATCGAAGCGCACGAGCGTCGTGAACAGTCGCACATCCGCCTCGGTGATGGTCTCACCCATGAGGAACCGTGACCGGCTGAGCCGATCCTCGACGATATCGAGCGCGTTGAATAGGCGGTCGAAAGCCGCCTCGTAGGCGTCCTGGGAGCCGGCGAAACCGCAGCGGTAGACCCCGTTGTTGATCTCCGTGTAGATATGGCGCATCACCTTCTCCATCTCCTCCCGCGATTCCTCGGGCCAGAGATTCGGGGCACCCTCTCGGTGGTATTCGGTCCACTGGGTGGAGAAGTCCTCCGTGATCTGCGGGAAGTCGTTGGTGACGACGACGCCGGTGGGCACGTCGACGACGGCCGGCACGGTGATTCCGCGCGGATAGTCCGGGTAACGGGCGAAGAACGCCTGCTGCAGGCGTTCGATGCCGAGCACCGGATCCACCCCGCCCGGGTCGAGGTCGAAGGTCCACGACCGCGCATCGTGGGTGGGGCCGGGCATGCCGAGGGAGATGACGTCCTCGAGCCCGAGGAGGCGACGGACGATGATCGTCCGGTTCGCCCACGGACAGGCACGGGCGGCGACGAGGCGGTACCGGCCCGGTTCGACGGGCCACTGAGCGTTCGGATCGTTGAGGATGCGATCGTCGATGTAGTTCGTATCCCGGTTGAATGCCGCCCCTTCCGTCACGTAGCTGGGAGTGTGATCGGTGGTCTCGGACATGACGCTGCCTCCAATGAGATCGATGAGTTCGACTTCTGTCCTCAGCTTACGACGCTGAGGCAAGCCCACGCCGAGGCGGGACGACGTCACCGTTGCCGTGCCCTCCCGATTGGGAGGAGTCCGCCCACCGCCATCGAGGCGGGACGACGGCGGCCCGGGACGGACCGTTCGAGTCCGTGCCCGGGCCGTACCCCGCAGGCTGAGTTCAGCGACTGTGTCCCAGCCGGCAGCGGCTGTGCGTCAGCCGGCGTAGAGCGCGTCGATCTCGGCGGCGAAGTCCTTATTGATGAGGTGACGCTTGACCGACTGCTTGGCAGAGAGGTAGCCGTTCTCCTCGCTGAGCTCGATCGGCAGGATTGTGAACTTCTTGACTCCTTCGGCCCGCGAGACGGTCCTGTTCATCTGTTCGACGGCCTTGGCCACTTCGGCCTGGACCGCATCGTCCTCGGCGGCCTCGCGCAGACTCATCTGCGGCAGATCGTGGTTCTTCAGCCAGCCCGGCAGCATCTCCGAATCGAGGAAGATCAGCGCCGAGACGAATTTGCGGTTCTCGCCGACGAGCACCGGCTGGCCGATGATCGGGTGGCGACGCAGCACGTCCTCGAGCGGTGCCGGGGCGACGTTCTTGCCGCTGGAGGTCACGATGATCTCCTTCTTGCGGCCGTTGATCGTGAGGTAGCCGTCGTCATCGAGTGAGCCGAGGTCACCGGTGCCGAACCACCCGTCGTGGAACTCCTTGGCCGTGGCCTCGGGGTTGTTCCAGTACTCGCGGAAGACCGGCACGCCCTTGGCCAGGATCTCACCGTCGGGAGCGATCGCCACCGAGACGCCCGGCAGCGGCACGCCGACGGTTCCGATCTTCGACTTCTCCGGAATATTGACGGTGATCGGTGCCGTGGTCTCAGTGAGTCCGTAGCCTTCGAGGACGATGATGCCCAGTCCGCGGAAGAAGTGGCCGAGATGAGAGCCGAGCGCACCGCCGCCGGAGACCGCATGAGTGACGTTGTCGCCCATGACCGCGCGCAGCTTCGAATAGACGAGCTTGTCGAACAGGGCGTGCTGGAGCTTCAGCCCGGTGGGCACCTTGCCGGTGTCGAGTGCCTTCGAATAGGCGACGGCGACCTGCTCGGCACGGCGGAAGATCTTCTCCTTGCCGCCTGCCTGAGCGGTCGCCAGCGCGGAATTGAAGACCTTCTCGAAGACCCGGGGCACACCGAGGATGAACGAGGGACGGAAGCTGCCCATGGCATCGGTGAGCTTCGTCAGGTCCGACTGATGCGCCAACAGAGCACCGTTGCTGATGGCCAGGACCTCGATGAACCGGGCGAAGACGTGAGCCTGCGGCAGGAACAGCAGGCAGCGCATCTTCGTGTCGAGAACGCTGGGGATCTGGTGGCGCGCGGCCTGGGCGGTCTGCACGAAGTTCGCGTGGGTGAGCACACAGCCCTTGGGCTTTCCGGTGGTGCCGGAGGTGTAGATGATCGTCGCCACGGAATCGGAGCCGACCTGCGAACGGGCGGCTTCGAGCTCCTCATCGGTGACGGCCTTGCCGGCTTCGGTGAGATCGGCGAAAGCGCCTTCGTTCCAGACCCGCAGGGCTGGCTCTTCCCGTCCGGCAGCCTTGGCCGCCGCCCGCACCCGATCGGCATGGTCGCCAGTGGCGACGAGCCCACGAGTGACATCGGCGTCGGTGAGCATCCAACTGAGCTGGCTCTCCGAAGAGGTGTCGTAGAACGGCACGGAGATTCCGCCGGCGTACCAGATGGCATAGTCGCTGAGCGTCCACTCGTAGGAGGTGGGGCCGAAGATCGCGATCCGGTCACCGACTCCCACGCCCAAGGCGATGAGCCCCTTCGCGGCCGCCTTGACCTCTGCGAGGAATTCGGCCGCGGTCAGTTCGTTCCAACCGTCCCCGTCGGGCTTAGCGACCAGAGGGCGGCTGGGGTTCTCAGCGACTGTGCTGAGGAAGATATCGGTGGTCGACGAGGCGGTATCGACCTCGAAACCGACGACGGGTGTTGACGACTGCGGCATGGTCGTTGAGCTCATGAGTCTCCTTCGAGGACGTAAGTTACTGCTCGGTTATCTTACAGTTCGGCCGGGTCTCAGTGAAATCGATCACGTTTGCCGAGATAACCGGCGTCCGCTGACCTGTGAGCAGTCTAACCAAGTCGAATCAGGGGGCGTTCAGAGTACGATGGTCAGAACCCGCTCACGTCTGTTCTGCGAAGGAAGGTAATGACGACGAACCCTGAGGAGACCGGTTTCCGCTATGATGCGGCGCTGGCCGAAAAGATCGAGAAGTCTTGGCAGCGCACCTGGGAGGAATCGGGCACGTTCCACACCCCGAACCCCACCGGAGACCTCGGCGAGCTCGACTCCCAGGATGCTTCGTCGCCCTACGGTCCGCCGGCCGACCTCAGCGAGCGCGAGTCCCTGTACATCATGGACATGTTCCCGTACCCCTCCGGTGTGGGACTGCACGTCGGCCACCCGCTGGGCTACCTCGGCACCGACGTCTACGGCCGCTACCAGCGGATGCGCGGACACAACGTCATGCACGCCCTGTCCTACGACGCCTTCGGACTGCCCGCCGATCTCTACGCGGTGCAGACCGGTCAGCACCCGCGCATCACCACCGATGCCAATATCGCGAACATGACCGAGCAGCTGCGTCGCCTGGGGCTGGCCCACGATGTGCGCCGTCGCTTCGCCACGACCGACGACGAATTCGTCAAATGGACGCAGTGGATCTTCCTGCAGATCTTCAACTCCTGGTACGACAACGAGGCGACCACCCCCGATGGTGAGGCCAAAGGCGCGGCTCGACCGATCGACACGCTCATCGAGCAGTTCGCCTCCGGTGCCCGCCCTACACCCGACGGTCGCACCTGGTCGGAGCTGAGCTCGGCGGAGCGCGAGAACGTTCTGCAGGGCTACCGCCTCGCCTACGTCTCCGAATCCCCGGTCAACTGGTGCCCAGGGCTGGGCACCGTGCTGGCCAATGAAGAGGTCACCGCCGAGGGTCTGTCCGAGCGTGGAAACTACCCGGTATTCACCCGCCGTCTGCGCCAGTGGAACATGCGCATCACGGCGTACGCCGACCGCCTCATCGACGACCTCGACGTGCTGGACTGGCCGCATGCGATCCACGCCATGCAGGTCAATTGGATCGGCCGGTCGAAGGGCGCCCTGCTGCGCCTGCCCATCGCCGGTGACGATGCGTCCGACATCGAGGTCTACACCACCCGCCCGGACACCCTGTTCGGCGCCACGTACCTCGTCCTCAGCCCTGAACACCCGCAGGTCGCCGACCTGACCGCTGAGGTCTGGGATGAGTCCACCCCCGAGTCCTGGCGCGGGGGAGAGGCAACCCCCGCCGAGGCGATCGCCGCCTACCAGCGCGCCGCTGCGGCCAAGACCGACGCCGACCGGCAGCAGAGCCGGGAGAAGACCGGCATCTTCACCGGCTCCTATGCGCTCAACCCGGCCACCGGGGCCGAGGTTCCGATCTTCATCGCCGACTATGTGCTCATGGGATACGGCACCGGAGCGATCATGGCCGTGCCGGCCGAAGACGCCCGTGACTGGGACTTCGCAAAGGCGTTCGGACTGCCCTATATCCGCACTGTGCAGCCTCCGGCCGACCACGACGAGGACGCGCCGTTCACCGGCACCGGCGTGATGATCAACTCGGCCAACGCCGAGATCGACATCAACGGCCTCGAGATCGACGCGGCGAAGGCCCGGGTCACCGAATGGCTGGCCGGAAAAGGACTGGCCACCGAGTCCACCCAGTACCGTCTGCGCGACTGGCTGTTCTCGCGCCAGCGCTACTGGGGCGAACCGTTCCCGATCGTCTACGACGAGAACGGCACCCCGATTGCTCTGCCCGACGAGATGCTGCCCGTCCAGCTGCCCGAAGTCGACGATTTCGCACCGCGGACCTACGCGCCCGACGATGCCGACAGCCGTCCCGAACCGGCGCTGAGCAGGAACCAGGAATGGACGAGCATCGAACTCGACCTCGGCGACGGTCCGAAGACCTACCAGCGTGAGACGAACACGATGCCCAACTGGGCCGGATCCTCGTGGTACCAGCTGCGCTACGCGGACCCACACAACGACGAACGCCTCGTCGACCCCGCCAACGAGAAGTACTGGCTGGGACCGCGGGCCTCGAAACCGCGCGGCGGCGCCGACCTCTACGTCGGCGGACAGGAGCACGCTGTGCTCCACCTGCTCTATGCCCGCTTCTGGCACAAGATCCTCTTCGACCTCGGGCACATCTCCTCGTCCGAGCCGTTCCACCGTCTGGTCAACCAGGGATACATCCAGGCCTATGCCTACACCGATTCCCGCGGCGTCTACGTCCCCGCCGCCGAGGTGGAGGAGAGAACCGAATCGAACGGTGAGCTGACGTTCTGGTACAACGGCGAACAGGTCAATCGGGAGTACGGAAAGATCGGCAAATCGCTGAAGAACTCCGTCATGCCCGACGAGATGTACGACGCCTTCGGTGCCGACACCTTCCGCGTCTATGAGATGTCGATGGGCCCGCTGGAACAGGACCGTCCCTGGGACACCCGCGCCGTCGTCGGCGCACAGCGGTTCCTGCAGCGCGTGTGGCGACTCTTCGTCGACGAGACCACCGGCGAGTCCGTGGTCGCAGACGGTGAGGCCGACGCCGAATCGCTCAAGGTCCTCCACCAGGTCATCGAAGGTGTGCGCGAGGACATGGACCATCTGCGGTTCAACACCGCGATCTCCAAGCTCATCGTGCTCACCAACCATGCCACCAAACAGGGCGGTGCGACCCGGGACGTCCTCGAACCGCTGACGATCATGCTCGCACCCTTCGCACCGCACCTGGCCGAAGAGCTGTGGTCACGTCTCGGACACGAGTCGACGGTCACCTATGCGGCCTTCCCCGAGGCGGACCCGAACCACCTCGTCGCCGAGACCGTGACCTGCGTGGTCCAGGTCAAGGGCAAGGTGCGCGCACGGCTCGAGGTGGCCCCGGACATCACCGCAGAAGAACTCGAGAAGCTGGCTCTCGAATCGCCGAACGCCGTCAAGGCCCTCGGCGGCGCCGGAGTGCGCAAGGTGATCGTGCGAGCCCCCAAGCTCGTCAACATCGTCCCCGACGCCTGAGACCCGGCCGATACTTCGCCGTAACACGGCATCTGGGAGACTGCATGAGTGCGGGCGCCGAACGGCGGCGCTTCGCCCCCGACTACGACTGGTGTGAGCATGACGAACGACAGAGTCCAAGACGAGATTCGGCACGCCCTCGGCGTGCGACCGCAGATCGATCCGGCGACGGAGATCGCCCGGCGTGTCGAGTTCCTCGTCGACTATGTGCTCACCACCGGAGTCAGAGGTCTCGTGCTCGGCATCAGCGGCGGGCAGGACTCCACACTGGCCGGCAGGCTCTGCCAGCTGGCGGTGGAGGACCTGCGCCGCCGTGGGGCCGATGCCGAATTCTGGGCCGTGCGCCTGCCTCACCATGTGCAGACCGATGAGGCCGATGCCCAGGACGCTCTGTCGTTCATCGCCGCCGATCACGAACTCGCGATCAACATCGGCGCCGCCACGGATGCGGCCGCCGAGGAGTACGAGAAGGCCACCGGAGAGCCGATCACCGATTTCGGCAAGGGCAACGTCAAGGCCCGGATGCGGATGATCGCGCAGTTCGAGCTGGCAGGGGAGAAGAAAGCGCTCGTCGTCGGCACGGACCACGCCGCCGAGGCGGTCACCGGGTTCTTCACGAAGTTCGGCGACGGCGCAGCCGACGTCATCCCCCTGGCAGGTCTGAACAAACGGCAGGGACGGGAACTGCTGCGCCACCTCGGCGCTCCCGAACATCTCATCGTCAAGGTCCCCACCGCGGATCTGCTCGATGACGAACCCGGGCAGACGGACGAATCGTCGCTGGGTCTGAGCTATGACCAGATCGATGACTTCCTCGAGGGGAAGGAGATCGAGCCCGCGGCCGCCTCGGCGCTCATCGAGAAGTACCGCCGCTCAGAGCACAAACGCCGCACCCCCGTGGCTCCGGTCGATTCGTGGTGGATCCGGCACTGAGCCGAGCACGTGAACACTGGCAGCAATTGAGGCCCTCACAATGTGAGGGCCTCAATTTTTTACCGAACGTCGTCTGTCGAACGTTGTCAGTCGTTGAACGGCGGGGTGCCTGAGACGAGTCCGAGTTCGAGTGCTGTCTGGTTGAACTCCCATCGGGAGGAGACGAAGTCGTCGCTGAGGCGTTCGCCCCGGCTCTGAGCCTCGGTGTAACCGCGCCAGCCGTCCTTGCGGGCATCGCCGGGACGGATCTCACGGGTGCCGGCATCATCGGGAGAGACCTGGGTCTCCTCCTTCACCCAGATTGACAGCCCCTCGGCTGCCCGATAGAGGTTCATGAACGCGGTGTGCGAACGGGGGTTGTCGAAGCTGGCCTTCTTGAACTCGGCACAGAAGGTGGTGAGCGGCTCGAGTTCGTCGACGGCGACGGTGGCGAAGGTCGCATCGAGTCGCAGGGACTGGACGAGGCCCGACGAATCCGGGATGAGCTCGAGGATGCGACGGGCGCGACGCTCATCGGGAAGCAGCTCGACCTTGTCCTCCACCGGGGTCAGTCCGAGAGTGTCCATCCGACCACGCTCGACGCTGAGCTGCTGGCGCAGTGCGTCGATCTGCTGTTGGGCACGTCGCCATTCGCCGTGGAACATCAGCAGCGCGGCGATCACGCCGAGGCACAGCACGAGTCCGATGATCCAGGCTGCAGAGTGCAGCCCGGGGATGGCGAAGACGATGATGCCGAGCACGGTGAGCACCGCAAACGTCACGGCGGCCGGTGAGTTGGTGAGGAAATCAAGGAAACGCTTCACAATTCCAAGCCTACTGTTTCAACCTCCACATATCGTGCAACCGGGTGGCATATAGTGTGGTCGAAAACGCATGCCAATACCCAGGAGAGCTCGGTTTGAAGATTTCAGTCATCGGTTGCGGATATCTGGGCGCGGTCCATGCGGCGGCCATGGCGTCTCTGGGCCATGAGGTCACGGGAGTCGACGTCGACACGGAGAAGGTCGAGGCCCTGACCTCCGGTCGTCCGCCCTTCTACGAACCGGGACTGAGTGAACTCCTCGTGAAGGCTCAGGAGCGCGGAAAACTCGAATTCACCACCGATATCTCCCGCGCCGCCGACGCCACCGTGCACTTCGTTTGTGTAGGCACTCCGCAGAAGCCCGGTGAGTTCGCCGCCGATGTCACCTATGTCGATGCGGCCGTGGAATCCCTGCACCCGCACCTGACTGCGACGTCGGTGGTTGTGGGAAAGTCGACCGTTCCCGTGGGCACCGCCGAGCGCCTGGCCGGAATCATCTCCGACACCGGCGCCGCCATGATGTGGAACCCGGAATTCCTGCGCGAGGGCCATGCCGTCGAAGACACCCTCCACCCGAATCGTCTCGTGTACGGAGTCGCCGACGGTGAGCCGGGGCAGGCCGCGGCCGCGACCCTCGACGAGGTCTACGCTTCGATACTCGCCGAAGACACGCCCCGGATGATCACTGACTTCGCGACCGCTGAGCTGGTCAAGACCGCCGCGAACTCGTTCCTGGCCACCAAGATCTCATTCATCAATGCCATGGCCGAACTCTGCGAAGCATCGGGAGCCGATGTCACCCAGCTCGCCGACGCGATCGGCATGGATGATCGGATCGGCCGCAAGTTCCTCAACGCCGGGCTCGGATTCGGCGGCGGATGCCTGCCCAAGGACATCCGCGCCTTCATGGCCAGGGCCGGAGAGCTCGGCGCCGATCAGGCGGTGGCGTTCCTCAAGGAGATCGACTCGATCAACATGCGCCGTCGTGTGCGGATGGTCGACATCGCCCGCGATGCCCTCGGCGGGTCGTTCATCGGCAAGAAGATCACCATCCTCGGCGCCGCGTTCAAGCCCGACAGCGACGACGTCCGTGACTCTCCGGCCCTGGCCGTGGCCAGGCTCATCGCCACCCAGGGCGGGCTGGTCACCGTCACCGATCCGCAGGCGATCGGGAATGCGCAGAAGTCATTCCCCGAACTCGACTACGTCGCCGACACCGCCGAGGCGATCACCGGGGCGCAAGCCGTGCTGCTGCTGACGGAATGGCGCGAATACCGCGACCTCGACCCGGCGGCGACCGCCGAGCTCGTGAGTGGGAAAGTGCTCGTCGACGGCCGCAATGTGCTCACTCCCGAACTGTGGCGGGCAGCGGGCTGGACCTACCGAGCCCTGGGCCGTCCATGAGAATCGGGCTGGTCACCGACTCCACGGCGCAGCTCTCCGCGGACGAACGCGAAGCGCTGAGCGAGGCCACCGGCGGTCTCTTCGCCGTGGTGCCGCTGACCGTGCTCATCGGCGGAGTCGCCTTCGCCGACGGTGAGGTCGATGCCGGGCATCTGTGCGCGAAGATGACCGACGGAGTCGAGGTCACCACGTCCATGGCCACCCCGGCCCAGTTCTCCGACGCCTATGCACGGCTGCGCGAGGACGGCGCGGAAGCCATCATCGTCGTGACCATGTCCGCGGAGCTCTCGGGCACCCGCGATTCCGCGGTCAAGGCCGCCGAAGCCGAGGACATCCTCGTCGATGTCGTCGACTCGAGGACCACCTCGGCGGGACTGGCCGGGGCACTGTCTGTGGCCGTGGCCGGGATCCGGCAGGGACTCGACGTCGAATCGATCGCCGGAACCATCGCCGACTGGTGCGCGGCCGAGACCCGTTCCGTGTTCGCCCCCGGCAGCCTCGAACACCTGCGCCGAGGCGGCCGGATCGGCGCCGCGTCCTCCTTGCTCGGCCGGGCCCTGCAGATCGTCCCCGTGCTCGGTCTCAGCGCCGGAGTCGTCGTTCCGCTCGCCCGGGTGCGCACTCGCACCAAAGCCCTGGAGAAGATCGTCGCCCTGGCCGCGCAGGCCGCAGCCGAGGTGGCCGATCCCGAGGACACCGTGCACGTCGAGGTCCAGAACGCCGAAGGGGAGATGGACACAGCGGATGCCGAGCTGTTGAGCTCACGGCTGCGCGAGCTCGGATTCGACTCGTCGTTCAGGACGCTGTCGACGATCATCACCGCGCATGTCGGCCCCGGTACGGTCGGTGTGACCGTGCAGACCACACCCTGACTCACACATTCCTGCCTGGGGATGCTCGGGTGACTTGATCACCTCTGCCCTGTGGACGCAGATGCTCTGTCCACAGGCGACGCTTCTGCCCTGGCCGCTGCGTACCGGCGCTTCCTAACCTCGGACCATGGCTGTGTCTCCGGATGATCGTTTCGCCGGCCTCCTGGGCGCCAGTGCCGAGCGCGGCGGTTGGGTGCCGGGCGACGTCTATACCGCCGACACCGCCGGTGAGGAAGAACCCGTCGAGCCCCGTCGCGTGCGTCTGCCCGTGCTGGCAGCTCTCGGCATCGCCACGGTCGGAATCCTCGTTCTCGCCTTCTTCCTCTTCCGTCCCGCTGCACAGCATTCGCCCGTGGGCGGCGGTGACGATCCCGGCCAAGGCACAGGAGCCGGTCAGTCGCCTGCCGCGACCGGCGAGGGAGGTGAAACAGGAGAAGCCGGTGAGGGATCGGCGGGATCGGCCGCAGGACAGGAAGGAGCCGCCTCGGCGAAGTCGGCGAATGCGAACGGGGAGGTGATCGTCCATATCACCGGGGCTGTCAACGACCCCTCCGTGGTCACGCTGAAGGCAGGTGCGCGGGTCCAAGACGCCGTCGAAGCCGCTGGAGGACTGAGCGCCGGAGCCGACGGTGAAGCGGTGAATCTGGCGCGCGTGCTCGCCGACGGTGAGCAGATCCACATCCCGACAGAAGGCGAAGAGCCGGCAGCCGGAGTCGATGGTGCCGATGCGAACGGGACTGGGGCGAACGGGACCGGTCAGGACGGAACCGGTCAGGACGGAACCGGTTCGTCTGGAAGTGGGGGAGGGGGCGCGGAAGGAGGCGGTTCGCCGGGATCCTCGGATTCATCTGCAGCCGCGAGCGGCGGGGCACCCGGTCAGGCGGGGAAGGTCGACCTCAACACCGCCGATGCCACGACCCTCGAGACGCTGCCCGGGGTCGGACCCGTCACAGCCGAGGCGATCATCAGCCACCGTACCCAGCAGCCGTTCGCGAGCGTCGATGATCTGCTGCTCGTCAAAGGCATCGGGCCGAAGACCTTCGAAAGCCTCAAAGACCTTGTCACCGTCGGCTGACCCGGGTCCCGCAGCCGCGCACTCACGGCTGCGAACGAGGCGATCCTGCCAGCAGGCGTGGGAGCGCAGACTGATTGCCCTGCGACATGTGTGCGCGGCTGCGGTTGCCTGGGTGCGGGAGCGGGCGGCGCTGTGGCCGGGCTCCGTCCGTCTCCTCTGCTGTGCAGTCGGCCTCTGGGCCAGCGCTCTCCTGTCACCGGAGCCGTGGGTGCTCTTCGGCGTTCCCGTGCTCGGAGTCCTCGGGATCGTGATCCTGCTTCGGCACCACCACCTCGGTGTCGGGGTTCTCGTCTTCACCTGTCTGCTGACGATCCAGATCACCGCCCTGGCCGCCGCCCACGGACCGGATGATGAGGCCGAGACCACGGGGATCGTCGTCGGCCACAGCGAACCCGGAGCGTCCGGCTGGACGCGACTGACCCTGCTCACCACCACCGGATTCACTCACGTGCTCAGTCCCGAAATCGCTGCCGACGGAGCGACCGTGCGAATGCGCACTCAGCGCCTCGACGATATCCGCTCGACCGAGGCGGAACCACAGGTGCTCGAAGCACCGAACCGACTGTGGCAGTGGCGTGAGCGGCTGCGCACCGAACTCCGCGTCGATTCTCTCGCCGCCGGCAACGACGGCGGACGGCTGCTGCCTGGACTCGTCGTCGGTGACACCTCGCCTCAGGACGACCGGATGATCGACGATATGCGGGTCGTCTCCCTCACTCACGTCTCGGCCGTGTCGGGCAGCAACGTCACGATCGTCAGCCTCGGTGCCGGACTGCTTGCCGGAGCCTGCCGAGCCGGCCCACGGCTGCGCGTGAGCATCGGAGTGCTCACCTGCCTCGGCTACGTCTTCATCGTCGGGTTCGAACCCAGCGCCATCCGGGCCGCCGGCATGGCGATTGCTGCGGCGCTCGTCTTCCTGCGCGGCGGTGGGATCTCCCCGGTTGCGGTCATGTGCTCGACCGCGAGCCTGCTGCTCGCCTTCGTGCCGGTGTTGGCCACCTCGGTGGGGTTCGTCCTGTCCGTGGTCTCCACCGCCGCGATCATGTTCGTCGTCCCGATCCTGCTGCGCCGTCTCGCCGTGCACCTGCCGCTGCTGCCCACGGTGCTCGTGACCGCGCTCATCGTGCCCTTCGTCGCCCAGCTCGCGTGCACCCCGGTGCTCGTGGCGATCGACCCGCGCATCGGACTGTGGTCGGTCGCTGCCAACGCCGCGGCCGCACCCGCGGTCATGCCGGCGACGGTGGCGGGTTTCCTCAGCCTCGTGGCCACCGGCATTGCGACGACAGGGCTGCCCGGAGCCGACTTCGCCTCTGCCCTGCTGGCGTGGATCGGGTCCTTTCCGGCCTGGTGGATCGTCCTCGTCGCCCGAGTCTGCGCCGCACTGCCGGGAGCGGCACTGGACTGGCCGGTGCCGCCGCTCGGAACGCTGCTGGCGCTCGGGCTGCTCGGCCTCGCCGTGACCGGTACGTGGATGCTCGTGCGGCGTCGCCTCTGGGGTCTGCCCGTCCTCGTCCTGTGCTGCCTGCTCACGGCCGCCGTCATCGTCACGGTGAGGGCGAAGCCGCCTGCAGCGGACTGGCTGGTGCTCGTCTGCGATGTCGGTCAGGGTTCGGCTGCCATCATCAACCTCGGTGATGGTCGGGGTCTCGTCGTCGATACTGGGCGTGAGCCGAAACCCATCGACACCTGCCTCGACGAATCCGGGATCGAGGAATTCGATCTGCTCATCTCCCACTTCGACGCCGACCATTTCGCCGGCTATGCGGGCACGACGTGGGGGCGCACGGTCGATCGGCTGTTCGTCTCCGCGAATGTCGCGACTTCGCCCGAAGTCAGGCGCGTGATCGCTGACATCGGCGCCGAGGCCGTCCCCACCCACCGTGGTCAGACGCTGAGCTTCGAGGCGGCGAGTCTGGAGGTGCTGTGGCCGCCCCTGCGCTCGGTTGCTGCTGCGGCAGAGGACGAGGAGCTGCGCAACGAAGACTCCCTGGTGGTGCGGGTCGAACAGGAGGGTCTGAGCACTCTGCTGCCCGGCGACGTCGGAGCCGAGGAGCAGTATGTGCTCGCCCAGCAGGTGCGGCCGGTGGATGTGCTCGTCGCACCGCACCATGGTTCCTCCGATCTGGCTCCCGAGTTCTTCGCGGCCGCGGCTCCCGGCCTCGGCGTCGTCTCGGTGGGGGAGAACAGCTACGGGCATCCGAGTGAGAAGTCACTGCGCTCCTTCGGCCCCGTGCCCGTGCTGCGCACCGATCACTGCGGTTCGGTTGCGCTCTACGCCCAGAGTCGATTCAGCACCGGCCACAGTTGTTCCGAGGACAAGGGGTGAGACGGCGGGTGTCGGTCCGACTTGCCGGTCATGTCGGGCAGCCGCGATAGGCTGGGGTCCATGGCAGTGAAGAAGACCCTGATCCCGTGGAGCTCGGCGAAACCGGCACCTGTCGTCATGATCTCCGGTGGCGAATCGGTGCTCGTGCGCATGGCCAAGGACCGCATCGTATCGGCCGCACGGAAACAGGATCCCGAAGAGATCGAATTCGACGCAGCGGGATACCAGGCCGGCGAGTTGGCGATGGCGGCTTCACCGTCTCTGTTCTCGTCCTCTAAGCTCATCGTCGTCGATGCCGTCGAGAAGTGTTCGGAGGACTTCCTGGGTGACGCTTTGGCCTATTTGGACGCTCCGAACGATGACGCCGTCGTGGTGCTGCTGCACGCCGGCGGCAACCGGGGAGCGAAGCTCATCAAGAAACTCGACTCCGCCGGCTTCCCGCGCATCGACGCGGCGGTGCTGAAGAACGAAAGCGATCGGGCGAAGTTCGCCCAGACCCGGTTCAAGACCGCGAAGCGGCGCATCGACGAGGCGGGAATGGCCGCGCTCATGTCGGCGCTGGGCTCTGATCTCGCCGAACTCAATGCCGGGGTCGACCAGCTCATCGAAGACACCGAGGGCACGATCACCGCCGAGGTCGTCGACCAGTACTACGGCGGCCGGGTCGAAGCCACCGGCTTCAAGGTCGCCGATGCGGCAGTGGCCGGAGACGCGAAGAACGCGCTCAGCCTGCTCAGGCATGCCCTGTCGACCGGGTCCGATCCGGTCCCGCTGGTGGCGGCAGTTGCGATGAAGCTGCGCGGTATGGCGAAGGTGCAGGGGTTCTCCGGCACCAGCGGCGAGCTGGCCTCCGAGCTGAAGATGGCTCCGTGGCAGGTCGACCGGGCCCGCCGGGAGGTGAGGCGGTGGAACGAGGTGGCGCTCGGCCAGTCGCTCATTGCCGCAGCCGAGGCCGATGCGGCCGTCAAGGGCGGTGGACGCGACCCCGTCTACGCCGTCGAATGGTTCGTCTCAGAAGTCGCCCGCCTAGCCCGCCTCCGCTAATTACTACCTGACGGCGGCCCAGCAACCTCGCGCGAGGTTGCTGGGCCGCCGTCAGGTAGTAATAAGTAAAAAGTACGGGGTCCGAACCGTGTGGTTCGGACCCCGTGAAGCTATAGCCTCAGTCGTGCGCTCAGAGAGCGTTGATCTGCGTGGCCAGGCGCGACTTGCGGTTCGCAGCGTTGTTCTTGTGCAGAACACCCTTCGAAACAGCCTTGTCGAGCTTGCGGGCAGCCACAGCATAAGCCTGCTGTGCCTCTTCCTTGTTGCCGGCAGCAATGTTCTCGCGAACGACGCGGACGTAGGACCGAACCTCGGACCGGACAGCCTTGTTGCGCTGACGAGCCTTCTCGTTGGTCTTGATCCGCTTGATCTGGGACTTGATATTAGCCAATTTCAACACTCTTTCGTGTTAGTGGTACATGGTCGTGAGGGCGCATCGAACCGACATGATCATCTCCGCGGGGAAACACATCGACGACATCGAATCCGACGGCGTCTTCACCCGACCTCGGCGAGACACACGCCTTGATGAAGACACAATCACCCATGATACAGGCTCTCGTCCCGGGCTGGAAATCCCTGCGCGCCCAGCAGCGCAGGGAAGCTGCAGGCTTCGCTCGGTCGGTCTGCCGGGGCTCAGCCGGAGATGTGCCCGGCCACCCGGTCGAAGACGTCGCGGGGCATGATCGCGCCTTCCCTGCGGATCGAATCGGGATCGAGCCGGATGATGCGATCGAGGCGGAGCTCCGAGGGCCGACCCTGCGAATCCCAATCCCCGGTGCCGATGTTCATCCACTTCGCGTGCCGGTCCTGCCGGACCTCGCCGACGCCGCCGGGGATGTGATCCTTGCTGGTGAGCATGAGCGCGAGCACCCATCGGCCGTCACGTCCGACGACGAGGGACGGTCGATCCTTGCCTTGCGAGTGGTCCTCCTCGAAGGGGACCCACCCCCAGACGACTTCGCCCGGATCGGCGTCGCCGTCGAGATCGGGGGAGTAGCTGACCGTGATCGAGCCCGTGTAATCGCCGGGATACGCACCGGATCCGCCCTGGCCGCCCGAGGCGGAACGATCGGCAGAACCCGCCGAGGCGGCACCTCCACCGCCGGACCGTGCCGGATTCGGCCGGCTGGCATCCGTTGGCTGCGATGCGCCTCCGGAGTTCTTCTTCGACTGCGATTGGCGCAGATAGCGCAGCCCTTCGCGGACACCGATTCTCGCGGCCCGATTGACCAGTGATCTCCAATTCATACGTCCAGCCTAAACGAGCAGGCTGGCACAGGCTGCAAAGAACTATGTGCCGTCATGGTCACGAGAATTCGAGGACCGCCTCGACGGGGAAATGGTCGGAAGGGTACTTCCCGTCCACCTCGAACGTGTCGATGCGCGTGGACAGTGTGCGCAGGCCCGGTGTTGTGAGGATCCAGTCGATGCGCGGCTCGCCTGCCTTCGGACCCTTGTAGCGGTGGAAGGTGCCGATGTCCTCACCGGGAACCTCGGCTGCGGTGTCGGTGAGGCCGAGCTCAGTACAGAAGAAGTTGTAGACCGGGGAGCCGGTGGCGACATTGAAGTCACCGGTGACCACGCAGGGACGGGCCGCCTCGGCGATGGTCTCGGCCATGATCCGACCGGACTCGAGACGGGCGCGCTCGGACTTGTGATCGAGGTGGGTGTTGAGCACACGCAGACGCCGGTCGGATTCGAGGTCGCGGACATCGACCGTCGTCAGGGTGCGCGCATGCGAGACTCCCCACGATTCCGAGGCCACGGTGTCGGGCTGTTCGGACAGCCAGCTGATGTCCACGGCTTCCACGTCGAAGCGCTTCGAATCGAGGATCACGGCTGTGAACTCGCCGGAGTTGCCACCGGAGTGGCCCTCTCCGAGCCAGATGTACTCCTCGGGCAGCAGGTCGATGAGCGTCTCGAGCTGGTCGAGCTCGCCCTCTTGGGTGCCGATGAGGTGCGGACGTGCACGCCGGATGAGATCGGCGGCGATGGGCAGCCGCTCGGCCACCGGATGACCGTCCATCGCGGGATAGCGGAGGTTGAAGCTCATGACCCGGAATTCGCTCATGAGACCATCTTCCCCGATCGGCACCGTTCGGCGGGGCGAATCGCGAAAGATCCGGACGATCACGACGTGCACGCCCGTGGATTCCAGGTCCGCGCGCAAGTCATGAAACAATGGGGGATCCGGTCTGTCTGGGGACCTGGTCTGTCAAAGAAAGGGCGTTCATGTCACCTCAGGTGAATAAGGAAGCTGCAAAGCGGATCTCACCGTCTGCCACCTCACCCGAGCTGATTCGCAATTTCTGCATCATCGCTCATATCGACCATGGCAAATCGACCCTGGCCGACCGCATGCTCCAGATGACCGGCGTCGTCGAGAACCGCGATATGCGTGCCCAGTACCTCGACCGGATGGACATCGAACGCGAACGCGGAATCACCATCAAATCCCAGGCTGTGCGCATGCCGTGGGAGCACGAGGACACCCCGTACGCGCTCAACATGATCGACACTCCCGGGCACGTCGACTTCAGCTACGAGGTCTCGCGGTCCCTGGCCGCCTGCGAGGGTGCCCTGCTGCTCGTCGACTCCGCTCAGGGCATCGAAGCCCAGACGCTGGCCAACCTGTACCTGGCCATGGAGAACGATCTGACGATCATCCCCGTGCTCAACAAGATCGACCTGCCGGCTGCACAGCCGGAGAAGTACGCCGAAGAGCTCGCCAACCTCATCGGCTGCGAACCCGAGGACTGCCTGCTCGTGTCCGGCAAGACGGGCGAAGGCGTCGAGGAGGTCCTCGACCGCATCATCACCGATATCCCCGCGCCCGTCGGCGATGCCGAGGCCCCGGCCCGCGCGATGATCTTCGACTCCGTCTACGACACCTACCGCGGTGTGGTCACCTATGTTCGCGTCATCGACGGTTCTCTGTCCCCACGCGAGAAGATCGAGATGATGTCGACCGGCACCACCCACGAGCTGCTGGAGATCGGCGCCTCCATGCCCGAGCCCAAGGCGACGAAGGGACTGGGCGTCGGTGAGGTCGGCTACCTCATCACCGGTGTCAAGGATGTGCGTCTGTCGAAGGTCGGCGACACCGTCACCGCCGCTGCGGGGCCCGCGACAGAGGCCCTCGGCGGTTACCGGGAGCCCAAACCGATGGTGTTCTCCGGACTCTTCCCGATCGACGGGTCCGACTACCCGGTGCTGCGCGACGCGCTGGACAAACTCAAACTCAACGACGCCTCTCTCGCCTACGAACCCGAGACCTCGACGGCACTGGGCTTCGGCTTCCGCTGCGGATTCCTCGGTCTCCTCCACCTCGAAGTCCTGCGCGACCGCCTGGAACGGGAGTTCGATCTCGACCTCATCTCCACCGCCCCGTCCGTGATCTATGACGTGACCATGGAAGACGGTTCGGAGACCGTGGTGACGAACCCGAGCGAGTACCCGACGGGCAAGATCAAGGAAGTCCGGGAGCCGATGGTGCAGGCCACGATCCTCACCCCCAGCGACTACATCGGCGCGGTCATGGAACTGTGCCAGGATCGCCGCGGCAAACTCCAGGGCATGGACTATCTGTCCTCGGACCGTGTGGAGATCCGCTACCGGCTGCCCCTGGCCGAGATCGTCTTCGACTTCTTCGATCAGCTGAAGTCCCGGACCAAGGGCTACGCCTCCCTCGACTACTCCGATGACGGCCAGGACGCCTCCGACCTCGTCAAGGTCGACATCCTGCTGCACGGCGACCAGGTCGATGCGTTCTCCGCAATCGTCCACCGCGACAACGCCTACTCCTACGGTGTGGCGATGGCCGGAAAGCTGCGCAAGCTCATCCCGCGCCAGCAGTTCGAGGTGCCCATCCAGGCGGCCATCGGCTCACGCATCATCGCCCGTGAGACCATCCGCGCCATCCGCAAGGACGTCCTTTCGAAGTGCTACGGCGGTGACATCAGCCGTAAGCGCAAACTGCTCGAGAAGCAGAAGGAAGGCAAGAAGCGGATGAAGATGGTCGGCACCGTCGAGGTTCCGCAGGAAGCGTTCATCGCGGCCCTGTCCTCCGACGAGCCGGAGACGAAGGACAGCAAGAAGTAAGTGCCCGCACAACCGACCGGTGAGGTCCCTCCGCGCGACGGTTCGCTGCCGACATCGGTGGGGATCGGGGCCGCGGAGCGGCGGCTGAGCCTCTACATCCACGTCCCGTACTGCCGGGTCCGCTGCGGCTACTGTGACTTCAACACCTATACCGCCGACGATCTCGGCCCGGGCGCGTCCCGCGAGGACTACCGCAGCAATCTCGCCCGTGAGCTCGATCTGTCCGTGGCCACCCTCGCCGAGGCGGGGGCCGGCGACCGTGAGGTCTCGACGATCTTCTTCGGCGGGGGCACCCCGACCTTGCTCGCAGCGGATGTGCTCGCCGGGGTGATGGACGATGTCCGCGCCCGCTTCCGCCTGGCCGGGAATGTCGAAATCACCACCGAAGCCAACCCCGACACCTTGGACCCCGACTACATCGCGACCCTTGCCGGAGCCGGTTTCAACCGGATCTCCATGGGTATGCAGTCGGCCGTGCCGCACGTGCTTGCGACCTTGGACCGCACCCACGACCCGGAGAAGATCCCCGAGGTGGCCCGCTGGGTCAAGGACGCCGACCTCGAGCTCAGCCTCGACCTCATCTACGGCACCCCGGGGGAGTCGATCGACGATTGGCGTCGCTCTCTCGACGTGGCGCTGTCCAACGAGGTCGATCACATCTCGGCATATTCCCTCATCGTCGAACCGGGAACGAAGATGGGTGCGATGGTTCGCCGCGGCGAACTGCCGATGCCTGATGAGGATGACCTGGCCGACAAATACGAGATCGCCGACGCAGCGATCTCCGCTGCTGGTCTGCACTGGTACGAAGTGAGCAATTGGTCGACCGGTCTCGAGACCCGCTGTGAGCACAATATGGCCTATTGGCGCAATGCCGACTGGTGGGGCTTCGGGCCCGGCGCCCACTCACACGTCGGAGGCGTGCGGTTCTGGAATGCCAAACACCCCCGTGCCTGGGCCGATCGGCTGTTGGCGGGGGAGTCCCCGGCGATCGGTCGTGAGGTCCTCGACGTTCAGACCCGGGAGATCGAACGGATCATGCTGGCGGCCAGGATCGACCGCGAGCTGCGTCTCGATTCTCTGGCCCCGGGCAGCGAACAGGCGATCAGGACTTTCGTCAGGCAGGGACTGCTCGACGCCGATGGTGCCGCGACCGGCTGGTTCCAGCCGACTCTGCAGGGACGACTCATGGCCGACTATATGGTGCGCATCCTCACCGAATACGTGTGAATGAGTCTCGCCCCGCCATTCGGGAACGAGTGGCGGGGCGAGCTGTTCAGCGAATCTGCCGGGGTGAGGCTCTCACTGGACGTCAGATCACTTGATCCAGTTCGGCGTCATCGGAATGCGGTAGCCTTCACCGCGGTTGGCTGCCATGCCGGCGATGATCTCGATGACGATCATGTAGATCGAGAGCACCGGCAGGAGCAGGAGGATGAGGAAGCCGATTCCGACGATCGTGAGGATTCCGCCGATCAGCCCGATGCCGAACGCCGCGATGACGCCGATGATCAGCAGATTCAGCGACTGTGCGCCATGATGGCGGAGGAACGGCGACTTGTCCTTATTAATGATGAAGAGGATGAGCGTGACGATCCAGCCGACACCGACGACATAGGTGGCGGCGTGAGCGAGGTGCGACCACAGTGCGGTCGTCCGTTCACTCTGATCTGCATTCCAGAATCCGAGCGAATTCGGGCCGTAGGCCGCATCCGGCAGTTCGGCCCCCATGGGCACTCCTGCGGCAGCCGACTGCGCCGACGATGCTCCCTGGAATCCGTAACCGGGCTGAGGGTGTCCCTGCGGAGCGCTGTAGGGCTGCTGAGAACCGTACGGCTGCTGGGCGCCGCCTGCCTGCTGCGAACCGTAGCCCGGTTGGGAACCATACTGCTGCTGAGGGTTCTGCTGCTGAGATCCGGAGGCCGGATTCTGCTGCTGGGAGCCGTACCCGGCTTGCGGCTGCGAGCCATAGCCCGGCTGCGATCCCTGCTGAGGGGTCTGCGGCTGCGAGCCGTACTGGGCCTGACCATCCTGCTGGGCCTGACCACTCTGCTGTGGCTGCGAACCCTGCTGTGGCTGCTGGGTGTACGGCTGCTGCGAGCCCGACTGCGGGGAGTAGTTCGGAGGCATCGGCTGTGACTGTTCGTTGTTCGGCTGCTGCGGGTTGTCCGACATGAGAGTCCCTTCAGAGTGTGCGATCACTCCACACTAACCCAGAGAGTCCGGGCAGCCCCAGAGAATCCGGGGTGAGCGGGAATGGTCACTTCACGAAATTGATTGTGAGCGGGAACTTATACCCCTCACCCTTGTTCGCTGCGACGGCCGCGATGATGTAGAAGACGCAGTAGACGAGCGGAACGATGAGCGCCGCATACATGACGATGATGCCGATCCCGAAGGTCACCAGTGCCAGGATGAAACCGACGAAGCCGAAGACGAAGAGCGCACCGAAGGTGACGATCGTGTTCGTGATCATCGCGTTGAGACCCTGACGTGAGTGCTCGCGGACGAACGGCGATTCGTCCTTCTTCACAAGGAACATGATGAGCGGCATGAAGCCGAAGATGAGCGAGCCGAGGTGGGTCCACAATGCCGTGGTCCGGTCGGGTTCGTGGGCCATCCAGAACCGCTCGGAGCCGGGTCCGTAGGCCTGCTCAGGCAGGGAGCGGGAGTCGAACATCGCCGGGTTGTGCATCTGCGGCATACCGTAGCCCGGCTGTGCGCCGTATCCCGGCTGGCCCCCGTAGTTCGGCTGAGCGCCGTACGCCTGCTGCGAACCATACCCCGACTGCCCACCGTAGCCCGGCTGACCGCTGTGCGTCTGCGGCTGCGAATACTGCTGGCCCTGCGGCGCGTAGGGCTGCTGCGAACCGGAGGCCTGGGAGTAGTTCGGCGGCATCGGTCGGCTGCCCGGCTGCTCGGGGTGGTACGACATGGGGATCCTTTCGAAGAGTGCTTGCCATTCACCCTAGCCGAGCCAGGTGTCCCGAGGATGTCGGGAAAGCCTCACTCCTGTGACAGATTCGGCACACGCCGACAGCTCCGCGTGACCATGACGCTCCACCGCGCCGCACCACCGCCGACTCTCAGCCGACGGTGACGAAGTCGATGAGCTCCTCGACCCGACCGGACAGCGTCGGTTCGACATCAGCAATGGTGCTCACCTTCCCGAGGATGCGCACCCACCCGCGGGCAACGTCCCGATGGTCGGCGTGCGGCCATCCGATGCGACGCAGTATTCCCGTCTTCCAATCCTCACCGCGGGGGACGACCGGCCATTCGCGGATGCCGACGACATGGGGTTTCACCGCCTGCCAGATATCGACGTACGGGTGACCGATGATGTGGACGACATCGCGGTAGCGCGGATCGGCACGGACCGCCTCGGCGATCTTCGATTCCTTCGTCCCGCTCACCAGATGGTCGGCGAGGACACCGACCCGATGGTCTCGATCCGGACCGAAGGCCTCGAGCTTGTCGGCGACATCATCGAGACCGCCCAGGGGTTCGACGACGACGCCTTCGATGCGCAGATCATCGCCCCAGATCTTCTCGACGAGTTCGGCGTCGTGCTTGCCCTCGACCCAGATCCGCGACCCACGGGCCACCCGAGCCTTCGCGCCGACCACGGCGCGAGATCCCGAGGCCGTCCGTCCGGGCTGCTGCGCCTTCTTCTTCGGCAGCTGCACATCGACGGGCTGACCCTCGAGGAGGAAGCCCGGCCCCAGGGGAAAGGCACGTACCTTGCCGACGCGATCTTCGAGCTTGACGACGACACCGGCCGTGGTCTTCTCCGCGCCGACGACAGCGCCGACATAGCCGCTCATCGCATCCTCGAGAACCATGCCCAGGCCGAGCTCGACCTGACGGGACTTCTTCGGGCGGTGCGACGACGGGGAGGAACCGGAGAGCACATCGGGACCATATCGATCAAAAGCATTCACGGGCACCCACCATAATCAAGGACGGTCCCGCAGGCGCGCAGACCCGCAGGCCACCCCTGAAATGAATTCCGGGAACGAGAGGCGTAGAATTGGCACTCAGACTCACAGAGTGCCAAGCGCAGGCACGGGACCGCGATGGATCGGCGAGACGGAGAGGAGATCCGCGATGAACGACAGCAGACGTGCACAGGTGCTGCGCGCCATCGTCGAGGACTTCGTCGCCACCAACGAACCCGTGGGATCGAAGGCGATCGTCCAGCGCCACACCCTCGGCGTCTCTCCCGCCACGATCCGCAACGATATGGCCGCGCTCGAACAAGAGGGCTATATCGCCCAGCCCCACACCTCTGCCGGACGGATCCCCACCGACCTCGGCTACCGGATGTTCGTCGACCGGATCGACGAGTTCAAACCGCTGACCACCGCCGAGCGGCGCGCGATCTTCCAGCTCATCGACGGCGACGTCGATCTCGACGAGATGCTCGACCGCACCGTCCGCGTCCTCTCCGGCCTCACCCGACAGGTCGCGCTCATCCAATACCCGACGGTGTCGCGGGCGCGCATCAAGCACATCGAGATCGTCGGTCTCGGACCCGGCCGGATCCTCGTCGTCCTCATCACCGATGCCGGCCAGGTCGAGCAGAAGACCGTGATCACCCCGAGCCCGCTCGACGAAGACGCCGCCCGCGGACTGCGCGATCAGATCAACGCCGAATTCGCCGGACGCACACTCGCGCAGGTCTTCGGATCGGCCCCCGCCGCCGAGGCGACCGCCACCGAATCGAGTGAGCCGACCGCCCGTGACGACTCCGGGCTCAAACAGGTCAGAGCCGCCGTCGTCGACCTCGTGGCCGCGACGCGTGAAGAGCGCATCATCATGGCCGGCACCGCGAACCTCGCCCGCTCCGGAAGCGAATTCGGAGAGAAGATGGCCCCGATCCTCGAAGCCTTCGAAGAACAGGTCGTCCTGCTCAGGCTGCTCACCTCGATGGCAGAAGACCACGAGGAGATCAGCGTGCGCATCGGGCGTGAGAATACTCACGAATCATTCAGCTCGACTTCCGTCGTCGCCGCCGAATATGGTCATGACGCGGGTTCCTCGGCCAGACTGGCAGTGCTCGGCCCGACCCGAATGGACTATCCGACGACGATCTCGGCAGTCCGTGCCGTCGCCAAATACGTGTCCTCGATCCTCGATCGAGGGTAGGTCTCTTGACATCGACCAGGGGCACCCGCAGACGGGCAGCGCAGAACCGGTGAGCACCGCGCAGCAGCGCAGCCACCACCACGAACAGAGAAGACCACTACGTCAGGGAGAGAGAAGTTTCTGTGGCCGATCACTATGAAACACTCGGAGTGTCCAAAGACGCTTCCGCGGCTGAGATCAAGTCGTCGTACCGGAAGCTGGCACGCAAGTACCACCCGGACGTCAATCCCGGTCACGAAGACGAATTCAAAGCCATCTCACTGGCCTACGATGTGCTCTCCGACCCGGAGAAGCGCCGCAACTACGATATGGGCGGCGGCGAGAACGGCCAGGGCTTCCCAGCCGGCGGCGGCTTCGGCGGATTCGGCGACATCTTCGAGACCTTCTTCGGCGGTGGCGGCGGTCAGGCCGGGGGTCCGATCCCACGCACCCAGCGCGGCAAGGATGCCCTCGTCGGCGTCAATATCGACCTGAAGACCGCGGCTTTCGGCGGCACCGTCGACCTCGATGTCACCACTGCAGTCGTCTGCGACACCTGTTCGGGCGCCGGCACGCAGGAAGGCACGAAGATCGAGACCTGCTCGCTGTGCCACGGAGCCGGCAGCGTCCAGCGCATGACCCGGACCCTGCTGGGTCAGATGGTCACGAACCAGACCTGCAACTCCTGCCACGGCTTCGGCACCGTCATCCCGAACCCCTGCCTCAACTGCCAGGGTGACGGACGCGTGCGCAAGCAGCGGACCATGAAGATCCGGATCCCCGCCGGGGTCTCCGACGGCACCCGCATCCAGCTTTCCAGCCAGGGTGAGGTCGGCCCCGGAGGCGGACCCGCCGGTGACCTGTTCGTCGAGGTCATGGTCACCCGCCACGAGGTCTTCCAGCGCGACGGCGACAACCTCCGGGCCGCGGTCTCCGTGCCGATGACCGCAGCGACCCTGGGTGCGACCATCCCGTTCGAGACCTTCGACGGCACTCAGGACCTCACCATCGCCGCCGGCACCCAGTCCGGCACCATCGTCAAACTTCCCGGGCTCGGAGCCGCCCGCCTGCGTTCGGAGACCCGCGGCGACCTGCTCATCACCGTCGACGTCCTCACCCCGGACAAACTCGACGACGAACAGCGCGAACTGCTCGAGAAACTCGCCGAACTGCGCGGAGAAGAGACACCGCGCGCGCAGATCTCGACCGAGAACCGCGGAATGTTCTCCCGCATGCGTGAGAGGTTCGCCGGTCGGTGAGTCTTCCCGTCTTCCGCTCCGCCACCGCCGCCGAGGCGGACGTCGGGTCCGCCCTCACCCTCGGTGAGGACGTGGCCGGGCACGCGGTGCGGGTGCGTCGGATCGGTCCCGGCGAGGATATCGACATCGTCGATGGGGAAGGCACACGTGCGCGCGGAACCGTCACGGCCGCCTCGGCGAATGAGCTGACGATCGACGTCACCGAGGTGACGGCCGAGGAGCGCACGGGCCCGCGCCTCGTCCTCGTCCAAGCCTTGGCCAAGGGCGACCGGGACCTGCAGGCCATCGAAACAGCCACGGAGATCGGCGTCGACGACGTCATTCCCTGGGCCGCTGAACGCTCGATCGCCGACTGGCCGGCCAAGAAGCGGGAGAAGATGGCCGCGAAATGGGAGAACCTCCTCGGAGCGGCCTCCCTGCAGGCCAGACGAGCACGATTTCCCATCCTCCACGGCCTCGCCCGCGGAGCCGCCCTGGCCAAGACCCTCGACGACGCCGATGCGGTCTTCGTCCTCCACGAGACCGCTCAGCGCAGGCTCTCCGAAGCACTGAACGACCTGATCGCGAACGACTCGGTGCAGCCGCCGGAGCGCATCGTCTTCGTCGTCGGCCCCGAGGGCGGCATCAGCGACGGCGAACTCGCCGCCCTGACCGGCCGTGGAGCAACCCCGGTGCTGCTGGGACCGACGATCCTGCGCTCGTCATCGGCGGGACCCGCCGGCCTCGTCCTGGCCCAGAATTCATTGGGCCGTTGGTGAGGCATCGGACTAGGATGGAAGCACACTCAGGCGCTGCCGGTGACGGTGCGCTCATTTGCAAAGGAACATTCTGGACATCACCCCACCGAACCCGAACTCCATGAACCCCACCGACTCGGACACCGGCGACGGTGCCGCACGCGATGATGCCGTGACGGACACCCAAGGTGCCGATCGTGACACCGTGCGATTGGTCATCCCCGACTCCATCGACCTCGTCGCCTTCTTCGGTCCCGGGGAATCGAACCTGCGCACCCTGGAGAAGACCTTCGCCGACCTCGACATCCACGTCCGGGCCAATCAGGTCCAGGTCACCGGCGACCCGAAACGCGTCGAAGCTTTCGTCAGCGTCATCGGGGAACTCAAGAAACTCCACGCGGCCGGCCATCGCATCAACGAAGAGACGATCGAGAGGGTCACGACGTTCTCCTCCGAGGGAGCGGCCGCCTCGGCGGTGCTGGGCACGAACATCCTCTCCACCAGGGGAAAGTCGATCCGTCCGAAGACGATGGGCCAGCACGACTACGTCAGGGCCATCCGCAACCACACGATCACCTTCGGCATCGGTCCGGCCGGAACCGGCAAGACGTACCTGGCGATGGCCATGGCCGTCAACGCCCTCCAACACAAAGAGGTCTCACGGATCATCCTCACCCGGCCGGCCGTCGAAGCCGGGGAGTCCCTGGGCTACCTGCCGGGCACGCTCAACGACAAGATCGACCCGTATGTGCGTCCGCTCTATGACGCCCTGCACGACATGGCCGACCCGGAATCGATCCCGCTGCTCATCGAGACCGGAACGATCGAGGTCGCGCCCCTGGCCTATATGCGCGGGCGCACCCTCAACGACGCGTTCATCATCCTCGACGAAGCACAGAACACGACGGCCGAGCAGATGAAGATGTTCCTCACCCGCCTCGGCTTCGGGTCACGCATGGTCGTCACCGGTGACATCTCCCAGATCGACCTGCCGGGCAAGACCCGCAGCGGACTCAAGGTCGTCCGCGACATCCTCGACGGAATCGAGGACCTGCAGTTCTGCGAACTGGGCAGCAAGGACGTCGTCCGGCATTCGCTGGTGACGAAGATCGTCGAAGCCTACGACCTGTGGGGGAATGCCGAATGAACACCGAGATCCTCAACGAGACCGACGCCGAGGTGGACCTCGACGAAGTCGTTGCCCTGACCGAGTATCTCGGCGAAGCCCTGCATATGCACCCCGGTGCGGAGCTGGCCGTAACCATGGTCGACTCAGCGGCCATGTCCGAACTCCACGTCACCTGGATGGACCTCGAAGGACCGACCGACGTGATGTCCTTTCCCATGGATCAGCTCCACCAGGGCGAGCCGGAGAAGCCGACCGAAGGTCAGATGGGCGACATCATCATCTGCCCCGAGGTCGCCGAGGCTCAGGCTCGGGCGGCCGGTCATTCGACGATGGACGAGGTCCTTCTGCTGACCGTCCACGGATTCCTGCACCTGCTCGGCTACGACCACGGTGAGCCCGAAGCGCGGGAAGAGATGTTCGCTCTCCAGCGGCATCTGCTGCTGACCTTCTTCGCGGCTCGCTACGACGGTCGCACCGACATTCCCACCCCCACCGAGGTCTGATCGTGTTCATGTTCTTCCTCGGGGCGGCACTGTGCCTCATCATCGCAGCCACCCTCTCCGCCGTGGATGCCGCGCTGCTCAACGTCTCCCACCATGCGGTCGAAGAGGCGAAGGAGGACGGCAAGCGCTCAGCGGTGCGTGTCGAGAGGATCCTCGCGGACCTGCCGACGAACATCAACGTCATCATCTTCGTCCGCAACTTCCTCGAAGCACTCGCCACGGTGTTCATCGCCCTGGCCTACGATTCCTACTACTCCGTGGGACCGCTCATGGTCTTCCTCACGGTGATCACAGCCTCGGTGGCGGTCTTCATCATCGCCGGAGTCTCCCCACGTACGATCGGCAAGCGCCGGTCGCTGGCCGTCAGCCTCAACCTCAGCTGGGTCGTGCGCATCGTCCTCGTCGCGCTCAAACCGCTCACCCGCATCCTCGTCGTGCTCGGCAATCTGCTCACACCGGACCAGGTGTACAAGGACGGTCCGTTCGTGACCTCCGAACAGCTGCGCGACCTGGTCGAGCGGGCGAGCGAATCCGACATCATCGAAGACGGCGAACGCGAGATGATCCAGTCGGTGTTCAACCTCTCAGACACCTCGGCGAACGAGGTCATGGTGCCGCGCACCGACCTCATCACCGTCGATGCGGACGTGAGCCTGCAGAAGGCGATGAACCTGTTCTTCCGCTCCGGCTTCTCCCGCATCCCCGTCTGCGGGGAGGACCTCGACGACGTCCGCGGAGTCGCCTACCTCAAGGACGTCGCGCGCCGCCTCCACCTCCACCCCGAGGAGGCCGACCGTCCCGTGGGCAACCTGGCCCGCACCGTCCTGTTCGTCCCGGAGACGAAGCCGGCCGATGACCTGCTGCGGCAGATGCAGCTGGACTCGACGCATCTGGCGATCCTCATCGACGAATACGGCGGCACCGCAGGGCTGGTGACCATCGAGGACATCGTCGAAGAGATCGTCGGCGAGATCGAAGACGAATACGACAACGGCGATGACGAACTCGTCGCCGCCGAAGACGGATCGTTCATCATCAGCACCCGCATGTCGATCTCCGACTTCGCCGAATACTTCGATGTGCGCATCGACGAAGACGATGTCAACAGCGTCGGCGGACTGCTCTCGAAGCTCATCGACCGCGTGCCCATCGACGGCTCGCATGCGTCGATCGAGGGCCTCGAGATCGAAGCCATGGAGGGCCAGGGCCGACGCCACCGGATCACGCACGTGCGGGTCACCCGCACCCACGAGAACAGCAGACACGCACAGCGCACCGCCGCAGCCGAAGGTTCGGGGACGAAGGAAGAGGACTGAGATGGAATTTCGCACGGACTACCCCGATGACTATCGAGCCGGTTTCGCCTGCTTCGTGGGTCGCCCGAATACAGGAAAATCGACGCTGACGAACGCCCTGGTGGGGGAGAAGGTCGCGATCACCTCGGCCAAACCTCAGACGACCCGGCATACGATCCGCGGAATCGTCCACAAGGACGACCACCAGCTCATCCTCATCGACACCCCCGGACTGCACAAGCCGCGCACCCTGCTCGGTTCCCGACTCAACGATCTGGTGGCATCCACGCTGGGCGAGGTCGATGTCATCGGCTTCTGCCTGCCCGCCGATGAGCCGATCGGTCCCGGCGACCGCTATATCGCCTCCCAGCTGGCGCTGCTGGACGGACGGACCCCGATCGTCGCGCTCGTGACGAAGGTCGACCGGGTGCCCAAGGACAAGATCGCCGAGGCGCTGCTGGCCGTCGGCGAGCTCGCCGACTTCGCCGATGTCGTCCCGGTCTCCGCAGTCGAGGACTTCCAGGTCGACACCGTCGATTCGGTGCTCGCGGCGCATCTGCCGAAATCTCCTCCGCTCTACCCCGACGGCGACCTCACGGACGAGCCGGAAGAGAAGATGATCGCCGAGCTTGTGCGCGAAGCGGCCCTCGAGGGAGTGCGTGACGAACTGCCCCATTCCCTGGCTGTGCAGGTCGAGGAGATGTACCCGCGGGAAGGGCGCCGCGAGGACAATCCGCTGTGGAACGTCCACGTCAACCTCTATGTCGAACGTCCCAGCCAGAAGGCCATCATCATCGGCAAGGGCGGCAGCCGGCTGAAGACCATCGGGTCGGAATCCCGGCAGGGCATCGAGCGGCTCCTCGGCACGAAGGTCTACCTCGACCTGCACGTCAAGGTGGCTAAGGACTGGCAGCGCGATCCCAAACAGCTCGGCCGCCTCGGCTTCGACTTCAACAACTGATCTGCCGGGTCGGTCGCCGCTGGTGATGCGAACAGCGCGTCGGCGCGGTAGTGGACGGACGGCGGAAGCGCCGCGGATGCGTTGCCTGTGACGGGCATCACTCTGCGAGGCCCGGGTTGAACCGGGCACTCGAGCCTGCCTTAGACTAGGCCGAGTGAATGCCGAGCAGACTCTGGTCGCACTGAGCGACCGATCCCCACAGGTTGCCCCCGAAGAGCTCATCGCAGGTCTCGTGCCGCCCCCTCAGTTCGAGGACGTGTCCTTCGACAGCTACCGCACCGACCCCGCAGAGCCCTCGCAGGAAGAGGCACGGAATAAGCTGCGGGAATTCACCCAGCGCTCGACCGACAAGGGATTCCTCGGCAAGCTGTTCTCGAAGGGAAGATCCGGTGCCAAGGGCGTCTACCTCGACGGCGGCTACGGGGTCGGCAAGACTCACCTGTTGGCTTCGGCCTGGCATGCCAACGAGAAGCCGGCGACCTTCGGCACCTTCGTCGAATACACGAACCTCGTCGGGGCCTTGGGCTTCGCCCGGGCTCGCGACGACCTGTCGAAGATGAAGCTCGTCTGCGTCGACGAATTCGAACTCGACGATCCCGGCGACACCGTGCTCATGTCCCGGCTGATGCGTGAACTCACCGACGCCGGAGTGAAGATCATTGCGACATCGAACACTCTGCCAGGGTCCCTGGGGGAGGGGCGCTTCGCCGCTCAGGACTTCCTGCGCGAGATTCAGGCGCTGGCCGATCAGTTCGAGGTCTATCGCATCGACGGCAAGGACTACCGTGCCCGTGAGCTGACAGCTCCAGCGGACCCGCTGCCGGAATCCGAACTCGATTCGGCCGCGAGCCAGCTTGACGGAGTTGTGGCTCGCGATGACTTCTCCGCGCTGCTCAGCCACCTGTCCACCGTTCACCCTTCACGTTACGGGCGGATGGTCGACGGAATCGACGCGGCTGTGTGGGAGAACGTGCGCACGATCGACAACGAGAGCGTGGCTCTGCGCTTCGTGGCGCTCGTCGACCGGCTCTACGATCGCAATGTGCACATCATCAACTCCGGTGCCGCTCTCGACAAGGTATTCACTGAAGAATCGTTGGCCGGCGGGTACAAGAAGAAGTACATGCGCTGCCTCTCGCGACTGACCGCTCTGTCGTCCTGAGCCGAGAGGCCATCGACGCCCGTCGCACCTCTGATGAAGGTGGGGCGGGCGTCGGTCGTCTCTCAGTGCAGGCCGATCACGTCGAAGAGACGCAGGTCCGGGACCCAATCGGGCAGGCCGGTGAGTTTCAGGGTGAGCCACACGATGACAGCCACGAAGGCGGCCGTCACGGCCCCGATGGTCCACCGCACCCACAGCCGCTGAGCCATGATCCAGCGCGTCCAGCGTTCGACGTTCACGCGCACGAAGTGCAGAAGTCGCTGAGCCCAGTGGAACTCGCTGGAGATGATGAACAGGCCGATGATGACGATGAGCCAACCGGGGCCGGGCAGCGGAACGAGAACGAGGCCGATGAGCACGATGAGTGTGCCGAGGCCGCCGACGACGGTGCGATAGAGGCGTGCAGTGTGCGGGTTGGCCAACACTGTGCGCCGCCAGCGGAGGAACCCCAAACGCAGTTTCCGCCACGGTCGGGGACCTTGCCGGTGGTGGCGTGACAACCAGCCTTTCGGGCGGGTCTGCGGGCTCTCTGCATTCACCCAACCACTATAAGATGGTGACCCTGAAAGCTTGATCGATGCGTGTGACCACGATCACCCGATTCTGATTTTGCGTAAGCCGCCACCTGCGTATAGAGTTATATCTCGTTGCCAGGGAAACCGGGCAGCGAGAAATGCGGATGTGGCTCAGTTGGTAGAGCATCACCTTGCCAAGGTGAGGGTCGCGGGTTCGAGTCCCGTCATCCGCTCGGAGGCGTCATGGCACTGCCTTGGCGGTGGCGTGGCCGAGAGGCGAGGCAGCGGCCTGCAAAGCCGTATACACGGGTTCGAATCCCGTCGCCACCTCGGATGACTGGCAGGAATGTCGGTTGACCAGCGCGATTGGCGCAGCGGTAGCGCGCTTCCTTCACACGGAAGAGGTCACTGGTTCGATCCCAGTATCGCGCACAGGGACCCTCGGGTTCCGGTGCAACAAATGAATAGAGCGCGATTGGCGCAGCGGTAGCGCGCTTCCCTGACACGGAAGAGGTCACTGGTTCGATCCCAGTATCGCGCACAGAAGAAGCCCCGAGTGATCCGCTCGGGGCTTCGTGCATTCACGCTTGAGCTTCTTTCGCAATAGCTCACTTTTGGGCGAATAGCCCATGTTTGAAACAGGGCTGTTCACTCTAAGCTGGGCTGAACCCGCGAAACTGGATTGTGTACGTTTAGTTCACCGTGTTCCAGGACTGAAACGCGGTCAGCATGCGGTATCAAAGGGGTTTACTAGTACGCTAGGTGTTGTACTAAACGACGATGACTCGGAGCACCTATGTCTACTCCTCAGAACCCGTACGGTTCGGGTGACGGTTCGCCCAACAACCCCAACGGGCAGAACCCGAACAACCAGCCGCCGAATGCCCCCAACTATGGCAACGATCAGAACGCCGGTCAGCAGCCCGGTCAGTACGGAGCGGGGCAGCCCGGTCAGCAGTACGGAGCGTCGGGCGACCAGCCCAATGGTTCGCAGCCGAACTACGGTCAGGGCGGCAACGACGGCTCGCAGCAGTACGGACAGCAGGCTCCCCAGTACGGCTCCCAGCCGAACTACGGTGCGTCGAACGATCAGAATCAGTATGGCCAGAACCAGTACGGCCAGGACCCGAACAATCAGAACCAGTACGGTCAGGGCCAGCCTGACCAGAATCAGTACGGGGACAACCAGTACGGACAGAACCCCTACGACACCAACGCGCAGGGATACGACGCCAACCAGTATGGTCAGCAGCCGGCCTACGCCGGTGCCGACGGATCCTCCGATCAGTTCATTCCGGCCAATCCCAACTCCGGCTACGGCCAGTACCCATCCGGGTCGGGCGGCAACACCTCGAAGAACATCTGGGGCATCCTCGCCCTCATCGGCGGCATCGTCGGCGTCCTCGGCGCGTTCGTCTTCGGCGGCGGCGCTCTCTTCGGCATCGCAGCGGTGATCTTCGGCTTCGTCGGACTCTCCGCGGTCAAGAAGGGCCTGGCCAGCAACAAGGGCCTCAACATCACCGGCATCATCCTCGGCATTGTGTCGGTCGTCATCTCGATCGCCGTCGTCATCTTCACCATCCTCGGCATCGGCATGCTCGGCAAGGCCATCGACGAAGCTGCCAGCTCATCCGCCCCCGCCGACCCGAGCCAGGGTGCGGGCCAGGACCCGAGCCAGGGCTCCGGCAGCTCCGACGGCGGAGACGCCGCTCCTGCTCAGGCCGGCGAGGTCGAGATCGGCACCGACGTCACTGCCCAGATCAGTGTCCGCGAGGGCACCGCATCGTCGTCCGCCTCCGGAGCCGAATCGACCAATGGTGAGATCGCCATCGTGACGATGACCGTGAAGAACAACTCGAGCTCCGATGTCGAGATGACTCTCACGAACCTGACTGCCAACAACGGCGGCAGCACGGAATATGACGACGTCTTCGACGGCGGAAACTACAAGGGCTCTCTGGCCTTCACCGATCCGGTTCCTGCCGGCGGCGAAACGACCTATGAATTCGCCTACGCCGTCCCCAAGGCCGAAATCGATGGCATGCACCTCAAGCTCGAACTCATCGACGACCTCGGCAAGGGCACTGACTTCGAGTTCTACAAGCAGTGACACCCTGTTCCCCGAGGTGACCAGGCCCTTTCGGCCCTGACGCCTCGGGTGCAGGCTTCGGCAGACTCAGTGTGGGTGGCAGTCATTCGACTGCCACCCAACTGATTTGTCACAACCGAATTGGTACTAGAATCTGAGGGTGACCAGCCCACCGAAAGGGCCGGTCGAATGAACACATGACGAACGGAGAAGATCAGTGGCAGACAGCATCGACTGCGCGGGCGAAAGCATTCCCTGGAAAGAGGGTCTGACCGGAACGGAGATCTTCTCCACCGACCGCACAGTCGTCGCCATGTGGCTGAACGGCGAACCCGCCGACCTCAGCCGCGAGCTGCAGTCAGGAGACCGGATCGCTCCGATCACCATCGACTCCGACGCCGGACTCGACATCCTGCGCCACTCCACCGGTCACGTCACAGCTCAGGCCGTCCAGGAGCTCTTCCCCGGAACCAAGCTCGGCATCGGGCCCTACATCACCGACGGCTACTACTTCGATTTCGACGCTGCCGAACCCTTCACCCCTGAGGACCTCAAGGCGATTCAGAAGAAGGCCGCCCAGATCGTCAAGTCCGGTCAGACCTTCAATCGCGTCGTCGTCTCCGAAGAGGAAGCCCGCGAGCGGATGGCCGACGAACCGTACAAGCTCGAACTCATCAACGACAAGGGCAAGGGCGGCGACGAGGAGACCTCTGTCGAGGTCGGCGCCGGTGAACTCACCGTCTACGAGAACGTCGACCGCAAGGGCGAGGTCGTCTGGCAGGACCTCTGCCGCGGCCCCCACCTGCCCAACACCAAGCTCATCGGCAACGGCTTCGCCATCACCCGATCCTCGGCGGCCTATTGGCGCGGCGACCAGGCGAATGCGAGCCTGCAGCGCGTCTACGGAACCGCCTGGGCGTCGAAGGACGACCTCAAGGCCTACCAAGACCGCATCGCCGAAGCCGAGCGTCGCGACCATCGCAAGCTCGGTGCCGAGATGGACCTGTTCTCGTTCCCCGAAGAGCTCGGCTCCGGCCTGCCCGTCTTCCACCCCAAGGGCGGGGTCATCAAACGCGAGATGGAGGACTACGTCCGCGCCCGTCATATCGACGAGGGCTTCGAATACGTCGGTACCCCGCACATCTCGAAAGAGACGCTGTACTACACCTCCGGACACCTGCCCTACTACGGAGAGAACATGTTCCCGGCGATGTCCGTCGACGAGGTCCGCGACGAGTCCGGCGAAGTCGTCAAGGAGGGCACTCCCTACCGGCTCAAGGCCATGAACTGCCCCATGCACAACCTGATCTACCGCTCCAGAGGCCGCTCCTATCGCGACCTGCCGCTGCGGCTGTTCGAGTTCGGCACCGTCTACCGTGACGAGGCCTCCGGAGTCATCCATGGCCTCACGCGGGTCCGCGCGCTGACCCAGGATGACTCCCACTCCTATGTGGCGCAGGAAGACGCGGGCAAGGAGATCCGCCACCTGCTGAACTTCGTGCTCAGCCTGCTGCGCGACTTCGGCCTCGACGACTTCTACCTCGAACTGTCCACCCGCGACGAGGACGGAAAGAAGGCCGACAAGTTCATCGGCTCCGACGAACAGTGGGCCGAAGCCACCAGCGTGCTCGAGGAGGTCGCTCAGGAGACCGGGCTCGAACTCGTCCCCGACCCGGGCGGCGCCGCCTTCTACGGCCCGAAGATCTCCGTCCAGGCCCGCGACGCCATCGGCCGCACCTGGCAGATGTCGACCGTCCAGCTCGACTTCAACCAGCCCGAGCGCTTCGGACTCGAATACGTCGCCGCCGACGGCTCCCGCAGACAGCCGGTGATGATCCATTCGGCGAAGTTCGGTTCCATCGAACGCTTCCTCGGCGTGCTCACCGAGCACTATGCCGGTGCCTTCCCCGTGTGGCTGGCGCCCGTGCAGGTGACCTGCATCCCCGTGGCCGATGAGTTCAACGACTACCTCGCCGAGGTGGCCGACCAGCTGCGCAGGTCCGGGGTCCGCGTCGAGATCGACGACAGCGACGACCGATTCCCGAAGAAGATCCGCAACGCCTCGAAGTCGAAGGTGCCCTTCACCCTCATCGCCGGCGGAGAGGACCGCGACGCCGGTGCCGTGTCCTTCCGCTTCCGCAACGGCGAACAGGAGAACGGCGTCCCCGTCGCCGAGGCGGTGCGACGGATCCTCGACGCGATAGAGACCAAGGCCCAGGTATGAGCGGAGGCGACGACAGCCGAACCGCAGCAGAGAACTCGGACGGCCGCCTCGGCGAAGGGATTCCCTACCCCGAGGCTGCCGCCGGGTTCCCCGGGGAACCCGACGGATTCCAGCGTCTGTGGACCCCGCACCGGATGGTCTACATCGACGGACAGGACAAACCGAAGGACGACCGCGCCGAGGAGTGCCCGTTCTGCACTGCGCCGTCGAAGACCGACGAGGACGGACTCATCGTCGCCCGCGGCCAGCACGTGTACGCGGTGCTCAACCTCTACCCGTACAACCCGGGCCACCTGCTGATCTGCCCCTATCGTCACGTGGCCGACTACACGGATCTGACCCAAGAGGAGACCGTCGAACTCGCCGAGTTCACGCAGAAGGCGATGCGCGTCATCCGGGCGGTATCCGGTCCTCACGGATTCAACCTGGGCATGAACCAAGGACCCGTGGCCGGCGCAGGCATCGCCGCCCACCTGCACCAGCACGTCGTCCCACGCTGGGGCGGAGACGCGAACTTCCTGCCCGTGATCGCCCAGACCAAAGCCCTGCCGCAAGTGCACGCCGATGTGCAGGCACGGCTCAAAAAGGAATGGAACAGATGAATCCTGAAGACCTCGGCACTCTTGCCGAGTACTCCTCACCCGTGCTGCGCGGCGACGACGCCGTCATCACGATCCGACGACCCGACCTCGAGTCCAACAGCTACCTCTCCCAGCTGTTCTCCTTGAGCGACGACAACTCCAGACGGCTGACTCACTCATGGTCGGACTCGAATCCAGAGTGCGGCCTGAATTGGTCCGGTTATCTGAGCGCGGAGAAGAAAGCCGCCCCGCAGCTCTTCGTCGGCGACAGCCTGGAGACGGCACACCAGATCACGGACAACCACCTCGGCGTGTCCGAATTCGCCCTCGACGACACCCGTTCCAGGGCCCTCTACGTCGCCCGCGTCGCCGAACCCGGACGCTACGGGCTCGACGATGCCATTCCGGCGGCCGAAGAAGCTCCACGCCGGATCACCACGGCCTCCTACCTGGCCAACGGCCTCGGCTATACGAACGACCGTCCGGCCCGCGCCTTCCTCGTCGACCTCGCCGAACCCGGTCTCGGCACCGTGGGCCTGCGCGGGGCCTCCGAAGTTCCGCTGTCGACTCTGCTGACGACCCCGGACAGCGACGTCCACGATCCGCAGTTCTCCCCGGACGGCACGCGAGTGTCCGTGGTCTCCGCGCTTCACCCCGACCAGGGGCAGCCCGATCTGCGCTCGACGGTCTGGCTGCTCGGGGGAGAGGCGCCGACACCACTCGAGCTGCCGTCCATGGACGTCGGTCTGCACCGGTGGCTCGACGAAGACACCGTTGTGCTGATCGGCAATGCGCTGACCCGTGACGAACTCGACTTCGTCGGCCAGATGCCCGGGCTCTTCATCCACACCGTATCGACCGGCTCCACGAGACGGCTGACCGACCCGGAGACCGTGGCGCTGGCACCGATCCCGCCGCAGATCCGCGAGGGAGCGGTCATCGCCGCCGTCGACACGGACGGGGCCACCCGGATCGTTCGCATCGGCCTCGACGCCGCAGAGATCGGCGTGGATGACCTCGAGTTCTTCACCGACGACACCACCGTCGTCAACGGCTTCGATGCCGACGACGACACGCTCGTCTTCACCGGATCGACCCCGCACTCTCCGGCCGTGCTCGGCCGCATCGCCCTCGGCGGACCCACGGAGTCCGGGGCCGCCTCGGCGAGGGGGTCCTCTGTCATCGTCAAGGAGCATCCGGCGCCGGCGAACTCCGTCCTGCCCCAGGTGCTGCGGGTGCCCGGCGTTTCGGGGACGATCACCGGCTGGCTGGCCAAACCGCACGGCGACGGGCCGTTCCCCGTCATCCTCAACATCCACGGCGGGCCCTTCGCCCAGTACACGCATTCGTGGTTCGACGAGACCCAGGTGCTCACGTCCGCAGGTTACGCCGTCGTGTTCTCGAACCCGCGCGGATCCGGTGGCCGCACCCGCAGCTGGGGGACCGCCGTCCAAGGTGACATGGCGGCACCGGCGATGGCCGATGTGCTCGCCGTCCTCGACCATGCCCTCGACCTCGATCCCTCGCTCGATCGCAGCCGTCTGGGCATCCAGGGCGGATCGTATGGGGGATATCTCACAGCCATGACGATCGCCGCGGACCATCGCTTCCGCGCCGCCATCGTCGAACGCGGCTACCTCGACCCCGACAGCTTCGTCGGGACCTCCGACATCGGCCGCTTCTTCACCGAGGAGTACACGAGCCGCAGCAGTGAGGCGATCGCGGCCCAATCACCTCTGGCCCACGCTCCACAGGTCGGCACACCGACCTTGGTGATGCACTCGGAACTCGATCTGCGCTGCCCGCTGGAGCAGGCACAGCAGTACTATGCGGCCCTCCAGAGAGCCGGGGTCGACACCGAGATGCTCATCTTCCCCGGGGAGAACCACGAGCTCTCCCGGGCCGGGCAGCCCCGCCACCGCAGGCAGCGCTTCGAAGCCATCCTCGACTGGTGGGATCGCCGTCTGGGCGGCGAAGATCGGGAACAGTCACAGGATGGCCGACATCGTCCTGAGGCAGCTGATCCCGCTGTGGCCGCAGCGGCCGACTCCGCGTCATGAGCGCCGAGTTGGCCGGGACCGCGCAGAGCCGATATCGTTCTCTGGGCCGCTGTCGCGCTCTTGCCGAAATCCCCCAGCGTCATTATTCTGCAAACACTTGCCTCCCTTCGCCGCCGACCACTGGAGAAACATGAAACCTCGTAAAGCCTCACGGGTCGTATTACTCAATGAGCGCGACGAGGTTCTCCTGATCCGTGCCCAGGATCTGCTGACCCCCAGCCACCAATGGTGGATGACCTGCGGAGGCGGTTCCGAACTCGGCGAGTCGGCCGCGCAGACGGCGGCCCGGGAACTCGCCGAGGAGACCGGGATCGAATGCGAACCTCACGAACTCATCGGTCCCTTGGCCACGCGCGACGAGGTCTTCGAATTCACGGAGAAGTCGCTGCGCCAGGTCGAAACCTACTTCGCGTTCCGCACCAGCGAGGACATCGAGCTCGAAGATGCGGTCTGGACGGACATCGAGAAGCGCAGCCTGCTCGAATTCCGCTGGTGGACCCGGGAGGAGCTCCTGGCCACGACGGAGACGATCTATCCGAAGAACCTCCTCGGCCTCATCGACCTGGCCACCGCCGGGTCCGTTCCCGACGTGCCGCTGGTCATCGACTGAGCGCACGATCGCGCTCCGTAACAGGTCCGCAGTGCGGTCCGGTGGGAGTCCGCACGGAATCGCGAATGGGAAGTCTGCACGAGTCGGCGCGGTCAGCGTATAGACTTGAGAGGCTGTAACTACAGGAAGGAACACCAGTGTCAGGTCATTCCAAATGGGCAACGACTAAACACAAGAAGGCTGCCATCGATGCCAAGCGCGGCAAGCTCTTTGCCAAGCTGATCAAGAACATCGAGGTGGCCGCACGCAACGGTGGACCCGACCCCGACGGCAACCCGACGCTGTTCGATGCGATCCAGAAGGCGAAGAAGAACTCGGTCCCCGCGGACAACATCACCCGTGCGGTCAAGCGCGGCGGCGGTCTCGACGGCTCCGGAGTCAACTACGAGACGATCATGTACGAAGGCTACGCCGCCGGCGGTGTGGCTCTGCTCATCGAATGTCTCACCGACAACCGCAACCGCGCCGCCTCCGAGGTGCGCGTGGCCGTGACCCGCAACGGCGGTTCGATGGCCGATCCCGGTTCGGTGACGTACAACTTCAACCGCAAGGGCGTCATCACCGTGGGCGCCGAGGAGACCGACGAAGAGGCCATTCTGCTGGCGACCATGGACGCCGGAGCCGAAGAGGTCAAGGAAGTCGGCGAGAAGTTCGAGATCATCTGCGAGGCCACCGACCTCGTGGCCGTGCGTACGGCCCTCGTCGACGCCGGCATCGACTACGACTCGGCCGAGGCCTCCTTCGTGCCCGAACTCGAGGTCAGCCTCGACGCAGAGACCGCGAGCAAGGTCTTCTCCCTCATCGATGCGCTCGAAGACAGCGACGAGGTGCAGAACGTCTACTCGAACGCCGATGTCAGCGATGAGGTCCTCGCCGAACTCGATGCCTGATGCGCATCCTCGGTGTTGATCCCGGCCTGACCCGGTGCGGGCTCGGTGTCATCGACACCCTGCCCGCCCGGAAGGCGAAGATGGTCGCCGTCGACGTCTTGCGGACTCCTTCGGCCGATTCCGTCGACCTCCGTCTCGGTGCCATCGCCGAGGCGTTCGACAGCTGGTTGGACACGTACCGTCCCGATGTCGTGGCCATCGAGCGCGTCTTCGCCCGCAACGATGTGTCCACGATCATGGGCACCGCCCAGGCATCGGGACTGACCATGGGACTGGCGGCCCGACGCGGCCTGCCAGTGGCCATGCACACCCCATCAGAGGTCAAAGCTGCGATCACCGGTTCGGGCCGTGCGGACAAGAAGCAGGTCACCTCGATGGTGACGCGGATCCTCGGTCTCGACGCACCGCCGAAGCCCGCCGACGCCGCCGACGCCCTGGCGATCGCGATCTGCCATTCCTGGCGTGGTGCGCTGTCGGCCCAATCGACGCCGGGGGCAAATAAGGATCTGACCGAGCGCAAGGCCGGCGGGAGGCAGGGCAGCGGACTGACGAAGGCCCAGCAGCAGTGGGCCGAGGCCATGCGGCGCGCCAAGTGAGCATGGGGGAGCGGGTGCCTGCTAACCTGGATTCGTACACGTGTTCCCCTAAGAAAGGCTGTCCGTGATCAGTTTCCTCAGCGGTACGGTGCATCGGATCGCAGCTGACCACCTCGTCGTTCTCACCCACGGTGTCGGCCGGAAGGTCCACGTCACCCCCGACACTCTGGCCGGGACTCGGCACGGCGCCGAGATCGAACTGGTTACCAGCCTCGTGGTGCGCGAAGACTCGATGACGCTCTACGGCTTCGGCACCGAGGACGAGAACCACACCTTCGAAGTGCTGCTGTCGATCTCCGGAATCGGTCCGCGTCTGGCGATGGCGATCCTCTCGGTGATGGGACCTGACGAACTTGCCGCCGCGATCACGAATCAGGATGCCAACGCGCTCACCCGTGTCCCCGGAATCGGGAAGAAGGGCGCCTCGCGCATCATCCTCGAGCTGGAGAACAAACTGCCGAAGCTCACCGCTGCCTCTCCCGGACCCACTCTGTCCTTCGGGGGCGGCAACCAGCAGGTCGTCGACGCTCTTGTGGGTCTCGGGTGGAAGGAAGCGCAGGCTGAGGACGTCGTCGCCGACGTCGTCAAGGAGACCGGTGCTGATGCCGGCACCTCCGTGGTCCTCAAAGCCGCTCTGAAGGTTCTGGGTGCGAAGAGATGACAGGCTCGTTCGACCCCGACTCCTATGAGGTGGACTTCGGTGATCAAGACCTGACCGGAGCCGAACAGGAGAGACTCGTCTCCGGTCGTGCCGAGACGGCCGAACGCGATGCCGAGGCGGCGCTGCGTCCGAAGGGCCTGGCCGACTTCATCGGCCAGCCGCAGGTGCGTGAGCAGCTCTCCCTCGTCCTCGACGCGGCGAAGGCCAGACAGAAGGCACCCGACCATGTGCTGCTCTCCGGTCCTCCCGGGCTCGGCAAGACCACGCTGGCGATGATCATCGCCCACGAGATGAACTCGAGCCTGCGAGTGACGTCCGGCCCGGCCGTCCAGCACGCCGGTGACCTCGCAGCCATCCTGTCCTCCCTTGAAGAAGGCGAAGTCCTCTTCATCGACGAGATCCACCGCATGGCCCGGGCCGCCGAGGAGATGCTGTACGTGGCTATGGAGGACTTCCGAGTCGACGTCATCGTCGGCAAAGGACCAGGAGCCACCGCCATCCCGCTCGACCTCCCGCAATTCACCCTCGTCGGGGCGACCACCCGATCCGGTCTGCTGCCCGCGCCGCTGCGTGACCGTTTCGGCTTCACCGCCCTGCTCGACTTCTATTCGAGCGCCGATCTGCTCACGGTTCTCAAGCGTTCGGCCAGGATGCTCGGCATCGATGCCGAACTCGCCGGGCTCGAAGAGATCTCCACACGTTCCCGCGGAACCCCGCGAATCGCGAATCGCCTGCTGCGCCGCGTCCGCGACTGGGCCCAGGTGCGGGGGAGCGGAATCATCGACGAGGAAGCCGCCACCAATGCACTGCGCGTCTACGAGGTCGACGAGCTCGGTCTCGATCGCCTCGACCGGTCGGTTCTGCAGGTTCTGTGCAAGCGCTTCGGCGGAGGCCCGGTGGGATTGGGAACCCTCGCCGTCTCCGTCGGCGAAGAAGCGGATACAGTCGAAACCGTGTCCGAGCCCTACCTCGTCCGAGAGGGCCTGATCAGTCGCACCCCACGTGGACGTGTGGCCACCACGGCGGCCTGGAAGCACCTGAAAATGCAGATCCCAGCAAACTATGAGTTCTGACCGTGCCTTTGAGTTCGCTATGAGAGGTGAGGACGAACTAAGCTGGTTCACTGATTCATTCATATGAAAGGCTGATATCTGTGGATTTGCTGATCCCTCTTGCGCTTGCCGCGCTGCTGATCTTTTTCCTGTTCAATTCTCGGCGTAAGCAGAAGGCGCGTGCGGAGCAGATCAAATCGGGCCTCGTGCCCGGCGCGACCGTGATGACGACCTTCGGTGTCTTCGGCACCGTGCTCTCCATCGACGAAGAGAACAACCAGGTGACCATCGAGTCGGGTCCCGGCACGGTTCTGCGCGTCCACCGCCAGGCCATCGGTCAGATCGAGAACAACCAGGCCGCAGCGCCCGTCGACGCTCCCGACGCCGCCGCCCCCGCCGCTGATGCCGATGTCGACGCAGACGAGAAGCCGGCCATCACCGACGCCGAGCTCGACGCCATGAACGAACGCAAACGCGCCGAGAAAGACACCCCGGACGACGCATCCGATGACGTCATCGCCGATGAGTCCGCTGCGAAGACCGAGGACGTCGACGCCGAGGCAGTCGCCGAGTCCGAGGACGTCGACACCGAGGCCGCCGCTGAGACCGATGTCGACTCCGCCGCTGCGGAGTCCACGGACCCGACTGATTCGGATTCCGACAAGAAGAACTGATCCGTTCTCGCACTCTTCTCCCGACTGAAAGCTGAAACGTGTCCGATATCGAAGAAAAACCACGCCCTGGTTTGCGCTTCCTGTGGCTGACCATCATCACTCTGGTGCTGGCCGCAATCATCGCCGGCGGTGTCATCTGGTCGAATGCCACGACGACTCCGAAGCTCGCGCTCGACCTCGAGGGTGGAACGTCGATCATTCTGGAACCGCAGGTGTCCAAGGGCACGGACATCAGCAAGGAGCAGCTCGATCAGGCCGTGGCGATCATCCGCCAGCGCGTCGACTCGACCGGTGTCTCCGAAGCCGAGATCACGACGCAGGGCGACCGCAACATCGTCGTGAATCTGCCGGGCAACCCCGACGAGGAGACCCGAAACCTCGTCCGCTCGTCTGCTCAGCTGGTCTTCCGTCGTGTGGCGCTGGTCGGTGACCCGCGTTCACAGGAACAGATCCAGAAGGAGCAGGAAAAGAGCGGCGAGGAATCGGGTGGCGATGACGGACTGAGCGACGAAGAGCGCAAACGCCTCGAGGACCTCACCGGCGCCGACTCGCAGGGCGATGGACAGAGCGAGGACCAGGCCCCGTCCGGCGGCGGCGATGTCGTCAATGCCGGCGGCGAGACGAAGAAGACGGCCGAGTCCTCCGAGGAGACGAAATCTTCGGAGTCGGAGAGCAAGGACGCGGAGAAGTCCGGAGAAGGCAGCGGATCGAGCGACAGCACGAAGGTCACCGACTCGACGCCGCGGCCCCTCTTCGATCCGGAGAAGGACGCCTCCGAATGGCAGTCCGACAAGATCATCAAGGAGTACACCGAGCTCGACTGCACGAACAAGAAGAACCGGACGGGCGGCCAACAGCAGCCCTCGGACGAACCGGTCGTCTCGTGCTCCGAAGACGGACAGGCGAAGTACATCCTCGGGCCTGTCGAACTCTCCGGCGATCACCTCGCCGATGCCAGTGCCGGCTATGCCGCAGGAGCAAATGGCGTGCAGACCAACAACCCTGCCGTCAACCTCTCCTTCGACTCCACCGGTCGTGAGATCTTCAAGCAGATCACCTCGGACATCACCGGCAAACAGCAGCCCTACAACCAGTTCGCGATCGAACTCGACGGTCTCGTGCTGTCGGCTCCGTCTTCGAACGCGGTGATCAACGACGGCAACGCCCAGATCACCGGCGACTTCTCCCTCGACGAGGCACAGACTCTGGCCAACCAGCTCAAGAACGGCTCGCTGCCGCTGAGCTTCCAGGTCCAGAGCGAGGACCAGATCTCACCGACCCTGGGTTCGAACTACCTCAAGATCGGTCTGCTCACCGGCCTGGTCGGACTCCTCCTCGTCGTCGTCTATTCGCTGCTGCAGTACCGGGTGCTCGGCCTCGTCACCGTCTCGAGCCTCGTCGTCGCCGGTGTGCTCACCTACCTGCTGCTGCTTTTGGCATCGTGGAGATACGGCTACCGACTGTCCCTGGCCGGTGTCGCCGGTATCATCATCGGAATCGGCATGGCGGCGGACTCGTTCATCGTCTACTTCGAACGTGTCCGAGACGAACTGCGCAGCGGTCGCAATCTGCTCTCCGCGGTCGAGGTCGGCTGGGACCGTGCCAAGCGCACGATCTACGCCTCGAAGGCAGTGAACATGCTCGCCGCGGTCATTCTCTACATCCTGGCCGTCGGCTCGGTGCGAGGCTTCGCCTTCACCCTGGGCCTGACCGTGATCATCGACGTGCTCATCGTCTTCCTGTTCACCCACCCGATGCTGCAGTTCCTGGCCCGCACGAAGTTCTTCGGCGAGGGCCACCCGATGTCCGGAATGGATCCGCGTCTGCTCGGAGTCAAACCCGCCGCCTACCGCGGAGCGCTCAACCTGTCCATCGACGACAAGGACAAGACTCCCGAAGCCAAGCGGCGCGAGAAGGCACGGATGCGCAAGGCCGGGATGAGCACAGACGACAGCTCCGATACGACTGCTGCAGCAGCTGCGTCCGAGTCGGGGGAGACCACGACGACGTCCGAGACGGACAAGGCCGCGACCGGCAGGTCCACGACCACGAAGTCGAAGGCCACGAAGTCGAAGAGCACGAAAGCGGCGAAGTCCGCTGCTGCGACGGGCGGAATGACCATCGCCGAGCGGAAGGCCGCGGCCCGACGGGCCGAGGAAGACGATGCCGTCACAGACTCGACGGCTGACGACGGCAAGGAGGCTGACAAGTGAAACGGTTCTTTGCCTGGGGCAACCGCCTGCACAGCGGCGAATCATCGATCCCCTTCGTCGGCAAGGCGAAGCTGTGGCTGGCCATCTCCGGAGTCCTCGTCCTCCTGTCCCTGCTCGTCCCGCTCATCTTCGGCTTCAACTTCGGCATCGCCTTCAAGGGCGGTTCGCAGTTCCAGGTCGACCATGTCAGCGACACCTCGGCCGCCAAGGGGGAAGGCATCATCAACGATGTCGTCTCCGGTTCTGAGCCGCGCCTGACGCCGACCAGCGACACGGCCGTCCAGATCGAGACGAACCAGCTCACCGACCCGCAGATGCAGGAAGTCCGAGACGCTCTCGTCTCCGGCTACGACGTGAAGGTCGAAGACGTCACCTCGACGTTCGTCGGACCCGAATGGGGTCAGGACGTGACGTCGAAGATGATCCGCGCACTCGTCATCTTCGTGGCCATCGCCCTCGTCGTCATGGCCCTGTACTTCCGCACGTGGAAGATGTCGCTCGCGGCGATCGTCGGCCTCTTCGTCGTGATGATCGTGACGATGGGCATCTACTCGGCCACCGGCTTCGAAGTCACCCCGGAGGCCATCATCGGCTTCCTCACCGTGCTCAGCTTCTCGCTTTATGACACGGTGGTGGTCTTCGACAAGATCCGAGAGAACACGACGAGATTCGAGGAGAAGCGGAATCTCAAGTTCTCCGAACTCGTCAACCTCGGTGTGAATCAGACGACCGTGCGCTCGATCAACACCTCAGTGGTGTCGGTGCTCCCGATCGCCTCGATCCTCTTCATCGGTGTGTTCCTGCTCGGCGCGGGAACACTGGTCGACATCTCACTGTCCCTGTTCATCGGTACTATAGTGGCAGCCGCTTCGACGCTGTTCGTCGCGAGCCCCCTCTACGCCCTCCTCCGTGCAAATGAACCGGCGGTCAAGGCACAGGAGGAGGCCGTGCGTGAACTACGCTTGAAGGATGGGGGAGCAGACGTCCCACCGGTGACACACGCCGAAGTCTGATTCCCGAGAGAGGAGATGTTGTGGCTTCGTCCGCTGATTCGCGCCGTCCGCGAGGCATCTCCCGCTTAGCCTGGTGGGCGGCCAGGGCACAGAACAACCCTGGCTACCCGCGAGTGCTCGGCCCGATGATCCGGGCCCTGCAGTCGAACCATCCGAAGGCGGACATCGACCTCGTCGTCCGGGCCTACAAGGTCGCCGAGGAGGCCCACCGAGGGCAGACTCGCAAGTCCGGTGATGCCTATATCACCCACCCCATCGCGGTGGCGACGATCCTTGCGGAGATCGGCATGCTGCCGGTCACGCTCGCCGCCGCTCTGCTGCACGACACCGTCGAAGACACTTCGTACTCGCTCGACGAACTCACCGAGGAATTCGGCTCCGAAGTCGCGGCCATGGTCGACGGGGTGACGAAGCTCGACAAGCTCACGTACGGGCAGGCCGCGCAGTCCGAGACCGTGCGCAAGATGATCGTGGCGATGGCCAAGGACATCCGCGTCCTCGTCATCAAGCTCGCAGACCGCCTGCACAATGCGCGCACCTGGCGCTTCGTGCCCGCCTCGTCAAGCACGAAGAAGGCTCGCGAGACCCTCGACATCTTCGCTCCGCTGGCACACCGGCTGGGCATGAACACGATCAAATGGGAGCTCGAAGACCTGTCCTTCCAGGTCCTCCATCCCAAGGTCTACGACGAAGTGGTCCGACTCGTCGCGGATCGGGCTCCCGAGCGTGAGAAGTATCTGGCCACGGTCTCCGAGGAGCTCCAGGGCGAACTCAAGGAATCCGGAATAGACGCCTCCATCACGGGGCGCCCCAAGCACTACTATTCGATCTATCAGAAGATGGTCGTGCGCGGACACGAGTTCGCCGACATCTACGATCTCGTCGGAGTCCGCGTCCTCGTCGAATCCGTACGCGAATGCTACGCCACCCTCGGCATCGTCCACGCCCGCTGGAACCCTGTTCCCGGACGGTTCAAGGACTATATCGCGATGCCGAAGTACAACATGTACCAGAGCCTGCACACCACGGTGATCGGGCCGGCCGGCAAGCCTGTCGAGATCCAGATCCGGACCCACGAGATGGATCGCCGTGCAGAATTCGGCGTCGCCGCTCACTGGAAGTACAAGGATCTCAACAAGTCGTCGAAGGCCGTGACCTCGAACACCGCGCGTTCGGTGAAGGTCTCCGACGCCGGTGAGGTCGACGACGCCGCCTGGCTGCGACAGCTGCTGGACTGGCAGCGAGAGGTCTCCGACCCCGACGAATTCCTCGACAGCCTCCGCTACGAGGTGAACTCGAAGGAAGTCTACGTCTTCACGCCCAAGGGCGAGGTGATGAGCCTGCCGTCGGGAGCCACCCCCATCGACTTCGCCTACGCTGTGCACACCGAGGTCGGGCACAAGACGATGGGTGCCCGCGTCAACGGTCGCCTCGTCGCTTTGGACACGGAGCTGAAGAACGGGGACTCCGTCGAGGTCTTCACCTCGAAGGACGAGAACGCCGGCCCCAGCCGCGACTGGCTCGGCTTCGTCAAGAGTCCACGTGCCCGCAGCAAGATCCGGCAGTGGTTCTCGAAGGAGCGCCGCGAAGAGGCGATCGAGAACGGTCGCGAACAGCTCGCCCGGGCGATGCGCCGCCATACGATCTCCGCCGCTTCGCTGATGAGCCAGGAAGCACTCCAGGTCGTCGCCACGGAGATGCGTCTGCCCGATGTCAGCGCCCTCTATGCCGCGATCGGCAACGGCATATCCTCGGCTCAGCACGTCGTTGATCTGCTGGCCAAGGAAGTCGGGGAGGACGACGAGTCGGTCGTGCTGCCACCGGAGCCTCGCAACCGCACGGGACAGTCCTCAGGGCACCATTCCTCGTCCGAAGGCGTCATCGTCAAAGGCGTCGACGATGTGCTCGTCAAACTGGCTCGCTGCTGCACCCCGGTGCCCGGAGACGAGATCCTCGGTTTCGTCACCCGCGGTTCGGGAGTCTCCGTGCATCGCGTCGACTGCCCGAACGTCACCTCACTCAAACGTGAACCCGAACGCATGGTCGAGGTCTCGTGGGGCGAGAAGACGAGCGGAATCTACCTCGTCCAGATCCAGGTCGAGGCCCTCGACCGTGCCGGTCTGCTCTCCGATATCACCAAGGTGCTCACCGAGACCCATGTGAACATCCTGTCGGCGTCGGTCGGCACCTCCCGGGCCCGCGTGGCGCAATCGAAGTTCGTCTTCGAGATGAGTGACGCCAGCCATCTCGACACTGTGCTCTCGGCTGTGCGCAAGGTCGAAGGCGTCTTCGACGTCTACCGCATCTCCGGCGGCTGATCCTCTCTGTCCAGCGCCGCGCGCATCTGGGCGACGAACGGTCGACGGGCCACCTCGGTGAGGTAGTCCCGGAGACGGTGGCGAAGACCGCTGGGAATCTCCGCAATGATGCCCTTGAGCGCCCGCGGCGACTCCGCGGTCCAGTTCCGGAAGTGCGGGAAGAGCAGATCGTAGAGCGTGCGTTCCTCCGTGGTGATCGGCAGCCCGTCGATGAGGCACCAATCATCTTGCGCCAGATTCGTCTCGTGGACGTCGAAACCGTCATCGGCGATCCACCGGCGCCTGGGCAGCGTGATGAAGCTCAGCGGAGTGGGAGCCCGGCCGAGTCCGCGGTGCACCCACCAAGCGCTGTCGTGGGAGAGCGCGAGTCCGGGCGGGATGAGCGAATGCAGGGCGGCCATCCGCTCAGCGGGGGAGAGGATTGCACCCTTGCGCACCCAGGTCGATTCGGTCAGTCGGATGAGCAGACCGTCGAGGGTGAGCTCGGTGAGCTGCTCGTACCCGAAGTCCCGCAGATGAAACAACGCCTCCATACCCGAACTATCGTCGGATGTGGAGGCGTTGACAAGACTTCGGAGAGCGCCTGTGGACAGGTGCTGACTCGAACGTCAGAAGCTGTGGACGAGCGCTGCGGCCTCAGCCGAGCACTGCGGCCTCAGTCGAGTTCTGCGGCTGTCTGGGCGAGCTGATCCCGCCAGGCGCGGCGAGCGTCGAGAGCTTCCTGCGCCTCGGCGACGGACTTCTCATCGCCCCCGGCCTTCGCAGCCTCGAGCTTCTTCTCGAGGTCGACGATCGACTCGTCGAGCTGACTCAGCGCACCCGAGGTGCGGGCCTTCGTCTCCGGGTTGCTGCGCTGCCACGCGGCTTCCTCGGCATCGGCGAGCGCGCGTTCGACATCGCGCAGACCGTTCTCCATCCGCGAGACATCGGCGCGAGGGACCTTGCCGGCTTCCTCCCACTGGTCCTGGATGGTGCGCAGCTCGCGCTTGGCTGCCATCGGGTCGGTGATCGGCAGCAGCGCCTGAGCCTTCTTCAGCAGCTCTTCCTTGACGACGAGGTTTCCCTTGAACTCCTCGTCCAGAGCGGCATTCTCCGCATCACGGGCGGAGAAGAACACGTCCTGTGCTGCACGGAACCGTGCCCACAGCGCATCATCGTCCTTGCGCGAAGCACGCGGGGCGCGCTTCCACTGGCTCATCAGGTCCTTGTACTTCTGCGACACGGTGCGGAAATCGGTCGAGGCCGACAGCGACTCCGCCTCGGCGACGATCTTCTCCTTGATCCGCTTGCCCTCGGCATTGACTTTGTCGAGCTCGGCGAAGAACTCTTTGCGCTTGTGTTCGAAGGTGTTCCGAGCCTGCGAGAACCTGCCCCAGAGCTCCTGATCGACGGCACGCGGCAGACGGGGTCCGCTGCGCTGCATGTCCTTCCACTGGGCGAAGAGCTCACGCAGACGCGCGCCCGACTGCTTCCACTGGATCTTCGACGGATCCTGCTTGGCCAGGGTCTCGGCCTCGACGACGAGAGCCTCACGATCCTCGGCAGCGGCGAGTTTCGCGGCCTGCGCCCGGGCCGCCTGACGGGACTCTGTGGCCTCGGCATCGGAGATGAGGGTGTCGAGAGTGGCGCTCAGCCCCTTGAGATCACCGACGACGTTGGCTTCCGGCAGTGATTCCTGCAGCGTCTTCGCCGCAGACACGACCTCACGGCCGGGAGCGCCGGCGGAGAGACGATTGCGCAACAGGACCGCGCTCTCGGCGAGTTCGACGTACTTCTTCGCGAAGTACTCGAGAGCCTCCTCGGGAGTGGCGTCCGGGTACTGACCGACGGCACGTTCGCCCTCCGGAGTGGTGACGAACACATTGCCGTCCGAATCGGCACGACCATGAGTCACCGCGCGAGCGACCTCGGCGTCGTGGTCGATATGGCTGGCATTGACCACCTGTGCCGCCTGCGGACGCGGCAGCGACGACGGACGGGGGGTCGGCTTCGGTGTCGGGGTCGACATGGTTCTCACCTTGTTTCCATCGGTCGAACCGGCAGGTCATTCCACCCGCCGATCACTCGATTGTGGGATAGACGTTATCCCAGCATAACCATCGGCGGGCGTGTAGATAGACTTTGCACATGGATGTATTCTCGACCAACGCCGAATTCCTCGACGTCAACTGCTATGCCGTGCGCGCAAACGGCTCCAGCGACTGCATTCTCATCGACTCCGGATACGACTGCGCCCCGGGCCTCGAGAAGCTGCTCAGCGAAGAGGGACTCGAACCTCAGGCGATCTTCCTCACCCACGGCCACCCCGACCATATTCTGGGCCTGACCAACGTGCTCGCCCGCTGGAACGTGCCCGTCCACCTCGGTGCCGCCGACCGTTACCGCCTGGATTCACCGGCCACGACGCTCAACCCGCAGTTCGCGGCAATGCTGGCGCCGCTCGTCGCAGACTGGAACGCTCCGGCAGCCATTGACATCAATGACGGGCAGAGCTTCGAGATCGCGGGACTCACCATCACGGCAGTCTCCGCACCCGGGCATACGGAAGGTTCCATGCTGCTGCGAGTGAAGGACGGGGACGAGGAAGTCATCTTCACCGGTGACGTCGTCTTCGCCGGAGCCATCGGCCGCGTCGACCTGCCCGGGGGAGACCCCCAGGCGATGTCCGAATCCCTGCGGGCATTCGCGACACTGCCGGACGTGCCGATCTATCCTGGACACGGCCCTGGGTCTCGCGTGAGCACAGAACTCGCGACGAATCCGTTCTTCTGAGGACTGAGCGACCGAAGTCTCGGGTCTTCCTGCCCGAGGCGTTCGCGCAGTCCCGGACGACACCACACTATTCAGACCCCACCCGATACAGACACGACACGATTCAGCGGCGCCGCACGGCACCGCAACCGCACCGAAAGCAAGGAGCACCATGGCGAAGTCAGCCCGTCTGTCCGGATTCCCGGAACGACTCCCGGCCGAACGCGTGATCGAGAAGACCATCATCGACACCCTCGAACACACCTTCGCCCTGCACGGGTTCTCCGCACTCAACCACCGCGCCGTCGAACCGATCAGCCAGTTGGCCAAGGACGGCGAGATCGACAAGGAGATCTTCGCCGTCTCCCGCCTCCACTCCGAGGGCACTGAACGCAACCCGCTGGGACTCCACTTCGACCTCACGGTGCCCCTGGCCCGCTATATCGCCGACAATGCGAACGAACTGAGCTTCCCGTTCAAGGCTGCTCGCGTCCAGCCCGTCTGGCGGGGCGAACGGCCGCAGGCCGGTCGCTACCGTGAGTTCATCCAGGCCGATATCGACGTCATCGCCGATGGGGAGCTGCCCGGACACTTCGAGGTCGAGATCCCTCTGGCCGTGGCCGATGCATTCTCCCGGCTCGCCCCGCTCGGCGTGCCCGGAATCAAGATCGTCGTCAACGACCGCAGGCTGCTCGAGGGCTTCGCCCGCGGAATCGGGTTGACGAACATCCAAGCCGTGCTGCGCTGCCTCGACAAATACGACAAGATCGGCCCCGCCGAAGTGGCGAAGCTGCTGGCCGCCGAAGCCGATGCCGATGAGGAGCAGCAGCGCCTGTGCCTGGAGCTGGCCGCCATCGAATCCGACTCCCCGGACTTCGCCGACGAGGTGCGCGCCCTCGGCGTCGACCACCCCCTGCTCGAGGCCGGGCTCGAATCGCTGACGACTCTGCTGCGAGCCGCAGCCGAACGCGCGCCCGGAGTCGTCGTCGCCCAGCTCAAGATCGCCCGCGGACTCGACTACTACACGGGCGCGGTCTACGAGACCCAGCTGATCGGCCACGAAGAACTCGGTTCCGTATCCTCCGGCGGTCGCTACGACTCGCTGGTCACCGTGGGCAAGAAGAACTATCCCGGGGTGGGCATGTCCATCGGCGTCTCCCGCCTCATGGCGTTCATCCTCGGCGAGACCTCGGAGATCCGTGCCACCCGCGGTACCCCCTCGGCCGTCGTCATCGCCGTCACCGAGGAGGCCCGACGGGCTGACGCCGACGCCGTGGCCGCGACGCTGAGGTCCCGGGACATCCCGTGCGAAGTTTCGCCGAACGCTGCGAAGTTCGGCAAGCAGATCCGCTACGCGGAACGCCGCGACATCCCGTTCGTCTGGTTCACCGACGGTGAGTCCGGCCACGAGGTCAAGGACATCCGCTCGGGAGAGCAGACCACGGCCGACCCGGACACGTGGACGCCCGGGGAAGACGACCTCTGGCCCCGCGTGTACCGGAGCTGAGCGCGGGGCGACTATCATTGTTCAGGCGCTAGACCACAACATCACAAAGGAGCCCTAGGTGCTGCGAAGCCACGAAGCCGGAAGCCTGCGAGCCGCGAACGCAGGAGAAACCGTCACCCTCACCGGGTGGGTCGATCGTCGTCGCGATCACGGAGGTGTGGCCTTCATCGATCTGCGCGACGCTTCGGGAATCGTGCAGGTCGTCGTCCGTGAGGACGATGCCCACCAGCTGCGCAACGAAACCGTCGTCAAGGCCACCGGCACCGTCTCGGTGCGCCCCGAGGGCAATACGAACCCGAACCTGCCCACCGGTGAGATCGAGATCATCGACACCGCCGTCGAGGTGCTCTCCGAAGCAGCGGCCCTGCCGTTCCAGGTCTCCGACCACGCCGAGGACTCCGGCGCCGTGGGCGAGGAGACCCGTCTGCGCTACCGCTACCTCGACCTGCGCCGTTCGGGCCCGGCAAAGACGATCCGTCTGCGCTCCGATGTCAACAAGGCCGCACGGTCGGTCCTCGACGCCCACAGCTTCGTCGAGGTCGAGACTCCGACCCTGACGAAGTCGACTCCGGAAGGTGCCCGCGACTTCCTCGTCCCGGCCCGCCTCAAGCCCGGCTCCTGGTACGCCCTGCCGCAGTCGCCGCAGCTGTTCAAGCAGCTGCTTCAGGTCGCCGGCATGGAACGCTACTACCAGATCGCCCGCTGCTACCGCGACGAGGACTTCCGCGCCGACCGCCAGCCCGAATTCACCCAGCTCGACATCGAAGCCTCCTTCGTCGAGCAGGAGGACATCATCGCACTGGCCGAAGAGATCCTCACCGCACTGTGGAAGCTCATCGGCTACGAGATCACCACGCCGATCCCGCACATCACCTACCACGAGGCGATGGAGAAGTACGGTTCGGACAAACCGGACCTGCGCTTCGGCCTCGAGCTGCACAACCTCACCGAGTTCTTCAAGGACACCCCGTTCCGCGTCTTCCAGTCGCCCTATGTCGGCTCCGTCGTCTACCCCGGCGGCGGCTCGCTGCCGCGTCGTCAGCTCGACGGCTGGCAGGACTGGGCCAAGCAGCGCGGGGCGAAGGGCCTGGCCTATGTGCTCATCGGCGAAGACGGAACCCTGTCCGGTCCGGTGGCCAAGAACATCTCCGATGAGGAGAAGGCGGGACTCGCCGAGGCGGCCGGTGCGCAGCCGGGCGACGCGATCTTCTTCGCTGCAGGTGATCGCAGTATGCGTGCCCTCCTCGGTGCCGCCCGCAATGAGATCGCCGAACGCACGGGTCTCATCAAGGACGGAGACTGGGCCTTCGTGTGGGTCGTCGACGCGCCTCTGTTCGAATCGGCCGCCGAAGCGCAAGCCGCCGGAGACGTCGCCGTCGGCGGCGGACAGTGGACAGCCGTCCACCACGCCTTCACCGCTCCGAAGCCCGAATTCCTCGACACCCTCGAAGAAGACCCGGGTGCCGCTCTGGCCTATGCCTACGACATCGTGTGCAACGGCAACGAGATCGGCGGCGGCTCGATCCGCATCCACCGCAAGGACGTCCAGGAACGGGTGTTCGAGATCATGGGCATCTCCGCCGAAGAGGCCGAGGAGAAGTTCGGCTTCCTCCTCGAAGCCTTCAAGTTCGGAGCACCCCCGCACGGCGGCATCGCCTTCGGCTGGGATCGCATCGTGTCCCTGCTGGCCGGCGTCGACTCGATCCGTGAGGTCATCGCCTTCCCGAAGTCCGGCGGCGGATTCGATCCGCTGACCCAGGCACCGGCCCCGATCACCGACGCCCAGCGCGCCGAGGCCGGAGTTGACTACGAACCGGAAGACGACGACTCCGAGGCCTGATGAGCCACGAACCCAATCTGTTCTCCGACGGCCCGGACCAGGAAACACCGGGTCCGGGCTTCGCCGGTTCCTCCGGGACCTCCTCGGGCAGGGCCCTGGACCCGCTTGCGGTGCGGATGCGTCCCCGGACCCTGGACGAAGTCGTCGGTCAGGAGCACCTGACCTTCCCCGGATCCCCGCTCAACCAACTCGTCGAAGCCAGCGGGGGAGACCGGGCGGGAGCATCCTCGGTGATCCTGTGGGGTCCGCCCGGAGTCGGAAAGACCACGCTGGCCCATGTCATCTCCCATGCCCCGGGCCGTACCTTCGTCGAGCTCTCCGCCATCACCGCGGGCGTCAAGGACGTGCGCCAGGTGATCGAGAGCGCCCGCCGCGAACGGGAGATGTACGGACGGACCACCGTTCTCTTCCTCGACGAGATCCACCGGTTCTCGAAGGCCCAGCAGGATGCCCTGCTGCCAGCGGTGGAGAACCGGCTCGTCGTGCTCGTGGCCGCCACCACGGAGAACCCGTCGTTCTCCGTCATCTCACCCCTGCTGTCGCGGTCGCTCATGCTCACGCTGCGTCCGCTCGACGACGAGGCGGTCGGCAATCTGCTCGACCGTGCCGTCGAATCCGATCGCGGCTTGGCCGGACAGTTCACCCTCACCGAGGAGGCCCGGAACTTCATCGTCCGCATCGCCGGGGCCGACGCCCGCCGATCACTGACCGTCCTCGAAGCTGCCGCCGGAATCGCCGCCGCGCAGTCGGAGGAGGCGGGCGACGAACCGATCGCGATCACCGAATCGGCCTGCGCCGAAGCGAGCAGCGAAACCGTTCTGCGCTACGACAAGAACGGCGACCAGCACTACGACGTGGTCTCCGCGTTCATCAAATCCATCCGCGGATCCGATGTCGACGCGGCCCTGCATTATCTCGCGCGGATGATCGTCGCCGGTGAGGACCCGCGCTTCATCGCCCGTCGCGTCGTCATCTCTGCGGCCGAGGACATCGGCATGGCCGACCCGCAGGCGCTGCCGATCGCCGTGGCCGCCTCGACCGCGGTTGCCAACATCGGCATGCCCGAAGGACGGATCCCCCTCGCCGAGGCGGTCACCTACCTCGCGCTGGCCCCGAAGTCGAACGCGAGCTACCGCGCCCTGGACGCCGCGATCGCCGATGTGAAGAACGGACTCGCCGGAGAAGTGCCGATGCATCTGCGCGACGCCCACTATCCGGGGGCGAAAGAGCTCGGCCACGGTGAGGGTTACAAATACTCGCACGACTATCCGCACGGGGTCGCCGATCAGGAGTACCTGCCGGAGTCGCTGCGAGGCAAGCGCTACTACTCTCCGACGGGCAACGGAATGGAACGCAGCATGGCTGAGAGGCTCGAGAACCTCAGGCGGCTGCTGCGACCCTGATAGCTTTGGAGCAGACGCGGTGACGGGCAGAGACGTCGCCGGCGGCGCTGATCGAGGAGGACGGCATGGCAGACATCGTCATCACGATCGCCGCCGCGCTGGCGCTGGGACTCATCGCCCATGAGCTGCGCATTCCGCCGCTCGTCGGATTCCTCGCGGCCGGATTCCTCCTGCACGTCTTCGGCTTCACCGCCTTCGCGGGACTGCAGCAGGTTTCGGACATCGGAGTCGTCCTGCTGCTGTTCACGATCGGACTGAAATTCGATCTGCGCTCCCTGCTCCAACCCGAAGCCCATGGCACCGCTGCGCTGCACATGATCACGGTGGTCCTCCTCGGTGCCGGGACGATCGGAGCTGCCGCAGCCATCGGCATCGTCAGCGTCGGCGGGGGACTGGGCACCTTGGCGCTGCTCGGCTTCGCCCTCTCGTTCTCCTCCACGGTGCTCGTGGTCAAAGTGCTCGAAGACCGTTCCGACGACGGGTCCTACTACGGGCAGATCGCGATTGCGATCCTCGTCCTCCAGGACCTCGCTGCGGTCGCCTTCATCACGATCGCAGGCGAAGAGCCGCCGAGTCCCTGGGCGTTCGCGCTCGTCCTGATCGTTCCCGTGGTCTGGGTGCTGCGACGGCTTCTCGACCGCGTCGGACGCGGTGAGCTGCTCGTCCTCTTCGGCGTCGTCATGGCCTTGGGGCCCGGCTATGTCGCCTTCGAATCAGTCGGCATCCACGGCGACCTCGGAGCCCTGGTGCTCGGACTTCTCTTCTCCACCCACCCGCGAGCCGTGGAGATGTCGAAGTCGCTGTTCAGCGTCAAAGAGCTCTTCCTCGTCGGGTTCTTCGTCGTCATCGGGCTCCAAGCGGTCCCCACCTGGTCGGATCTGCTCATGGCGCTGGCCCTGTGCGTCGTGCTGCTGCCGTTCAACTTCGCGAGCTTCTACCTCATGGGTCGCCTCTTCGGCCTGCGCAACCGCACCAGCGTGCGCACCAGCCTGGCCCTGAGCAACTTCTCCGAATTCGCACTCATCGTCGTCACCGTCGGAGTCGACAACGGACTGTTCGAGGGCAACTGGCTGACCATCACCGCCCTCGCCGTGGCGTTGGGGATGATCGGCTCCTCCCTGGCGAACGCCTACAGCCTCCAGATCGTCGCGAAGCTCGACGCGATTCTGCCGGACGAGAACGAGAGCCGGCTGCGGGCGAACGATCGGCCGCTCGACACCGGAGATGCGGAGGTCGTCGTCCTCGGCATGGGCCGCATCGGTCGCGGAGCCTACGAGCGCTTCGTCGAACGCGGCGACCGGAGCGTCATCGGCATCGACAACGACCACACAGTCATCGAAGCCCTGCACGCCGACGAGTTCACAGTGCTCGAAGGCGACGCCACCGACCACGAATTCTGGCACCGCCTCGTCGTCGGGGGCAGCGCCCACACCGTCGTCCTCGCCATGGCGCTGCACGACTCGAACACCTTCGCTCTCGAACAGCTGCGCATCGCCGGCTTCCCCGGGACCATCGCCGCGGTCGTCCAACGTCCCGATCAGGCCGAGCACTTCGCCCGTGCCGGGGTCCACGCGGTGATCAACATCTACAGCGGGTCAGGAGCGGCCGTGGCCGATGCCGCGATCGACAGCCACGAAGACGACTGTCGGAAGTGACAGCGGGCTGCCGGCAGTGACAGCGGTGCCTGCGGATCGGTCGGCCGGCAAGGGCGGACGGTTCGCCTCAGTCGGCAAGATCACAGCGGCGAGGCCGCCGATCGGCTTTGCGACGGGCGGTGTGCACCCGCTAAGATGGACAGCTGTTGTGCCTGCACCCTAAAGGCGGTCGGTGCGAGCGGATCTCGACGCTCAATCCCTCTTTCCCATCCGGGGAAACAACAGTCGCGTTCGGGGCGAGAACCGCAGAGGCCCACCGCGGCAGAACACATTGATGAAAGGTAATACAGTGCCAGCACCAGCACGTAATCGCCGTATGACGCGCCTCTCGCGCGCCCTCGGCATTGCTCTGACACCCAAGGCCGAGAAGTACTTCGAGCGTCGCCCGTACCCTCCAGGTGAGCACGGTCGCGCCCGTCGTCGCAACGACAGCGACTACTCGGTCCGCCTCAAGGAGAAGCAGCGTCTGCGCGCGCAGTACGGCATCCGTGAGGCCCAGATGCTCAAGACCTACAAGGAAGCCAACCGTCTGCCCGGTCTGACCGGTGAGACAATGGTCGAGCTCCTCGAATCGCGTCTCGACGCCCTCGTCCTGCGTTCGGGATTCGCCCGCACCATGGCCCAGGCCCGTCAGTTCGTCGTCCACCGTCACATCACGGTCGACGGACAGCGCGTGGACCGTCCCTCCTTCCGCGTGAAGGAAGGACAGACCATCCAGGTGCACGAGCGTTCGGCTTCTATGGATCCGTTCCAGGTCGCCGCCGCCGGTGGTCACAAGGACGTTCTGCCCGCAACGCCGGGATACCTCAACGTGAACCTCGAGGGCCTGCAGGCAACTCTGCTGCGCACCCCGAAGCGCGAAGAGGTGCCGATCACCTGTGACGTTCAGCTCGTCGTCGAGTTCTACTCGCGCTGATCTGCTGAACACAGCGCATCGCGCCACCGCGACTGCCCGGGACCGCACGGTTCCGGGCAGTCGCGCATTCACGGCACGGGCGTCCACTGTACGGCGCGTGCACCCGCAGGTTCGGCGCGGGCGTCAGCGGGTTCGGCTTCGGCCCACTCAAAGGCGAATAGCACTGTTTCAAACAGGGGCTATTCACCTGAAAGTGGGCTGTTCGGTTAGAAACTCCGCAGGACGCACGTCGCGGGGGCGGAAGTGGTCCGCCGAACGGAGTGGGAGCGGCGGACTCGGGGAGCGGTCGACTCTGACCCACCCGGCACGCCGCGCCACATCGCATATTGCGGCGGAGCCATTAAACTGGTCCCTGTTAAGTGCGGGTACGCACGAGTAAGTGTCGCGCCGGGCTCATCCGCCCGGCGGCGCACAGGCAATATCTGAAAGGCCTTGGATTGAAGACGGCAGAGATCAAACAACGCTGGTTGGACTACTTCGAAGCGAACGGGCACACCGTGGTCCCCTCGGCGTCGGTGATCAGCTCCGATCCGTCCATCCTGTTCAACATCGCGGGAATGGTCCAGTTCATTCCCTACCTCACCGGCCGGGAGCCGGCCCCGTTCAACCGCGCCACCAGCGTCCAGAAATGCGTGCGCACCGGAGACATCGAAGAGGTCGGCAAGACGACCCGCCACGGCACCTTCTTCCAGATGAACGGCAACTTCTCCTTCGGCGACTACTTCAAGCGCGATGCCATCAAGTTCGCCTGGGGACTGCTGACGACCCCCGTCGCCGAGGGTGGCCTCGGCTTCGACCCGGAGCTGCTGTGGGCGACAGTGCACGAGGACGATCTCGAGACCATCGACATGTGGCTCGAGGAGACCTCCGTTCCCCGTGAGCGCATCCAGCTGCGTGACAACGAGGACAACTACTGGCACACCGGCCAGCCCGGCCCCGGCGGCTACTGCTCGGAGATCTACTTCGACCGCGGCCCCGCCTACGGCGTCGACGGCGGACCCGTGGCCGACGAAGACCGCTACATCGAGATCTGGAACCTCGTGTTCATGGAGTTCGAACTCTCCGAGGTTCGCTCGAAGGTCGACTTCGACGTGGCCGGCGAGCTGCCGGCGAAGAACATCGATACCGGCATGGGACTCGAACGTGTCGCCTTCCTGCTCCAGGGCGTGGAGAACATGTACGAGATCGACGAGGTCTTCCCCGTCATCGAGGCCGCCAGCCGTCTGGCCGGCCGGACCTACGGCGAGGACGAGCACGCCGATGTGCAGCTGCGCGTCGTCGCCGACCATGTCCGTTCGGCCCTGATCATCATCGGCGACGGGGTCCGCCCCGGCAACGAAGGCCGCGGCTACATCCTCCGCCGCCTGCTCCGCCGTGCCGTGCGTGCCATGCGTCTGCTCGGAGTCAAGGAAGAAGTCCTGCCCGAGCTGCTGCCCGTCTCCATGCAGGCCATGAAGCTGTCCTACCCGGAACTCGAAACGGACTTCGACCGCATCTCCCGGGTCGCCTACGCCGAGGAGAAGGCGTTCCTGCGCACCCTCGAATCCGGCACTCAGCTGTTCGCCAATGCCGCGAAGTCACTCGACGGCGCGGACAAGACTATCAGCGGGGACATCGCCTTCGCTCTCCACGACACCCACGGATTCCCCATCGACCTCACTCTCGAGATGGCGTCCGAAGCCGGACTGAGCGTCGACGAGGCCGGGTTCCGTGAGCTGATGAGTGAACAGCGCACCCGCGCCAAGGCCGATGCCAAGGCGAAGAAGGGCGGCGGCCACACCGACCTGTCCGCCTATTCGGCGCTGCTCGACGAAGGTGCCAGCGAATTCGTCGGCTATGACCGACTCGAGTCCGACTCCCGCGTGCGAGGAATCGTCGTCGATGGGGTCGCCGCCGAGGTGCTCACCGCCGGTCAGAGCGGCGACGTCGTCCTCGACCTGACCCCGTTCTACGCCGAATCCGGCGGTCAGCGCGCCGACGTCGGCCTCATCTCCGGCCATGGCTTCACCGCCCGGGTCAGCGACGTCCAGAATCCGGTCAAGGGACTGCCTGCCCACCGGGTCGAGGTGATCGACGGAGAGCTGCGCGTCGGTGACGAGGTGCTCGCCGCCGTCGACCACGACCACCGGTTCCAGGGCGCACAGGCCCACACCGCCACCCACCTCGTCCACGCTGCGCTGCGCGAGATCCTCGGCAGCCACGCCGTGCAGGCCGGTTCGCTCAACCAGCCCGGATACATGCGCTTCGACTATTCGTTCCCCGAAGCCCCGAGCACCCAGATGCGGGCCGAGATCGAAGAGGTCGCGAACCTCGCGGTGCGCTCGAACTACGAAGTCGGCACCGAATACATGTCCTTCGACGACGCGAAGAAGTCCGGTGCCATGGCGCTCTTCGGCGAGAAGTACCCGAACGTCGTGCGCGTCGTCGACATCGGCGGACCCTTCTCCCGCGAACTCTGCGGCGGCACCCACGTCGGTGCCTCCGCGGAGGTCGGCCCGATCTCCGTGCTCTCCGAAGCCTCCGTCGGCTCCGGAGTCCGGCGCATCGAAGCCGCTGTCGGCATGGACGCCTTCCGGTCCCTGGCCGCCGAGCGGACCATCGTGTCCTCACTCTCGGAGATGCTCAAGGTCCCCGGCACCGACGTCACCTCACGCGTGTCCGACCTGATGAGCCGGCTCAAGGACGCCGAGAAGGAGATCGCTCGCCTCAACGCCCAGCAGCTGCTGGCCTCTTCGGGCAAGTTCCTCGATGAGGCGCAGACCGTGGGCCAGACGCTGTTCGTGCAGGCCGAACTCGGCGACATCGCCAATGCCGGAGACATCCGCACACTGGTCACCGATCTGCGCAACCGGGTCGCCGACCGTCAGGCGGTGATCTTCGGCATCGGAGTCAGCAGCGGAAAGCCCGTCGTTGTCATCGCCACCACCGAGGCGGCCCGTGCCGCCGGTCTGCAGGCAGGAAAGCTCGTGGCGCTGGCCTGCGGCGAACTCGGCGGCGGAGGCGGCGGCAAGCCCGACCTCGCCCAGGGCGGGGGCAGCAACCCCGCGGCGATCCCGTCAGCCATTGCGGCGGTCAAGGCAGCCATCCAGTGAGTTTCCGCCGAGGTCGCCGGCTGGGTCTCGACATCGGTTCCGTGCGGATCGGTGTCGCCTCCAGCGACCCCGACGGGATTCTGGCCACCCCGCTCACCGTCGTTCGTCGAGCAGACGAACCGGCGGCGCTGCGGCAGCTGCGCGATATCGTCGACGAATACGAACCCATCGAACTCCTGGTGGGGGACCCGAAGTCCCTCGACGGCGCCGCCCGGGCCGCAGCCACCTCGGCGTTGGAATTCGCCCGCCGGATCGCCGCGGCCACAGGCACACCCGTCCGTCTCGTCGACGAACGCTTCACCACCGTCGAGGCCCACCAGGCTCTCGCCGCAGCCGGGAAATCGTCACGCCAGCGACGCGAGATCGTCGATGCCCAAGCCGCCGTGATCATCCTCCAGAACGCCCTCGAATACGAACACAACACCGGTGTCCCCGCCGGCCGTGAGATGCCCGACGAGGAGAACGACGTATGAGCCCGATCACCGAAGAGTTCTCGACCGACGAAGGACTGTCCCGCGCAGAGATCCGCGCGAAGAAACGGCGCAGAATGATGCGCCGCCGACGGACGACGACGATCGTGATCATCTGCATCCTCGTCTTCGGCGTCGGGGGCTTCTTCGGCGTGCGTGCGGCCGGTGGAGTCTTCGACGACCTGTTCGGACCGAAAGGCGACTACGAGGGGCAAGGCACGAACGAGGTATCGATCGAGATAGCTCCCGGATCCTCGGCGCGCACCGTGGCCAACCAGCTCGTCGAGGCCGGAGTGATCATGAACTCCGAGCCCTTCCTCGACGAGATCGAACGCCGTGAGGCGACCATCCAGGCCGGGACCTGGACGATGCGGGAGAAGATGAGCTCGAAGGCCGCGGTCGAAGCGCTCATCAACCCCATCGCCCCGCCGAAGATCACAGTCGCCGAAGGCAAACAGGTCGAAGAGATCAAGGCGATCATGATCGAATCGGGGATGAACGCCGACGAGGTCGACAAAGCCATCGACGATAAGACCCCGAAGGACTACGGACTCGAGATCGACGCGCCGAGCCTCGAAGGCTATCTGTACCCGGCGACCTACGACCTCAACAAGCAGAAGACCGCCGAGGACATCGTTCAGGAGATGGTCGACAAGACCGAGACCGAACTCGACGAACTGGGAATCGAGAGCAAGGACGCCAACCGCATCCTCACGCTGGCCAGCCTCGTGGAGAAGGAATCCCCGGGAGACCCCGAGGTGCGCTCGAAGGTGGCAAGGTCCTTCCTCAACCGCATCTCCGACAAATCACAGACCGGGGGACTGCTCCAATCGGATGCGACCGTGGCCTATATCCACGGTGCCCGCTCCGACCTGACGACGACGAAGAAGGAACGCCAGTCCGACTCGCCGTACAACACGTACAAGAAGAAGGGTCTGCCTCCCGGGCCCATCAACTCGCCGAGCAAGGGCGCCGTCGAGGCGGCGCTCGAACCCGCCGACGGTGACTGGCAGTTCTTCGTCGCGACGAACCCGGACACGGGGGAGACCAAGTTCGCCGACAACTACGAGGACCACAAGAAGAACGTCGAGATCTACCGCAAGTGGCTGCGCGAGCACAGCAAGGACGACGGATAGCCGGTGAGGATCCTTGCCGCAGTGCTCGGTTCGCCGATCGCACACTCGAAATCCCCGCTGCTCCACCGCGCCGCCTTCGCAGCGCTGAACCTGGCATCCAGCGAGTACTCCCGGTACGAAATCGGCTCGGAGGAGCTCGAGGGATTCCTCGACTCCCACATCGATCACACCGGTTTCTCGCTGACGATGCCGTTGAAGGACCGACTCGTCACACTCGCCGCCGAACGCGGGTGGAACCTCGACGAGACGGCGGCACTGACGGCCGCCGGCAACACCCTTGTGCGCCACCGCGGAGAAGTGCAGGTGGCGAACACCGACGTCGAGGGCATCGTGCGTGCCATCGCCCCGCACAGGGAATCAGGACCGGCCGCGGCCGATGGTGCGGGAGCCGGTCGCGCGACGATCCTCGGCGCCGGAGCCACGGCCGCCTCGGCGCTCGTGGCCTGCCGCGATCTCGGGATCGCACACGTGGACTTCCGCGTCCGCAGCCCGGACCGTGCCCGCCGTGTCCTCGACCTGGCCGAGCGGATCGGTCTGACCGCCTCGGTGGGCGACCTGACCTGGATCGGTCCATCGGAGATCGTCGTCTCGACCCTGCCCGCCGAGGCGGCCCCCGACCCGATCTGGGATGACTCCTTCGCCCCCGGTGCGATCGCCCTCGACGTCGCCTACGCCGCCGATTCGACCTTCCTCGCCGCGGCTGCCGCGCACGGTCTGCGCCCCGTCGCCGGAACCGCCATGCTCGTCGAACAGGCCGTCGCCCAGTTCGAGATGTTCCTCGCCGCAGCCAGGGCCGACGGCCCGACGACGACGGAGACCCTGCCGACGTCGCAGGCAGTGCCGGCGGCAGACGACCTGACCGCGCGGGTCACGGCGGCCATGTACGCAGCACTCGAGGTCCCGCCGGTCCGGGCGCAGGACTGAACCGGCGATCGCGATGGACACCGGAGTGCTGCACGGGATGACCATCGGAGTCACGGTTCTGGCCGCTCTGGCCTGCGGTCTCATCCTCGCCGTGACCCCACGGGCCTGGCTCAACGACTCCGCGCACCTGCAACGGTGGCAGTCATCCAGATGGGCTCGCGGCATGGGACCGATGCTGCTCGGCCCCATCATCGCCGCGGCAGTCGCCGTCGTATTCACCCTCTTCGTGCTCGCACCACTGGAGACCGGGTGGAGCGCCTATGCGCCGCTGGGCGGAACGACGTTCGCCCCGGGCCAGCCGAACTCCGCCGATCGCATCGTCTCCGCCCTGCTGCTGGGACTCGTCTCCGGCGCCACGCCATTCCTCGTCACCGCAGACCTGAGCGTCCGCAGACTGCCTGATCGGATGGTCATTCCCCTGTCTCTGGTCGCCCTGGGACTCCTGATCACGGGCTCCGTGCTCGGAGAACTGCCGATGTGGTTCGCGTCATTCTTCGCAGGACTCATCGGCCTCGTCTTCTTCACGGCAGTGCACCTGGTGGGTCGAGCGCTGCGGGCGCGGACGATGGGGCTCGGGGACGTCAAGCTCGCGTTCATCGTCTTCGCCGTGCCCGGTCTCTTCGATCCGTGGGCACCTGCGCTCGTGCTTGTCGCCATGATGCTCATCAGCGGGGCCTGGGCGCTCATCGGAGCGATCCGAGCCGGGCGGGTGCGCGGGGTGACCATCGCCTTCGGACCGGCCATGCTTTCCGGCATGTGGCTCGGGTGCCTGTTCGCCCCAATACTTTTGTAGAATCGGTGGAATGTTGAGATGGCTGACTGCAGGCGAATCCCACGGCGAAGCGCTGACTGGGATCATTGAGGGGCTTCCCGCCCATGTACCGATCACCAGGGACGATATTCGTGCGAGCCTGGCTCGCCGCCGACTCGGCTATGGCCGCGGCGCACGGATGAAGTTCGAAGCCGACGAGGTGCGTCTCCTCGGCGGTGTCCGCCACGGGCAGACCTTGGGCTCACCGGTGGCGATCGAGGTCGGCAACACCGAATGGCCGAAGTGGGAATCCGTGATGAGCCCGGATCCCGTCGACGCGTCCGAACTCGAAGGACTGGCGCGCAACGCCCCGCTGACTCGGCCGCGTCCGGGCCATGCCGATATCGTCGGCATGCAGAAGTACGGCTTCGACGAAGCCCGCCCCGTGTTGGAGCGCGCCTCGGCGCGTGAAACCGCGATGCGCGTGGCACTGGGCACGGTGGCCGCGAAGTTCCTCGGCGAATTGGGCATCACCCTCGTCTCCCACACCGTGGCCATCGGCGGCGCCGAACACGCTGCCGATGCGCTGCCTGCGCTGCCGACCGCGGCCGATGTCGAAGCCCTCGACGCAGATCCTGTCCGCTGCTTCGACGCCGACCTCTCGGCGGCGATGGTCACCGAGATCGACGCGGCGAAGAAGGCCGGGGACACCCTCGGTGGAGTCGTCGAAGTCCTCGCCTACGACCTGCCTCCGGGGCTGGGCTCCCACGTGCATTGGGACCGTCGTCTCGACTCCCGTCTGGCCGGTGCCCTCATGGGCATCCAGGCGATCAAGGGCGTCGAAGTCGGAGACGGTTTCCTCACCACGAAGCGTCCCGGCTCGCAGGCCCATGACGAACTGCAAGTCGGACCCGACGGATTCCGTCGCACGAGCAATCGTGCCGGTGGCACGGAAGGCGGAATGTCCACGGGCGGTCCGCTGCGGGTGCGGGCGGGGATGAAGCCGATCGCCACGGTGCCGCGTGCCCTGGCGACGGTCGACGTCGAAACCGGTGAGGCCGCGAAGGCGAACCATCAGCGTTCCGACGTGTGCGCAGTTCCCGCCTCGGGAGTCGTCGCCGAAGCCATGGTGGCACTGGTGCTCGCCGAAGCCGTCGTCGAGAAGTTCGGCGGAGACTCCGTTGCCGAGACGAAGCGGAACCTGGACGCCTATGTCGCGGCCATTCCGGAGAACCTCCGCATCGGACAATGAACCACACCCCGCTGCCCAAACCGGTTCCGCCCCTGGAACCGGTCCCCGCCGCGCTCTCGCGCATCGTGCTCTCCGGTCCGCCGGCGGCAGGGAAATCGACGATCGGTCGGCTGCTCGCCGACCGGCTCGGCCTGCCGCTGACGGACACGGACGCGAATATCGTCGACAAGTACGGGGTCATCTCGGAGATCTTCGTCGAACGCGGCGAAGACCACTTCCGACGCATCGAACGCGAGGTCGTGCGCAGAGCACTGCGTCGTCTGCTCGATCGTCCGGGCATCGTGTCCCTGGGCGGAGGAGCGATCCTCAACCCCGGCACCCGGGCCCAGCTGCGACATCCGGCGATCAAGGTCGTGCACATCGATATCGACGTCGACACAGTGTCCCAGCGGCTGACCGCCCCGCACCGACCGCTGCTGCGCGGTGCCGGCAGCCCGGTGGAGAACTGGCTGGCCCTGGTCAACGAACGCGAACCCCTGTACGAGCAGGTCGCGACCTTCCGGGTCCAGGCCTCGAACTCACCGCCGTCGACGGTGGTCAACCGAGTCGTTGACGTCCTCACCGGTCTGCAGCGAGCCGAGGAGTACGCGAAATACGCCGATCCCGACGACGACGGATCCGGTCAGCAGCGCTGAGCACGGCCCTGGCGGTGAGACGTCTGCGACCACATCGGTCACCCGTTTCGCCGCCGGGAGCCTGTGAGGGCTAGGCTGGATCCGGCCCACGGAGCAGGTGCCTCGACTCCGAGCACTCACCGGGCGGCCGAGCCTTGAGAGAAGACGATGAACGATCAGGAAGACGGACGAATGAGCCTCACACGCATCAATGTGGACGCCGGCGGGACCTACCCCGTCCTCGTCGGCCAGGGACTGCTCGGCGAACTGCCAGAGCTGCTCGGAAACCGCGTCGAGAAGGTCCTCGTCATCCACCCCCGCGCACTGCGCACCACCGGTGAGACCGTTCGCGACGACCTTGCCGCAGCCGGTCTCGAGGCCGTGGCCGCGGAGATCCCCGACGCCGAAGAGGCCAAACACGTCCAGGTCGCCGCATTCTGCTGGCAGGTCCTCGGCCAATCCGACTTCACCCGCACCGACGCGATCATCACCGTCGGCGGGGGAGCGGTGAGCGACCTCGGCGGATTCGTCGCCGCCACCTGGCTGCGCGGAATCAAGGTCATCCACATCCCCACCACCGTGCTCGGCATGGTCGACGCCTCCGTCGGCGGCAAGACCGGGATCAACACGGCCGAAGGCAAGAACCTCGTCGGCTCCTTCCACGCACCCGCCGGTGTCCTCGTCGACCTCGACACGCTCGGAACCCTGCCGGAGAACGAACTGTTCACCGGCCTCGCCGAGGTGGTCAAGACCGGATTCATCGCCGACCCCGCGATCCTCGATCTCGTATCGAACCACTCGAAGGACGAGATCGCCGATGTGCACGGCCCTGTGCTGCGCGAACTCATCGAACGTTCCATCCGGGTCAAGGCCGATGTCGTCTCCGGAGACTTCAAGGAGTCCGGACGCCGGGAGATACTCAACTACGGCCACACCCTCGGCCATGCGATCGAGCACAAGGAGCGCTACCAGTGGCGTCACGGTGCCGCCGTATCGGTGGGCATGGTCTTCGCCGCCGAGGTGGCGTCGATGATCAAGAGCCTGCCCTATGAAGTCGTCGACCTCCATCGTGAACTGCTCGGCAAACTCGGACTGCCGGTGGGCTACCGTTCCGATGTGTGGCCGCAGCTGCTGGACACGATGAAGAGGGACAAGAAGGCCCGCGGGGCGATGCTGCGGATGGTGCTGCTCAGTGATATCGGCGAACCGAGCACCGTCGAGATCCCCGATGCCTCCATCCTCTTCACCGCCTACCAGGAGATCGGCGAGGATTCGCCGACGGTTCCCCTCGGCATCGGCCTCGGCCTCGACTGACCCCGCCCGGATGGAAGCGTCCCGCTGGGCTTGCTAGACTTGCCCAGTGGCGCGTTCGTCGACCCCGCACCTCGGGGTCCTCCGACGCGTCGTGCCGACTGCGATCACCATTCGGTGATCAGGACTGAACCGAAGAAGGACGAATTAGTGGCGACAACGAACGACCTGAAGAACGGCCTTGTGCTCAACCTCGACAACCAGCTGTGGCAGGTGCTCGAATTCCAGCACGTCAAGCCCGGAAAAGGACCGGCCTTCGTCCGCACCAAGCTGAAGAATGTCATCTCCGGCAAGATCATCGACAAGACCTTCAACGCCGGCACCAAGGTCGAGACCGCGAATGTCGACCGCCGCGATATGCAGTACCTCTACCATGACGGCACCGACTACGTGTTCATGGATGCCAAGGACTACGACCAGGTCAACATCTCCGCAGACCTCGTCGGCGACGCCGCGAACTACATGCTCGAGAACCAGGATCTGCAGATCTCCTTCCACGAAGGCACCCCGCTCTCTGTCGAGCTGCCGCCCTCGGTGGAACTGACCATCACCCACACGGAACCCGGACTCCAGGGCGACCGTTCGACCGGTGGTTCGAAGCCCGCGACCCTCGAGACCGGCTACGAGATCCAGGTGCCCCTGTTCCTCGAAGAAGGCGTGAAGGTCAAGGTCGACACCCGCAGCGGCGACTACCTCGGTCGCGTCAAGTAAGTGGCGTCCGCACGTACCCGAGCCCGTCGCCGGGCTCTCGAGCTGCTCTTCGAAGCCGGGCAGCGTCGACTGGCCATGGACGAACTCGTCACCATGCGGTCGAACGATCCCGACTACCCGATGAAGGAATACGCGGTCGAGATCGTCAAGGGCATCACCGAGAAGCAGGCGGAGATCGACGAGATCATCTCCACCTACTCAGAAGGCTGGACCCTGGATCGGATGCCGGCCGTCGACCGGTCGCTGCTGGAGATCGGGACCTGGGAGATGCTGTACAACGACGAGGTACCCGACAAAGTGGCCATCGACGAAGCAGTGTCCCTGGCCAGACAGTTCTCCACAGATGACTCTCCCGGCTTCGTCTCGGGGTTGCTCTCCCGCATCCTCGACGTCAAACCGACACTCATCTGAGGCGGCGGGTCCGCACTCCGGACCCGCCCGCCGGTGGGCACCCCACCGGGTTTACAATCGAATCGAACCACTCCTTTAACCACCGTCCAGAGAGGCGGAGAAGGGGAAATATGACACAGCGAACAGTGCTGGACGCCCCCGATATCTCGCGGGCGATCACCCGCATCGCGCACGAGATCATCGAATCCAACAAGGGCAGCGACGACCTCGTCCTCCTGGGCATTCCGCGCCGCGGAGTCCCGCTCGCCCACCGACTCGCCGAGGCGATCGCCTCCATCTCCGGCCGGCCCGAGACCGCAGGCGAACTCGCCGGCAGCCTCGACATCACCATGTACCGTGACGATCTGCGCGGCGGCTCCTACCGGGCGCCCGAACCCACCACCATCCCGAGTGCGGGAATCGATGCGAAGACCGTCGTCCTCGTCGACGATGTGCTCTTCTCCGGACGCACCATCCGCGCCGCCCTCGACGCCCTTGCCGATGTCGGTCGGCCCGCCAAGGTCCGCCTCGCCGTCCTCGTCGACCGCGGCCACCGGGACCTTCCGATCCGTGCCGACCATGTCGGCAAGAACCTTCCGACCTCTAGCAGCGAACGCGTCAACGTCTCCCTGACCGAAATCGACGGAGACGACTCCGTGAGCATCTCGGGAGGCCGCGAATGAAACATCTGCTCGACACCGCATCGCTGAGCCGAGACGACGCCATCGGCATCCTCGATATCGCCGAGGAGATGACTCTCGTCTCCGAACGCGAGGTCAAGAAGCTCCCCGTGCTGCGGGGACGCACAGTGGTCAACCTGTTCTTCGAGGACTCCACACGCACCCGACTGTCCTTCGAGGCCGCAGCCAAACGGCTCTCGGCCGATGTGCTCAACTTCTCCGCCAAGGGCTCCTCCGTGTCGAAGGGTGAGAGCCTCCAGGACACGATCCAGACGATCTCGGCGATGGGCGCCGATGCCATCGTCGTCCGCCATTCCGGAGCGGGCACCGCCCACCGCCTCGCCCATACCGGGTGGATCGACGTCCCCGTCGTCAACGCCGGCGACGGCACCCACGAACACCCCACCCAGGCGCTCCTCGACGCTTTCACCCTGCGTCGGGCACTCGCCGGAGTCCCCGCCTCGGGGCCGGTGCAAGGGGGACCCCGCGGTCAGGGACTCGACGGAGCGAAGGTTGCCATCGTCGGAGACATCCTGCACTCCCGAGTGGCTCGGTCGAACGTCCACCTGCTCGCCCGCCTCGGCGCGGACGTCCACCTCATCGCACCACCCACCCTGCTGCCCTGGGGAGTGTCGAACTGGCCGGTGACCATCCACTACGACTTCGATTCGGCGCTGAGCGCCGAGGACTTTGCAGCCGTGATGATGCTGCGCGTCCAACACGAGCGGATGCACGAATCCTTCTTCCCCAACGAACGCGAATACGCCCGCCTGTGGGGACTGAGCGCGGCTCGTCTGGCCAAACTGCCGGAGACGAGCTTCATCATGCACCCAGGGCCCATGAACCGCGGCTTCGAAATCTCCGCTGCCGCAGCGGACTCACCCCGCGCCCTCGTCCTCGACCAAGTCGAGAACGGAGTGAGCGTGCGCATGGCGGTCCTCTACCGTCTGCTGACCGGTCAGGAGGAGACCAATGACTGATTACCTCATCCGCGGTGCCGATGTGCTCGGACGCGGAGTCGCCGATATCGCGATCCAGGACGGTCGCATCGTCGACCCCGAACTGCTGAGCACAAGCGACTATGAAACAGTCGACGCCGCAGGACTCGTGGCCCTGCCGGGACTCGTCGACATGCACACCCACCTGCGCGAACCCGGCAAGGAAGACGCCGAGACCGTGCTCACCGGATCACGCTCAGCCGCCTCGGGAGGGTTCACCTGCGTTCACGCCATGGCGAACACCGCGCCCGTGGCCGACACCGCCGGCGTCGTCGAACAGGTTCACCGCCTCGGCCGCGCCGCCGGATTCACCGAAGTCGTACCCGTCGGCGCCGTGACCACCGGACTCGAGGGAAAGCAGCTCGCCGAGCTGGGAGCCATGGCGCGCTCCGGAGCTCGCGTGCGGATGTTCTCCGATGACGGAATCTGCGTCTCCGATCCGCTGCTCATGCGCCGCGCCCTCGAATACGTCAAGACCTTCGACGGGATCATCGCCCAGCACGCACAGGAACCACGCCTGACCGAAGGCGCACAGATGAACGAGGGAACGGTCTCGGCCGAACTCGGACTGCCCGGCTGGCCAGCCGTCGCCGAGGAGTCGATCATCGCCCGCGATGTGCTCCTGGCCGAACACGTCGGGTCCCGACTCCACATCTGCCACGTCTCCACGGCCGGCAGCGTCGACCTCATCCGCTGGGCCAAGGCACGGGGGATCGCCGTCACCGCCGAGGTCACACCGCACCATCTCATGCTCACCGACGAACTCGTGCGCACGTTCGACCCCGTCTACAAGGTCAACCCGCCGCTGCGCACCGACCGCGACGTGCAGGCACTCCGAGCTGCACTGGCAGACGGCACGATCGACGTCGTCGGCACCGACCACGCCCCGCACACCGCCGAACACAAGTGCAGCGAATGGACCGCAGCGGCCATGGGCATGGTCGGCATGGAATCCGCCCTGTCGATCGTCGTCGCCGCCATGGCCGACCACGACTTCGACTTCGGCGATGTGGCGCGCGTGATGTCCTCGGCTCCGGCCCGGATCACCGGAGCCTCCGGGCACGGCAGCCTCGAGCTCGGAGCGAGTGCGAACATCGTCCTCGTCGATCCGGCAGCACCGCACCGCATCGAACCCGCCGACCACGCCACAAAGGGACGCAACAACCCCTTCGCCGGCGTCGAAGTCACCGCGCAGGTCACCGACACCTTCTTCTACGGCCACCGGGTCTTGGCCGCAGGGGCACTCACCACACCCCACCCGGCAGGAGCAACATGGACACAACAATAGGCACACTCATCGTCGCGGCAGTCATCCTCCTCGTGATCGTCGCGATCGCCTGGGGATGGAGCCGACGCAAACGGGCCCAGTCAGAGGTCATCACCCCGCCGAAGCCCCATATGGGCATCAAGGCCGTGGGCGAGCCGGTCGAAGGCTCCTATGTGTCGACGACGAAGGCCGGCCATCCGCTCGAACGCGTCGCCGTCCACGGCCTGGGCATCCGCACCACCGGGGAACTCGTCGTCACCGACGGGGGAGTGATCATGGACCTTGCCGGACGCGAGGACTTCCTCATCCCGCGCCGCGACATCGTCTCCGTGGACACCACGAACGGGATGATCGGGAAATTCGTCGAACGCGGAGGCATCATCCGCATCACCTGGCACCTGGGCGACACCCTCGTCGACACGGGCTTCCGCGCCCGCTACGCCGCATCCACCACCCCCACCGTCGACCGCATCCGCGAAATGATCGAAGAGGCACAATGAGCTTTTCCACCACCCCCGCCGTCCTCGTCCTCGAAGACGGCCGGACCTTCCACGGATCCGCCTACGGACACATCGGCGAAACCACCGGTGAAGCCGTGTTCGTCACCGCCATGTCCGGCTACCAGGAGACGCTGACAGACCCGTCCTACCACCGACAGATCATCATCCAGGCCGCTCCGCACATCGGCAACACCGGAGTCAACCGCACCGATGACGAATCCGCCCAGATCTGGGCCGCCGGCTACGTCGTCCGCGATGCCTCCCGGATCTCATCGAACTGGCGCTCCGAAGGCGACCTGGCCGACTGGCTGACCGAGTCCGGGATCGTCGGCATCTCCGACGTCGACACCCGAGCCCTGACCCGCCACCTGCGCGACAAGGGAGCCATGCGCGTGGGCATCTTCTCCGGACCCGCCGCCGAGGCGCCCGAATCCGAACTCCTCGCCCGTGTCCAGGCGTCTCCGCAGATGGCCGGAGCCAACCTCGTCGACGAGGTCTCGATCACCGAACCCCGACTCATCCCCGCCCGCGGGGAGAAGCGCTTCAGCGTCGCCGCCGTCGACCTCGGCATCAAATCGATGACCCCCGAACGACTGAGCGAACGCGGAATCGACGTGCACCTGCTGCCGTCGACGATCAGCTTCGACGAGATCCGGGCCCTGGGCGTCGACGGAGTCTTCTTCTCGAACGGCCCCGGCGACCCCGCCACCGCAGACGACCAGGTCGAACTGCTGCGCGCCGTGCTCGACGCCCGAATCCCGTTCTTCGGCATCTGCTTCGGCAACCAGCTGCTCGGTCGGGCCCTGGGCTTCGGCACCTATAAGCTGCCCTTCGGCCACCGCGGGATCAACGTGCCCGTGATGGACCGGACCACGGAGAAGGTCGAGATCACCTCGCAGAACCACGGCTTCGCCGTCGACGCTCCGCTGACAGGCGAGACCACCGCCCCGCACAAGGCCGACTACGGCCGGGTGACCGTCTCCCATGTGTGCCTCAACGACGACGTCGTCGAGGGACTCGCCTGCCTCGACATTCCCGCCTTCTCCGTCCAATTCCACCCCGAGGCTGCGGCCGGCCCGCACGATTCGAGCTACCTGTTCGATCGCTTCGTCGACCTCATGTCCGCTTCCCAGGCCGATTCGGCTGCCCAGGCCTAAGGAGAGAACCCCCAATGCCATTGAGACACGACCTCAAATCCGTCCTTGTCATCGGCTCCGGCCCCATCGTCATCGGCCAGGCCTGCGAATTCGACTACTCCGGCACCCAGGCCTGCCGCGTGCTGCGCTCCGAGGGCCTGCGCGTCATCCTCATCAATTCGAACCCGGCGACGATCATGACCGACCCGGACATCGCCGACGCCACCTACGTCGAACCGATCGATCCGGACGTCATCGAGACGATCATCGAGAAGGAACGCCCCGACGCGCTCCTGCCCACCCTGGGCGGACAGACCGCACTCAACGCGGCCATCGCCCTCCACGACGCCGGAGTGCTCGAGAAGTACGGCGTCGAACTCATCGGTGCCGACGTCGACGCCATCCAGCGCGGCGAGGACCGCCAGAAGTTCAAAGACATCGCCGAGGCCTGCGGCGCCGAAGTGGCCAGATCCGCCATCTGCCACACCCTCGACGAAGCCCTTGCCGCCGCCGAGGAGCTCAACTACCCGGTCGTCGTCCGCCCCTCGTTCACCATGGGCGGCCTCGGCTCGGGTATGGCCTATGACGAAGCCGATCTGCGCCGCATCGCCGGCGCCGGCCTGTCCGATTCCATCACCCACGAGGTGCTGCTCGAGGAATCGATCCTCGGGTGGAAGGAATACGAGCTCGAGCTCATGCGCGACAACAAGGACAACGTCGTCGTCGTGTGCTCGATCGAAAACGTCGACCCCGTCGGCGTGCACACCGGTGACTCGATCACAGTGGCCCCGGCCCTGACGCTGACCGACCGGGAATACCAGTCGATGCGCGATATCGGCATCGCCATCATCCGGGCCGTCGGCGTGGACACCGGCGGCTGCAACATCCAGTTCGCCGTCGACCCCAGGACCGGACGCATCATCACCATCGAGATGAACCCACGCGTCTCCCGGTCTTCGGCGCTGGCATCGAAGGCCACCGGCTTCCCGATCGCGAAGATGGCCGCGAAGCTCGCCGTCGGCTACTCGCTCGACGAGATCCCCAACGACATCACGAAGGTCACTCCGGCCAGCTTCGAACCGACCCTGGACTATGTGGTCGTGAAGATCCCGCGCTTCACCTTCGAGAAGTTCCCGGCCGCGGATCCGACCCTGACGACGACGATGAAATCCGTCGGTGAGGTCATGGCCCTGGGCCGCAATTTCACCACCGCGCTGCAGAAGGCGATGCGTTCACTCGAGCAGAAGGACTCCGCGTTCAGCTGGACCGACCTGCCCGACGTCTCCGACGACGACGTCCGCGAATCCGTCCTCGAAGCGATCTCGCACGCCACTGCCGACCGCATCCACTCGGTCCAGCGCGGACTCGCCGCCGGCCTGAGCGCCGAAGAGGTCTTCGACGCCTGCGAGATCGATCCCTGGTACCTCGACCAGATCCAGCTCATCAACGAGGTGGCCGCCTATGTCCGCGACGCCGACGAACTGGACGAGCAGGTCCTGCGGGTCGCGAAGAACCACGGTTTCTCCGACGAGCAGATCGCGGGACTGCGCAGCCTCGACACGAGCGTCGTCACCGGCATCCGCCATGCACTGCGCGTGCGCCCGGTGTTCAAGACGGTCGACACCTGCGCCGGAGAATTCGAAGCGAAGACTCCCTACCACTACTCGAGCTACGACTCCGAGACCGAGGTCATGCCGCGCGAACGCCCGGCAGTGATCATCCTCGGCTCGGGACCGAACCGCATCGGCCAGGGCATCGAGTTCGACTACTCGTGCGTGCACGCGACCATGGCGATCGGGTCGGCCGACTACGAGACGATCATGGTCAACTGCAACCCGGAGACCGTGTCGACGGACTACGACACCGCCGATCGCCTGTACTTCGAACCCCTGACGTTCGAAGACGTCATGGAGGTCTACCACGCCGAACTCGCCGCCGGCGAGGTCCTCGGCGTCGTGTGCACTCTCGGTGGACAGACCCCGCTGGGCCTGGCCGACAAGCTCAAGGCCGCGGGTGTGCCGGTGCTCGGCACCCAGCCCGAAGCCATCGATCTGGCCGAGGACCGCGGAGAGTTCGGAGCCGTGCTGGAGAGGGCCGGTCTCACTGCCCCCAAGCACGGCACCGCAGTGACCGCAGCGGAAGCCGCAGCGATCGCGGAGAACATCGGCTACCCGGTGCTCGTGCGGCCCTCCTATGTCCTCGGCGGACGCGGAATGCAGATCGTCTACGATCGCACCCAGCTGCTCGACTATATGGCCAGCGCCACGGAGATCTCGACCGACCGTCCGGTCCTCGTCGACCGGTTCCTCGAAGACGCCATCGAGATCGACGTCGACGCCCTCTACGACGGCAACGAGGTCTACATCGGCGGAATCATGGAGCACATCGAGGAGGCCGGAATCCACTCCGGTGACTCCGCCTGCGTACTGCCCTCGCTGACTCTGGGTGAGGACGTGCTCGAGCGCGTCCGCCAGGGCACGAAGGCCATCGCCGAAGGTGTGGGCGTACGCGGACTGCTCAACATCCAGTTCGCCATCGCCGCGGATGTCCTCCACGTCATCGAAGCCAACCCCCGTGCCTCGCGGACCGTGCCCTTCGTCTCGAAGGCGACGTCAACCCAGCTGGCCAAGGCCGCGGCTCTCATCGCCGTGGGCCGCAAGATCGAGGATCTGCGCGGAGATCTGCTGGCAGCGGCCGGCGACGGCTCGACCCTGCCGCTCGACCATCCGATCGCCGTCAAGGAGGCAGTCCTGCCGTTCCGACGGTTCACCACCGTCGAAGGCAAGATCATCGACTCGATCCTTGGCCCCGAGATGCGCTCGACCGGTGAGGTCATGGGCATCGACCACAACTTCCCGACCGCCTTCGCGAAGGGACTGCTCGGGGCATCTGTGAAGCTGCCGACCTCGGGCACCGTGTTCGTGTCGGTGGCCGATCGGGACAAGCGCGCCATGGTGCTGCCGGTCAAGGAGCTCGTCGATATGGGCTTCGACGTCGTCGCGACCACCGGCACCGCGGCCGTGCTCTCCCGCTACGGAATCAAGACCACACAGGTGCACAAGCACTTCGAGGCCGATGCCGAAGACCGCACGGTCATCGACTACCTCACCGCGGGCACCATCGACATGGTCATCAACGTGCCGTCGGGTCGGCAGGAACGCGCCGACGGCTATGAGATCCGAGCCGCGGCGACCGCGAACTCCGTGCCGCTGATCACGACGCTGGCCGAATTCGCCGCCGCCGTGACCTCCCTCGAGGTCATCCGCGACTCGAAGTTCGACGTGCGCAGCCTGCAGGATTGGAACGCCTGATGTTCGGCGCCCGACTGGCAGCCGCCATGGACGAGCACGGGCCGCTGTGTGTGGGCATCGACCCGCACGAGCATCTTCTCGCCTCCTGGGGGCTGCCCGCCAGCGCCGCAGGCGTACGGGAGTTCGCCCTCCGCACGGTCTCCGAGCTCAAGGGCTCGGTGGCCGCCGTCAAACCGCAGTCCGCGTTCTTCGAACAGTACGGCTCCGCCGGAGTCGCTGCTCTCGAAGAGACACTGGCCGCGGCCAGGGACGCCGGACTGCTCACCGTCCTCGACATCAAACGCGGTGACATCGGGTCGACCATGGGTGCCTACGCGAAGGCCTACCTCGACCCCGCCTCGGCGCTGGCCGCGGACTCGATCACGGTCTCGCCCTACCTCGGATTCGGCGCTCTGGAGCCGGCCTTCGAACTCGCTGCCGCTCACGGCAAGGGCGTGTTCGTCCTGGCACTGACCTCGAATCCGGAAGGGGCAGAAGTCCAGCATGCCGTGAGAGACCGCGAATCGGTGGCCGGATCGATCGTGTCCCGAGTCCGGCAGCGCAATGCTCAGGCACTGGGGACACCCGACGAGCTCGGTCCCTTCGGACTCGTCGTCGGCGCGACCATCGGCACCGCAGCGCGCGATCTGGGTTTCGATCCCAGTGACTGCGGGGGACCGATCCTCGCTCCGGGCGTCGGTGCACAGGGTGCGGGCCTGACCGAGCTGCGGGCGGTCTTCGGCGGCCGGGCGCTGGAATCGGGACAGGTGCTCGCCACCGCCTCCCGGGCGGTGCTCGGTGCCGGACCCGACGGTCTGGCCGAAACCGCCGCCGCGCTCAATCGTGCGCTGACGGTCACCGACTGAACAGCGGTGTTCGGATCGCGGGGGCGGTCCGAACACCGGTTTCGGTGTTCCGTCGACGGGCGGATTCCGGCTCGCCACGACACAAATTTCTGCTCATATCGCCTCTCGGCAGGGATTTTGTCTTAGACTGAGACAACTTCCCTACCTGCCCGTTCATGGTGACAGAGGAGACAAAGTGGCACTCGAACCGTTGACCCCGCAACAGCGTTCCGCTGCGTTGGACAAAGCGTTCAAGGCACGTCAGGCACGAGCCGAAGTGAAGTCGGCGCTGAAGACCGGCGATACCGATCTCGCGGCCGTGCTCAAGAAGGCAGCAGACGACGAAGCACTGGCGAAGATGCGTGTGCTCGATCTGCTCAGAGCTCTGCCCGGAGTCGGCGACCGGCGCGCCGAAGCCGCCATGGAAGAGGTCGGCATCGCCACCTCCCGTCGGATCAAAGGTCTGGGCGTCCACCAGAAGTCCGCCCTGTTGGAGAAATATTCCTGAGTGTGACAACCTCAGATCTGTGAATAATCGACTCACCGTCCTCGCGGGTCCGACCGCCGTCGGAAAAGGCACCATCAGCACCTATATTCGGCAGAACCACCCCGAGGTCTGGTTCTCCGTGTCGGCCACGACCCGACCCAGACGCCCCGGTGAGATCGATGGTGTCCATTATCACTTCCTCACCGACGACGCCTTCGACACCCTCATCGCCGAGGATCGCCTGCTCGAATACGCCGTCGTCCACGGACGCCACCGCTACGGCACGCCTTCGGCCCCGGTGGAGGAGAAGCTCGACCAGGGGATTCCCGCGCTGCTGGAGATCGATCTGCAGGGAGCCCGCCAAGTCAAAGAGAAGATGCCCGATGCCCGCTTCGTCTTCCTCGCCCCGCCCAGCTGGGACGAACTCGTCTCCCGACTGACCGGTCGAGGCACCGAAACGGAGGAGGAGCAGGAACGACGACTGGCCACCGCGAAACGCGAATTGGCCGCCGAATCGGAGTTCGACGTGACCATTGTGAACGACCACGTTCGCACTGCGGCCGAAGAACTCCTATCATTGATGGGTATATCCACTTCCGATTAGATGGGAATCTCCTTGCCCGCACAGCCTGAAGGCATCACCAACCCTCCGATCGACGATCTGCTCAACGTCACCGGTTCGAAGTACGAACTGGTCTCGATCGCGGCAAAGCGCGCCCGTCAGATCAACTCGTACTACGCCCAGCTGCAGGAGGGACTGCTCGAGAACGTCGGTCCGCTCGTCACGCCGGGCACCAACGAGAAGCCTCTGTCGATCGCTCTGCGTGAGGTCAACGAGTCGAAGATCGTCGCCCGCGAGGTCTCCGAAGCCGACTTCATCCAGGCCGCACCCGAGGCCGAAGCCACCGCTCCTGTGAGCAACGACGGCGCGATCGACTTCAGCGACCAGTGAGAATCGTACTCGGCGTCGCCGGTGGGATCGCCGCCTACAAAGCGGCACACATCATCCGGCGACTCCGGGAACTCGACCACAGCGTCAAGGTCGTTCCGACGGCCAACGCACTGAAATTCATCGGTGCCCCCACTCTCGAGGCACTGTCCGGCCAGACCGTGACCACCGATGTCTTCGACGAGATCGACACCGTCAATCACGTGCGCATCGGACAGGAAGCCGAACTCGTCATCATCGCCCCGGCGACCGCCGATCTGATCGCGAAGATCGCCGCCGGACGAGCCGATGATCTGCTCACCGCCTCCGTGCTCACCACCACCGCCGAGGTGGTCGTGGCCCCGGCCATGCACACGGAGATGTGGCTCAACCCCGCCACAGTCGCCAACATCGCGACCCTGCGCTCCCGCGGCGTCCATGTCCTCGACCCTGCTGTCGGACGCCTCACCGGCCCCGATTCCGGTCCCGGACGACTGCCCGAACCCGAAGCGATCGTCGACTTCGCGCTCTCGGTCAAGGACGGCACCGCCGGCGACTCGGCAGATGCGTCCACTTACCCCAGCGGTGCTCTGTCCGGTCGTCGCATCGTGATCAGCGCCGGCGGCACGCGGGAAGCACTCGACCCCGTGCGCTTCCTCGGCAACCGCTCCTCAGGCAAACAGGGCATCGCGCTGGCCAAGGCCGCCCATGCCGCGGGCGCATCAGTCGAACTCGTCGCCGCGAACATCGACACCGGTCTGCTGACGGGACTGCCTGCGGGCATCACGATCACTCCGGTCGAATCCACTCTTGAGCTGCAGTCGGCGATGCATTCGGCCCAGGTGTGGGCTGATGCCATCATCATGGCCGCTGCCGTCGCCGACTACCGGCCGGCCGAGACGACGGACTCGAAGATGAAGAAGTCCGGAGACGACGGTCTGACTCTGCGTCTCGTGCAGAACCCGGACATCCTCCGCGGACTCGTCGACGAGCGCAGCCGTCAGTCCAGCCTCCGCCATCAGATCATCGTCGGATTCGCCGCCGAGACCGGGGACGCCGCCACCGCAGCCCTCGACTACGCTCGAGCCAAGTTCCAGCGCAAGGGCGTCGACCTTCTCGTATTCAACGACGTCTCCGACGACCGCGCCTTCGGCCACGATAAGACCATGGTCCAGATCATCTCCGCCGACCGCGGCGAGATCGTCGTCGGTGAGGAATTCCACGGGTCGAAGGACCATGTTTCACAAAAGGTCATCGCGGCCGTCTCCGACCAAATCACCCACGTAGAATCGACAACGTGACACACACAAATCTGCGTTTCTTCTCATCCGAGTCCGTCACCGAGGGACATCCCGACAAGATCTGCGACCAGATCAGCGATGCGGTGCTCGACGACCTGCTCCGGCAGGACCCCAACGCCAAAGTGGCCGTGGAGACCATGGTCACCACCGGCCTCGTCCACGTCGCCGGTGAGGTGAATACGGCCGCCTACGCCGACGTCGCCGGAATCGTGCGCAGCCTCATCACGGGCATCGGCTACGACTCCTCGGACACCGGCTTCGACGGACACTCCTGCGGAGTCTCAGTGTCCATCGGAAGCCAGTCCACGGACATCCACTCCGGTGTGACGAATCCGCTGGACTTCCGCGAGGCCGTCGAATCCTCCGACCACGGCACCAGCCTCGGCGCCGGAGATCAGGGACTGATGTTCGGCTATGCCGACAACTCCACCGATGTGCTCATGCCGCTGCCCATCCACTTGGCCTCCCGGATGGCCGAGCAGCTCTCCGCGGTGCGCAAGTCCGGTCGGCTCGACTACCTGCGCCCCGATGGGAAGACCCAGCTGACGCTGGGCTATGACGGCGATGAGGCAGTGTCGATCGAGAACGTCGTCGTCTCCACCCAGCACTCGGCGGAGACCAGCCAGTCTCAGCTGCACACGGAGATCAAGGAACTCGTCATCGATCCGGTGATCGCCGATTCCGGTCTCGACACCTCGGGCGCGAACATCCACATCAACCCTGCCGGCCCCTTCGTGACGGGCGGGCCGATGGGCGATGCCGGTCTGACCGGACGGAAGATCATCGTCGACACCTACGGCGGGTTCTCCCGTCACGGTGGCGGTGCGTTCTCCGGCAAGGACCCATCGAAGGTCGACCGTTCGGCGGCCTACGCTATGCGCTGGGTGGCGAAGAACGTCGTCGCCGCCGGTCTGGCAGACCGTGCCGAGGTGCAGGTGTCCTATGCGATCGGCCGAGTCGATCCGATGGGGCTCTACGTCGAGACCTTCGGTACGGAGAAGGCGGACCCGGCGGCCATCTCGGCTGCCATCCGCGAGGTCTTCGACCTCCGCCCTGCGATGATCATCCAGGAACTCGACCTGCTGCGCCCGATCTACTCGCAGACCTCGACCTACGGCCACTTCGGCCGTGAGCTGCCCGATTTCACCTGGGAGGTCACGGACCGCGCCGAGGATCTGCTGCGCGCCGTGTCCTCCAGCTAGTCTGCCGTCGGCGTGGACGAACCCCTCCCGATCGACACCGGTACCTCGGCCGAGGGCCAGGTTCCCCTGGCCCCGATCGAACCGGTCGCCCGAGTGCTCATCGACCATCCCGTCCCGCACCTGGCGCGGACCTTCGACTACGCGGTGCCGGAGAAGCTCGCCGAGGCTGCCCTGCCCGGAGTGCGGGTGCGGGTGAAGTTCGCCGGAAAGCTGCGCGACGGCTATCTGCTCGAACGTGTCGAGAGCTCGGACCACTTCGGTCCGCTGGCGACGATCCAACGCATCAGCGGTCCCATTCAGGTGCTGAGTGCGGATCTGCTCGCCTTGAGCGAAGCCGTCGCCCGTCGCTACGGCGGCACCCTCGCCGATGTGCTGCGCCTGGCCATCCCACCGCGTCATGCCCGTGGCGAGAAAGCAGTGCTCAAGGCGGAGAAGGCGGGTCAGTCGGCCGCACAGGCCGATGCGGACGCCGCGGACCCAGCGACCGGACCGAACGACGGGCCGGCGGATGATCCGCAGCTGCTCGGCCGCCTCGGCGAATGGGTTCTCGCAGCGGGGACGGAACCCACGGTCGACAACGTCTCGGGCCCGCCTCGGCGCAGAGCCGTGGCGTGCACACCCGGGCCGACGCCGGGTCTCAGCTGGATCCGTGCCGGCCTCGATGCCGCACGGGCGAGTCTCGAAGCCGGCCGGTCCGTGCTCTGGCTTGTGCCCGATCATCGTGAACTCGCCGTGCTCCATTCGACTCTCACCCACGCTGGGATCGCGGAGGTCTCGGTGCTCAGTGCCGACCAGTCACCGGAGCTGCGGTGGCAGGCCTGGCTGCGCGGGCTGCTCGGACACACGCGGATCACGATCGGCACGCGGGCGGCGGCCTTCGCCCCCGTCGCGGACCTCGGACTCATCATCTGCACCGATGACGCGAACCTCAACTACCTCGATCAGCACGCCCCGTACCCGCACGCCCGAGAGGTCTGCCTGCTGCGGTCGACGATCGAGGACACCGAGCTGCTCTTCGTCTCCACCGACCGCAGCGCCGAAGTGCAGCGCCTCGTCGAGATCGGCTGGCTGGCCGACGTCACACCGGTCGGACCCGCCAGGCGGCATGCCGCCCCCGTCGTCTTCGTCCCCGATGAGGACCGGGACCCCTTCGCCTGGCAGCGCATTCCCAGCCGCGCCTGGCAGATCATGCGAACGGCGCTGCGTCCGCGTCCCCGGGACGGCGGAGTGCCCGGTCCGGTGCTCGTGCAGGTGCCGCGCTCCGGCTACTATCCTGTCTTCGCCTGTGCCCGCTGCCAGGAAGTCGCCCGCTGCCCGCAATGTCAGGCGACGCTGACCACACAGTCGGAAGTCGGTCCCTTCGCCTGCCGGTCCTGCGGCTTCCACTCGGAGACGTTCAGCTGCCTGCGCTGCCGGTCGAACCGTGTGCGATCGATCGTGCGCGGCCGGGCCCGCACCGTCGAAGAACTTGCCCGGGCGCTGCCCGATATCGAGATCGTCGAATCCGGAGGCGACCACATCTCCACTGCCCTCGACGAGACCCCGCGACTCGTGGTCGCCACCACCGGAGCCGAACCCTATGTGCTCGGCGGTTACGCCGCGGCGATCCTCTTGGACTCGCTATGGCCGGGGCCCTGGATGCGCTCGATCGACGAAAGTGTGGCACGTCGACTGCGAGCCGCCTCACTCGTGCGTTCCCGCGATGACGGAGGAGCCGTCTACCTCGGCGACGAAGACGAACTCATCCGGCAGACCCTGACCGCCTTCGACCCCACGACCTTCATGTCACGACAGCTGAGCGACCGGAAGGCACTCGGCTTCCCGCCCTACCGACGGATCCTCGAACTCACGGGAGCAGGCGCCGACATCGACGAGGTGCTCGAACAGATCGGCGAGGTCGAGGAACTCCTGCGTGAGGACGCCGAGGACGGACAGCGCAGCGTCAGCGCCTACCCGTTCTCCGCCGGAGACCGCGTCGGAACGAGAGCGGCCGAGATCATTGCCTCCCGGTCCGCCAAGAAGCAACGGCAGGTGCGTGTGCGCATCGACGATCCCCGGTCGCTGTGACGGCGCGGCGAACCAGTAGAATCCAAGTCGTGGATATCGTCTTCGCCGGCACCCCTGATGTCGCAGTTCCCGCCCTCGAGGCCTTTGCCGAATCTAGCCACCGCATCCGTGCGGTGCTCACCCGACCTGATGCGCCCGTCGGACGGAAGAGAGTCCTCACCCCGTCACCGGTGAAGACCCGCGCTCTCGAACTCGGACTGCCCGTCATCGAAGCCGGTCGTCTGCGCGGCGATGTCATCTCACAGCTGCAGGCACTCGATGTCGACGCCGTCGCCGTCGTCGCCTTCGGCGCCATCGCCGGACCCGCCGCACTGGCCACCGCCCGACTCGGCTGGTTCAACCTCCATTTCTCACTGCTGCCGGCCTACCGCGGAGCCGCCCCCGTCCAACGCGCACTCATCGGCGGTGAGACCACGAGTGGGATCAGTGTGTTCCGCATCGACGAGGGCATGGACACCGGCCCCGTGCTGCGCCGACTCGAACTGCCGCTCGACCACGCGGACGTCGCCGAGGCTCTTGAGGACTATGCACGCCGCGGGGCACCCGAACTCGTCGCCGCCTTCGACGATCTCGCCGCCGGCACCGCCGCCCCGACCCCGCAGACCGGCGAGTCCAGCCATGCGGAGAAGATCACCGTCACCGACGCCCACCTCGACCTGTCCGCTCCGGCCGCCCGGGTCATCGACAGGGCCCGCGGAACCAGTCCCGCACCGGGACCATGGGTGGAACTCGACGGAAAGAGGACGAAGCTCTTCGGACTCTCACCCGCATCCGAAGTGACAACACCTGGGGCCGTCGGCGAATTGACCACCTGGCAGCAGCAACCGGTGCTGCGCTGCGGTGACGGCTGGGTCCGGGTCGAGCAGATCCAGCCCTTCGGCAAGGCCCGGATGGCCACGGCCGACTTCCTGCGCGGCCGCGGAGACGTGACCTTCGACCCCTATACCGAGAGGCAAGCATAAGAGCCATGGCTGAGTCAGCAGGCAGAGACCGCCGAGGCGGCCCCCGAGACACCGACCGACGCGCCGGCCACGGCCGCGGACGCAGCGATCACGGACGTCAGGGTCGCGACCGCCCACGTCAGGACCGCGGAGCATCGCAGGGCGAACGAGTGGGTAAGAACCTGCCGCGGCGCATCGCCTGGGAAGTCCTCCTCGACGTGGCGACGAAAGACGCCTACGCGAACCTGCTGCTGCCGGCCAAACTCTCCCGCACCCATATGGGCGCTCAGGACGCTGCCTTCACCACCGAGCTCACCTACGGAACCCTGCGTCGGCAGAAGTTCTACGATGCGGTCATCGAAATCGCCTCGTCCCGAGCCGTCGACAAGATCGATCCCGAACCCCTGGCCGCAATGCGGCTCGGCGCCCACCAGCTGCTGTCGATGCGGGTGCCCAACCATGCTGCACTGTCCGAAACCGTGGCCGTGGTCAAACGATCGGCGGCGAAGACCGTCGGATTCGTCAATGCCGTGCTCCGCCGTATCTCGGAAGCCGAACCCACTGAGTGGCTCGACCGCGTCACCGCCGAGGCCGACGAGACCACCCGACTGGCGATCGAACACTCCCATCCCGAATGGGTCGTCCGGGCATTGAACCAGGCGCTCAAGGGACATGGCCGCGACGCCGCCGAGCTCGAAGCTCTCCTCGAAGCCGACAACGCACCCGCAAAGGTCGGAGTGACCGCCCTGCCCGGACTCATCGACCGCACCGAACTGCCGGGGGAACCCACCCCGCTGTCACCGATCGGCGTCACCCTGGAGACCGCGGTTCCCCGGGACGTGGCAGCTGTGGCCGACGGACGTGCCCGCGTCCAGGACGAAGGTTCCGCGCTTGTGGCCCTCGCTTTGGCCGATATCGACGCACCCACCGGAACCTGGGCCGACCTGTGCGCCGGACCCGGCGGCAAGGCCGCCGTCCTCGCAGCCAGAGCCGCCGGCGAATCGACGACATTGGAGGCCTTCGACTCCAGCGAGCACCGTGTCGACCTCGTCCGCGACTCCACCAAGGCGCTGACCAACGTCATCGCCGCCGTCCGCGACGGACGCGACGCCCGCGGACCCTACTCGAAGATCCTCGTCGACGTACCCTGCTCCGGACTCGGTGCCCTGCGCCGCCGCCCCGAAGCCCGCTACCGCAGACGGCCCGAAGACATCACCTCCCTGACCGGACTGCAGCGCGAACTGCTCGCCGCTGCCCTCGATGCCTGCGCGCCCGGGGGAGTGGTCGCCTACTCGACGTGCTCACCGCACTACGCCGAAACCGTGCTCATCGTCGACGAGGTTCTGCGCCTGCGAGCCAAGTCGGGAAGCGCGGACATCGAGGTCCTCGACACCCCGGCCGCGCTGTCGGCGATCACCGGCACCGAGGCGGAGTCGTTCGCGTCGGTGACCCGGGAAGGCGGGCGATACGCCCAGCTCTGGCCCCATGTCCACAACAGCGACGGAATGTTCCTGGCTCTCCTGCGAAAGGCGAAATGACCCATGTCGATCGACATCAACCCCTCCATCCTGTCCTCGGACTTCTCCGATCTGCGCGGTGAGCTTACGAAGATCAGCACCGCCGATATGGCCCATATCGACGTCATGGACAACCATTTCGTGCCGAACCTCACCTTCGGCCCGCCCGTCGTCGAACGCATCCAGGCGATCTCACCGATCCCGCTCGACGCCCACCTCATGATCGCCGACGCCGACCGCAACGCTCCCGTGTACGCGGAGATCGGCTGCGCCTCGGTGACCTTCCACGCCGAGGCGGCTGCCGCCCCCGTCCGTCTCGCCCGGGAACTGCGCCGTCTCGGGGCCAAGGCCAGCCTCGCCCTCAAACCGGCCACCCCGATCGAACCCTTCATCGACCTCCTCGGCGAATTCGACCAGATCCTCATCATGACTGTCGAACCCGGATTCGGCGGTCAGAAGTTCCTCGACGTGTGCCTGCCGAAGATCACGCGGACCCGCGAAGCGATCTCTGCTTCCGGACTCGAGATCAAGCTGCAGGTCGACGGGGGAGTCTCCGCGGCGACGATCGACCGTGTCGTCGACGCCGGCGCCGACGTCCTCGTCGCCGGCTCCGCCGTCTACGGAGCCGACGATGCGGCAGCCGCCATCAGCGAACTGCGCACCCTCGCCGCCGCACACACCCACTGACCGAACCGGGCCGAACTATGCTTACGGCCCACACCTGAAGAGAGCCTGCGATGGACCTGTTCGACTGGTTGAACACCCCGGCATTCGAACTGCTGGGAAAGCCTGTGCCGTACTCCGACCTGTTCGGCAACATCTGTGCGCTGGCCACGGTCGTCCTGGCGCTGCGCCGGAACATCCTGTCCTGGCCGGTGCAGATCCTCGGCTCCATCCTCCTCTTCTCCGCAAGCCTCTCCGCCGGCCTCGGCGGCAATGCCTCTCGGCAGGTCGTCATCATCGTCGCCGCGGTCTGGGGATGGACGCAATGGAAGAAGTCCAAGGCCGCCGCCGGTGAAGTCCTCGTCCGCTGGGCGAGCTGGAAGGAACGGGCGATCCTGCTCGCAGCTCTCGTCATCGGCACCGGAGTCTTCGGCTGGGTCCTCGCCCTGGGCGGATGGTCCTGGAACCCCTGCCCCGACGCCTATATCTTCATCGGTTCGATCGTGGCCATGTACGCCCAGGGCCGAGCCATCGTCGAATTCTGGTTCGTCTGGCTCGCCGTCGACCTCGTCGGCATCCCGCTGGCGATCTCCGGCGGACTCGTCTTCTCCGGAGCCGTGTACCTGTTCTTCCTCGTCATGGTCATCCTCGGACTCATCGACTGGTCGAAACGGTCACGCCAGACGATCTCTGCGCCTCACCGTCCGGCCACCGACATCGGCCGCGACCCCGAGGACTGAGGTCAGCCGCCGGCAGCACCAGTGAGACCCGGCCCGCCGCGTTCTAGAACATGAGACCCCGAATGCTGCGGCCGATGCAGATGCATTAGGCTGGAGAAGTGAAGACCTTTGAGACTCTCTACGCCGAACTCCAGCAGAAATCCCTCGATCGCCCCACCGGTTCGAAGACCGTGGCCGAACTCGACGCCGGAGTCCATGCGATCGGCAAGAAGGTCGTGGAAGAGGCCGCCGAAGTATGGATGGCCGCCGAATACGAAACCAAGGAAGAGCTCGCCGAGGAGATCTCGCAGCTGCTCTACCACGTACAGGTGATGATGATCGCCAAGGGACTGACCCTCGACGACGTCAACACCCACCTGTAAGACCCTCCCACGAACCTGACCGACCCGACGCCATCGAACTCCAAAGGGACCCCATGCTGCGTGTAGCCGTGCCCAACAAGGGCGCACTGTCCGAAGCCGCCTCCGACATGCTCAGCGAGGCCGGATACTCCACTCGACGCGGAACCAAGACCCTGGTCCATCAGGACGAGGTCAACGGAGTCGAATTCTTCTACCTGCGTCCCCGCGACATCGCCATCTACGTCGGCTCCGGAATCCTCGACGCCGGAATCACCGGCCGTGACCTGCTGCTGGAGTCACAGGCCGAAGCCGAAGAGGTGCTCGGACTCGGATTCGGTGCCTCGCGCTTCTTCTACGCCGGCACCGCCGGCTCGTTCACCTCGGCCGAGCAGCTGGCCGGTGCCCGCATCGCCACGAGCTTCCCGAACCTCGTGGATGCCGACCTGCAGCGACGCGGAATCGCGGCAACCACGGTGCAGCTCGACGGGGCGATCGAGGTCTCCATCCAGCTCGGAGTCGCCGACGCCATCGCCGATGTCGTCGAGACCGGCTCCACGCTGCGCGCCGCGGGACTCGAAACCTTCGGCGAGCCGCTGCTCGAATCAGAAGGTGTGCTCATCCAGCGCGCCGGAGCCGAATCCCGCATCGGCGTGCTCAAACGCCGCCTCGAATCGGTCATGGTCGCCCGCCAGTATGTGCTCGTCGACTACAACATCGAACAGCGCCTGGTTCCCGAGGCGATCTCGCTGACCCCGGGGCTCGAATCCCCGACCGTGTCCCCGCTGCAGGAGACCGGGTGGGTCGCTGTGCGCGTCATGGTCGAAGCGAAGGAAGTCAACAACGTCATGGACCGGCTCTACGGAGTCGGGGCGCGTGCGATTCTGGTGACGAACATTGGCGCCTGCCGAATCTGATCTGGCCGTGTTCCGGCCCCGACAGGTGCGCGTCGTCAGCATCGTCGGTGCCGTTGCCGTGACCGCTGGGTTCGCGGTCCTGTCCGTGGCGCTGTTCGTCGTGGACTGGGAACCGTGGACAGTGCTCGACATGATATGGATGAACCTGCTGGGCATTCTCTTCGGAGCCGCCCTGCTGCGCATCTCCGATATCCAGGCCCGGCCCACCGAGGACGGTCTGGTGGTCAAGAACATGGTGCGCACCCGTCGGCTCGACTGGGGACAGATCCTCGGTGTGACGTTCTCACCCGAGGGCGATGATCCGTGGCCCCTGTTGGACCTCACGGACGGCACCACCTGCGCGGTGATGGCGATCCAGCATGCAGACGGTCGCCGCGCCCATGCGGAGGTCGCACGATTGCGTATGCTCATCAAGAGACGCACCCACTTCAAGGAGGATTAGGAATGGCGAACGAGACACCCGAGGCAGGCCCCCTGACCGGATACACCGTCGTCGATCTCTCTCGTGCCCTGGCCGGCCCTCATGCGGGAATGATGTTCGGCGATCTCGGCGCGCGGGTGATCAAGGTCGAGAACCCCGGCAAGGGCGATGATTCGCGGTCGTGGGGACCTCCCTTCGTCGGGCCTGCGGACAATCCTCAGGCCACCTACTTCTTCTCGTGCAACCGCAACAAGGAATCCATCGCCCTCGATCTCAAATCCGACACGGGCAAGGACACCCTGACCGGACTCATCGCACGCGCCGATGTTCTCATCGAGAACTTCCGCTCCGGTGTCCTCGACCGACTCGGCTTCTCCACCGCCCGCTGCATGGAGATCAACCCGCGCCTGGTCATCCTGTCCATCACCGGATTCGGCCACGACGGTCCGGAAGCCTCCCGCGCCGGCTATGACCAGATCGCCCAGGGCGAAGCCGGGCTGATGTCGCTGACCGGCTCGGGACCCGATGATATGCAGCGCGTGGGCGTGCCGATCGCTGACCTGCTGGCCGGAATCTACGGCTCATACGGCGTGCTGGCGGCCCTGCTCGAACGCGAACGCACCGGCAAGGGCAAGGTCGTGCGCACCTCGCTCATCGCGGGAATGGTCGGCGTCCACGCCTTCCAGGGCACCCGGGCCACGGTCGCCGGTCAGGAACCGCAGCCCGGCGGCAACCACCACCCTTCGCTGTCGCCCTACGGACTCTTCAACTGCCGCGACGGCGCCGTGCAGATCTCCGTGGGCAACGAGAACCTGTGGCAGAAGTTCTGCACTGCCTTCGACATCGATCCCGCCACCGAGGGCATGGCCGTCAACTCCGAGCGCGTGGACAACCGCGCCGCCGTCATCGAACTCATCGAAGACCGCTTCTCTGCCTACGACGCAGCCGATCTGCTGAACAGGCTCACCGAGGCGGGAATCCCGTCCGGCACGGTGCGCACCCTGCCCGAGGTCTACCAGTGGGAGCAGGCACTCAGCCAGGGACTCAAGGTCTCCGTCGACCACCCCGTGCTCGGCGACATCGACCTGCCCGGACCGCCGCTGCGCTTCTTCGACGCCGATTCCTCCGGTGAGGTCGAAACCACCCGCACCGCTCACGATGCCCCGCCGCTGCTCGACGAAGACGCGGAATCCATCGTGGCGTGGCTCGCCGACGGAAACTGAACGGAATCGCCATGACGCGTCTCAACGCACTCGAGCTCGTCGACATCGTCCTCGACGAAGGATCCTATCTGTCCTGGGACACCACTCCCGTCCAGCCCGCCGGCGGGATCTCTGACGCCTACGCTGCTGAACTCGAAGCCGCGGCGCAGAAGTCCGGAGTCGACGAATCCATCATCACCGGCGAAGGCACCATCGCCGGCCGTCGCGTGGCCGTGATCGCCGGCGAATTCCGCTTCCTCGCCGGGTCGATCGGCGTGGCCGCGGCCGAACGCCTCGTCGATGCCATCGAACGTGCGACCCTCGAAGGGCTGCCCCTGCTGGCCGGTCCCGCCTCGGGCGGCACCCGCATGCAGGAGGGCACCATCGCCTTCCTGTCGATGGTGAAGATCACGAACGCCGTCATCGCCCATCGCAAGGCCGGACTGCCCTACCTCGTCTACCTGCGCCATCCCACCACCGGAGGAGTCTTCGCCTCCTGGGGATCGCTGGGGCACGTCACCGTGGCCGAACCCGGATCCCTCATCGGATTCCTGGGCCCTCGAGTATTCGAGGCCATCTACGGAGAGAAGTTTCCGGAGAACGTGCAGACCGGGGAGAACCTGCACAAGATGGGCATCGTCGACGCCGTCATCGGACCCGAACGCATCGCCGGTACGGTCTCCCGCGTCCTCGACGTGCTCATGGGCGCCAAGGAGGTTCCCAGCTCGGTGCCGGACCCGGACACGGCCCCGGACAGCGTCGACCCGAACTCCGATGCCTGGGCCGCGATCACCAGCTCGCGTCGCCCCGAACGTCCCGGGGTCCGTGATCTGCTGCGCACCGCAGCGAACACCGTGCTGCCGCTCAACGGCACCGGCGAAGGGGAGAAGGACCCCGGACTGCTGCTGGCCCTGGCGAAGTTCGGTTCCGCACCGTGCATCGTCCTCGGCCAGGACCGATTCCGGCAGGACTCCCGCGAACCGATGGGCCCGGCGGCCCTGCGTGAGGCCAGACGCGGAATGCGATTGGCCGCGGAGCTGCACCTGCCGCTCGTGACCGTCATCGACACCCCCGGCGCCGCTCTGTCGAAGGAAGCCGAAGAAGGCGGCATCGCCGGCGAGATCGCCCGCAGCCTCGCCGACCTCGCCAACCTCGACGCTCCGTCCGTCTCGCTCATCCTCGGTGAAGGGTCCGGGGGCGGAGCACTGGCCCTCATCCCGACCGATCGGGTGCTCAGCGCCGAACACGGCTGGCTCTCGCCTCTGCCGCCCGAAGGCGCCTCGGCGATCGTGCACCGCACGACCGAGAGAGCCGCCGAGATGGCTCAGAGCCAGGGCGTGCACGCTCCCATGCTGCAGGCCAACGGAGTCGTCGACCGAATCATCGCCGAACATTCCGACGCCAGCGACGAACCGCTCGACTTCGTCGCCAGGGTCGGTGAGACACTCGAATACGAACTCATCTCGCTCATGCGCGAACCTTCGGCCAGGCGGCTGGCCCGCCGAATGGATCGCTACCGGGGCCTGGGAATCTAGGAGGACTGCGTGGTAGCTGTCAGAGTCATCCCCTGTCTGGACGTGGACGGCGGACGCGTCGTCAAGGGAGTGAAGTTCGCCGACCTCAGGGACGCCGGCGACCCCGTCGAGCTCGCCCGCCGCTACGGCGAGTCCGGAGCCGACGAACTCACTTTCCTCGACGTCACGGCCAGCAGCGGTGACCGGGAGACCGTCCACGACGTCGTCCGCGCCTGCGCCGAAGAGGTCTTCATCCCGCTCACCGTCGGCGGAGGGATCCGCAGCGTCGCCGACGTCGACCGGCTGCTGCGCGACGGAGCCGACAAGGTCTCGGTCAACACCTCGGCGGTGAAGAACCCGGAACTCATCAGCGAGATCTCCCGACACTTCGGCAACCAGGTCCTCGTCCTCTCCCTCGACGCACGGCGCGCACAGGGCGCGAGCACGGAATCCGGCTTCGAGGTCACCACTCGCGGCGGCCGCGAAGGCACCGGCCGCTGCGCCATCGACTGGATCCGGGAAGCCGCCGACCGCGGGGTCGGCGAGATCCTGCTCAACTCCATCGACGCCGATGGCACACGTGAGGGGTTCGACCTCGAACTCATCCGCGCCGCCCGCGCCGCCGTCGACGTACCGCTCATCGCCTCAGGCGGCGCCGGAAAGGTCGAACACTTCGCTCCGGCAGTGGAAGCCGGAGCCGACGCCCTGTTGGCTGCCAGCGTCTTCCACTTCGGCACCCTGAGCATCGCCGAGGTCAAGGACGCCCTGCGCGCGGAGGGAATCGACGTCCGATGAGCAGCGACATCGACGCGACTCCGGAGAACTGGCGGGAGATCATCCGAACGAACGATGACGGGCTCATCCCTGTCATCGTCCAAGAGGCCACGAGCGCAGAGGTGCTCATGCTCGCGTGGATGGACGTCGAAGCCGTCTCCCGCACACTGGAGACGAAGCGGGCCACCTACTGGTCCCGATCCCGGCAGGAATACTGGGTGAAAGGGGAGACCTCGGGTCATGTCCAGCACGTCCGCTCGCTCAGCCTCGACTGTGATGCCGACGCCCTGCTCATGCTCGTCGACCAGACCGGACCCGCCTGCCATACGAACACCCCGACCTGCTTCACCGGAAGGACCATCAGTGTCGACTGACCCAGCGGCGAACCCCACCGACCTGCCGATCCGACCCAGCCTCGACGAGTTCCGCGCCCTCGGCGCCGACCATCGCCTGGTGCCGGTCCACACCCAGGTGCTCGCGGACTCGGAGACCCCGCTGAGCCTCTACCGCAAACTCACCGACGGCGGACCGGGCAGCTTCCTCTTCGAATCCGCCGTCGCCGGATCCTGGGCCAGGTACTCCTTCATCGGCTCGGCGCCCGTGGCCACCCTCATCTCGACCGCAGACGGATTCCACTGGACCGGCACCCCTCCGGTCGGCGTCCCCACCGACGGCGACGTCCTCGACGCGGTCACCGCCACCCTCGACCTCCTCGCCGTGGCCGAAGCGGAATCGGAACTGCCGCCCATGGTCTCGAGCTTCGTCGGCTACTTCGGATGGGACATCGTCCGTCGCTTCGAGAGGCTAGGGCCGCCGCGGCCCAACGAACACCACCTGCCGACCGTGCAGCTGATGATCCCCGGCGACATCGCCGTCTTCGACCACTATTCGGGAATGGTCACCCTCGTGGCCAACGTATTCAACGTCAACGGCGCCGATACCGGCATCGACGACGCCCACGCCTCGGGAGTCGCCCGCATCGCCGCGATGTGCGAGCGTCTGCAGCAGCCCAGCCCGGCAGATGTCCTGCGCCCCCGGAAGGCCGACCCCGAGGTGTCCACCCGCACCCAGCCACAGGTGTACCTCGACGGTGTGGAGACGGCGAAGCAGAAGATCGTCGACGGTGAGATCTTCCAGGTCGTCATCGGCCAGCGCTTCGACACACCGTGCGAGGCCGATGCGCTGAGCGTGTACCGGATGCTGCGGCATGCGAACCCGAGCCCCTTCATGTACCTGCTCAACCTCCATGACGACGGAGGGGAACCGGTGAGCATCATCGGCTCCTCACCCGAAGCCCTCGTCACCGTCCGCTCCGGCGACGTCGTCACCCACCCGATCGCCGGGTCCCGTCCCCGCGGGGCGACCCCGGAGGCCGATGACTCACTGGCCCGCGAACTGCTGGCCGATGAGAAGGAGAGAGCCGAGCACCTCATGCTCGTCGACCTCGCCCGCAACGACCTGGCGAAGGTCTGCGCGGCCGGAACCATCGACGTCAGCGAGTTCATGGACATCGTCCGCTACAGCCACATCATGCACATCAGCTCGACCGTGCGCGGCGAACTCGAACCCGGAACCACCGCCATCGATGTGCTGCGGGCGACGTTCCCCGCCGGCACGCTGTCGGGTGCGCCCAAACCCCGGGCGCTGCAGATCATCGACGAACTCGAACCCGTCGGACGCGGAATCTACGGGGGAGTGGTCGGCTATATGTCCTTCACCGGCGACCTCGACCTCGCCATCGCCATCCGCACCGGGGTGCTCCGGAACGGCACGATGAGCGTCTACGCCGGAGGCGGACTCGTCGCCGACTCCGTGCCCGAGACCGAGTACCAGGAATCCGAGAACAAGGCCGCAGCGGTGCTGCGTGCCGCCGCCGCAGCCGACGCATTGGATGCGGCGGAGGGAAGTCAGAGGTGAGGCCATGACGAAATCACGCGGAGTCCTCATCATCCTCGTCATCGCCGCTGCCCTGTGGGCGCTGACAATCTCCGCCTGGCAGGCCGGTGCCGGAGGCGACACGCTCGGACCCAGCGGAGTGGCGAAGGTCACCGAGGATCCGAGCTCCCAGACCTCACCCGTGGCCACCGCGTGTGTGGCGATCATCGCGGTCTCGGGACTGCTCGCCGCAATGCTCGGACGGATCGGCCGCTTCGTCGTCCTGGGACTGGCCGGCATCGCCGGAATCGGCTACGGGATCACTGCACTGAGCGCCGCCTCGGCGCCGGGAGCCACTTCCTGGGCGATCATCGCCGCAGTGGCCGCAGGCATCGGCGTCATCGGCATCGTCTGGGTCGCCGTCGCCTCGAACGGGTGGACGAACTCCAACCGCTACGCCCGCACCGCCGAATCCGCTTCCGGGGAATTCGATTCCGCCGCGACCTGGGACGCACTGTCCCGCGGAGAAGACGTCGAAGACGCACCCGACGACGAAACGTCGACCGACCCGGACACCGACCCGGATTCGAAATGACCTTGTGACCGGGTCGGTGTCCGGTCAGCCGAAGAAGCGTGACACAATGGAGGAAAGTTTCCACACGCGTGTCACGCACTCACACAAAGGAGCGCCATGTCGCAGTCCCTCGCCCGCAACGGAGCCGCAGATCTCGACAAATCCACGATCGACTACGCAGCGATCGCCGATCCCGGTCACGGCAACTCGGTGGCGGGATGGACCGGAGTCGTCATCATGCTCATCGGCGTCACGGTCGGCTGTGTGGGATTCACGATCCACAACCCCACGATCACCTACATCTCCATCGGCATCGTCGCCCTCGGCGTCGTCGTCGGCCTGATCCTGCGCGCCATCGGACTGGGCAACAAGCCGAAGAAGAAATGACAGTCCTCATCGACATCATCTCCGGCGTGCGGGAAGATCTGCAGGCACGCCGGAACGAGGTACCGCTGAGCGAGATCACCGCGCGGGCCGCTGCGGCCGAACCGGTCCGCCCCTTCGACCTGTCCGCCGACTTCGGCGTCATCGCCGAGGTCAAGCGGAAGTCACCCTCCCGCGGTGACCTCGCCGAGATCCCCGACCCGGGCACGCTCGCCGGTCTGTACGCCGCCGGGGGAGCCCGGGCCATCAGCGTGCTCACGGAATCCCGCCGCTTCAACGGCAGTCTCGCCGACCTCGACTCGGTGCGCGCGGCCGTGGACATCCCGGTCCTGCGCAAGGACTTCATGGTCGACGAATATCAGTTCCACGAGGCCCGCGCTCATGGCGCGGACATCGTTCTGCTCATCGTCGCAGCACTCGATCCCGTGCAGCTGGGCGAGTTCCATGCCCTGGCCACGGAACTGGGGATGACAGCGCTCGTCGAGACCCACAATCGCGAAGAGCTGGAGACCGCGACGGAACTCGGTGCCGAACTCATCGGCGTGAACACCCGCAACCTCAAGGATCTCAGCGTCGACACCGACCGGTTCGCGCCCCTGGCCGAACTCGCTCCCGCCGGCTGCACCCTCGTGGCCGAGTCCGGCGTCGCCGGAGCCGCCGAGGTGTCGAAGTACGCGGACTCCGGAGCCGATCTCGTGCTCGTCGGCGAAGCCCTCGTCACCGGCGGCCGTCCGCAGGCCGCAGTCGAGGAGTACACCGCACTCGGCCGGGAACGCCGCTCCCTGTCCGTATCCTGAACCCTGCCCGCGTCGGCCGCTCCACGTGGCCGACGATGGGCTGACACTGCACCCATTCCGGCGTCCGGTGAGGCGGAGTCTCTCCGCCCCACAGGCCGGCGCCACGAGGAGATCGAGAAGGACCGCAATGACCGATTTGAGCGAGGAGACCGGACCGTACTTCGGCGAGTTCGGAGGCAGGTTCATCCCCGAAGCGCTGATCCCGGCACTCGACGAGATCGAAGAGACCTGGCGCAAATCCCAGGTGGATCCGGCCTTCACCGACGAACTCCTCACTCTGCAGCGCAGCTACATCGGCCGGCCCTCTCTGCTCACCGAGGCCACTCGCTTCGCCGAGCACTGCGGCGGTGCTCGAGTGTTCCTCAAACGCGAAGACCTCAACCACACGGGCAGCCACAAGATCAACAACGCCCTGGCGCAGGCTCTGCTGGCCAAGCGGATGGGCAAGACCCGTCTCATCGCCGAGACCGGAGCCGGACAGCACGGAGTCGCCACGGCGACCGCCGCGGCCCTGCTCGACATGTCCTGCGTGGTCTACATGGGCGAGGAGGACACTCAGCGCCAGGCCCTCAATGTCGCACGCATGCGTCTGCTCGGAGCCACGGTCAACGCCGTGACCAACGGCACCCGCACTCTCAAGGACGCGATGAACGAAGCCATGCGCGACTGGGTGGCCAACGTCGATGACACCCACTATGTCATCGGCACGGTCGCCGGTCCTCACCCGTTCCCGGCGATGGTCCGCTCCTTCCAGAACGTCATCGGGGTCGAAGCCCGCGAACAGATCCAGGACATGGCCGGTCGCCTGCCCGACGCCGTCTGCGCCTGCGTCGGCGGCGGATCGAACGCGATGGGACTCTTCGCCGCCTTCCTCGGCGATGCGGACGTGAAGATCTTCGGCTTCGAAGCCGGCGGCGAAGGAGTCGACTCCGGCCATCACGCCGCCCGGTTCTCCGGCGGACGCCCCGGTGTCCTCCACGGCTCCGCCACCTACATCCTCCAGGATGACGACGGTCAGACGCAGGCCTCCCACTCGGTCTCCGCCGGACTCGACTACCCATCGGTCGGCCCCGAGCACTCCCACCTCCACGACACCGGGCGCGTGACGTACGAACCCGTCCTCGATGAGGAGGCGATGGAGGCCATGCGACTGCTCTCCCGCACGGAGGGCATCATCCCCGCCATCGAATCCGCTCACGCCCTGGCCGGAGCCATGCGCATCGGCCGTGAGCTCGGACCCGACGCGGTCCTGCTGGTCAATCTCTCCGGCCGTGGCGACAAGGATATGACGACCGCCGCGAAATGGTTCGACTACATCGACGAAGGAGCGGTGCAGGTATGACGCACTCAGGTCCACGCACAGGAACCACCCTCGACGCCGTCGCCGAGGCTGGCCGCAAGGCCGCACTCATCGCCTACCTGCCCGTCGGCTTCCCGACCGTGGCCGGTTCGACAGAGGCGATGGTCGAACTCGTCCGCAACGGCGTCGACATCATCGAGGTCGGTCTGCCGTACTCCGACCCCGGAATGGACGGACCCGTCATCCAGCGCGCCGGTGAGGCGGCACTGGACAACGGTGTGCGCACCTCCGATGTCTTCACCGCAGTCGAAGCCATCGCCGAAGCCGGCGGCACCGCCGTCGTCATGAGCTACTGGAACCTCGTGCTCCAGTACGGCGTCGACAGCTTCGCCCGCGACCTGGCCTCGGCCGGAGGCGGCGGAATCGTCACTCCCGACCTCATCCCCGATGAGGCGGCACCGTGGCTGGCAGCTTCCGAGAAGCACCACCTCGACCGCATCTTCCTCGCCGCACCCTCGTCGACGCCGGAGCGCCTGGCCCGCATCGTCGAGCACAGCTCCGGATTCGTCTACGCCGCCTCGACCATGGGTGTCACCGGCGTCCGTTCCGAAGTCGACAACCATGCGCGCGATCTCGTCGCCCGGCTGAAGGAAGCCGGAGCCGAACGCGCCTGCGTCGGGCTCGGCGTGTCGAACCGCGAACAGGCGGCCGAGGTCGCCGAATATGCCGATGGCGTCATCGTCGGCTCCGCCCTCGTTCGGGCGCTGAACTCCGAAGGAGTGGCCGGAGTCGGTCGACTCGCCGCCGAGCTCGCAGAAGGGTGTGCATGAGCTTCAGCCCGGCATGGGTCGTCTTCACCGTCCTCGGCATCGGACTCGCGCTGTGGATGACAGGCATCCAATGGCGCGCCCGCGGCGGCCATAAGGGAGACCTGTGGGCCATCACGGTCGTCGGTCTGCCTGCGGCAATCATCGGCGGACGTCTCGGACATCTGCTCTCGGCGCCGGACACCTACTTCGGCCCCGACGGCAGCCCGCTGCGGGCGCTGGCGGTCTGGGACGGCGGATTCAGCTTCTGGGGAGCCACCATCCTCGGCTTCCTCTCCGTCTGGGTGCTCACCCGTATCCAAGGCATCAGGTTCCGACCGCTGCTCGACTCGGTCGCACCGGGGCTCATCCTCGGCCACGTCGCCGGAGCCTTCAGCGATTGGTTCGACGGTCGCCTCGAACTGGTCACGGTGCTCACCGAATCGGCGTGGAACCTCATCGCCTGTGTTGTGCTCATCATCGTGTCCAAACGCCTCCGGCTCGGCTACGGACAGGTCTTCGCCCTGTATCTGTGCCTGTTCGGCCTCGGCCGCATTCTGCTCGAGGCCCTGCGGATCGGCACCCCCGCGGCCGAGGACGCGCGCCTGCTGTTCGGACTGCCGTTCAACGTGTGGACGGCCATCCTCGCCCTGCTCATCGGCCTCGGCTGGCTCATCGTCTCCCGACTGCGTCACCGCACCTATGAGACCGGTGTCTACATGCACGGGTCCCGGACCCTGCTGCGCCGCCATCGCCGCGGAAAGCACACCTTTGAGATCAATGCACCCAATATCGCCGAGGCGGCCGCCGCCTCCGGAGCCCCGTTGCCTTCGGTAGCGCGGGTGGCCGATCCGGACGATCAGCACGGTCACGACGGAGGCGGGGCACCGACATCACGGCGCTCGACCGTGACCGCGTCCCCCGCCTCGGCTTCCGACTTGACTGCCGATGCTTCTGCGAGCCGTGCAGACGTCGACGATGCGGCGTCTGCGACAGGGGACAGCACCACGACTGGCGCCGACCCGGACGACTCGGAGCCCGAGGACGAATCCGGAATCGATCTCAGCGGTCGCCACAGCTTCGGATTCTTCGGGGCGGTCACCTCGGCGATCTCGATCGTGCCGGATGTGCGCGGGAAGTCAGCCCCCGCAGCGCACGACGCAGACCCTCGAACGTCCGATACTCAAGACAAATAGGTTCGCACTTCGTTCCTTTTTCTGCTTTTTCTCAAATTGCACATGGTGTAAGTTGATACTCCGGCTGTGAGAGTCATCTCACAGCCGGGTCCGGGGACACCCTTTCCGGACTCGTCCAAACCGCAGAGGACAGCGCCGTCTTTTCGGGAAGCACTCAACACCGAGAAGGCAGTATATGAACCACAGCGCTCAGTCGACCCCCAAGACCACGGCCCCACCTGGCCGCATCGGGCTCTACGATCCGGCGCTCGAACACGACAACTGCGGTCTGGCCCTCATCGCCCGTTACAGGGGCGGAGCCGACCACACGGTCATCACCCAGGCCCTCGACGCTCTGCGCAGGCTCGAACACCGCGGCGGAATCGGTTCCGACGACGGGACCGGAGACGGTGCCGGACTGACCATCCAGATCCCGCACGACTATTTCGCCGCCGTTCTCGGCGAATCCGGAATCTCTCTTCCGGCGCCGGGCAGCTATGCCATGGGCATCGGCTTCTTCGCTCAGGACTACGCCGCCGATCTCAACGCCGCCACCGCTCCGCTGACCAAGGAGACGCAGCCCGATTTCAGCGTTGACGCCGCAGGCGTCGACCAGGACGCACTCGTGTCCAGGATCGCCGCGGAAGAAGGACTGCAGGTCCTCCACGTGGAATCCGCGGCTGTCGACCCCGGAGTGCTCGGTCGGATCGCCGCCGAGACCATGCCGGCCATGCGCTACGTGTTCTTCGGCTGTGATGAGAACCATCCCGCCCGTGATGAGAACGATCTCGCTCGCCGGGCGTTCATCGTGCGGAAGCGACTCGACAACGCCGGCCTCTACTTCCCGTCGCTGTCGCCGACGACGCTGACGTTCAAAGGAATGCTCTCCACCGCCCAGCTCGACCGCTTCTTCACCGAACTCGGTGACGAACGCCTCACCTCGGCGATCGCTCTCGTCCACTCCCGGTTCTCCACGAACACCTTTCCCTCCTGGCAGCTGGCACAGCCGTTTGGCACGATCGCCCACAACGGCGAGATCAACACGGTGCGCGGCAACCGGAACTGGATGCAGGCACGCGAATCCGCCCTGGCCAGCGACCTCCTCGAATCTCCGGTCGCAGGGACGTCCAAGGGACTCGAGCGGATCTTCCCGATCATTCCTGCCGGAGCCTCGGACTCCGCCTCTTTCAACTCGGTCCTCGAACTCATGGTCGCCTCCGGGCGGTCGCTGCCGCAGGCCATGCTGATGATGATTCCCGAAGCCTGGGAGAACAACCCGGCCATGTCCGAGGAGCGGCGGGCCTTCTACGAATACCACTCGCTGCTCATGGAGCCCTGGGACGGGCCGGCCTGCGTCGCCTTCACCGACGGCCGACTCGCCGGAGCCGTGCTCGACCGCAACGGCCTGCGCCCGGCCCGGTACATCATGACCGAGGACACCGTCGTGCTCGCCAGCGAAGCCGGAGTCGTCGACCTGCCCGAAGCCGAAGTCACCGCCCGCGGACGACTGACCCCCGGCAGGATGTTCCTCGTCGATGTGGAGGCCGGACGCATCATCTCCGACACGGAGATCAAGAACAGCCTCGCCACCGAACATCCCTACCGGGAATGGGTCGACGCCTCGGCCACCCGACTGGCCGAACTGCCGACCCGCGTCCACGTCAGCCACCCCGGCGCCTCGGTTCGGAGACGACAGCGGACCTTCGGATACACGGAGGAGGAGCTGCGTGTGCTCATCGCCCCGATGGCCGAAACTGGGGCCGAGCCGCTGGGCGCGATGGGCAGCGACACCGCGATCGCGGCGCTGAGTACCCGCCCCCGGCTGCTCTTCGACCACTTCCACCAGAACTTCGCCCAAGTGACGAACCCGCCGCTGGACTCCATCCGCGAGGACATCGTCACGAGCATGTCGGCCGGAATCGGCCGCGAAGGCAACCTGCTGTGCTCCACCGGGCCGGACTCCGCACATATCCTGCTCGAGCGGCCGGTGATCGACAACGACGAGCTCACGGCGATCGCGCACCTGTCCGGCAGCCACCTCGGCGAGGGAATCACCCGCCCCTCGGTGACGCTGTCGGGTCTGTACCCGGTCGGCGCCGGTGAGGACGCGATGGCTTCTCGCCTCGCCGACCTCTGCGCGGAGGCGAGCGCCGCGGTCGCCGACGGCGCCGTGTTCCTCATCCTCACGGATCGGGAGTCGAACTCGGAATATGCGCCGATCCCGTCGCTGCTTCTCACCTCGGCACTGCACCACCACCTCGTCCGCGAGCGCAGCCGCACCCAGGTGAGCATCATCGTCGAGGCCGGAGACGTCCGCGAGGTCCACCATGCGGCCACGCTCGTGTCCTTCGGAGCCTCGGCGGTCAACCCGTACCTGCTCATGGAATCGGCCGAGGACCTTGTCAGGTCCGAACGGATCCGAGGCATCAGTGCCGAGGCGGCCGTGGCCAATGTGCTCACGGCGCTGAACAAGGGCCTGCTGAAGATCATGTCGAAGATGGGCATCTCGACCGTCCAGTCCTACCACGGGGCGCAGACCTTCGAGGCTCTCGGACTGGCGGATTCGGTCATCGAAAAGCACTTCACCTCGACCCCCCATCAGCTCGGCGGTAAGACGCTGGACGACATCGCGGCCGAGACGACGGCGCGGCACGCCGACGCCTATCGTGAGGACCATCCGCGTCCGGCTCACCGGAACCTGCTCGTCGGCGGAGAATTCCAGTGGCGGAGGGAAGGCCCGGGGCACCTGTTCAACCCGGAGACGATCTTCAAACTGCAGCACTCGACGGCCACCGGTCGCTTCGACATCTTCCGGCAGTACACGCGTGCCGTCGACGAACAGTCCGCCGAGCTGATGACTCTGCGCGGGCTCTTCGACCTGGTCCCGACCGAATCGGGTCCGATCGACATCTCCGAGGTCGAACCCGCCGAAGCCATCATGCGCCGGTTCTCCACCGGGGCCATGAGCTACGGCTCGCTGTCGGCCGAAGCGCACGAGACGCTGGCGATCGCGATGAACCGGATCGGCGGAAAGTCGAATACGGGCGAGGGCGGCGAGGACACCGAGCGCCTGCTCGACCCGGAGCGTCGGTCGGCGATCAAGCAGATCGCCTCCGGTCGGTTCGGCGTCACCAGCCACTACCTCACCGCCGCCGACGACCTGCAGATCAAGATGGCCCAAGGTGCCAAACCCGGCGAAGGCGGTCAGCTGCCGGGGGAGAAGGTGTACCCGTGGATCGCGAAGACCCGCCACGCCACTCCCGGAGTCGGTCTCATCTCGCCGCCTCCGCATCACGACATCTATTCCATCGAAGACCTCGCTCAGCTCATCCACGACCTCGGTCGGGCCAATGCGGCTGCCCGCGTCCACGTCAAACTCGTCTCCGGAATCGGAGTCGGCACGGTGGCCGCCGGAGTGGCGAAGGCCGGAGCCGATGTCGTGCTCATCTCCGGCCATGACGGGGGCACGGGTGCCAGCCCGCTCAACTCGCTCAAACACGCCGGAACCCCGTGGGAGCTCGGACTGGCAGAAGCCCAGCAGACCCTTGTGCTCAACGGTCTGCGCGAGCGGATCAGCGTCCAGGTCGACGGGCAGCTGAAGACCGGCCGCGACGTCATCATCGCCGCCCTGCTCGGGGCCGAGGAATTCGGCTTCGCCACCACCGCCCTCGTCGTCTCCGGATGCATCATGATGCGGGTCTGCCACCAGGACACCTGCCCGGTCGGCGTGGCCACGCAGAACCCGAAGCTGCGCGAACGGTTCCACGGGCAGGCCGACCATGTCGTGAACTTCTTCACCTTCATCGCGGAGGAGGTCCGCGGCTACCTCGCACAGCTGGGACTGCGCAGCCTCGACGAGGCGATCGGCGCCGTCGAACGTCTGCGCATCGACGCAGATCGGGCGGCCGCATCGGGACTGGATCTCGACCTGACCCCGATCCTGACGGTTCCGACCGATCTCGACGGCGCTCCCGCCTCGGCGAGGGTGAGCCAGGCGCGCACACCACGTGACTTCGCGGGCGAACTCGACGTTCGGCTGCTGGAGCAGGCAGGAGCGGCTGTCGCTGCTGGCTCCCCGGTGCACCTGAACGCCGAGGTGGAGAATACGGACCGGTCGGTCGGCACCCTGTTGGGCCACCGAGTGACTCAGGCCCACGGCGCGGACGGGCTGCCCTCGGGAACCGTGCGCGTATCCCTGAACGGCACGGCCGGCCAGTCCCTGGGCGCCTTCATGCCGCGCGGTGTGAGCATCGATCTGCGCGGCGACGCCAATGACTACGTCGGGAAGGGACTGTCGGGCGGTACGATCAGCGTCGCGCCTCGCCCGGAGAACTCCACCCGACCGGAACACAACGTCATCGCCGGCAACGTCATCGGCTACGGTGCGACGTCCGGGTCGATATTCCTGTCCGGTACGGTCGGCGAGAGATTCCTCGTGCGCAACTCGGGCGTGGAAGCCGTCGTCGAAGGCATCGGAGACCACGGACTCGAATACATGACCGGGGGAGTGGCGGTCATCCTCGGACCCACCGGACGCAACTTCGCGGCCGGAATGTCCGGAGGCACGGCCTTCGTCCTCGACTTCAATCCCAGTCGACTCAACCCGAAGGAACGAGCCGCGGGCGTCTTCAGATTCGGCGGCATCGGCGACTCCGATGTGCCGATCCTGCAGAGACTGCTCAGCGACCATGTCGCGGCGACCGGTTCTCCGCTGGCCGGCGAACTGCTGGCCGGACTCGACCGCGGGCAGGACATCCTGTCCCGTTTCACCAAGATCATTCCCGTCGCCTATGCGCGAATCAAAGACATCCAGGAAGAGCTCGAGAACAGCGGCGAAACTGCCGACTCCGAGAACACCTGGCAGACCATTCTGGAGGCCGCACATGGCTGATCCGCGAGGATTCCTCACCACCACCGAACGCGAACTCCCTGCCCGCAGGCCCGTGCCGATCCGGCTCATGGACTACTCCGAGGTCTACGAAAAGGGTGATCCGGCACAGCTGCGCCGACAGGCTTCTCGCTGCATGGACTGCGGAGTGCCTTTCTGCCATCAAGGATGTCCGCTGGGCAACCTCATTCCGGAGTTCAACGACGCCATGTATCGCGGGGAGCTCTCCCGCGCCGTGGAACTGCTCCACGCGACGAACAACTTCCCCGAATTCACCGGCCGGGCCTGCCCGGCACCGTGTGAGAATGCCTGCGTGCTCGGCATCAACCAACCCGCCGTGACGATCAAACAGGTCGAAGTCTCCATCGTCGACGACGGATTCGCCGCCGGACTCATCACCCCCGTCGTCCCCGACCGGATCACCGGGCACACCGTCGCCGTCATCGGCTCCGGACCGGCCGGACTCGCCGCCGCTCAGCAGCTGACCCGAGCCGGGCACACGGTCGTCGTCTTCGAACGCGAGGACCGCCTCGGCGGACTGCTGCGCTACGGCATCCCGGACTTCAAACTCGAGAAGCACCATATCGACCGCCGCCTGACCCAGATGCGTGCCGAAGGCACTCGGTTCGAAACCGGAGTCGAGATCGGCCGCGACATCGACTTCGCCGCACTGCAGACCCGCTTCGACGCGGTGCTGGTGGCGACCGGAGCCACCGTGCCGCGCGATATGGAGCTTTCCGGGCGCGGACTGGACGGAATCGAATTCGCGATGGACTACCTCGTGCCGTCCAACCGGGCACAGGCGTCCGACGCGGCCTCGGCGGCAGACTCGGCACCGTTCATCGACGCGGCCGGCAAGCACGTCGTCATCATCGGCGGCGGCGACACCGGAGCGGACTGCCTGGGCACGGCTCTGCGCCAGGGAGCCGCCTCGGTGACGACCCTGGCCATCGGCGCCCAGCCGCCGGTCGACCGCGGTGCCGACTCGCCGTGGCCGACGGTGCCGCGGATCTTCGAGGTCCAATCCTCACATGAGGAGGGCGGAACCAGGCGGTATCTGGCCTCGACGACGCGGTTCGTCGGAGACGACTCGGGCAAGGTGTGCGGAATCGAGGTCGCACAGACGCAGTTCGCCGACGGCCGCCGCATCCCGACACCGGGCACCGAGCACGTCATCCCCGCCGATCTCGTGCTGCTGGCACTGGGATTCAGCGGACCGGAGACCGCGCAGATCGATCTCGAAGCCGGTGCAGGTGGGGCATTCGACCGGGCTGAGGACTATACGGCGCAGCCGGGAGTCTTCGTCGCCGGTGATGCCGGACGCGGACAGTCGCTCATCGTCTGGGCCATTGCGGAAGGCCGTGCCGCGGCCGCGGAAGTCGACCGGTTCCTGACCGGGTCGACGCGACTTCCGGCACCCGTGCGGCCCACCGACGAAGGGTTCAAATGCTAAGATAATGCATGTCAGGAATTGAGAAAGGGTGGTGGTGCGGCACAGCGAAGTGCCGCACTCTCACCGCCCGTGACCAGCGTAGAGCGGTGGAAACCGCCCGCTGAGACTTTAGGTAGGGTGGAGCGTATGAGGCGTGCAAAGATAGTCGCAACTTTAGGTCCGAACCAGAACTCCTATGAAGAGATCCGCGAGCTCGTCGATGAGGGCGTCGATGTCGCCCGATTCAATCTGAGCCACGGAAAACGAGAAGAGCACGAAGAGAAGTTCGCCTGGGTCCGCCAGGCCGCCCTCGACACCGGACGCCCCGTCGCCGTCCTGTTGGACCTGCAGGGTCCGAAGATCCGCGTGGGCACCTTCGCCAACGGGAAGGAAGAGCTCGTCGAAGGGGCCACCTTCACCATCACCAGCCGTGACGTCCCCGGCACCGCAGAGCTCGTATCCACGACCCTGCCGACCTTGGCAGAAGACGTGTCCGTGGGCGATCCGCTGCTCATCGACGACGGGCGCCTGCGCCTGCGCGCCACCGAGGTGACCGACACCGATGTGGTCACCGAGGTCGAGATCGGCGGAACCATCTCCAACCACAAGGGCATCAACCTCCCCGGCGTCCCGGTCTCCGTCCCCGCCCTGTCGGAGAAGGACGTCGACGATCTCAAATGGGGGCTTCAGCTCGGCTTCGACTGGGTGGCCCTGTCCTTCGTTCGCAGCCCCGAGGACATGAACGATGTGCGCGCGGTCATGGACGAGGTCGGCATCACGGCTCCGGTCATCGCCAAGCTCGAGAAGCCGCAGGCCGTCGACCAGCTCGATGAGGTCATCGATGCCTTCGACGGAATCATGGTCGCCCGCGGCGACCTCGGCGTCGAACTGCCGCTCGAACAGGTGCCGATCGTGCAGAAGCGGGCCGTTGAGATCGCCCGCCAGCAGGCCAAGCCCGTCATCGTTGCCACGCAGATGCTCGAGACGATGATCGATGCGCCGCGGCCCACCCGCGCCGAGGCCAGCGACTGCGCGAACGCCGTCCTCGACGGCGCCGATGCGCTCATGCTCTCCGGTGAGACCTCGGTCGGTGCGCACTGGGTCGAGGCGATCCGGACGATGAGCCGGATCATCGGCTCCACCGAAGAGCACGGTCTCGAGCGGATCCCGGCACTGGGCACCGTCCCGCACACGAAGGGCGGAGCCGTCACCGCCGCTGCCGTGCAGATTGCTGAGCAGCTCGATATCGACCTCCTGTGCACCTTCTCGCAGACCGGCGACTCTGTGCGGCGCATGTCGCGGCTGCGCCCTGCTTGGCCCATCCTCGGCTTCACGCCCGACCCGCAGGTCCGCCACCAGCTGGCGCTGACCTGGGGAGTGCGCCCGTACCTCGTGAAGACCGTGCGCCACACCGACCAGATGGCGCGTCAGGTCGACGCCGTTCTGCTCGCGGACGGCACCGCCCGCGAAGGCGATCAGAGCATCCTCGTGGCCGGTTCGCCTCCCGGGATCCCCGGTTCGACGAACGCCCTGCGCATCCATACCATCGGTGATGCCGCCAAGGGTGTGACGGCCGCTTATCAGGATGCCTCGGATTCCGAGGAGGACCCGCTGGCCGGATACGGAGTCGTGGCTGAAGCGCCGATCACCCGTGAAGTGCCGATCGTGCGCGAGGGCCACTCTCCCCGCCACTGACCGCTACGAGGCTCAAACGCCGGCGGCGCCTGCCCCATGATCACGGGGCGGGCGCCGCCGGCGCCTCTGTGTCCGGGGCCGCGCGTGGACCGATTCCAAACTGCGAGACAGATCACAGGTGGCCCGGGAATTTTGCAGATTGCTCAACAGTTGTGCTCTCTGTTGCCTAATCCTCCCTGCGGATCTCAGAGGGGAGGACCCGCTAGGAGAGGAATTCAATGAGACTGCCCGCGTGGAGCAAGTCCTTCGGAGTGCAGGTGACCATCGCACTCGTCGCCGGTGTCATCCTCGGGCTCATCGCCCGCTCATGGGGACCGGTCAGCGACACCGCTGACAACTGGCTCGGCCAGACCCTGGACACCATCGGCTCGTCGTATGTCACACTGCTCAAGGCCGCCGTCGTCCCACTGGTCATCACCGCGATCATCGCGAGCATCGGCAACCTGCGCAAGGTCACCAACGCCGCCAGGCTGGCGATGTCGACCCTGCTGTGGTTCGCCCTCACCGCTCTCATCGCCGTCGTCCTCGGACTCATCATCGGCATCGTCATGCAGCCCGGCGCCCACGCCGATGCCGCTTCGCTCAACGCCGGTGCACCAGACTCCCAGGGCAGCTGGCTGGGCTTCCTCACCGGACTGATCCCGGTGAACTTCCTCGGGCTCGAGGTGGCCACCGCACCCGATGACGCCGGAGTCATGACCTCCGAGGTCAACTTCAACATCCTCCAGCTCATCATCGTCTCCGGTGCCATCGGCATCGCCGCGGTCAAGGTCGGCAAGGCCGCAGAGCCGTTCCTCCAGTTCACCGAGGCGGCCCTGGCCGTGGTCCAGAAGGTCGTCTGGTGGATCGTGCGCATCGCCCCGATCGGTACGCTCGGCCTCATCGGCAACGCCGTGAACTCCTACGGCTGGTCGACGATGGGCTCGCTGCTGTGGTTCGTCGTCGCCGTCTACATCGGCCTCGCGATCGTCTTCTTCATCGTCTATCCGGCCCTGGCTCGCGCCAATGGACTGTCGGTGCGCCAGTACTTCTCCGGAGTCTGGCCGGCCACTCAGATGGGCTTCGTCTCCCGGTCGTCGATCGGCACCATGCCCGTGACGCAGAAGGTCGCCACCGACAACTTCGGGGTGCCCCACTCCTACGCCGCCTTCGCCGTGCCCTTCGGTGCGACGACGAAGATGGACGGCTGCGCTGCGATCTATCCGGCCATCGCTGCCGTGTTCGTCGCACAGTTCTTCGGCATCGATCTCTCCCTCATCCAGTACCTGCTCATCATCTTCGTCGCCGTCATCGGCTCGGCCGCAACGGCCGGCACGACAGGTGCGACCGTGATGCTCACCCTGACCCTGTCGACCCTGGGTCTGCCCCTCGAGGGCGTCGGACTCCTGCTGGCCATCGAGCCGATCGTGGACATGGGCCGCACCGCGCTCAACGTCTCCGGTCAGGCGCTCGTCCCGGCCATCGTGGCCAAGCGGCATGAGATCCTGGACGTCGAACGCTACGATGCCCCGCGCATCAACGGCTACGTTCCGACCGAGGAGGACGCAGATGTCGACGAGACCCGCACCGAGGACGCCCGCAGTCAGAGTTGATCTCCTCCCCGCCGAGGGGGTGGCCGAGCACGATGTCCTGCAGGTGACATCGCTGCTCGGCCGCCTCGTCGATGCAGGTGCCGCGCTCGGCTGGGTCTCAGCTCCGCCTGTCGAGGAGATCGCGGATCTCATCGGCAGCCTGGCCGCGGGCACTGACACCGGGGATTCCGCTGCCGCAATCGCTCGCACCGGAACCGAGATCACCGGCTTCGCGTACTGGAATCGGTACGCTCGCCCGACGTTCCGCCCCCATGTCGACATCGAAAAGGTGGCCGTCGCCCCGGACGCCCAAGGTCAGGGCGCGGGCAGGAAGCTGATGGAGGCGCTCATTCGGGCGGCACGTCATCACGGCACGGAAGTGGTCACTCTCGACCTGCGCGGAGACAATGCGGCCGCCATCCGCCTCTATGAATCCCTCGGCTTCACCCGATACGGACGACTCCCGGACTTCGTGGCGGTGGGGGAGAAGCGATACGACACGCTGCTGTACTCCCTCGACCTGCGCGCAGGCCGCTGATCTTCGGTCGCCCATCGGCTCCCGGGGAAATGCAGAAGGCACTGTCGACATCACGTTCGACAGTGCCTTCGTCTGTACCGGATGCGGGACTCGAACCCGCACGTCTTTCGACAATGCATTTTGAGTGCACCGCGTCTACCGATTCCGCCAATCCGGCGCGTCACGAGCTGTCCTGTCAGGACCGCCTGTGCAACGGGGACGATTCTACTGCGCGCGCGGACCGATTGCACAATCGCCGCCCGCCGAGGATGCCCTCCGGTGGCCACCGTCACCGCCCGTGGCCACCCTCACAGAATAAACTTCCGAGTCCGCTGGCCATGACGCTGAGCGCCTGGTCTAGACTGGTGCCGTGCTTTCAAACAGCGAAGAATCAACTTCAGATGAGTCCGTGCCGGTCCGCCGCGTAGTCGTGGCCGAAGACGAGGCCGTGATTCGTCTCGATATCGTAGAAATGCTCCGCGAGGTCGGCTATGACGTCGTCGGTGAGGCGGCGGACGGCGAATCCGCCATCCGCCTGGCTGAGGAGCTGCGCCCGGACCTCGTCGTCATGGACATCAAGATGCCCATCCTCGACGGAATCTCCGCCGCCGAGCGCATCGCCAGGGCTCGCATCGCGCCGGTCGTGCTGCTCACCGCCTTCTCGCAGAAGGAGCTCGTCGAGCGAGCCCGCGATGCGGGTGCCATGGCCTATGTCGTCAAGCCGTTCACCTCGGCCGACCTCATCCCGGCCCTGGAGATCGCGCTCTCGCGTCATGCCGAGATCAGCTCGCTCGAGTCCGAGATCTCCGATCTCACCGAACGCTTCGAGACCCGCAAGCTCGTCGAGCGCGCCAAGAGCCTGCTGCAGACCTCCATGGGTCTGAGCGAGCCCGAAGCCTTCCGCTGGATCCAGAAGACGTCGATGGACCGTCGCCTGACGATGCGCGAGGTCGCTGAGACCGTGCTCAAGCAGATCGGCACGAAGAAGTAATCACCTCCCGGACCGGTCACGGTCCGGACCCGGAACCCGAGAGGGCCGGCGAATCCCGAGATGGATTCGCCGGCCCTCGGCTTTCGCTGTGGACTTTCGGCTTTCGCTGTGGACTTTCGCCGAGGAGGCGCCGTGCCTCAGCCCTTCGGCTCGGTCTTCAGGATCATATTCGTGATCCGCACGATCGAGAGCAGGCGCCCCGCCTCGTCGGTCATCTTGACCTCATGGGAGACGATCGTGCGTCCCTGGTGGAGCACCTCGGCGCGACCGGTCACCACGCCCTCTCGCGCGGCACGCAGGTGAGTGGCGTTGAGATCGACCCCGACGACGTTCTTACCGCCGGAGAGCAGATACGAATGCATCGACGCCAGGGATTCGGCGAGAACGACGTGGCCGCCTCCGTGGAAGAGACCCATCGGCTGCCGATTGCCGACGACCGGAGCGGTGGCCACGACATGATCGTGGGCGAGCTCGACGAACTCGATTCCCATCCTCTCGGCCAGCTCACCCCCGGACCCCGGCGTGCGCAGCTGTCCGAGCAGCGTGTCGATCTCCTCAGGGGAGGTGTGAGCGGTCAGGGACACGTCGGGACGCAGCATCGGTTCTCCTTCAAGTCAGCTTCGAACGCTAGGCTATGCCATGTGAGTCACTCAAACGAATCCCTCCTGCTCATCGACGGACACTCCCTGGCCTACCGGGCATTCCACGCCCTGCCGGTCGAGAACTTCTCCACCAGCACCGGCCAGACGACGAACGCCATCTACGGCTTCATCTCCATGCTCATCAACGTCCTCCGCGACGAAGAGCCCAGCCATGTGGCCGTGGCCTTCGACCTCGGACGCCAGACGTTCCGCCTCGAGGAATACCCCGAGTACAAGGCCGGACGGGCGAAGACTCCGCCCGAGTTCCACCCGCAGATCGACCTCATCAAGGACATCGTCACGGCGATGGGCATCCGGGTGGTGACGAAGGAGGGCTTCGAGGCCGATGACGCTCTGGCGACGATGGCGAAGATGGGCACGGATGCCGGCTCGTTCGTCGAGGTGATGAGCGGAGACAAGGATTCGTTCCAGCTCGCCTCCGACCGGGTGACGATCCTCTACCCGAAACGCGGAGTCAGCGACCTCAACCGGATGACGCCGGCCGCGGTCGAGGAGAAGTACGGGGTGAGCCCCGCGAACTACCGGGGGCTGGCCGCGCTCGTCGGTGAGAAGGCCGACAATCTGCCCGGTGTGCCCGGAGTCGGTGACAAGACCGCCGCGAAATGGCTCACCGCACACGGAGATCTGCCCGGGGTGTTGGACAACGCCGACAAGATCGGCGGCAAGGTCGGTGAGAAGCTGCGCGACCATATCAGCGAGGTGGAGCGGAACTACCGACTCAACCGCCTCCTCGACGACGTCGACTTGGGACTGGAGTTCGACGACCTGGCCTGGGGCGAAGGCGACCCGGCCGAGCTGTCGAGCCTGTTCGACCAACTCGAGTTCCAGGCCCTCGGCAAGCGTCTGGCCGCGATCTTCCCCGAGGCCGGAGCCGAGTCCGAGCCGGCACCGACACGCGAGACGACCATCGAGACCGTCGACATCGACACTCTGCTGACGAAGATCGCCGACCACGATGTGCTGGCGCTTGATTCCGACGCCTCCTTCGAGCTCGGCCACGGTCAGGCACGGACCCTGGCGGTCTCCGCCGAACCCGGCCGGGCCTGGGTCGTCGACCTCGCCGAGGCGGGACAGAAGGCCGTCGGCGCGCTCGGTTCCGCCCTGGGCGGGCATTCGCTCATCCTCCACAGCTCGAAGCTGCAGATCAAAGCGTGGGAGTCGATGGGACTGTCCGTGACGGATATCGCCGGGGACACGGCCCTGGCCGCCTATCTCCTCGTTCCCGATGCCCGGTCCTACGAACTCGGTCAGATCGCCGCCGACCGCGCCGGAATCGATCTCAGCGAACCCGAGGCCGATTCCGGACAGCTCGCCCTCGACCTCGACTCCGATGCCGCGGTGACCACGCACGGCCAACGCGCCGCCGCCCTGCTCGAGGTCCACGAGGTGCTCGCGAAGGCCGTCGAGGACGCGAACATGACGCAGGTCTATCGCGAGATCGAACTGCCGCTCGTTCCCGTGCTCGCGCGCATGGAAGCGACCGGGATCGCCGTCGACGAGACCGGACTGTCGAACCTCATCGACGAATTCACGAAACAGGCCGAAGCCAGCGCAGGAGAGGCCTATGAGGCGATCGGCCACGAGGTGAACCTCGGTTCTCCCAAACAGCTGCAGACCGTGCTCTTCGACGAACTCGATATGCCCAAGACCAAGCGGACGAAGACCGGCTATACGACCGATGCCGACGCCCTGGCCGAACTGTTCGTCAAGACCGAACACCCCTTCCTCCAACACCTGCTGGCCTACCGGGATTCGACGAAGCTCAAGCAGACCGTCGTCGGACTGCTCAAAACTGTTGCCGACGACGGCCGTATCCACACCACCTACCAGCAGACCGTGGCCGCCACCGGACGGCTTTCGTCCCTGGACCCGAACCTGCAGAACATTCCGGTGCGGACCGAATCAGGCCGCCGCATCCGAGACATCTTCATCGCCGACCCCGAGGTGGCTGAGGGGACTCTGCTCACCGCCGACTACTCGCAGATCGAAATGCGGATCATGGCTCATCTGTCCGGCGATGCCGCGCTCATCCAGGCGTTCAAGGACGGCGAGGATCTCCACTCCTATGTCGGCTCGAAGGTCTTCGGAGTCGGCATCGACGAGGTGGACTCCGAGATGCGCTCGAAGGTCAAGGCCATGTCCTACGGGCTGGTGTACGGGCTCTCCGCCTACGGCCTCTCCCGGCAGCTTTCGATCGGCGTCGATGAAGCCAAGGGGCTGATGGACCAGTACTTCGAACGCTTCGGTGCAGTCAAGGACTACCTCGACGACATCGTCGAGCAGGCTCGCGCCAAGGGGTTCACGGAGACCATCATGGGCCGTCGTCGTTATCTGCCGGCGCTGCACAGCGACCGTCGGCAGCTGCGGGACATGGCCGAACGCGCCGCACTCAACGCTCCGATCCAGGGTTCGGCAGCCGACATCATGAAGATCGCCATGCTCAAGGTGGCCGCCCGTCTGGACGGTCTCCGCTCGCCGATGCTGCTGCAGGTCCATGACGAGATCATCGTCGACGTCCGTCCGGAAGAGATCGATGAGGTGAAGACGATCGTCACGGAGGAGATGGGGTCGGCGTTCGAACTCGATGTGCCTCTGGACGTCAACGTCGGCACAGGACGCTCCTGGCACGCCGCCGCCCACTGAGCTGCTGCCCGCTGTCCCGTCGAACTCGTTCAAGCGCAAGCGCAGAGAACGATCTCGCCCACGCTCGTTCAAGCGTCCCCGCAGTTTTCGCGCCGTGTACCACACGACATCCGCGCTAGCGCTTGAACGAGAGCGCGACGGGTGAGTTGCGCGGTCCTGCCCCAGCCGGGAGTCGATGATGTAGTCCGCGAACGCGGCGTCGCCTAGGGGGAGGCGCACACGGACCTTCGAGCTCGTCGTCCACGGCATCGACATCGCCACGACACTCGGTGCCGAACCACTTGTTCCGGAGGCCGCGCTCCGGGAATCATTGGCGATCGCAGCGGGGCTGGCGATGCAGAGCGGGAAAGGAAGTTCAGTGCTCGCCGGGCTGACCGGTCGCGGGGGACTGGCCGAGGACTTCACAGTCCTCGGCTGAGGATCGTCCCCGTTCCGGCCCCGTCAGTCCTTGGTCAGGGTGGTGGAGAAGATCGCGGTACCGGGCATGAGCGCACCGCGCAGCGGTGACCAGCCGCCCCAAGCGGTCCGATTCTCCTCGGGCCATTCGGGTTCGGTCACCGAATCGAGCGTGAAGCCGGCTTCGACGAGGAGACGGACCCAATCGCTCATCGTCCGGTGATGCTCGGCGTAGACCGGCTGACCGTCCGAGGACAGCTCGACGTACGGAGTGCGATCGAAGTACGAGTACTCAACCGTCAGGCCGGCCTCACCCGGAACATCGGGGAACATCCACCGCATCGGGTGAGTCGTTGAGAAGACCCACTGTCCGCCGTTGCGCAGCACTCGCGCCACCTCGGCGAAGACGACCTCGGCGTCCTTGACGAAGGGCAGGGCGCCGTAGGAGGAGAACGCGCGATCGAAGCTGTTCGATGCGAACGGCAGCTGTCGGGCATCGGCGAGGAGGAACGTCGGGGGAGTCGCCTCGGCGCTCAGGGGATGTTCGCGCTGCAGACGCGAGGCCTGCTCGAGCATTCCGGCGGAGACGTCGACACCTGTGGTGATCGCGCCCTGCTCGGCCAGCCACCGGGAGCACTGACCGGCACCGCAGCCGACCTCGAGAACCTGCTTCCGGGCGACATCGCCGAGGAGGCGCACATCGGATTCGTGAATTCCTTCCGGACACCAGATGAAATCCGAAGCCCCGAGGAACGTGCCGTGTTCGGCGAGATACTCCTCGGCCGAGTTGTCCCAATAGCTGCGATTGGCCCGGACGGAAGCCTCTTCGTCGATCGGGAGATAGCCACCGCTGATGACCTCGGCTCCGTCAGTTCCTTCGCTCATGGTTCCTCCGTGGCCCCAGGTGGTGATGATTCGTCTCTTCGGCGTGCATTCACACCCGAAAAGGTGCTAGCATTGACAACCGTATGCGCCTGTGCATACAAGTCCAAATTCGCAATCGAGACCGGATTCGGTTCTTGCGGCAACTTACACGACCTGTCGCCAGGGTACCGGATCTGGACCAATATTCCATCGGAGTCCCTACCTATATGACCACCACCACGCCGGAATCGGTGCAGCCGAAGCAGGTCGCTGTCAACGACATCGGAACCGCTGAGGATTTCCTCGCCGCCGTCGATGAGACCATCAAGTACTTCAACGATGGCGACATCGTTGAGGGCGAAGTCGTCAAGGTCGACCGTGACGAAGTCCTCGTCGACATCGGATACAAGACGGAAGGCGTCATCCTCGCACGTGAGCTTTCCATCAAGCACGATGTCGATCCCGGCGAAGTCGTCGAGGTCGGGGACGAAATCGAAGCCCTCGTTCTTCAGAAGGAAGACAAAGAGGGTCGTCTCATGCTGTCGAAGAAGCGCGCTCAGTACGAGCGTGCCTGGGGCGACATCGAGAAGATCAAGGAAGACGACGGCGTTGTCACCGGCACCGTCATCGAGGTCGTCAAGGGCGGCCTGATCGTCGACATCGGACTGCGCGGCTTCCTGCCCGCGTCCCTCGTCGAGATGCGCCGCGTCCGCGACCTCGCCCCCTACATCGGCCAGCAGGTCGAAGCCAAGATCATCGAGCTCGACAAGAACCGCAACAACGTGGTCCTGTCGCGCCGTGCCTGGCTCGAGCAGACCCAGTCGGCCGTCCGTCACGACTTCCTGCAGACCCTGCAGAAGGGCCAGGTCCGTCCTGGTGTCGTGTCCTCCATCGTCAACTTCGGTGCGTTCGTCGACCTCGGTGGTGTCGACGGACTCGTCCACGTCTCCGAACTGTCCTGGAAGCACATCGATCACCCGGGTGAGGTCGTCACCGTGGGCGACGAAGTCACCGTCGAGGTTCTCGACGTCGACATGGACCGTGAGCGCGTTTCGCTGTCGCTCAAGGCCACCCAGGAAGATCCTTGGCAGCACTTCGCTCGCACGCACGTCATCGGACAGATCGTGCCGGGCAAGGTCACCAAGCTCGTTCCGTTCGGTGCATTCGTGCGCGTCGAAGACGGCATCGAAGGCCTCGTCCACATCTCCGAGCTGGCCGTGCGCCACGTGGATCTGCCCGAGCAGGTCGTCTCGGTCGACGAGACCATCTACGTCAAGGTCATCGACATCGACCTCGAACGCCGCCGCATCTCGCTGTCGCTGAAGCAGGCGAACGAAGGCGTCGACCCCGAGGCCGAAGAGTTCCTCGACCCCGCTCTGTACGGCATGCCGCAGGAGTACGACGAGGACGGCAACTACAAGTACCCCGAGGGCTTCGACCCCGAGACCAACGAATGGGTCGAGGGCTACGAAGCTCAGCGCGAGACCTGGGAGCAGCAGTACGCCGCCGCTCAGGAACGCTGGGAAGAGCACAAGAAGCAGGTCGCCAAGGCCATCGCAGCGGATGCCGAGGCCTCCGCAGCCGATGCCGTCGGATCTGCCGAAGCCGCTCCGGCCACCGGATCGTTCTCCTCCGAAGAGGCGAGCGATGAGGGCACCCTGGCCAGCGACGAAGCTCTTGCAGCCCTGCGTGAGAAGCTTGCAGGCAGCTGATAGCAGCCACCAGAAGGGCTCCCGGTCGGAAGGCCGGGAGCCCTTTCTGTATGCCCCCACGGCTCGGGCACGCCTGCGCCCGTGGCTGTGGTACACCCTCATCCTCTGTGTCGGCAGCCTGACCGTCTTCGGCTCCGTCGCCGCGGACCCCAGCGGCAGCGTTGTCGCCTCCAACGACGACACCTCACTGTTCATCTGGTGGCTCGGGCACGGCGCGCAGGTTCTCGCAGACATCCTCGGATTCGGACCGGGGGCAACCGGCGGCCTGCTGTACACGGAATCGATGAACGCCCTCGGCGGGGGAGTCAACGGAGCCTGGAACACCTCGCTCGCAGGGTTTGCGATCCTGCTCGCTCCCGTGACGTGGGTGGCCGGCCCCATCGTGAGCTACAACCTCCTCATCCTCGCCTTCCCGGTGCTCGGCAGCCTGGCCACAGCTGTGCTCTTCCGCCGCTTCCTCGACCGCCTGCCCGCTTTCATCGCCGCTGCCGGAGTCGGCTTCTCCAGCTATGTCATCGCCCAGCTCGGCGGCCACCCGAACCTCGCCTATATCGTCACCCCGCCCCTGACCGCCTGGGCGATCCTCGCTCTCCTCGACCTCGGCCGCGCGACACAGGTGGATCCCGGTCGTTCTCTGCTGCGCAGCCGTCGCCTGTGGCTGCTCGGAGGAGGGTTCGGCCTCCTCCTCGGCTTCCAGTTCTACGTCTCCACCGAAATTCTGGCCGGAACCTTCCTCGCCGCACTTTGCTTCCTGGCCAGCCTCGCCGTCTTCGGACGCCGCCTCTACCGCGCCCGGTCATGGGTCGCCCTCGGTCTCGGTTCCGCAGTCGCCGGCTGTATCGCCATGCTGTGTGCGATCCCGCTGCTGGTGACCATGTCCGGACCGAACGCCCCACAGGGCGCCATCCGCCCACACGGAGTATGGAACACCGACCTGCTCGACCCGATCCTGCCCGCAGCCCCGGCCTGGCTAAGTTCCGGAGTGTCTCCTCTGCCCCGAATCATGGAGATCGACCCCGCCGAACTCGGCGCCTACGTCGGCGCACCAGCTCTGGCGGCGGCTGTGCTCATCGTTCTCGGGCTCGCCCACCGGTCCGCACACGCGGTGCCGGTGCGCATCGCCGCGGCAACCGGCATCCTCGTCGGCCTGCTGGCACTCGGCTCACCGATCCTCCTCGGCGGCCGAATCGCCCTCGCGACCGGTCCGTTCGCGCTCATCGAAGCCATCCCCGTACTCAACAACATCCTGCCCATGCGGCTCGTCCTCCACTCGACGATCGCGCTCTTCGCCGTGCTCGGAATCGGCCTCCAGTGGGCGCTGAGCCACCGGAAGCTGCTTCGCGCCCGCGCCCTCCTCATCCTGCTCGTCCTCGCCGCCGTGGCCATCCTTCCCGCTCCGCAGACCGCACATGAGGTGACAGTTCCAGACTTCTACGAGCACTCCATCGCCGAGGTGATCCCCGCCGGATCCGTCGTCAAGACCTTCCCCCGCCCCCTGGCATGGGCTGAGCCCCACGCCGACGAAGCCATGGTGTGGCAGTCGGTCAGCGGATTCCGCTACCACGAGACCGGCGGCTACTTCATCGGTTCGAGCCCGGAATCGCCGGTGACCTATTCCGCCCCCGAAGATGCCCTCGACGAACTCCTGCACGGCTCCGTCTTCGACGGCGAGCCCATGCCGGACGCGGACAGCCCGGAAGTCGCCTCGGCGATCGCCGAACTGAGGGAGACCGGGGTCGACTTCATCGTCCTCGCCCCCGAAGCTCCGCTCCTGCCGGGAGGCGACGGAGACTATGCGGCCTTCCTCGATGCCGCCGTCGGAGATCCGATCTTCGCCGATGAGGGAGTGCGGGTCTACCGACTGGATCAGTAGGATGATCCCATGCTGAGAATCGGTCTCACCGGAGGAATCGGCGCCGGAAAGTCAACGGTGTCCGCAATGCTCGTCGAACACGGGGCAGTGCTCGTCGACGCCGACAGGATCGCCCGCGAAGTCGTCGAACCCGGACAGCCGCTGCTCGAGAAGCTGGCCGAGGCCTTCGGGCCGCAGGTGCTGCACTCCGACGGTTCGCTCGACCGGCCGGCACTGGCCGCGGCAGCCTTCGTCGATTCCGAGCACACAGCACGGCTCAACGGCCTCATGCATCCGGCGATCCGCGACCGCACCGCCGAACACTTCGCCATGTACGCCGACGCCGAGATCGCCGTCCACGACGTCCCGCTGCTCGTCGAGAACGACATGACACCGGCCTACCACCTCAATCTCCTCGTCGACGTGCCCGCCGAAGTGCGCCTGCAGCGGCTCATGGACTCCCGCGGAATGGACCGCGACGACGCCGCCGCACGGATCTCCCGCCAAGCCGATGACGACACCCGCCGAGCAGCCTGCGATGTCATCATCGACAACTCCGGTCCCGTCGAAGAGACGAAGGCCGCGGTCGCCCGGCTCATCGAATCGCGGATCCGGCCCTTCTCCGCCAATCTCGCGTCCGGGCAGCGGGCACCGAAGGCAGCCCTCGAACTCGTCGATCCCGCGCATGCCGACTGGATCGGTGACGCGCAGAGAGCGATCAGGAAGCTGCGACACGGCACGGGCGAGGAGTTCGCCATCGAACATATCGGCTCCACCTCTGTGCCGGGACTGCCCGCCAAGGACGTCATCGATCTTCAGCTCCTCGTCCCCGATCTCACCGCCGCCAGGGAGCTGGCACCCCGACTGGCCGAACTGGGTTACCCGGGAGCCGAGATGAGCGACCACCTCGGCGAAGAGTCGACCGAAGGGAAATGGTTCCACGCGAACACGGACCCGGGCCGCGCCGTCAATCTGCATGTGCGCACCGCGGACTCGGTCGGTGTGCGCTTCGCCCGCGCGTTCCGTGACCTGCTTATCGCAGACACGGGGGAGCGGGACCGTTACCTCGAGTTGAAGAGAGACCGTTTGGCCGAAGCCAAGGCTGCGGGCGGGACGAACGGGCAGATGATGCGAACATATGCGGAATCGAAGGAACCGTACTTCCTGCAGATGCGCCGCCGACTGGTGCCCGACAGCTTCGACTGACACGCTGACACATGTCGGCAGGCACTTCGCCGAGGCTGTCGTTCCGACTCCGGTCTGCCCAATGTCAGGGGCGGGGGCTAGGGTTGGACTATGAGCTCAGAACGCCCCCTGCCAGCGATCGGCCACCGCCCCGACGTCACCCGCGAGGTGGCGCCGTTCGAGGTCGTCTCCGAGTACTCTCCCTCCGGTGACCAGCCGACGGCGATCCGAGAGATCTCCGACCGGCTCGACGCGGGAGAGCGGGACATCGTCCTCCTCGGTGCCACCGGCACAGGCAAGTCGGCGACGACGGCATGGCTCATCGAGCAGGTGCAGAGACCGACCCTGATCATGGCGCCGAACAAGACTCTCGCCGCGCAGCTGGCGAACGAGTTCCGACAGCTGCTGCCCAACAACGCGGTCGAGTACTTCGTCTCCTACTACGACTACTACCAGCCGGAAGCCTATGTGCCGCAGACTGACACGTTCATCGAGAAGGACTCCTCGATCAATGACGAAGTCGAACGTCTCCGGCACTCGGCCACGAACTCGCTGCTGACCAGACGCGACGTCGTCGTGGTCTCGACGGTGTCGTGCATCTACGGTCTCGGCACTCCTGAGGAATACGTCGACCGGATGGTCACCCTTCACAAGGGCGACGAATGCGATCGGGACGAACTGCTCAGACGCTTCGTGTCGATGCAGTACGCCCGCAATGACATGGCTTTCACCCGCGGGACCTTTCGCGTGCGAGGAGACACCGTCGAGATCATCCCACAGTACGAGGAGCTCGCGCTGCGGATCGAATTCTTCGGCGACGAGATCGAATCGCTGCAGACCCTCCACCCGCTGACGGGCGAGATCGTGCGCGACGAGGACACCATCCACGTGTTCCCGGCCAGCCACTACGTCGCCGGTGAGAACCGGATGGCCACCGCGATCAGCGGCATCGAGGACGAACTGCAGAAGCGGCTGAGCGAGTTCGAATCGCAGAACAAGCTGCTGGAAGCCCAACGGCTGAAGATGCGCACGACCTATGACCTCGAGATGATGGAGTCGATGGGCTTCACCTCCGGCATCGAGAACTACTCCCGGCACATCGACGGCCGCGATCCCGGTTCGGCACCGAACTGCCTGCTCGACTACTTCCCCGAGGACTTCCTGCTCGTCATCGACGAGTCCCATGTCACGGTCCCGCAGATCGGCGGAATGTACGAAGGCGATATGTCGCGCAAGCGCACCCTCGTCGAACACGGATTCCGCCTGCCCAGTGCCATGGACAACCGGCCGCTGAAATTCGACGAGTTCCGGGAGCGCGTGGGACAGAGCGTGTACCTGTCGGCCACACCCGGCAACTTCGAACTCGGCAACGCCAACGGATACGTCCAGCAGATCATCCGCCCCACCGGACTCGTCGACCCCGAGATCAAGGTCAAGCCGACGAAGGGGCAGATCGATGATCTCCTCGACGAGATCAAGACCCGCGTCGACGCGAACGAACGTGTGCTCGTGACGACGCTGACGAAGAAGATGGCCGAAGATCTCACCGACTACCTGTTCGAACACGATATCCGGGTCCAGTACCTCCACTCCGATGTCGACACTCTGCGACGTGTGGAGCTGCTCACAGAGCTGCGTGCGGGCGAATTCGATGTGCTGGTCGGAATCAACCTCCTGCGTGAGGGTCTCGACCTTCCCGAGGTCTCGCTGGTGGCGATCCTCGATGCCGACAAGGAAGGCTTCCTCCGGTCGTCGACATCGCTCATCCAGACGATCGGTCGTGCCGCACGTAACCTCAACGGCCAGGTGCACATGTACGCCGATACGATCACGGACTCGATGCGCACCGCCATCGACGAGACCGACCGCAGGCGCGCCATCCAGATCGCCTACAACGAAGAGCACGGAATCGATCCTGCCCCGCTGGTCAAGCGGATCGCCGATATCACCGAACGACTGCAGCGTGAGGATGAGGACACTCGAGAGCTGCTCACCGAATTCGACTACGGCAAGGGCAAACGCGGCTACAACTCGACCCTGACCGACGAACAGAGGGAAGCCGCCGGCAAACCCGGTTCGCTGCGCCCGCCGGCGGCCGACCTCACCGAACTCATCGAATCGCTGACCTCGCAGATGCATTCGGCCGCCGCGGAGCTGCAGTTCGAACTCGCCGCGCGACTGCGCGACGAGCTCTCCGACCTCAAGCAGGAGCTGCGCCAGATGAAGGAGGCCGGGCACGCCTGATCCGCACCGGTGACGCGCGAGTGATGTTCGCGTGTTTATACTGGTGTGCTGGCGAAAGGGAGTATCCCGTCCATCCGCGGTCGTCACCACGACCCCACAAGGGGTCCGGCCGCGGAGCGCACGCAGCATCACCGCGTGGGAGAGACTTTCGACCTGGATACATCCTGTTCACCACGAAAGGCATCCATGGATATTCTGTCCTCCACGCTCGCGGCCGGCGGCAACGCCGCTGCTGCGAGCGAATCTCCGATTCCCGTCTGGTTCATGATCACCTCGGGAATCATCGTCGTTGCGATCCTCATCTTCGACCTCCTGCTGGTCGTCAAGCGCCCACACACCCCGTCGATGCGGGAAGCGAGCATCTGGGTCGCCTTCTACGTCGCCCTGGCTCTGGTCTTCGCCGGCGCGCTCTTCGCCATCGGCGATGCCCAGCACGGCAGCGAGTTCCTCACCGGCTGGCTGCTCGAGTACTCGTTGAGCATCGACAACCTGTTCGTCTTCATCATCATCATGGGCAGCTTCTCGGTACCGCGGAAGTACCAGCAGGAAGTGCTCATGGTCGGCATCATCATCGCCATCATCTTCCGCGGCATCTTCATCCTCGCGGGTGCGGCGATCATCAGCGCGTTCGTCGAGGTCTTCTTCATCTTCGGCATCTTCCTCCTCATCGTCGCCTACCGGCAGGCCTTCAGCTCCGAAGACGACGGCGACGGCGAAAACGGTCTCATCCGGTTCCTGCGCAAGCGGATCAACGTCGTCGACGAATACCACGGCAACAAGCTGCGGGTGACCCTCGACGACAACAAGAAGTACTGGACCCCGATGTTCATCGTGTTCATCGCCATCGGCTCGACCGATGTGATGTTCGCGCTCGACTCGATTCCCGCGATCTTCGGCGTCACTCAGAATGCGTTCCTCGTGTTCACCGCGAACGTGTTCGCTCTCATGGGACTGCGTCAGCTGTACTTCCTGCTCGGGGGACTCGTCGACAAGCTCGTCTACCTCCACTACGGAATCGCCGCGATCCTCGGCTTCATCGGCGTCAAGCTCATCATCCACGCTCTGCATTCGAGCGATTGGGAGTTCCTCTCGTGGGGTCACTCGATCCCCGAGGTGCCGACGTGGCTGTCCCTGACCGTCATCGTCCTCGCCATGGTGGTGGCCACCGTCGCCTCACTCGTGAAGATGAAGAAGGACGGCATCTCCTTCAAGGACGTCAGCTCGAACGAATCCGAAGAGGCCTGAGCCGATCGGACCCGGTCGCGCTGACACCGCCTCGGTGTCGGCACAGAACGAGCGGGGTCCGTCTCGATCTCTCGAGACGGACCCCGCTCGTGTCTTCCCGGTCAGGGCAGAACCGGACCGGCAGTGCGACGCTCAGCCCTGGGCGAAGGGGCCGAACACGGGAGTCCATTCGCGGATGTCCGTCGACTCGATGACACCGAGCGAGGCATAGGGATCGGCGGCGAGGTGGCTTTCGACCTCCGCACGGTCGGCAGCATTGAGGATCAGCAGCCCTCCCGGCTGCGGATCGTTGTCCAGGGGACCGGAGGCGAGGATCGTACCGGTCTCATTCAGCTCCGCCTGCCAGCGGCGATGCGCGGGGCGATGTTCCATCCGCGTATCAGTTTCGGGACCATAGTGGTAGGTGACGGCGAAGACCGGCATATGTGACTCCTCGGTGTCGAGCAATAGGATGGAATCAGTCTAATCGGAAAGGTCTGTGCATCAGCGTGGCCAGATTGCAGGAGATCCCAGCGGAATTCGCTGACGACGACACGATCTACGAGTCCTTCGGCGAATACTGCCGAGAGATCGGTGTCGAGCCTTACCCGGCTCAGGACGAGGCGTTCCTCACGATCCTCGCCGGAGACAATACGATCATGGCGACCCCGACCGGCTCGGGGAAGTCACTCGTCGCTCTGTTCGCTCTCTACCAGTCCTTCACCCGCGGGATCCGGTCGTACTACACGGCCCCGCTCAAGGCCCTGGTGAGCGAGAAGTTCTTCTCCCTCATCGACGCTTTCGGCGCCGAGAACGTCGGGATGATCACCGGCGACTCCACCGTCAACCCGGAGGCGCCCGTCATCTGCGCCACGGCGGAGATCCTGGCCAACCAGGCGCTGCGCGAAGGCGGAATGCTCGATGCCGGAATGGTCGTCATGGACGAATTCCACTACGTCGCCGACCCCTCCCGCGGTTGGGCCTGGCAGGTGCCCCTCCTCGAGATGCCGCAGACCCAGTTCGTCCTCATGTCCGCCACCTTGGGCGACACCACCGACATCCGACGGACGATGACGGAGACGACCGGACGCGACTCCTCCGTGGTCACCTCGGCGACCCGGCCGGTCCCGCTCGACTACGAATATTCGACGGAGACGCTCTCGGACACTCTCCGCGGACTCGTCCGCAACGACAAGGCCCCGGTCTACGTCGTCTCCTACTCTCAGAACGGTGCCATCGACCTCGCCACCAACCTGCTCTCGGTCGACCTTGCCTCCAAGGAACAGAAGGCCGCCATCGCCGCAGCCATCAAGGGATTCACCTTCGGCAAGGGATTCGGGACCAGCCTGCGCAAACTGCTGCTGCACGGCGTCGGCGTCCACCATGCCGGAATGCTGCCGAAGTACCGCCGCCTCATAGAACAGCTCGCGCTGAAGGGACTGCTGCTCGTCATCTCCGGCACCGACACCCTCGGTGTGGGCATCAATGTGCCCATCCGCTCCGTGCTGCTGACCGGACTGACGAAGTTCGACGGGCGGAAGATGCGCAGACTCAGCGTCCGCGAGTTCCAACAGCTCGCCGGACGTGCCGGCCGCGCCGGATTCGACACCCGCGGCTACGTCATCGCCCAAGCCCCCGAACATGTCATCGACAACCTCAAGGCGGAAGCCAAAGCGGCCAACGATGACAAGAAGAAAAAGAAGAAGGTCAAGAAGAAGGCCGCCCCGGTCGGCTTCGTCGGCTGGTCCGAAGAGACCTTCGCAAAACTCATCGAAGGCGAATCCGAGACTCTGCGGCCGCGGATGAAGATTGACCATTCGACGATCCTCAACCTCGTCGCCCGCCCCGGCTCCGATGTGTCGACGATCAGCGACTTCATCGACAAGACACATGAGACAAGGGAGCGGCGGCTCGACCTCAAACTCACCGCGATCAGCATCGGACGCTCCCTCATCGACGCCGGACTCATCGAGGTCCGCGGCAGCGAACTCATCGCCACCCAGGACCTGGGCCCCCAGTTCGCGCTCAACCAGCCGCTCGCTCCCTTCGTGCTCGCCGCACTGGAGCTTCTCGACGAGAACGACGACACCTACGCCCTCGACGTCGTATCCATCGTCGAGGCGACCACCTCAGTGCCGTTCCAGATACTGAAGGGCCAGCTCGACCGGATCAAGGGAGAGACCCTGGCCGAACTCAAGGCCGAAGGCGTCGACTACGCCGAACGCATGGCGATCCTCGACGAGATCGAAAGCCCCGCACCCCTGGCCGAGATGCTCGACCCGGCCTTCGACCACTTCGTCGAGACTCATCCCTGGCTGCACCGAGGCGGCTTCGAACCCAAATCCGTCGTCCGCGACATGCTCGAGCAGGCCATGGGCTTCACCCAGTTCGTCGGCTACTACAACCTCGCCCGGGCCGAGGGCAGCCTGCTGCGCTACCTCACCGACGTCTACCGCGCACTGCTCCACAACATCCCCGCGGAGAACCGGACCGAGGAACTCGAGACCATCATCGAATGGTGTGGTGAGACCATCGCCCGGACGGATTCGTCGCTGCTCGACGAATGGCGCACCCTGCAGGGACTCGACCCCACCGAAGCTCCCGACGATCTGCCGGCACTCGACCGCCGCTTCTCCGAGAATACGAAGGTGTTCACCGCAGAGGTCCGCAACGCCCTGTTCCACCGAGTGCTGCTGGCCGAACGTGCGAACTACACGGAGCTCGGCCGCCTCGACTCCGAATCCGGATTCGACTCACGGGCCTGGGAAGACGCGATCGAGGACTTCTACGACGAATACGGGGAGCTCATCGTCGACCAGAAGGCCCGCGGTCGGGAATATATCGACATCACACCCGGTTCAGACACATGGAGCGTCCGACAGATCCTCGCCGATCCCGACGACAACAGGGACTGGGCCATCGACGCCGAGGTGGACGTGGCCGCCAGCGACGAATCCGGAGATATCGTGCTCCGCATCCTCTCCGTCGGAGAGATCGGCAGATGAGCCGGAAACCGCTGCGAATGCAGCAATGTCAGTGCCGAGTAATACAGTGGTCAGGTGATGAAAACCAATAACGGTGAGCAAGTGACAGGCGTCTCCCATCTCGACACCCTGTGGGTCAAGGGAGCGCGAGCACACAATCTCAAGAACGTCGAAATCGCGCTGCCGCGCGATTCGATGGTCGTGTTCACCGGCTTGTCCGGTTCCGGCAAATCCTCGCTGGCCTTCGACACGATCTTCGCCGAGGGACAGCGACGCTACGTCGAATCCCTGTCCTCCTATGCCCGGATGTTCCTCGGGCAGATGGACAAACCCGACGTCGACTTCATCGAAGGGCTGTCTCCAGCGGTGTCGATCGACCAGAAGTCGACATCGCGCAATCCGCGTTCGACCGTCGGCACGATCACCGAGGTCTATGACTTCCTCCGCCTGCTGTGGGCGCGGATCGGCATCCCGCACTGTCCCGTCTGCGGTGAGGTCATCACCAAGCAGACCCCGCAGCAGATCGTCGACCAGCTGCTCGAACTCGAGGAGCGGACGAAGTTCCTCGTCCTCGCTCCCGTCGTCCGGTCCCGCAAGGGCGAATTCGTCGACCTCTTCACCGACCTGCAGTCCAAGGGCTTCTCCAGGGCCATCGTCGACGGCGAGCAGATCAGCCTGAGCGAACCGCCGACCTTGGAGAAGCAGTACAAGCACACGATCTCCGTGGTCGTCGACCGCCTCGTCGCCAAATCGGGAATGCGCCCGCGGCTGACCGACTCCGTCGAGACCGCCCTGGGGCTCGCCGACGGACGCATCGACATCGAACTCGTCGACGAAGGCACGACCCGCACTTTCTCCGAGCACATGTCGTGCCCGAACGAGCACCCGCTGACGATCGACGAGATCGAACCGCGTTCGTTCTCCTTCAACTCGCCCTTCGGCGCCTGCCCCACCTGCGACGGCATCGGCACGCGCCTGCAGGTCGACGAAGATCTCGTCGTCCCCGACGAGGATCTCAGCCTCGGCTCCGGGGCCATCGCCCCCTGGTCGGGAGGCAAACAGGTCTCGAAGTACTTCAACCGTCTGCTCAAGGGGCTCGGCGACGAACTCGGCTTCGATATGAAGACGCCGTGGAAGAAGCTGCCGAAGTCCGCGAAGACCGCGATTCTGACGGGCAAGGACTACAAGGTCCACGTCAAGTACAAGAACCGCTTCGGGCGTGAACGCACGTACTCGACGGGCTTCGAAGGCGTCTACCAATACATTCAGCGCAAGCACGAGGAAACAGAATCCGAGTGGTCGAGGGAACGCTACGAGTCCTATATGCGCGAGATCCCGTGTGCCAGCTGTGACGGTACGCGCCTCAAACCGGAGATCCTCGCCGTCAAGGTCGGAGACAGGTCCATCGCCGAGGTCTCCGAACTCGCCCTCGACGAAGCAGCTTCCTTCCTCGGCTCCCTCGAGCTGAGCTCCCGCGATGCCGCCGTGGCGGCGCAGGTGATGAAGGAGATCAACGCCCGACTCGGGTTCCTCCTCGACGTCGGCCTCGACTACCTCAGCCTCAACCGGGCAGCCGGTACGCTCTCCGGCGGTGAGGCCCAGCGCATCCGCCTGGCCACGCAGATCGGCTCCGGCCTCGTCGGCGTCCTCTACGTCCTCGACGAGCCCTCGATCGGACTGCACCAGCGAGACAACCGCCGACTCATCGAAACACTCAACAAGCTCAAGGATCTCGGCAACACCCTCATCGTCGTCGAACACGATGAGGACACCATCGAATCCGCCGACTGGATCGTCGATATCGGACCCGGCGCCGGCGAGCACGGGGGAGAGGTCGTCTACTCCGGTCCCGTCACCGGCCTCAAGGATGCCGAAGGATCGATCACCGGCGACTACCTCTCCGGCCGACGAGCGATCCAGATCCCGCCGACCCGCCGCCCCGTCGACAAGGACCGGATGGTCACCGTCGAGAAGGCCGTGGAGAACAACCTGCGCGACGTCACGGTGTCCTTCCCCCTCGGTGTGCTCACCGCCGTCACCGGCGTGTCCGGTTCGGGCAAATCGACTCTGGTCAACGAGATCCTCTACACACAGATGGCCAACGTCCTCAACGGCGCCTCCCGGGTGCCGGGACGGCACAAGCGCGTGACCGGCCTGGACAATCTCGACAAGGTCGTCCACGTCGACCAGTCTCCGATCGGTCGCACCCCGCGGTCGAATCCCGCGACCTACACCGGCGTCTTCGACCATGTGCGCCGGCTGTTCGCCGAAACCGAATCGGCGAAGGTCCGGGGCTATCTGCCCGGTCGGTTCTCCTTCAACGTCAAGGGCGGACGCTGCGAGAACTGCAGCGGCGACGGCACGATCAAGATCGAGATGAACTTCCTGCCCGACGTCTACGTCCCCTGTGAGGTCTGCCAGGGCGCCCGGTACAACCGGGAGACCCTGGAAGTCACGTTCAAGGGCAAGAACATCGCCGAGGTCCTCGACATGCCCATCGAGGAGGCCAACGACTTCTTCGCTGCGATTCCCGCGATCTCGCGACACCTCAAGACCCTCGTCGAGGTGGGGCTCGGCTATGTCCGACTCGGCCAGCCGGCCACGACTCTCTCCGGCGGCGAGGCACAGCGTGTCAAGCTCGCCGCCGAACTGCAGAAGCGCTCCCGCGGTCGCACCGTCTACGTGCTCGACGAACCGACGACCGGTCTGCACTTCGAGGACATCTCGAAGCTGCTCATGGTCCTCCAGGGACTCGTCGACAAAGGCAATACGGTCATCGTCATCGAACACAACCTCGACGTCATCGGCAATGCCGATCACATCATCGACCTCGGACCCGAGGGCGGCCGCGGCGGTGGGCAGATCATCGCCCAGGGCACTCCCGAAGAGGTCGCCGAGGTGGCCGAATCGCACACCGGAAGGTTCCTCAAACCGATGCTCAAGTCCTGATCCGAATGCCTGATCCATCCACCTACCGTCCGGCCACCGGGTCGATCCCCACGTCGGCCGGGGTCTACAAATTCCGTGACCCCGACCGGCGGGTGATCTATGTCGGAAAGGCGAAGAACCTCCGCAACCGACTCAACTCGTACTTCGCCAACCCTGCCCAGCTGCACCCGCGCACCTCGACGATGGTCCACACCGCGAACTCGGTGGAGTGGACCGTCGTCGACACCGAGGTCGAAGCTCTACAGCTCGAATGGACGTGGATCAATGAGTTCAACCCGCGGTTCAACGTCATGTTCCGCGACGACAAGTCCTACCCCTACCTCGCGATCACGATGAATGACGAGGTGCCTCGGGCCTTCATCACCCGGGGAAAACGACGCAAGGGCGTGAAGTACTTCGGTCCCTTCGCTCAGGTGTGGGCGATCAAGGACACCCTCGACCTGCTGCTCAAGGCCTTCCCGATGCGCACCTGCACAGCAGGGGTCTACCGGCGGGCCGAACGCAGCGGCAGGCCCTGCCTGCTAGGATATATCGACAAATGCGCTGCTCCCTGCGTCGGTCAGATCAGCAAGGACGATCACAAGGACTTGGCCCGCAGCATCTCCGACTTCATGTCCGGAAACACCGGCCGGTTCATCAGCCACCGGCAGAAGGAGATGGCCAAAGCCGCGGCCGAACTCGACTACGAACGCGCGGCCGGTCTGCGCGACGAAATCTCCGCCCTGCAGAAGGTCCTCGACAAATCCGCCGTCGTCCTGTCGGTGAGCGCCGACTGCGATATCTTCGCCCTCGTCACCGAGGAGCTCGAAGCCTCCGTCCAGGTCTTCCATGTGCGCCAGGGTCGTATCCGCGGCCAACGCGGCTGGATCATCGAACGCTCCGATGATCACACGCCCGCGGAACTGACCACCGACTACCTGCGACAGGCCTACTCCGGACTCGATGCCGATGCCATTCCGAAGGAGATCCTCGTCGACACACTGCCGGCGGATCTGGAGTCCCTGGAGGCCTGGCTGAGCGAGCAGCGCGGTTCGCGGGTGACCGTGCGGGTACCCGAGCGCGGGGAGAAGAAGGCGGCCCTGGAGACCGTGGGGAAGAACGCGAAGGAAGCGCTCATCCAGCACAAGCTCAAACGCTCGTCCGACCTGACGACCCGCAGCCAGGCTCTCAAGGAGATCCAGGAGCACCTCGACCTGCCGGAAGCACCGCTGCGCATCGAATGCATCGACATCTCCCATACCCAGGGATCGAACGTCGTCGCCTCCCTCGTCGTGTTCGAAGACGGAATGGCGAAGAAGCGCGACTACCGACACTTCGCCATCCACGGTGAAGCCGCGGCCGACGACACGGCTTCGATGTACGACGTCGTCTCCCGTCGCTTCAGCCGCTACCTCGAACAGATGACCTCCGAGGAGCCCGATGAGCGCTTCGGCTATCGACCCAGCCTCCTCGTCGTCGACGGTGCCGGCCCGCAGGTTGCGGCAGCGACGCGGGCACTGACGGATCTCGGCATCGTCGACATCTCCGTCGTCGGTCTGGCCAAACGGCTCGAAGAGATCTGGATACCGGACGATCCGTTCCCGGTCATCCTCCCACGCAACTCCGAAGGGCTCTTCCTCATGCAGCGCCTGCGTGATGAGGCCCACCGCTTCGCCATCACCTATCACCGGTCGAAACGTGCGAAAGCGATGACGAGTTCCGTGCTCGACGACATTCCGGGTCTCGGAGAGTCGAAGCGCACCGCTCTGCTGCGCCATTTCGGATCTGTGAAGAAGGTCCGTGCTGCCACCGCCGAGGAGATCTGCGAGGTCAAGGGAATCGGTCCCTCCCTCGCCGCGAAGATCGTCACGGCTCTGGCCGACTGAGCTCTGCGATTCTGCCCTAGAGTAGTGCCGAGAGGTACAGTGCCCACCGACCGATCGGGCACGAGCAGAGGAGGACGAGTGAGCGTGCAGGCCGAATCGAACGGATCCGACCACCCCATCGAGGTTGTGCTCGTCACCGGCATGTCCGGAGCGGGCCGCACCACCGTGGCCAATGTGCTCGAAGACATGGACTGGTATGTCGTCGACAACCTGCCGCCGCAGATGATGCGTCCGCTCGTCGAACTCGTCGCCCGTGCCGACGGCGCCCTGCCGAAGATCGCCATCGTCATCGACGCCAAAGGGCGCACCAAATACACCGAACTGCAGGAGACTATCAGCGATTTCGTCGATCAGGGTCTGTCCCTGCGCATCGTCTTCCTCGACGCCTCCGACGAAGTCCTCGTCCGACGTTTCGAATCGACCAGGCGGCCCCACCCACTGCAGGGGGAGGGGACCCTGCTCGACGGCATCGAAGCCGAACGTGCCGAACTCGAGTCCCTCAAACACCGCGCCGATATCATCGTCGACACCTCCGACCTCAACGTGCACCAGCTCTCCGCGGAGGTGCGCAAACGCTTCAGCGACGACGACACCCCGCCGCTGCGGCTGACGGTGATGAGCTTCGGCTTCAAATACGGCCTGCCCAAGGACGCCGACCACGTCGCCGACGTCCGCTTCCTGCCGAATCCGTACTGGATTCCCCATCTGCGCGGACACAACGGACTCGACTCCGATGTCGCGGCCTACGTCCTCGAGCAGAACGGTGCCGAGGAATTCATCGAACGCTATGCCGCAACCCTGTCCACCGTCGCCGAGGGATATCTGCACGAGGGCCGCGGCTACGCGATGATCGGAATCGGCTGCACGGGCGGCAAACACCGTTCCGTGGCGATCAGCGAAAGGGTCGGACGACTGCTGTCGGCCCAGACCGGGATCCCAGTGGCCGTGCGTCACCGCGATCTGGGAAGAGAATGACATGGAGACCGAAGATCTGCCCGTCATCTCCACGGGCGCTCAGAAGGACGGTCCCAATATCGTCTCGTTCGGCGGAGGTCACGGACTCTACGCGGCGCTGAGGGCGTTCCGTCTGCTCACCGAAGACCTCACCGCGGTCGTCACAGTCGCCGACGATGGCGGCTCATCCGGACGACTGCGCGACGAACTCGGCGGACTGCCTCCCGGCGATCTGCGGATGGCTCTGGCCGCGCTCTGCGACGACGGCACGTGGGGCCAGACCTGGCGTGATGTCATCCAGCACCGCTTCGAATCGACGGGTGAGCTGCACGGTCACGCGGTGGGCAATCTGCTCATCGCAGCACTGTGGCAGATCCACGGCGACCATGTGGCCGGCCTGGACTGGATGGCCCGCCTGCTGCGCGCTCACGGTCGCGTGCTGCCGATGTCCTCGGTGCCGCTGACGATCGAAGCCGATGTGAAGTTCCCCGGCTCCTTCCAGGTCGTGCGCGGTCAGTCCGTGCTCGCCTCCACGATCGGCCACGTCGAGACCGTGCGCCTCGACCCGGCGGCTCCACCGGCCCGCTACGAGACGATCGAGGCCGTGGAGGAGGCCGAGGTTCTCAACCTCGGCCCCGGCTCCTGGTACACCTCGGTGATGCCGCACCTGCTCGTGCCTTCGCTGGCCGAGGCGATCGTGGCCTCGACAGCGGTGAAATCCCTCACGCTCAACCTCAGTTCCACTGACGGTGAGACGAAGGACCTGAGCCTCGGCGAACACCTCGTCTCCCTCCACCGTCATGCCCGCTCACTGACCTTGGACTATGTTCTCGTCGACGAGGCGGCCACCGAACTCGAACCCGACCTGCCGCAGCGGGCCGAGGACATGTTCGGAGCGAAACTCTGGGAACGTCCCCTGCGCTCACGGAGGCAGGGACAGCATGACAGCCTCAAGCTGGCGGCATGCTACCGTGACATGTTGTTGGACGCCGGGATCGGCGTCGCCGAGCAGTGGTAGAACTTCAGGTGCAGGAGGACGAGCTATGGCACTGACCGCTCAGGTCAAGGACGAGTTGGCGCGAGTGAAGATCACTCGCACCTCCGCCCGCAAGGCCGAGGTGTCGTCGATCTTCCGCTTCTCCTCCGCTCTCCATCTCGTCAACGGCTCGATCGTTCTCGAAGCCGAACTCGACACTGCCCAGGCCGCCAAGCGGCTGCGAGCGGAGATCAAGGATCTCTACGGTCAGCATGCCGACATCGTCGTCATCAATGCCGCCGGAATCCGCCGCTCCAACCGCTACCTGCTGCGCGTCACCCGTGACGGGGGAGCACTGGCCCGCCAGACCGGACTCGTCGACAACCGCGGCCGTCCCGTGCGCGGACTGCCCTCGGCCATCGTCAACGGCTCCGTCGCCGATGCCGAAGCCGCCTGGCGCGGAGCCTTCCTCGCTCACGGTTCGCTGACCGAGCCGGGGCGCTCCTCGGCGTTGGAAGTCACCTGCCCCGGCCCCGAGGCGGCTCTTGCCCTCGTCGGCGCAGCCCGCCGACTCGGACTGAGCGCGAAGGCCCGCGAGGTCCGGGGCGTCGACCGCGTCGTCATCCGCGACGGCGACGATATCGCCGCGCTGCTCACCCGCATGGGCTCCCACAGCGCCGTGCTGGTCTGGGAGGAACGGCGGATGCGCAGGGAGGTCCGCGCGACCGCGAACCGCCTGGCGAACTTCGACGATGCGAACCTGCGTCGGTCGGCACGGGCCGCCGTGGCCGCCGGCGCCCGGGTCGAACGCGCCCTGGAGATCCTCGGCGACGACGTCCCCGAACACCTCCGCTACGCCGGTCAGCTTCGCGTGACCCACAAACAGGCGTCCCTCGAAGAGCTCGGTCAGCTCGCCGACCCGCCGATGACGAAGGACGCGGTGGCCGGCCGGATCCGCAGGCTGCTGTCCACTGCGGACAAGCATGCGGAAGAACTGGGAATTCCCGGCACCGAAGCCAGTCTGACCCCGGAAATGCTCGAGGATCGCTAAGATCGAGGCATGAGACGAATCGCCATCAACGGCTTCGGCCGCATCGGCCGTGCCCTGTTCCGTCTGTCCCTCGAACCCGATGCTGATTTCGAGGTCGTGGCCATCAACGATCTCACCGATACGACGACCCTGGCTCATCTGCTCTCCCACGAGTCCGTGTGGCCTCGCTTCGACCATGATGTCGACGCCGCCGACGAGGCGATCATCGTCGACGGACGAGAGATCGCGGTGACCAGTCAAGCCGACCCGTCCGCCATCGACTGGAGTTCGCACAAGGTCGAACTCGTCGTCGAATCCACCGGACGCTTCACCCGGCAGGATCAGGCCGAGGCCCACCTCGGCGGCACCGTGCAGACCGTCGTACTCTCCGCCCCCGGAAAGGACGTCGACGCGACCCTCGTCATGGGCGTGAACGAAGACACCTTCGACCCGTCGGCACATTCCGTCGTCTCGAACGCCTCGTGCACGACGAACTGCATGGCCACCGTGGTCAAGGCGCTCGACGACGCCCTCGGCGTCGAATCCGGTCTGCTCAACACCGTTCACGCCTACACCGGCGACCAGATGCTCGTCGACGGACCCCACCGGGACCTGCGTCGCGCCCGAGCCGCCGCCGTCAACATCGTGCCGACCACGACCGGAGCCGCACGCACCGTCGGCCGCGTCATGCCCCACCTCGAGGGCAAGCTCGACGGACTCGCCGTCCGCGTGCCGGTGCCCGCCGGATCGATCATCGACTTCACCTTCAGCACCTCCAAGAGCGCCGACCGCGATGAGGTCAACGCGATCCTCGCCTCCGCCGCGGACGGATCGCCCTACCTCGACTTCTCCACCGACGAACTCGTCTCCAGCGACATCGTCGGCACCACCGCCTCGGCGATCGTCGATTCCAAGCTCACGATGGTGCTGGGCGACCAGATCAAGGTCGTGGCCTGGTACGACAACGAGTGGGGATACACGAACCGACTCAAAGACATGGTCAGCTACATTCTCAGCGAAAGGGACTCATGAGGACATTCGACGATGCGGGCATCTTCGCCGGACACACGGTGCTCGTCCGCAGCGATCTCAACGTGCCGATGGACGACGGCACGGTCACCGACCGCGGTCGCATCCTGGCCTCGGCCGGAACGATCAGGTCCCTCGCCGAGGCGGGAGCCAAGGTCATCGTGATGTCGCATCTGGGCCGGCCGAAGGGAGAACCGGATCCGCAGTTCTCACTGGCCCCGATCGTCCCCGAACTCGCCGAAGCCATCGGCCGTCCGGTCGCCTTCGCCGCCGACACCGTCGGTGACGATGCGCAGACGAAGGCCGCAGCCCTGTCCGACGGTGACGTGCTGCTGCTGGAGAACCTGCGCTTCAGCCCGGGCGAAACGGCGAAGGACGATGCCGAGCGCCAAGAATTCGCCACCCAGCTGGCAGCGCTGGCCGACGATTTCGTCTCCGACGGATTCGGCGTCGTCCACCGCAAACAGGCTTCGGTCTACGACATCGCCGGCTTCCTCCCGCACTATGCCGGCTCACTCGTGCGTGCGGAAGTCGAGGTCAGCGACAGGCTGCTCAACAGCCCCGAACCACCGTTCACCGTCGTCCTCGGCGGATCCAAGGTCTCGGACAAACTCGGCGTCATCGACAACCTCATCGACCGCGCCGACAATCTGCTCATCGGCGGGGGAATGGTCTTCACCTTCCTCGCCGCACTCGGCCACGACATCGGATCGAGCCTGGTCGAGAAGGACCGCATCGACGACGTCAAGGGCTACCTCGAACGCTCCCGATCCGGTGGTGCACGCATCGTCCTGCCCACGGACATCGTCATGGCCGCCTCCTTCGCTGCCGACGCCGAGCACTGGGTCCGGCCCGTCGCCGAACTCGAAGACACTCCGGCCGGAGGCGACGGCCTCGGCCTCGACATCGGCCCCGAATCGGCTCGCGCCTATGCCGAGATCATCGCAGGCTCGACCACTGTGTTCTGGAACGGGCCGATGGGCGTCTTCGAGTTCCCGGCCTTCGCCGCCGGCACCAAAGCCGTAGCCCAAGCTCTGGCCGACGAAGGCAGCAGCGGGGGACAGAGGCTGACCGTGGTCGGCGGCGGCGATTCCGCAGCCGCCGTGCGCAGCCTCGGCTTCGCCGATGACGCCTTCGGCCACATCTCCACCGGCGGAGGTGCCAGCCTCGAATATCTCGAAGGCAAGACCCTGCCCGGACTCGACGCACTCGGATGAGGAAGACAGACACCATGAGCGACCGCACCCTGCTGCTGGCAGGCAACTGGAAGATGAACCACGATCATCTGGAAGCGATCTCCGCTGTCCAGAAGCTCGCCTGGGCACTCGAGGACGCCAAACTCGACGACAGCGACTGCGAAGTCGTCGTCATTCCGCCGTTCACCGACATCCGTTCGGTGCAGACACTCGTCCAGGGGGACAAGCTGTGGCTGAAGTACGGTGCCCAGGACGTCTCCCAGCACGCTCCCGGAGCGCATACCGGAGAGATCGCCGCATCGTTCCTCTCCCGCCTCGGCTGCAGCTACGTGGTCATCGGCCACAGTGAACGCCGTGCCGACAACCACGAGACCAACGAGGTCGTGGCCGCGAAGATCAAGGCCGCACTTTCGGCTGAACTCACACCGATCCTCTGCGTGGGGGAGTCGCTGGAACAGCGGCAGGAGAAGAGCCACGTCGAGTTCACCCTCGGACAGCTCGAGGAGTCGCTGGCCGGATTCGACGCAGGCGACCTCTCCGGCCTCGTCATCGCCTACGAACCCGTCTGGGCGATCGGCACCGGAGAGACAGCCACTGCCGCCGATGCCGCCGAGATGGCATCGGCGATCCGCGCACGCATCGGTGAGAAGTATGGCGAGGCTCTTGCCCAGACCACCCGCATTCTCTACGGCGGGTCGGTCAAGGCCGACAACGTTGCCGAAATCGTCGCCTCTGCGGACGTCGACGGCGCACTGGTCGGAGGTGCGAGCCTCAGCGGTCCGGACTTCGCCGCTTTGTGCAAGGCCGCGGTCGCGAAGTAGACTGACAGACGCATCATTCGACGAAACACTCGACGAAACATAGGTTGAATCCGACGTGGAAATCCTCAACATCATTCTCATCGCGCTGCTCGTGCTCACGAGCATCTTCCTCACCCTGCTGATCCTCATGCACAAGGGCAAGGGCGGTGGCATGTCCGACATGTTCGGCGGCGGAATGTCCTCGTCGCTGGGATCCTCGGGCGTCGCAGAGCGCAACCTCAACAGGTTCACGACGCTCATGGCGATCATCTGGGCCGCCTGCATCATCCTGCTGGGCGTCCTCACCCGGTTCAACTCCTGAGCCATCGTGGCTCGCTGATGCCGAGACCGTGAGACACCGACACCGAGGCGACGCCCCGGTGGACGAATGAGAAGGACCCCGACCGAATCGGTCGGGGTCCTTCTCTGTTCGTGCTCTGTCCGTCGTGCCGGCGGATCAGTGCCGTTTCAGACAGATCAGTCGTGGCCGAAGTGGTGGCGCGGGCTGATCGACCCGATCGCCTCCCGCAGCTGTTCGAGCCCACGAGAACGATCAAGCAGGTGCAGACGCACCACGGGTCGGCCCTTCTCACTCAGCACCGCCGCATCGCCGGCGGCCTGGGCGCGTTGCAGCTGAGCGAAGCCGAAGTCGCGTCCCGGCACCAGCAGATCAGTGCGAGCCTCACCGGTGATCTGGAGGAACACTCCGTTCGGATGACCGCCCTTGTGGTACTGACCGGTCGAATGCAGGTAGCGGGGGCCGAAGCCGAAGGTCGTCTGCACTCCGGCATGTGTGGACACGAGCGGACGCAGATCCGCAGCCTCGGCATCGGCGATCCGATCGAGGTAGGCCTGAATGCCGACATATCCGTACTCGTCGACCTGCGAGAACAGCTCCTCAAGGGCTCCGACGAGATCAGTGGCCTCATCGACGACCTCGAGAACGTCGATGTCTCCCTCACGGAACCGCGGCTGCTCCGTCGAACCCGAGTCCGGTCCGTCGAGCAGGTGCCTGGCCTGTGCCTTCGCGGCCTCCACATCAGGCTGGTCGAAGGGATTGACCCCGATGCTGTACCCGGCGATGGCCGTGGCGTATTCCCAGAACAGGAACAGCTCGCCCAACCCACCGGTGATAGTCGCTTCGAATCCGGACGGCGCACCCAGCTCTGAGCCATCGGCTGCCGGCCCGAGCAGGCACAGGAGTGCGTCTGCACGTGCATCGGAGAACCCGATGTCGGCGGGGGAGTCGACGACGACGGGAAGGATGCCCTGACCGTCCTTGCCGAGGGATTCGGCGATGAGCTGCTCGATCCAGACCCCGAGCCCGTTCAGCCGCTCGGCGGTTTCGGCGAGGACGAGCTTCTCCGTCGTCCGGGCGTGGGCGATGCTCAGCCAAGCGCCGAACCGCAGTGCAGGATTGTCCAGACCGTCGGCAGACAGGTCGGCGGCGGCCGCGGCGGCCTCTGCGATGATCCCGCGCACATCGGCACCGGCCAGACCCGCGGGGACGAGCCCGAAGGCCGAGAGAGCGCTGAAGCGTCCGCCGACCGTGGGGTCGGCGAGGAAGGTCGCAAGGAAGCCCTGATCGGCGGCCAGCGCCTCGAGTTCGGTTCCCGGATCGGTGATCGCGATCATCCGGGACGCCGGATCGACGCCGATCGACTCGAAGGCCGCGGCGAAGCTGCGGCGGATCGAATCCGTCTCCACCGTGGTTCCGGACTTCGACGCGATGATGAGGACCGTGTGTTCGAGATCGGTGCCGATCGCCTCGGCGACCTGATTGGGATCAGTCGAGTCGATGATCTCGAGTCGGACACCGGCCGTCTGAGCCATCACCTCGGGAGCGAGCGATGATCCGCCCATTCCGGCCAAGCTGATCGTGCGCAGACCCTGCTCCTGCAGACGCAACCGCAGGGATTCGATCTTATCGAGCAGATCTGCGGCGTTCTGCGGAAGATCCACCCAGCCCATCCGGTCCGCGGCGTCGGCGGCCCCGTCGAACAGTTCCGCATCCTTGGCGCTCAGCCGGGAAGCCAGGCCGGCCTCGATGAGACGCGCGGCCTCTGCCTCGAACTCCTCATCGACGGGGACAGAGAGTGAGAGCTTCATGAGCGGTCCAGAGCCGTACGGATCGTTTCCTGGAGTTCGGTCCAACTGACGTCGAACTTCTCCAGCCCCTGCTCTTCGAGCACGGTCATGACCTCGGCGTAGTCGATGCCCAGTCGTGCCAGAGCATCGAAGACCTCGTCGGCGGCACGGTAGTGCTCGGACGTGATCTGGCCGGTGACCTCACCGTGGTCGGCGAACGCCTCCAGAGTGGGTTCGGGCATCGTGTTCACGGTGTTCGGTGCGATGAGTCCGGTCACGTACATCGTGTCGGCGTAGTCGGGATTCTTCACTCCGGTCGAGGCCCACAGCAGACGCTGCGGACGGACCCCGGCGAGTTCGAGGACTCGGAAGCGTTCGGAGGTGAACAGCTGCGAGTGGATCTCATGGGCGAGCACGCAGTTCGCGATGCCCGCCTTGCCCTTGAGCTCCACGGCCTTCGGGTCGTCGATGGAGTCGAGACGGGAATCGATCTCGGAGTCCACCCGGGAGACGAACACCGAGGCCACCGACCGGATCGTCGAGAGGTCATGGCCGGCGGCGCGGGCCTTCTCCAGCCCCTGGAGGAAGGCTTCGACGACGTGGCGGTAGCGGGTCAGGGAGAACACGAGCGTGACGTTGACGCTGATCCCGGCCGCGATCGTTTCGGAGATCGCGCGGAGTCCCTCCTCGGTGGCCGGGATCTTGATCATCGCATTCGGTTCGCCGACCCGTTCCCACAGGGCCTTCGCCGAGGCGACGGTCGCTTGCGCATCATGAGCCAGCGGGGGAGCGACCTCGATCGACACGCGACCGTCTTCGCCGTTCGTGGACTCGAAGACCGGACGGAACAGGCGGGCCGCCTCGGCGACATCCGCTGTGGTCAGTGCCTCGATGGCCTCATCCACATCGGCACCGGAGGCACCGAGCTCGGCGACCGCAGCGTCGTAGTCGTCGGCCGCCGAGATCGCGTTCGCGAAGATCGTCGGGTTCGTCGTCACACCCGTGACGGAGGATTCCGCGATGAGGCGGGCGAGATCCCCGGATTCGAGTCGGGTGCGGGAGAGGTCGTCGAGCCAGATCGAGACTCCGGCCGCGCTGAGCTGCTGGAGACGTTCACTCATGCTTCCGCCTTTGCTGCGTTGATGGATTCCTTTGCTGCGTCGACGACGGCCGAGGCCGTGATGCCGAACTTCTCGTACAGGGTCTGGTAGTCCGCGGATGCACCGAAATGTTCGATGGACACGGCACGACCGGCATCGCCGAGGTACTTGTGCCAGCTCATCGCCGAGGCGGCTTCGATGCTCACCCGTGCCTTCAGCGTTCGCGGCAGCACAGTGGCCCGGTAGTCCTCCGGCTGAGCGTCGAACCATTCCTGGCACGGCATGGAGATGACGCGAGCGGCTGTGCCCGATGCCTGCAGAGCTTCGGCGGCCTCGAGAGCGATGGCGACCTCGGAACCGCTGGCGATGATGGCCACCTCGGGCTGGTCACCGGTATCGGTGAGCACATAGCCGCCGCGTGCGGCCTCGGAGGCGGGGGCGTACTTCTCACGGTCGAGGACCGGCACGGCCTGTCGGGTGAGCACGAGTCCGCTGGGGCCGTCGGTGCGTTCGAGGATCTTCCGCCATGCGACCGCGGTCTCGTTCGCATCGGCCGGTCGGACGAGGTCGAGGCCGGGGATCGCCCGCAGCGCGGAGAGGTGCTCGATCGGCTGGTGGGTCGGTCCGTCCTCACCGAGGCCGATCGAATCGTGGGTCCACACGAACAGGTTCGGCAGCTGCTGGAGGGCAGCCAGGCGCACGGCCGGCCGCTGGTAGTCGCTGAAGACGAGGAACGTGCCGTTGTACGGGCGGGTTCCGCCGTGCAGGGCGATGCCGTTGCCGATGAGACCGGCGGAGAACTCGCGGACGCCGAAGTGGATATTGCGTCCGTACTCGTGGCCGGAGAATGCACCCGTGGAGCGGTGAGCGGGCAGGAAGCTCGGTTCACCCTTGATCAGAGTGTTGTTCGAGCCCGCGAGGTCGGCGGAACCGCCCCAGAGTTCGGGCATGGTCTCGGCGATCGCATTGAGCACCTGACCGGAGGCCGCGCGGGTGGCGATGCCCTTCTCGCTGGCTTCGAAGACCGGGAAGGCCTCATCGAGGCCGGCGGGCAGTTCGCGCTTGGACAGACGGTCGAAGAGAGCAGCGTTGTCCGGGTTGGCGGTGCGCCATTCGGCGAAGGACTTGTCCCATTCGAGGTGGGCGGCACGACCGCGGTCCAGGGCCTGACGAGTGTGGGCGAGAACCTCGTCGTCGACGGCGAAGGTCGACTCCGGGTCGAAGCCGAGGACCTCCTTGGTCGCACGGATCTCGTCCTCGCCGAGGGCCGCACCGTGGGACCCGCCGGTGTTCTGCGCGTTCGGGGCGGGCCAGGCGATGATCGTGGACAGGCGGATGAACGAGGGGCGGGAATCCGCGCGAGCGGCCTCGACGGCGGCGTGGAAGGCTTCGATGTCCTCGTGGTAGTCACCACCGGCAGTGAAGTCGACGTGCTGGACGTGCCAGCCGTAGGCGGCGTACCGGGCGGCCGTGTCCTCCCCGAAGGCGATCGCGGTGTCGTCTTCGATGGAGATCTTGTTGTCGTCCCAGATCACCAGCAGGTTCGACAGCTCCTGCGTCCCGGCCAGCGATGACGCCTCACCGGACACTCCCTCTTCGAGGTCGCCGTCCGAGGCGAGCACGACGATGTTGTGGTCGAACGGTGAGCTGCCGGGAGCCGCCTCGGGGTCGAAGAGTCCGCGTTCACGGCGAGCGGCCATGGCCATGCCCACGGCCGAGGCCAGTCCGGAGCCCAGGGGCCCCGTGGTGATCTCGACGCCGGCGGTGTGGCCGACTTCCGGGTGCCCCGGGGTGAGCGAACCCCATGTGCGCAGCGCCTTGAGGTCGTCGAGCTCGAGCCCGAACCCTGCCAGGTAGAGCTGGACGTACTGCGTGAGCGAACTGTGACCGCAGGAGAGGACGAAACGATCACGGCCGACCCAAGTCGGGTCGGCCGGGTCGTGAGTGAGTCCGTGCTGATACAGGTAGTGTGCGATGGGAGCCAGGCTCATGGCGGTGCCCGGGTGCCCGTTCCCTGTCTTCTGCACCGCATCCGCGGCGAGGAGGCGGGCAGTGTCGACTGCGCGATTGTCGAGTTCAGTCCAGGACAGAGTTGTCATGTCGTCGAGCGATCCTTCGTTCGTCTTAAGAGCGTGCATTCAAACTCTACCCGTCGGATGCCTGAAGCGCCGCCCCTGTTCACCCGCCGTGCTGAGAGGGAGCGAGACATTTAGGCTACCGACGGGTAAAGTGTGGTCTCGCGCACAGTTGCGGGTTCGACATCCAATGGCTGCTGTGTGCTGCGGAGACCGAAAATGGACTGTGCCTGACTGGAGGGATGACAGGGTGAGCAAAGGAGCTGATCCCGTGATCAATGCCGCCGTCGCAGACAGCGGGGACCAGCGATCCGATCGGCCGGCGGGCAGGCGCCCCGACTTCGCCGAGGTGGCCGAACAGACGAGGGGGCTCCGTCGGCTGATCTCCCGGATCGGCACGGCGTGCCCGGTGTTCTTCGCCGTGGCTACCGTCGCCGTGTCGTCGGCGATCGCCCAGCCGCTCCGCGGCACCGTCGACATCGGGGAGCTCGGCCTGTGGACGTTGGGCACACTCCTTCTGCTCATCCCCTTCGCGGCAGCGCTGGCCGTGATGCTCAATGCACGGCGCGGCGGACTGGTGTGGACGACCGCCCTCGTCTACTCCGTCATCACCGGATTCATCGGCCTGTGCGTCGATGCGAATCTCCTCCGCACGGATCCGCAGTCGGCCTCGCTGAGCTTCATCTCAGTGCTCATCGTGCAGGTCGTCGTGCTTGCTCCGGTGTGTGCGGCGGTGGCCTTCCTCGTCCGCATCGTCAGTGACTCGACTCGCCTGCGCGCGACTGGCAAAAACTTCGACAACAGGTAGAATCTAGGGCGTGAGCAAACTTCGTCAGAACCGGGAAGAGCAGAGTGAACGACCTCTGCAGAGGGCCATCGACGAGCAGAGCCTCGCTACCCGACCGCGTTCGATCATCAGCGCCTATATCGCGCTGACCAAGCCGCGCGTCATCGAGCTGCTCCTCGTCACGACCGCGCCCGTGATGTTCCTGGCCGCTCAGGGATTGCCGAACATCTGGCTGGTCATCAACACCCTCATCGGCGGAGCCGCTGCTGCGGCGTCGGCCTCGGTCTTCAACTGCTACGTCGACCGTGACATCGACGCGAAGATGGAACGGACGAAGGACCGTCCCCTTGTCACCGGTGAGATCAGCCCCCGTTCTGCACTCATCTTCGCTTTCGTGCTCGGCATCGGTTCGATCTTCTGGCTCGGCGGATTCACGAACTGGGTCACGGCGGGACTCACCGCCTCGGCGATTCTGCTCTACGCAGTCTTCTACACCCTCGTCCTCAAGCGCCGCACCTCACAGAACATCGTCTGGGGCGGCGCTGCAGGCTGCATGCCCGTGCTCATCGGCTGGTCGGCCGTGACCGGAGGAATCGCGTGGGAGCCCGTGCTGCTCTTCCTCGTCGTCTTCTTCTGGACCCCGCCGCACTACTGGCCGCTGGCGATCAAGTACAAGGCCGACTACGACGCCGCCGACGTGCCCATGCTGCCGTCGAAGGTTCCGCCGACATCCGTCGGCCGTCAGATGATCCTCTACACCTGGGCGATGATCGCCTGCTCACTCGCGCTCATTCCCGTCGCTCCGATGGGTCCTGTCTACACGATCGTGGCCGTCGGCGCCGGAGTCTGGTTCCTGTGGTCGTGCTACTCGCTGGTCTCCCGTGCCAAGCAGGGTAAGGACGGCACCTCGCTCAAGGCGATGAAGGTCTTCCACGGTTCGATCACCTACCTGTCACTGCTCTTCCTGGCAGTGGCCATCGACCCGTTCGTGCCCACCCTGATCCCCGGTATCTGGTGATTCGCCGAAGAACCCGCTGATCCATTCGGCCCAGTTTGAGCTGGATAGCACAGATTTGAAACAGTGCTATCCAACTCAAACTGGGCCGTTGTGCGTCTGTGCCTTGCGCTTCGGTTCGGAACGCAAATTCTCAGCCGGCGTTGACGAGGTCGTCGATGACGATCTTCTTCATCTGCATGAGCGCCTGAGTCTGTGCCGGACCGGTCATCAGCTCGCCGAGATTCGCGGGAACGATCTGCCAGCTGACTCCGAAGCGGTCCTTGAGCCAACCGCACTGTTCGTGCTCGGGTGACGCCGACAGATGCGACCAATAGTGGTCGATCTCGGTCTGGTCCGCGCATTCGACGGTCAGCGAGATCGCCTCGTTGAATGTGAACACCGGTCCGCCGTCGAGGCAGATGAAATCTGTGCCGTCGAGGACGAACCGGCCGTTCAGGACCTTCCCGCTCATCCCCTTGAAGTGTTCGTCGAGGGATTCGTCGGGATAGCGTTCGATGGACAGGACTCGCGAATCGGGGAAGACGGAGCAGTAGAACTCCATGGCCTCCTCGGCGCAGTCAGGAAACCACAGACACGGAACGATCGGGACTGACATCGGTGCTCCTCGGGTATGCGCTGTCGAGGACGGCAACGCTTGCCGCAATCGTAGCCGACAGGCCGACCATGTGTAAGGCCACGAGCAGTTCGGGAACACCGAGGAAGTACTGGACGTAGCCGATGATTCCCTGGGCCACCTCGACGACGAGGAGCACGATCAGCGGTGCGACCATCGCCGTCTGCGTCTTCTTCCGGGCGACGACGAGAGCGGAGATCGTGGTGATGACGAGCAGCCACACGGGCGCGGCATGCAGCCGGGTGACCCAGATGTTGTCGAGGTTGTTGCGGGTCGAGATCGTCGAACCCGAATGAGGCCCGGCCCCCGTCGTGAGCACGCCGAAGACGACGATGATCGCGGTGAGACCGAGGATGATCCAGCCCAGAGTCGGCAGCGGAGCTGAGGCCTTGGTCCTCAGTCGCACTCCCGTGTCATAGGTGCGGCGGACGAAGTAGGCGGCGACCCCGACAGCGACGGCCGAGGGCACGAAGTGTCCGGCGACGACCCAGGGGTTGAGCTTCGTCCACACGGTGATTCCGCCGACGACGGCCTGGACAGGCACGATGGCCAGCAGGCCGATATTGAGCCAGAAGAGATCCGGGCGCTGCTTCCGGTGCCTCCACAGCATGAGTGCGATGCACACGCCGAGGATCGCCAGCGCCACGGCCAGCAGGCGGTTGCCGAACTCGATGGCGCCGTGGATGCCCATCTCGCTGGTGGCCACGAGCGAATCCGGGGTGCACTTCGGCCAGTCCGAACAGCCGAGCCCGGAGCCGGTGAGCCGGACGATTCCGCCGGTCAGGATGATCCCTGCCTGGGCGATGAGCATGGCCCAAGCGGCGATGCGGATCTTCTTCGTGACCACTTCACTCCTCATTCGAAACGGAACCACCTGCGTGCCGCAAGCGTTCCCACAAGCCCCCATACCAGGAGCACGATGATTGCTTTGATGTCTGTGCCGCCGTGTCCGATGGCGGACCGCATGGCGTCGCCGAGCGCACCGGAGGGCAGGTAGCCCACAACCGTTCCCCATTCTCCCGGATGTGCGATGACGAGGCCACCGACGCCCGCCATGAGCACCCAGATGAGGTTCGTCGCCGCGAGAGTCGCCTCGGCGCGGACTGTGCCGGCCATGAGCAGACCGAGCGAGAGCAGCGCGGCGGTGCCGAACAGCGTGGCCAGGAAGAGTCCGAGGATGTCGACGGGACCTCGGAAGCCGAGAATCGCCGCCGCGGCGAAGACGAGTGCGTACTGGATGAGAACGACGACGATGACGGCGCCGAGTTTGCCGAGGATGAGTCCGTTCGTCCCCAGCGGAGTCGTCGCCAGCTGCCGCAGCACCCCGTAGCGGCGGTCGAAGGCGGTTGCGATCGCCTGCCCGGTGAATGCGCTGGAGGCCAGGCTCAGGCTCAGCGCCCCGGGGACGGCGATCGACAGCGGATCGGTACCGGCCTCGATGACCCCGAGCCCGGTGAGCAGGGGAGTCTTCGCGAGGAAGATGAGCAGGCCCAGCGGGAAGATGATTGAGAGCAGCAGTTGTTCGCCGTTGCGCAGAACGGACAGGGTCTCGAACTTCGCCTGCGAGACGATGCGTGTCGAGGTCATCGCAGCGGCCTCCCGGTGAGATCGAAGAAGACGTCGGACAGGGACTGCCTCTGCATGCCGATGTCCGTGATCTGCAGTCCCGCCTCGGCGACGGCAGTGCACGCGGCCGCGATCAGACTCGCCGTCGGTGCTCCGTCGAGGGAGATGAGTGAGCCCTGCGCCGAGGCGGGACCGAGCTCGGTGAGCCGATCGACGAGGGCGGCGGGAACGGGGGAGTCGAGGCGTATCGTCAGCGACCGTGACCCGGCGGAGGCGCTGCGCAGCTCCTCTGGCGCTCCCTGAGCGATGATCCGTCCCCGATCGATGACGACGACCTCGTCGGAGAGCTCCTCGGCCTCGGCGAGGTCGTGGGTGGTGAGGACTACGGCGACTCCGCGGTCGGCGAGATCGCGGATGAAGCTGTGGACGACCTCGCGAGCCTGCGGGTCGAGACCGGCGCAGGGTTCGTCGAGGAAGACGAGGCGCGGCCGTCCGATGAGGGCCGCGGCCAGTGCGACTCGCTGCTTCTGTCCCCCGGAGAGCCTGCGCATCGTGCGTCCGGCGAAGTCGTGGAGACCCAGCGGTTCGGCGAGTTCGTCGACCGGTACGGGATTCTCATAGAGGGTGGAGAGGTGCCGCAGCACCTGCAGGGGCTTCGAGCTCATCGGCAGTCCGCCGTCTTGGAGCATGACCCCGGCCAGCTGCGACGTCGTCGCGTGTTCGGCGACGGGGTCGTGCCCGAAGATCTCCACCGTGCCCGATTCGGGGCGGCGGGTGCCCACGGCCAGGGAGATGGTCGTGGACTTTCCTGCGCCGTTGGGTCCGAGCACGCCGAGGACGGATCCGGACTCGGCCGTGAGGTCGATTCCGTCGACGACACGGTGGGTGCCGTAGGAGTACTGGAGACCGCGAATGGTCAGGGCCGGAGATGACACCAGGCTATTCTACGACGCGTCGAAACGGGTGTCGAAACCGCAGGTGTCCGCGCGCGACTCGGGCGGTGGTTAGGCTCACCTAGTTTTACGAAACAAATTACGCAACAATATTGTTGTGTTAGTCAAGGAGGTGGATTATGGCTGCAAACGACACGGAAGATCGCCGAACCCGGCAGAAGGTCTTCCAGTCGGTGCTCGACGAAGGTCCGATCACTGCCTCGTCTTTGGCCAAAGCCCTCGAGCTGACTCCCGCGGCGATCCGTCGTCACCTGGACGCGCTGGAGAGTGAGGGCCTTCTCGAGGTCCGTGAACTCGCCGGCAAACAGGCGGGCAGGGGCCGACCGGCCCGGCACTATGTGGTCACGACGGCCGGACACGATTCGGTCAGTCATTCCTACGACGAGTTGGCCGTGAACATCCTGCGCTTCATGGAGGACAAGCACGGCAGATCGGCAGTGGAGGGCTTCACGGAAGACCTCGTGAGCCGACTGCGGGAGCGACTCGGACCGGAACTCGAAAAGCGCGGCGGCACCACAGTGGCGTCTCGCTCACGTGCACTTGCCGCCGCACTCACACGGGAAGGGTACGCCGCCTCGGCGACCCCGGTCGCGGCCGGAACCCCGTTGGAGGCGATGCAGCTGTGCCAGGGACACTGCCCGATCCAGGCCGTGGCGGCGGAGTACCCGGAGATCTGCGAAGCAGAGCTCGCGATGTTCTCCGACTACCTCGGTGTCGACGTGCGGCGGCTGTCGTCGCTGGCCCAGGGCGACCATGTGTGCACCACCCACATTCCGACTTCGGAACTGACCAGACCACTCATCCACAGCAATGATCGACCTCAAGGAGGTTCACGATGACTGACACAGGAAATCGGATCATCGATGCGAATCCCGAGCTCAAAGACCTCGGGCAGTACGCATACGGTTGGCACGACGAGAACGATGCCGGCGCGACCGCGACCCGCGGCCTCAGCGAGGAAGTCGTCCGCAACATCTCGAAGCTCAAGGACGAACCGGAGTGGATGCTCAAGCGTCGACTCAAGGCTCTGCGTCTGTTCGACAAGAAGCCGATGCCGAACTGGGGCGCCGACCTCACCGGAATCGACTTCGCGGACATCAAGTACTTCGTTCGCTCCACCGAGGGACAGGCGACGTCCTGGGAGGACCTGCCCGAGGACATCCGCAACACCTATGACAAGCTCGGCATCCCCGAGGCCGAGAAGCAGCGCCTCGTCGCCGGTGTCGCCGCTCAGTACGAGTCCGAGGTCGTCTACCACCAGATCAACGAGGAGCTCGAGGCTCAGGGTGTCATCTTCATGGATACCGACACCGGCCTGCGCGAGCACCCGGAGATCTTCGAAGAGTACTTCGGGTCGATCATTCCGTCCGGTGACAACAAGTTCGCCGCTCTGAACACCGCTGTCTGGTCCGGCGGTTCCTTCGTCTACGTCCCCAAGGGCGTCCACGTCGAGATCCCGCTGCAGGCCTACTTCCGCATCAACACGGAGAACATGGGCCAGTTCGAGCGCACGCTCATCATCGCCGACGAGGGTTCCTCGGTCCACTACGTCGAGGGCTGCACCGCTCCGATCTACAAGACCGACTCCCTGCACTCGGCCGTCGTCGAGATCATCGCGAAGAAGGATGCGAAGGTCCGCTACACGACGATCCAGAACTGGTCGAACAACGTGTACAACCTCGTCACCAAGCGCGCCATCGCCGAAGAGGGCGCCTCCATGGAATGGGTCGACGGCAACATCGGCTCGAAGGTGACCATGAAGTACCCGGCCATCTGGCTCACCGGTGAGCACGCCCGCGGCGAGACGCTGTCCGTGGCCTTCGCTGGCGAGGGACAGCACCAGGACACCGGTGCGAAGATGGTCCACGCCGCTCCGCACACCCATTCGTCGATCGTGTCGAAGTCCGTGGCCCGCGGCGGCGGCCGCGCCGGCTACCGCGGACTCGTCCACGTCCACCCGGGCGCCGAAGGCTCGTCGAACAACGTCCTCTGCGACGCCCTGCTCGTCGACAACGTCTCCCGTTCGGACACGTACCCCTACATCGACATCCGCGAAGACGACGTCACACTCGGCCATGAGGCCACCGTGTCGAAGGTCAGTGAGGATCAGCTCTTCTACCTCATGTCCCGCGGCATGGAGGAGACCGAGGCGATGGCGATGATCGTGCGCGGCTTCGTCGAGCCGATCGCACGCGAACTCCCGATGGAGTACGCCCTCGAACTCAACCGCCTCATCGAACTGCAGATGGAAGGCGCGGTCGGCTGAGACCCGACCCGGCGCCCACTGCACTCAAAGGAGTAAATCTGTGACTGATACCACCAACCCGCTTGGCCTCTCGGAACATTCGCACGGTTCCGAGGTCCAGGTGCCCGATTCGAAGCGCGATGCGCGCACGCGCAGCTTCGATGTCGCCGACTTCCCCGTGCCCACCGGCCGGGAGGAGGAATGGCGCTTCTCTCCCGTCCGCAAGTTCAGCGAGTTCTTCGAGGACACCGCCACCGAGGCGAAGCTGAAGTTCGAGTCGGATCTGCCCGAGGCCCTGTCCGTCGAGGAGATCTCGCTCGAGTCAGCCCAGGAACTGGGCATCCTCGAGCCCGAGGACCGCGCCGCGGTCGTCGCCGCCAACCGCGCCTCTGCGGTGACGCACTACTCGGTCCCCGCGGACACCGAACTCGAGCGGGCCGCGATCATCCACGCGGACGGCACCGGTGAGGCGCTCGGCCACGGCCATGTCGTCGTCACGGTCGGTGCGAATTCGAAGGCGACCATCGTCGTCGAACACGAGGGACTGGCCCGGTACTCCGAGCTCGTCTCCCTCGTCATCGGCGATGGTGCGGACGTGACCTTCGTATCGCTGCAGCTGTGGGACGACGGCTCCCAGCACCTCGGTCAGCACGACGCGATCGTGGGCAAGGACGCGAAGTTCAAGCACATCCACATCACCCTCGGCGGTGACGTCGTGCGCCTGAACACGAACGTGCGCTACTCGGCAGCCGGGGGAGAGGCCGAACTGCTCGGACTCTACTTCGCCGATGCCGGTCAGCACCTCGAGCACCGCACCTACATCGACCACAACACGCCGAAGGCCCAGTCGAACGTCCATTACAAGGGCGCACTGCAGGGCAAGGACGCGCGCAGCGTGTGGATCGGCGATGTGCTCATCCGTCCCGAGGCCCTCGACATCGACACCTACGAGCTCAACCGGAACCTCATCCTCACCGATGGCGCCCGGGCTGACTCGGTGCCGAACCTCGAGATCGAGACCGGCGACATCGCCGGTGCCGGCCACGCCTCCTCGGTGGGTCGCTTCGATGAGGAGCACCTGTTCTACCTCATGAGCCGCGGCATCCCCGAGGACGTCGCTCGTCAGCTCGTGGTCCGTGGATTCTTCAACGAAGTGATTCAGAAGATCCAGGTGCCCGAGATCGAAGACGTGCTCAACGAACGCATCGAAGACGAATTGTCCCGGAGTGTTCTGTGACCATGATCGACGTGGCGGCCACCGACGAGGTGGCCCCCGGCGGCACCATGCGCATCGAGGTCGGCGAGTACGAGATCTGCATCGCTCGCGACTCCGACGGCACGATACACGCCATCGACGACCTGTGCACCCATGGTGAGGTGTCGCTGGCCGAAGGAGACGTCGAGGACTGCACCATCGAATGCTGGCTGCACGGCTCGCAGTTCGATCTCAACACGGGCAAGCCGGTCAATCCGCCGGCGTTCGAACCCGTCGCGGTCTATGACTGCAAAGAGATCGCCGGTCGCATCCTCGTCGACCCGAACACCACCCTGAACTGACTCAAGACCGAAGAAGAAGGATCATTATGTCCACTCTCAAGATCGAAGACCTGCACGTCGGTGTCAACACCGATACCGGTCTCAAGCCCATCCTCAACGGCATCGACCTCGTCATCAACACGAACGAGACCCATGCCATCATGGGCCCCAACGGCTCCGGCAAGTCGACCCTGGCCTACGCTCTGGCCGGTCACCCCAAGTACGAAGTGACCTCCGGTTCGGTCACCCTCGACGGAGAGGACGTCCTCGAGATGTCCGTCGACGAGCGTGCCAAGGCCGGACTGTTCCTGGCCATGCAGTACCCCGTCGAGGTTCCCGGCGTGACCGTGACGAACTTCCTCCGCTCGGCCAAGACCGCCATCGACGGTGAAGCTCCGAAGCTGCGCAACTGGACCAAGGACCTCAAGCAGGCCATGGAGAACCTCCGTGTGGATCCCGCCTTCGCCTCGCGCAACGTCAACGAAGGCTTCTCCGGCGGCGAGAAGAAGCGTCACGAGATCCTGCAGCTCGAGATGCTCAAGCCGAAGTTCGCCGTCCTCGACGAGACCGACTCCGGCCTCGACGTCGACGCGCTGCGCATCGTGTCCGAAGGCGTCAACCGCGTCAAGGACGCCACCGACGTCGGCATCATGCTCATCACCCACTACACGCGCATCCTCAACTACATCAAGCCCGATCACGTCCACGTGATCATCAAGGGCAAGGTGGCCGAGGAAGGCGGACCGGAACTGGCCGAACGCCTCGAGAACGAAGGCTACGACCGCTTCTTCACCGCCGGCGTCTGATGTTCTCACGTCTGAGGGGCGACTTCCCGATCCTCGATGTGAGGGTCGGGGAGTCGCCGCTGTCGTATCTCGACTCGGGAGCGACATCGCAGAAGCCGCAGTGCGTCATCGACACCTTCGTCGAGTACTTCCAGCAGCGCAACGCCGCCGTCCACCGAGGTGCGCACTCCCTGGCCGTCGAGGCCACGGACGCCTTCGAGAACGGTCGGATCGCCGCTGCCGGACTCGTCGGCGGGACACCGGAACAGGTGTGCTGGACGAAGAACGCGACCGAGGCGCTCAACATCGTGGCCCTCGGCATGGATCGGGCCAGCCATGGCTTCGGGGGAGACGACGCAGAGCGTTTCGCCCTCGCCCCCGGTGACTCGATCGTCGTCACCGAGATGGAGCACCATGCGAATCTCGTGCCGTGGCAGCAGCTGGCTGCCTCCACGGGAGCACAGCTGCGCTGGCTGCCGGTCACTGACTCCGGTGAACTCGATCTGACCGATCTCGACACGATCGTCGACGAATCGACGAAGGTGCTCGCGTTCACGCACGTCTCCAACGTCCTCGGCACGATCAACCCGGTCGACCGCCTCGTGCAACGGGCCCGCGCCATCGGAGCCTACGTCGTGCTCGACGCCTGCCAGTCCGTTCCGCATATGCCCGTGGACTTCGTCGACCTCGACGTCGACTTCGCCGCGTTCTCCGCTCATAAGGCACTCGGCCCCACCGGCCTGGGCGCGCTGTGGGGCAAGTCCGAACTGCTCGACGCTCTGCCGCCGGTGCTCACCGGCGGATCCATGATCACCACGGTGACCATGGAGGAGACCGAGTTCATGCCCGCTCCGCAGCGGTTCGAGGCCGGCACTCAGCCGGTCGCCGAGGTGGCGGCTTTCGCGACAGCGATCGGATACCTCACCGAGGTGGGGCTGGACAATGTTCTCGAGCATGAGAAGGAACTCGCCCGAGTCCTCCTCGACGGGATCGGCCAGATCCCCGGAATCCACATCCTCGGCGAGGCCGAAGACCGGATCGGAACCGTGGCCTTCGACGTCGACGGCGTGCACGCCCACGATGTCGGACAGTATCTCGACTCGCAGGGCATCGCCGTGCGGGTGGGCCACCACTGCGCTCAGCCGCTGCACCGCCGCTTCGGGGTCACCGCCTCGACGCGGGCGAGCACGTACCTGTACAACAACGTCGAAGACTGCACCCGCTTCCTCACCGCTCTGGCGGAAGTGCGGCCCTTCTTCGGAGTCGCCTGAGGAGGGGAGCGAACCGATGAGCACACAGATGCAGCAGCTCTACCAACAGGTGATCCTCGACCAGTCGCGGGCACGCGTCGGCAACACCGAACTGCTCCGTGATGCCGCAGGGTCACCGCACGGATATTCGCATCAGGTGAACCCGACGTGCGGCGATGAGATCGAGCTCGAGACCGAACTGCGTGAGGACGGCACGATCGCGGTGAGGTGGACCGGCGACGGCTGTTCGATCTCGATGGCCTCGGCCTCGGTGCTGTCGGAGCTGGCCGCCGAATCCTCCGTCGCGCAGATGCTCGAGATCGAAGGCGCGTTCCACGAACTCATGCATTCACGTGGGACAATGGAGGCGGATGAGTCGATTCTCGGTGACGCCGCGGCGTTCACCGGAGTGTCGAAATTCCCGGCCAGGATCAAATGCGCTCTCCTGGCATGGATGGCGTTCAAGGACGCACTCAACCAAGCACAAGCAGCTCGTGAGGAGAAACACAATGCCTGAAGTCATTGACGCACCGCAGAATGCCAGCGTCGACGAAGTGCGCGAGGCGATGATGGACGTCGTCGATCCCGAGCTCGGTGTCAACATCGTCGATCTCGGCCTCGTGTACGGACTCTCGGTCGAAGACGACGGCACCGCCGTGATCGAGATGACCCTGACCTCGGCAGCCTGCCCGCTGACCGACGTCATCGAGGACCAGACCGCGCAGTCGCTCGAGGGAATCGTGCCGGCCTACCGGATCAACTGGGTCTGGATGCCACCATGGGGCCCGGAGAAGATCACCGAGGACGGCCGCGAACAGATGCGTGCCCTCGGCTTCAACATCTGATCCGACACCGACGACGTTCGGTTGTCTGCGTCCCCGCGGGGACGCAGACGAACACCATCGCCGAGGCGGGGCGACCTGAGAAGGTCAGCCCCGCCTCGGCGATCGTCGTCCGATCCGGCACTCGTGTCCGGGCAGGGTCGCGGAGATCACCGCCCCACGGACCGAGAACCCGAGAGCGGCGTGAAAGAATGGAATCCGACTTTCCAAGGAGAACCATTGACGATCATCGCTGCCGCCGACGGATCCGCGCTCGGCAACCCCGGACCCGCCGGGTGGGCCTGGTACATCGACGACACCTCCTGGCATGCCGGCGGGTGGAAGAACGCGACGAACAACCGCGGTGAGCTCATGGCCGTCCTCGACCTGCTCCGGTCGACCGCGGACAGCGACGACGAGCTGAAGATATACTGTGATTCGCAGTACGTCATCAACGCCCTGACCAAATGGATGCCGGGGTGGAAACGCAAAGGGTGGAAGAAGGCCGATGGAAAAGAAGTCCTCAACAAGGACCTCTTAGCGTCTCTCGATGAGGCACTGAGCGGGCGGACTGTCGAGTTCGAGTGGGTCAAAGGACACAACAACCACGAACTCAATGAGGCCGCCGATGATCGCGCACGTGCGGCTGCCACCGCCTTCCAAAAGGGCACGTCCGTGCCGGAAGGCCCAGGATACGTCCCCGCGGGGACGTCGACCGCGACGGCCGACGATGATCCGGCAGACGACCCGACGGAACCTGTTGCTCAGGACGATGTTTCCGTCGAGCCCGTGACCGCAGCGGCCGGGCCGGACACCACTGTCGTGTCCTGTCGTGTGCCGTCCTCAGTCGCAGATGAACTCGTCGCCCGGGCACAGGCCCGCGGCATCCACCCCCAAGAATTTCTGGCCGAACTCATCGGCCGCAGTTTGGAGACAGAATGATTCAGGCCTCCGGCCTCGAAGTCGCCGTCGGCGCCCGCACCCTCATGTCCGAGGTGTCCTTCCGCGTCGACAAGGGCGACCGAGTCGGTCTCGTCGGCCGCAACGGCGCCGGCAAGACGACCCTGACCAAGGTGATCATGGGCGGACACCCGGCGCAATCCGGTTCCGTGTCGATCTCCGGCACCGTCGGCTATCTGCCGCAGGATCCGCGCAGCGGTGACCTCACCGCCACCGGAATGGAACGCATCCTCTCGGTGCGCGACCTCGACGTCCTCGTGAAGCGTCTGCGCAAGGCCGAACGGCAGATGGCCTCACCGGACGAGAAGGTGGCCACGAAGGCCATCGACCGCTACCCGCGCATCGAAGCGGAGTTCATCGCCGCCGGCGGCTATGCAGCCGAATCCGAAGCCTTCGCGATCGCCGCGAACCTCGGCCTCGACGAAGCACTGATCAGCCAGGAGATCGGGACGCTCTCCGGCGGTCAGCGCCGCCGTGTGGAACTCGCCCGGATCCTGTTCTCGGCCCCGGACACGATGATCCTCGACGAGCCGACGAACCACCTCGACGCCGAATCCGTGCTGTGGCTGCGCGACCACCTCAAGGCCTACTCCGGTGGTCTGATCATCATCAGCCACGACCTCGATCTCATCGACGAAGTGGTCAACAAGGTCTTCTTCCTCGACGCCACCCGTCAGACCATCGACATCTACTCGATGGGCTACCGGCTCTACCTCAAACAGCGTGAGGACGATGAGCGGCGTCGCCGCCGCGAACGTGCCAATGCCGAGAAGAAGGCCGCGGCGCTCAACGCCCAGGCGAACAAGATGATGGCGAAGGCGACGAAGACCGTCGCCGCCCAGCAGATGGCCAAGCGTGCCGACCGACTGCTCGCCGGTCTCGAGGACGAACGCGCCACGGAGAAGGTCGCGAATCTGCGCTTCCCGGCCCCGGCCGACTGCGGACGTGTGCCGCTGACGGCCGAAGGACTCTCTCGCAGCTTCGGTTCGACCGAGGTGTTCACCGGTGTCGACCTCGCTATCGACAAGGGCACACGAGTCGTCGTACTCGGCTACAACGGCGCCGGAAAGACGACGCTGCTGCGTCTGCTCGCCGGACTCGACGAACCCGACTCCGGAGAAGTCGTGCCCGGACACGGCCTCAAGCTCGGCTACTACGCGCAGGAGCATGAGACCCTCGACCTCGAACGCACAGTGCTGGAGAACATGTCGCGGAACTCTCCGCATCTCGATGACACCGCGGTGCGCAATGTGCTCGGTTCGTTCCTCTTCAGTGGTGATGATGTGCACAAACCCGCCGGGGTCCTCTCCGGCGGCGAGAAGACGCGTCTGGCTCTGGCGACCCTCGTGGTCTCGAGCGCGAACGTGCTGCTGCTCGACGAGCCGACGAACAACCTCGATCCGGCCTCCCGCGAGGAGATCCTCTCGGCGATCCGCCGCTATGAAGGTGCAATAGTGCTCGTCACCCACGATGAGGGTGCGGTGTCTGCGCTCGACCCCGACCGCGTGCTGCTGCTGCCCGACGGCGACGAGGACCTGTGGAACGACACGTACCTCGATCTCGTCACGCTCGCCTGAGCAAGTTCACTTTGAGCGGAAGCGCTCCTCGAACAGGGCATCCTCCTCGGCTTCGGCCTGCCCGCGCACGGTGGGCGAGGCCCAGCGGTTGCGGCCATAGCGGCTGCCGGGCTGGCTGATCTTCGCGCCCGCGTCGAGGGCGGCCTTGTCGATGACGACCATTTCGTTCTCGACAGCGCCGTGCTCGACCGCCTCGGCGGCTGCCTTGCGCTCACGTCGGGCCGAGATGACCACGGCGATGATGATCATGATTCCGAAGGCGAACCACTGGAGCATATAGGACAGGTGGTTGCCCGGATCGAGCTCGGGCATCGGCAGCGGGGTCAGCCCCTCTTCCGGGGCACCGCCTGTCTCCGCCGGTGAGGCCTCGACGTAGACATGCGAATAGGCATCGTCCATTCCCGGAATGCGCGCGGGATCGATGGCTTTGATGAGGCCCTTCGGGTTCTCATCCTCGGATCCGTCCTGAGCGGGACGCAGATGGGCGACCACGGTCTGCTGACCCCGAGGAGCGGGCGGCACGGAATCCTGTTCGGCGGTGAAGCCGCGGACGACGGCGATCGTCGATCCGCCGGTGATCTCGAACGGAGTCACCACATAGAAGCCGGGTTTGTCTTCGACCGTCCGGTTGCGTGCGAGGACGGTGTCCTCGTCGGAGAACGATCCGGTCAGCTCCACCTGGGTCCACTCATCGGTGGTCTCCAGCGTCGAATTCGGTGTCGAGAGCACCGAGGTGATGTCGACGGGTTCGGCGGAGTAGTTCGTGGTGATCGTCGCGATCTCCTGCTCCCGCTGATCGCGGCGGTCCTTCTGCCACAGGGCGAGGAACACGCAGGCGATGATGACGATGATCGCCATGGCGATGTATTTGAGCCAGCGTGCGGAGAAGAGGAAGGAATAGCGGCTCAACCTGCGTCCTCCGGAATCTCGTCGACGGAGACGTCGGTGATGAAGAAGTCGCGCAGAGTCAGGAAGTCACGCAGATAGTCGAGGTGCTCATCACAGGCCAACCACGTCTTCTTCCGCTCGGGAGTGTGGACGCGGGGATTGTTCCACAGCAGGGCGCGGGTCGCGAACGCCCGGCATTCCTTCGCGGAACACTGCAGCTGCTCGCTCAAGCCTGGTCCCTCCTGTCCTCGTCGTTGTCGTCGACGGTCTCACCTTGGACGGTGTCGCCCGGGACCGTCTCGCCCCGGATCGTTTCGTGTCGGTGATCCGCGCCTGGACCTGTCTCGTCAGGGGCGCCGCCTCGGGTATCTGAGCCGCCTCCGGGATCTGCACCGTCGACCGTCTCGTCATCGACCGTCTCCCCTCCGAGAGTGTCGCCGGAGATCGTCTCACCGCGCGCCGGCGGCAGCTCTGTCAGCGGGGCCTGTTCGAGCAGGGCGGAACGATCATCTCGGGTGCGTTCGCGGCCCGCATTGGCGAAGATCACCGCAGGGTAGGGGAGGACGACCGCCCCTGCCACGCAGATCCACATGAGGATGTGCATATCTGCGACGAAAGCGAAATAGGCGGCCACGAAGCAGACCGTCCTGATGCCCATGGTGATCGAATACTTGATGATCCGAGACCGCATATCGTCATCAAGGGCGGTGTCTGCCGTTGTGATCTGCTGAGCGTGCCTGACCATATCCTTCTTCGATCGATGACTGCCAAACATGATACTCGTCCTTTGTGAGAGTCATATCCATCGGCCAAAGGACAGGATAGGTTTGTCCACGATAGATTTGAAGAACACAGTCGATCAACAGGAGACCAACGTGTCAGAACCACGCACAGTCCTCGTCACCGGCGGCAACCGCGGAATCGGTCGCACCATCGCCGAGGAATTCCTCGCCCAGGGGGACAAGGTGGCAGTCACCTCCCGCAACGGTCAGGCCCCGGAGGGAGCGCTGGCCGTGGCCGCCGATGTCACCGACAGCGAATCGATCGATCGGGCGTTCACCGAGATCGAGGAGAAGCTCGGTCCCGTCGAGGTCGTCGTGGCCAATGCCGGAATCACCGCCGACAATCTGCTCATGCGGATGAACGATGACGAATTCGAGTCCGTCATCAACACGAACCTCACCGGTGCCTTCCGCACCGTCAAGCGCGGAATCACCGGGATGATCCGCGCGAAGAAGGGCCGCATCGTCCTCATCTCCTCGGTGTCGGGTCTCTACGGCGTGCCCGGTCAGGCGAACTACTCGGCCTCGAAGGCCGGTCTCGTCGGCTTCGCCCGCTCCATCACCCGTGAGGTCGGCTCCCGCGGAATCACCGCCAATGTCGTCGCCCCGGGCTTCATCCGCACTGATATGACCGATGAGCTCAGCGAGAAGCAGCGATCAGAGTACCTCGCCACCATCCCGGCGAAGCGATTCGCCGAACCCGGTGAGGTCGCCAAGGTCGTCCGTTGGATGGCCTCCGATGAAGCCGCTTACATCTCCGGTGCCGTCATCCCCGTCGACGGCGGACTAGGCATGGGCCACTGACTCAGACGGCGCTGAGCCGGTCACAACCGGATCCTCGGCCGCAGACGATGCGGCCCCGCCGGGCCGCAGCCCGTAGACTTCGATACAGAGACACCGCCCGAAGCGGCGTCATGCACACGCAACCACCTTCCTTTCGAAAGGACCACCATGGGAATTCTTGACGGAAAGCGCATTCTCGTCACCGGCGTGCTCACCGAGGCGTCGATCGCCTTCGCCGCTGCTCGCATCGCACAGGAGCAGGGAGCCGAGGTCATTCTCTCGAGCTTCGGTCGCCAGATGAAGATCACTCAGGTGATCGCCGAACGCCTGCCCGAGACCCCGCAGGTCATCGAACTCGACGCCACGAACGAAGAGGACCTCGCGGCCCTGCCCGAGCGCCTCGGCGGCAACATCGACGGAATCGTCCACGCGATCGCCTTCGCTCCGAAGGACGCCCTCGGCGGAGTCTTCCTCGACACGCCTTGGGACTCCGTGTCCGCGGCCATCCACGTCTCCGCATACTCGCTCAAGGCCATCGCCGTGGCCGCGAAGCCCGTGCTCAACAAGGGCGCCGGAATCGTCGGACTGACCTTCGACGCGACCATCTCCTGGCCGGTCTACGACTGGATGGGTGTGGCCAAGGCCGCCTTCGAATCGACCGCCCGCTACCTCGCCAAGTACGTCGGCGAAGACGGCGTGCGCGTCAACCTCGTCTCGGCCGGACCGCTGAAGACCACCGCCGCAACCTCCATCCCCGGCTTCGGAACGCTCGAAGACATGTGGGGCGACCGTGCACCCCTGGGCTGGGACCAGAAGGACACCACCCCTGCCGGCAAGGCCATCGTCGCCCTGCTCTCCGACTGGTTCCCCGCCACTACCGGCGAGATGATCCACGTCGACGGCGGATTCCACTCCACCGGCGCCTGAGACCACTCATGCCTGTGCTCATCCTCGCCCGCCACGCCAAGGCGGAAGCGCACGGTCCGACCGACTTCGAACGGTCCCTGGATGCGAAGGGTCTGGCTCAAGCGGTCGAGGCCGGAGCCGAGATCGCCGAGCGCTGGTCACCCGATGTGGCCATCGCCTCGGCGGCCAGGCGCACCGTGCAGACCGGACAGGCTGTCGTCGAAGCTGTCAACCGCGCTCATGGAGGAACTCTCGACGAACCGGGTGACCTGACCCTGCGCGAGGATCCCTCGCTGTATTCCGGGTCCGTCGACGACTGGTTGGATGCGATCAACTCGATCCCCGCGGATGCGCAGTGCGCGTATATCGTGGGCCACCAGCCGACCGTCGCCGAGGTGGTCGGCCACCTCAATCCGGAAGGCGGGGTTCCCGATACGTTCCGTCCCTCGTCGATCGCGGTCTTCGACCTCGAGAGCTGGGACGTGGAGCCGGGACACTACCCGGCCCCGCAGATCCGGGTCTTCCACGGAGTCTGAACGCACCGTCTGACCGACGCGATCTGTCGACAAGACGCCTGTGGCGCTGACGAAACATTCGTCAGCGCCACAGGCGTCTTCGGTCAGTCAGCGTTCAATGGCGCCGGTGCCACACCCTGGGAGGGATCGCTCACACGTCTGCACGCGCAGCGACCAGGTCGATGACGGCTCGCAGGTCGCGTGTCTCCACGGACGCGTCCGCTGCGGCGACGAGCGCCGGTTTCGCACAGAAGGCGATTCCGAGACCGGCGGCTTCGACCATGCCGATGTCATTGGCGCCGTCACCGATCGCCACCGAGGCGGCACGATCGTATCCGCCGGCAGCGAGCAGATCCTCGAAGATCTCGGCCTTGGCGTTCGGGTCGATGACACGGCCGTTCGTCCGCCCGGTCAGCAGCCCGTCATGGATATCGAGTCCGTTGGCGAAGACGTCGGTGATGCCCAGCTGTGCGGCGACGGGAGCGATGATGGCGGTGAAGCCGCCCGACACCAGAGCCACCTGGCCACCCGAGGAGTGCACTGTCGCGACCAGGTCGGCGGCTCCCTCGGTGAGGGTGATCTGCTCTCGCACCTCATCGAGCACGGTCTCCGGCAGCCCGCTCAGCAGGGCGACCCGTTCAGCCAGGGATTCGGCGAAGTCGAGCTCTCCGGCCATGGCGCGTTCGGTGATGTCGGCGACCTTGTCTCCGACCCCGGCATGGGCGGCGATGAGGTCGATGACCTCTTCGTTGATGAACGTCGAGTCGACGTCCATGACGAGCAGTTGGACGGGGATCTGGGAGGCGGTGGCCTGAGGCGTCTCATTCACCCCTTCATCGTAGCCACTGCCATGATGTAGTCCGCGGCGGCCGGGTGCAGCTGAGACAGCAGCGCACCGAACTCTGGCGGGGCGACGGTCGCAGGTGCGAGCACGGTGCGCATCCGGTGGTGGATGTCGAGGGCGGCGTAGATCGCTCGGGAATCCGCCTCAGTGGGGATGAGCCGGGAGATCGGGTGCATCGTCGACAGCTCCTCTTGCCAGTCACGCCACGGCCCCTGCCGCCAGTCCTCGGGAACGTCGATGGTCTCGACGAGGCGTAAGCCCTCCATCACCAGCAGGCGCAGACGCCGCAGCGCCTCGGGGGCGGACCCGACCGTGACGGGGCGGAAGACGGTGGGCGCACAGGCGATGATCTCGACGTTCGCCTCGGCGCCGATGAGGGCGATCGCCGCCTGCTCATCGCCGCGATGGAGGACGACGGGGGCGGTGTGGCGTCCGACCTTCGTCCGGGCGGTGCGATCGACCGGGGGAGTCGCATGCGGCAGAGACGGGTGGTGCAGCGCCAAGCGCGCATGGGTGATTCCCGAGGCGGCCGCCTCAGCGATGAAGAGCAGCAGACCGGTGGGAACGACCGAGTCGAAGACCTCATCGGAGACGATGAGAGGAACATCACGATCATCGTCGAGGAACGCAGAGGTCACCTCGTCAGGGGGCAGGGTCGAGCGCAGACGGTGGTTGAGGGCCAGGGTCAGCAGCAGTGAGTCGGTCGTGAGGTCCATGTCGAACCAGGATAGACGGCTCGTCTGCGATAGAGTCTGAAGATATGAGTGAAGTCCTGAATCTGGATTCTGTGTCCGTGCGCCGGGGGACGAATTTCCTCCTCGACGATTTCTCGCTGACCGTCGCCGAAGGCGAGCACTGGGCAGTGCTCGGACCCAATGGTGCGGGCAAGACGACCCTGCTCGAAATCGCGGCCGGTCGCATGCATCCGACGACGGGTACGGTCAACATCCTCGAGGAGCAGCTCGGCCGCGTCGATGTGTTCGAGCTGCGCCCGCGCATCGGCTATGCCTCGACGATTCTGGCCAATCGCATTCCGAGTTCCGAAGCGGTCCTCGACACCGTGCTCACCGCCGCCTACGGCGTCACCGGACGTTGGGTGGAGGAGTACGAGCAGGACGATATCGAGCGTGCCCGCGATCTGCTGGCCGCGTTCCACATCACTCACTTGGCCGATCGCACCTTCGGTACGCTGTCCGAGGGCGAGCGCAAGCGTGTGCAGATCGCGCGTGCGCTCATGACCGACCCGGAGCTTCTGCTGCTCGACGAGCCGGCGTCCGGACTCGATTTCGGCGGGCGTGAGGAGCTGCTCGGCGCACTCTCGGAGATCCTGTCATCGAAGTGGGCGCCGGCCACGATCATGGTCACCCACCACGTCGAGGAGATCCCGGAGGGCATCACTCATGTGCTGCTGCTGTCCGAGGGCACCGATCTGGCCGCAGGTCCGATCGAGGAGACCCTGACGGCGGAGAACCTCGCGGCGACCTTCGGCATCGACGTCAAGCTCACCCGGGACGGTCAGCGCTACCACGCACGTTCCGCCCTCTGAGCATGGAGTTTCTGGCGAACCTGAGCCTCGAGCCGTGGCAGATCGGCCTTGTCATCGTCGCCGGAATCGCGGCAGGAGGCATCAACGCCGTCGTCGGCTCCGGAACGCTCATCACCTTCCCGGCGCTCGTCGCCTTCGGAGTGCCGCCGGTGGTGTCGACGATGAGCAACGCTGTCGGTCTCATCCCCGGCAATATCGCCTCCTCGTTCGGATACCGTGAAGAGCTGCGAGGGCAGTGGAAACGGATTCTCGGATACGTTCCCGCCTCTCTGCTCGGGTCGCTGACCGGTGCGTATCTGCTGCTGCACCTGCCCGAGGATGCTTTCGAGACGATCGTGCCGGTCCTCCTCGTCGTGGCCTTGATCATGGTGGTCGGGCAGCCGTACCTCTCCCGCTACCTGAAGAACCGGTCCCTGCGCCGGGCCGAGGCTGCCGGCGTCGAGCATCGGGCCGCCAAGGCGGGGGATCGCCTGTCCACGGGCCGGTACATCGTCGTGCTCATCGTCGTCTTCCTCACCGCGATCTACGGCGGCTACTTCGCCGCCGCCCAGGGCATCATCCTCATCGCCCTGCTCGGTCTGCTGCTGCCCGATGATCTGCAGCGACTCAACGGGCTGAAGAACGTCCTCGTCCTCGTCGTCAATACGGTCTCGGCAAGCACGTACATCATCGTCGGCCACGACCGGATCAACTGGATCGCCGTTGTCTGCATCGCCATCGGCTCACTCATCGGCGGGTACTTCGGTGCCCGAATCGGGCGGAAGTTCTCGCCCGTGCTGCTGCGCGCCGTCATCGTGGCCCTCGGACTCGTCGCGATCTGGAGGATCCTCACGCTGTGAACGGAGTTCCGCTGTGAACGGGAGCACGCTGTGAACACTCCGGCCAAGGCACCCATGACCCGCCAGCAGGTCATCGATCGGTCCGCTGAGCTCGGGATCGCCGTCGAGCGTCTGCGCTTCTTCGACGAGGCGGACCTGACCTCTGGGAGCCAGGGTGATGATTCCGGCGATGCCCTGCACGGGCGCCTCGAGGGCATGCGCGACTACACGCAGCTGACCGATGTCGCCCTGCGCAGCGTCCGTGAACCCGCCGAGGGGCTGTTCATCGCCGAATCCTCGAAGATCATCCGCCGCGCTCATGCAGCCGGCCTCTCGCCTCGGTCGTTCCTCACCAGCCCGAAATGGCTGTTCGACCTGGCCGACATCATCGCTGAGAGCGATGTGCCGATCTTCATCGGCACGGATGCCGCTGTGGAGTCCCTGACCGGATTCCACCTCCACCGAGGAGCTCTGGCCGCCATGGGCCGACCGGCCCTTCCCGACCCCGCGGCCTTGGTTGCCGATGCCAAGCGAATCGTCGTCATCGAAGACATCGTCGACCATACGAACGTCGGCGCCATCTTCCGTTCTGCGGCCGCATTCGGCGTCGACGCCGTGCTCGTGACCCCACGCTGCGCCGATCCGCTCTATCGCCGGTCAATCCGTGTGTCCATGGGCACGGTGTTCCAAGTGCCGTGGACGCGCATCGACCCGTGGCCTGCCGGAATCTCTGCCCTGCACGACGCCGGCATCCACGTGGCCGCCCTGGCACTCGACGATGATTCTGTGGGGCTGCGCGACTTCGCCGCCTCGGCACCGGAGCGCACCGCAGTCGTCTTCGGCACTGAAGGCGAAGGACTCAGGCGATCGACGATCGTCGCCTGTGACTCGACCGTGATGATCCCCATGAGCGGGGGAGTGGACTCCCTCAACGTCGCGGCCGCCTCGGCGGTCACCTGCTTCGCCCTGCAGGACGATTGAGCCGTGTCAGTGGCGCACTTTGACGTTTGATTATGAGCAATTCGATTGAGCTGTATCCGACCGCTGACGGTGACACCGCGCTCGAGGTGCGCACTGATTCCGATACCGTTTGGCTGACACGGCATCAGCTTTCGCATCTGTTCGGACGTGATGTGAAGACGATCGGCAAACATATCAACAACGCTCTGCGGGAGGAACTCGACGGTGAGCCAACTGTCGCAAAATTTGCGACAGTTCAAAAAGAGGGCGCCCGAACAGTCACACGTATGGTTGAGCACTACAGCCTCGACATGGTCCTGTCGGTGGGATTTCGAGTGAAGTCGTCGGAAGGAGTGCGATTTCGCCGTTGGGCAAACGATGTCCTTCATCGCTATGCGATCGAAGGAACCGCCGTCAACCAACGGCGGTTGTCAGAATTGGGAAAGATTGTCAGCGTGCTGACGAAGTCGCAGGAGGAATTGGTTGCGGGGGTTGCCGACGTACTGTCAACGTACCTGCCAAGTCTCACCATGCTCAGAGATTATGACGAAGGATACTTGTCGTCGAAATCGAGCTCCGTGCCTGGATGGGAATTGGCCCTGGAAGAAGCACGCAGAATCATCGGCGGACTGTCATTGGCATTTCCCGACGATAAATTGCTGGGGAGGGAACGAGGCGATGCTCTAGGGGCTGTCATCGGGGCGATCTATCAGGGGTTCGGAGACCACGAACCCTATCCGACCGCCGAAGAGAAGACCACCCCCTCTCCGACGGCAACAAGCGCAGCGCCTCGGCGCTGTTCGTCACCTTCCTTGACCGCAACGGCGCGCTGATCGACCCCGATGGCAACAGGCGAGTCGACGACAATGCGCTGGCAGCGATGACGCTGCTGGTCGCGATGAGTGAACCTTCCGAGAAGGAACTGATGATCGCGCTCATCATCCGTATGATCGTCTCAGAAAGACAGTGATCATTCCCGCAGTCATGACGGAGAGGACCCCAGTGGACCGCAGCACCCTAGCCCTTGCTCTTGAAGCCGGACGGATCACCGGGGAGGTCGCCACACCGAGAGAGAACAACCTCTCGCACATCCACCGGTTCCTCGACCAGGAACGCCAATTCGACTTCGGCGTCGAACTCACCCGCGACTGGGACTATGACTCAGTGTTCGCGCTCATGGTCGAACGCTGCGGCCTGCGGCCCGATCCCGAGTTCGTCGAAGGCGTGGACACGATCTCCACCGAAGGCTGCATCGACGCTCTGGAGAAGCTCGCCGAGGCGGTCGGCCAGGTCGCCCGCGCCGGCGGCCGGATCCTCTTCGCCACCGGACATCCGGCAGGACTGCTGCCCGTGCATATGGCAATTGCCGCCGCGGCGAAAAGCGCCGGCGCCGTCATCGACACCCATTATCACTTCATCCCGGTCCCGGAGATCGGCGGCGACGTCCGTCAGATCCACAATGTGTGGACCTGGCACCAGCATGGCGGCAGCCCGCACACCCACCTGGCTGAACCGATGCATGCGCTGCTCAACGACTTCGCCGCCCGCGGCGGGTCGGCCCCGGACCTCGTTGTGGCCGATCATGGTTGGGCTGGTGCTGCCTCGAGCCGGGGACTGCGAACTATCGGCTACGCCGACTGCAACGATCCCGCCCTTTTCGTCGCCGAGGCGCAGGGACAGATCGAAGCCACCATCCCCTTGGACGATGATGTGGTGCCGAACCTCTACGCCCCGCTCATCGACTACGTCATCGAACGAGCGGGACTGAACTGACGGGCAGCATCTGGCTGACGGACGGCGCGGGACCGAGCGCCACGGTCAGCCGATCTCGTTCGCGAGATCCTCGATCACCTCGGCGCCGGGCAGGGACGCGAGTGCGGATCCGGAGAGGAGCAGCTTGGAGCCGCGGATACCGGAACCGATGATGAGTTCGTCGGCCTCCGCAACGCGGGAGTCGATGAGCACCCGATAATTCTCCGGCAGGCCGATCGGTCCGATGCCGCCGTACTCCATCCCCGATTCGTTCACGGCGCGTTCGAGCGGCAGGAACGAGGCCTTGCGGACATCGAGGAGCTTCTTGACCCGCTTGTTGACGTCGGCGCGGGTGTTCGCCAGCACCATGCAGGCGGCGATCCGCTCCTCGCCGCCCCGCGAGCCGGCGACGAGAACGCAGTTCGCCGAGGTCGCCGGAGGCAGATCCGTGGCATCGAGGAGAGCAGCGGTATCGGCGATCTGCGGATCGATATCGAAGACGTCGACTTCGCCGGATACCGCGGACAAGGCGGTGGCCGTCGATTCGGCCATGAGTTCGGGGGCGGTGGCGGCGGGTCGGAGAGTGAACTGAGTGGAGAGGCGTTCCTTCGTGGTCATGGCCACAGTTTAGGAGATCCGTGTCGAATCGCTTTGTCCGGGCCCATCAGTTAGAATCGATTGTCGCTCCGTGTCCGGTTCCTACGGTTCGGAGCGTGTCCAGCAGACGAATTCGGGCACTGGCAGATGAGTTCAACTCATATCAGGCGCCTGAAAGAATTCAGCAGAGGTAAGAAAATGAAGAAGGACATCCACCCGGAATACGCACCGATCGTATTCAACGATCTGGCTTCCGGCACCAAGTTCCTCACCCGCTCCACCGCTAAGAGCGAGAAGACCATCGAGTGGGAAGACGGCAACACCTACCCCGTGATCGACGTCGAGATCTCGTCCGCTTCGCACCCGTTCTACACGGGCAAGCAGCGCATCCTCGACTCCGCCGGCCGCGTGGAGAAGTTCAAGGACCGCTACAAGGGCTTCGGCAAGCGCTGATCTCGGGCGTTCCAACAGCTTTATTCAGATTGCCCCGCACACCGATCAGGTGTGCGGGGCAATCTGCTGTCTGCGGGCCGCAGTGTCCGTTACGACAGTTCTGTCCGTTACGACGGCTCCGCGGAACCGTGCCAGGGTTGCGTCCCCGCGGGGACGCAACCCTGGCAACAGTGATCAGTCGACGGTGACTGAGACCTCGGAGGAGGGACTCACCCGTGCCGCCGGATGGTAGAGCGAAGCGACGCCGGTGGCATTGTCGAGGCAGTTCGCGATTCCGTGAGCGACCTTCTCCTTGGCGGAGACGACGGCGTCCTTGATGTCGAGACCGGTGGCGATTCCTGCCGCGATCGAGGAGGCGAAGGAGCATCCTGCGCCGTTGACGAGCTTGTTGTTGACCTTGCGCGAGCGCAGAGTCGTCACGGTCTCACCGTCGAAGAGGATGTCGATGGCATCGTCCCCGGCGAGACGGGCTCCGCCCTTGACGACGACGTTCTTCGCGCCCTGCCCGTGGATGATCTTCGCGGCCTCGACCATGCCCTCGACGGAGTCGATGGGGTCGACTCCGGCCAAGGTCGCGGCCTCTTCGAGATTCGGGGTGACGACGGTGGCCAGGGGCACGAGGTTCTCGACGAAGAGATCCTTGAGATCGACCATGGTGCCTGCGCCCTTGCACACGAGCACAGGATCGAAGACGTACGGCAGATCATTGGTCTTCAGCTCTTCGGCGAGGACCAGTGCCGAGTCGACGGAGCCGAGCATGCCGGACTTGATGGCGGTGAACTCGTGCACGGCCAGCGTCGATTCGAGCTGACGGGTGACGACCTCGGGCTCGATGAACTCGAGGACATGGGCGAATCCGTCATCGGGATCGAAAGTGACGATGCAGGTGACGACGGCAGTGCCGAAGGCCCCGTATTCGTCGAACATCTTCAGATCGGCTTCGAGTCCGGCTCCTCCGGAGACATCGGATCCGGCGACAGTGAGCACCTTTGCGGTCATAGTGGTCCTTTCAGGTAAAGCGTTCGCGAAGAAGTCTACGCGGGTTCAGGCCCCTGCATAGCCGTGCTGACGCCAGGCTTCGTAGATGGCGATGGATGCCGAATTCGCCAGATTGAGCGAACGGCGTGCCGGCAGCATCGGAATCCGCACAGTCATATCCACATGCTCGTCGTTGACGACCTCGTCGGGCAGTCCCGTCGACTCGCGCCCGAAGAGGAGGACATCACCGTCTTGGTAGTCCACCTCGGCGAAGGAATTGTCCGTATGCGTGCTGAACGCGATCACCCGACGTTCGCCGAGGTGGCCCCAGAGTTCGTCGATCGATGGATGGACGGTGACATGGGCGAGGTCGTGATAGTCGAGACCGGCTCGGCGCAGCTTCGCGTCGGAGAGGTCGAAGCCGAGAGGCTCGACGAGATGCAGATGGGCTCCGGTGACCGCGGCGAGCCGGATGGCGTTTCCGGTGTTGCCGGGGATCTCTGGAGTGTGGAAGACGATGTCGATGTTCATATCACCCTCATCTTCTCACCTCAGAGGCTGGCCTTACGAACGAGGAGGTATCCCTGCCTGGTCGTCTCCGGGAAGCGACCGGTCCGGTCGGGTTCGCGTTCGAGGCGGGTGGCAGGAATGAAGCCGTGCGGTTCGAGCGCGGTGAGCACGTCATCGATCGAGCGGCGGTGGAAGTCGAGATCGACGTCGAAGCCGGCGAGATCGGAGAAGTGATCGATCCGGTCCCCGAGCTGGAACGCCAACTGGAACCAACCGCCCGGACGCAGGGCACGGGCCGCCTCGGCGAAGGTGAGGACAAGCTCATCGTCCGGGACGTGGATCGTCGAATACCAGGCGACGAGACCGGAGAAGGACTCATCGGCATAGGGCAGGGCGGTCATCGACCCGATGTCGAACTGATGCGCCGGATAGAGGCCCTGCGCGAGTTCGATCATGGCAGGGGAGAGGTCGAGTCCACGCGGTTCGAGTCCGAGGGCGGCGAGGAACGTGGTGATGCGACCGGGCCCGCAGCCCAGGTCGAGGACCTCCGTCGAGCCGGTGCCGAGGACGAGCTCGGAGAAGGCCCCGAGGACGGCGCGGTCATGCGGTTTGGCGGTGAGCTCATCGGCGACCCATTCCGTGTAGGTCCGGGCGATCGCATCATAGGAATCACGCGTGGCCGCTTCGCGGGACGAAGTGCCGTTTGTGCCGTCGGTCATGACGCCACCCTACCCGGACGCACTGACGCGAGCGCGTCGGCGAGAACAAGTTGCGGTGGCTTCGGCAGGTGTGCAGTCATCACCAGTAGAAACGAAAACGAATCGAAGATGACCAATGAATAATCAGTTCAGCTTGTATTAGAGGAAATTCTCGTGTCAGTGCCGAGTTCTAGAGTGGGAGCACGGTCGGTGGTCATGGGGGCTGCGGGGCCGAACGGCACGAGGAGCGAAGCCATGCACAACGAAGATCAGGTCGATCCGTGGGGCGAGGACATGGAATGGGAAAGACGTGTGAGGGAAGCGGCCGTGGCCTCGGCAAGCCAGAGCGGAATTCCGTCCGCTCAGGCATGGGCAGGCTCGGGCCCGAGGGGCAAGGGACAGCAGACCACGGCTCGGTGGGATGAGGCAGGAGCGAGTTCGGCTGCACAGGAATCGAGCCGACCGCGCGCAGCCGAGACCGCGGAGCTCGAGGGGTTGAGCGTCGATCCGAAGGACTATGGAGGGGCTGACGCCGATGCGGACCCCAGCACCCTCACCTGTGAGCAGATCGTGACGGATATCCGGCGCAGCATCTCATGCATCTCCTTCTGCCATGCCCGCGTCATCACCCTCATCGACGAGGTCGAGAGACGGGGATTGTGGGCGGAATGGGTCGGTGTGAAGACCCTGACCGAGTGGGTGATGCATGTGGCGTCGGTGAGCATGCACACGGCTCGCGAGTATGTGCGCGTGATGAAGGCTCTGCGGGAGATGCCGAAGGTGAAGAAGAGTCTGGCGGGCGGTGATGTCAGCTTCTCAAAGGTGAGGGAAGTGACCCGACTGGGGGAGCGGATCGGCGACGATGAGGCGCTGCGTCTGGCCACCCTCGCCACCGGCAGCCAGATCAGTCGGATCTCGCAGAACTACCAGCAGCTGGCCGACAAGATCGACAACGGCCCGTTCCCTCTGTACCTGGCTCAGGACAGTGTGAGCATGCGTCAGGTGGCACCTGGTCGGACCCGGATCACGATCGAACTCGAGGAAGACGACGCCGCAGAGATCGCCGCGATGCTCGACGCCGCCCGCCAGGTTCTCGAACGTCCCGTCCATGATGGCGGTTCCGATGGGGATGGGGCTGCGGGCGAGGGCGGCAAAGCGGACGAGGCTCCTTATGAGCCGGTCTCCCAGGTCATGTGCCTGATGGAGATCATCCACGCCTTCCCTCGTGCCGAGCCCACGGGTTCGATCGACGCCGATCGTGCCCGACTGCTCGTTCATGCCTCCGCAGAGGTGATCACCCGCAGCGGCGCCACGATGGAAGCCGCGCCCGCGTTCAAGCCCCCTCTGCTCAGCATCCCCGCAAAGCCGACCGCCGTCTGCGTCCCCGCGGGGACGGAAAGCGAACCGGACCATCCGGCAGGAGTCGAGGGAAGCGTCCCCGCGGGGACGCCGAGCGGAGGCGCGGATACGACCTGCCGGATCGAAGGGTTCGGCGGCATCACTGCGGCGACGGCGGAGCGCCTGAGCTGTGAGGCGCTGATCAGCGGGGCGATCAAGGATGCCGGAGGTGACGTCCTCATGCTCGGGCGCTCGAAGCGTCTGGTGAGCAGGCGACAGCGAATGGCACTGAGCGTGCGTGATGTCTGCTGCCAATTCCCCGGCTGCCGTGCCCGCAGGCGATGTGATGCCCACCATATCCGCCCTTGGTCGCAGGGCGGGAGGACCGATATGGACAATCTCATCCTGCTCTGTCGCAGACATCACACCGTGGTACACAAATACCAGCTGCGCATCGAACGCACCGGAGCGGACTTCGCTGGAGCGATGCGCGGTCCCGCCGCCTTTGCCTTCTACTTGCCCGACGGCTCCCAGCTGCTTCCTCTGGAAAGCCGGGTGAGGGGACGGATGATGTTCAACACGGCGGTTCGCGTTGCCAAGGTCAGGCAGATCACGAAAGCGGCCGATCCCGGCACTGTCGGCGGCGGTTACGGCTTTGACCTCGGCCTCTGTATCGCATGGATGTTCGAAGCCGAATGGCGACACGCCCGGGAAGGCAAAGCTGTTGTCTGAATCTTGCCAATTTAGAACACCAGTTCGATAATGGATGTCATGTCAGCAGCACCGGTCATCGAACAGCTCAGTCGGGAGACGGGGATCTCCACGGCTGCGGCACTGTTCGACAAGATCTCACCTCATTCGGTGGATCCTGTGCTCTCTCCGCTGTTCCGTCGCGGCGGTCTGCCGCGTGGGGAACTTGTCACTGTCACCGGTGAGCTGTCGCTGAGCTGCGGCCTGGCGACGATCGCTGCGGCGACCCGGGAGCAGAAGTGGTGTGCCGGCATCGGGCTCGGCGAACCGTCCGTGTCCTCGATCGCCGACCTCGGTGTCGATCTCGACCATTTCGTCAACCTCGCGACCCCTGGTGAGGACTGGCTGCGAGTGGCTTCGATCCTCATCGAATCCTTCGACATCATCCTCGTCGACCCCGGCTTCGCCCCGAGTGCTTCGGAACGGGCCCGACTCCTGGCGAAGATCCGTGAACGACGAATGAGCCTCATCAGCCTCCGACCTCTTTCCGGCAGTACGGAGCAGATCGAGATCACCGACACCCGCTGGTCGGGTGCCGAACACGGTCACGGCCGTCTGCAGTCCTGCCTCGTCCGCGCTCGTTCACAGACGGGAACCCACCGGTTCCTGCTGCCGGGACCGTCAGGAACTCCCGCCAGCGTCCCCGCGGGGACGCTGGAAGTGGTGGCAGACGGCGGAGCGTCCAAGGCCCCGACAACGGATCTGGGCACAGATCCGGCCACGGGCACGGACGACGATCCTCGGTGGTCGACGATCACACAGCTGCGGCAGGTGATCAGCCATGTCGGATGAGTCCGGCCGCACCCTCGTGCTCACTGTTCCCGACTGGCCGGCGGTGGCCGCAGCGGTCGAACACGACATCGCACCGGGCCGCCCTGTCGCGGTCCTCCACGCCGGCAAGGTCATCGCCGCCGATGCTCCGGCCCGTGCCGCCGGAATCACCGCCGGGAACAACAAACGCGCCGTGGGATACCGCTGTCCGGAAGCCCACATCGCGGTCTGGGACGAAGAGGCCGACAACCGACATTTCAGTGCCGGCGTCGGTGCCCTCGACAACCTCGTCGCACGGTTCACCCTGCTCAGCCCGGGAACATTGGCGATCCCTCTCGACTCGCTCAGACACGGCTACGCCGACGAAGCCGATGCGGTCGAGACACTGGTCTCGGCGCTTGTCGATGACACCGGATGGGAGTTCTTCCCCGGGATCGCGGACACCGTCTTCGCCGCGGTCCTCGCCGCCGGACAGGCGCGCCGCGTCGAACCCGGACAGACCGTGGACTTCCTCTCCGCCCAGCCGATCACCACCCTGGAATACGCCGGCGCCGAGGCGACCGCGCTGATCGAGGTCTTCCTGCAGCTGGGGCTGCGCACCCTCGGTGACCTCGCCCGCCTCGCGACCAAAGACGTGAACGCACGCTTCGGCGCCTTCGGTCGGCATCTGCACGACCTGGCCTCCGGGCGGGCAGGAGCCCCGCTCGCCGATCATGTCCGCGGCGAACAGCTCGACGTCGAACTCGACCTCGATGCCCCGACGACCCGCAGCGATACCCTCGGCTTCCTCGCCCGCCAGCTCGGTGCCGACCTGTTGGCCAAGGTGCGCAGACAGAGGTTGGTCTGCACCCAGATCACGATCGAACTCGATGCCGCGGGCGGCCAGTCCTCGTCCCGGACCTGGCGGATCGAGGACATGCAGGAGAATGCGATCGCCGACCGCCTGCGGTGGCAGGCCGAAGGCTGGCTGGCGGGAGTGGGCCGGGGTTCGCCTCCGGGACAGAATCCCCGCACGGCACAGCCTGACCCGCAGGAACTCGACATCGTCGACGAGCCGGCACCCGACGCCGAGGACTTCTCCGAGGATGGCATCATCGCGCTGCGCCTCATCGCGGCCGAACTGACCACCCCGATCGGTGCCACACGCAGCCTGTTCGACGAGAACACCGGGCAGATCACCCATACGCTCGAGCGTCTGCAGGGACTGTTCGGTCCCGATGCCGTCCTGGTTCCGGGCATCCAAGGCGGGTGGGACCCGGCAGAGACGAACCTGTGGACCCCGTGGCAGCAGGCGGCCGTCCCCGAACGCAGCCCCGCCGCTCCCTGGCCCGGTGCTCTGCACGCACCCCGTCCGACGACCGTCGAACATTCCGCCGTCGACGTGCTCGCCGCGGACGGCTCACCGGTGGAAGCACGCCCCTCGGGTCTGGGTGCGGCCCCGGCGACGATCAGATTCCCCACCGGGCAGACCGAGACCATCACCGACTACTCCGGTTCCTGGCCCATCGAATCCGGATGGTGGGACCCGAACCGAGCCGTCTACCGCACCCGGCTGCAGGTGGTCACCGATGCCGGCCGTGCCCTTCTGCTGAGCAAAGAGCACGGCCAGTGGTACCTCACCGGCCGTTACCGCTGACCGGCAACCTGCCGACCAACGACCCCAACCGAGAGAACGACCCCACTTGAGAGGAGGAGATCCCGATGGGATTCTCGAACCCGCGCACACCGTGGTCGAAGCTGGCCCGCCGCCTCGAGGGCAAGGACATCCCGTCCTCCCCGGCGGACAAACAGCCTGCTGGTGAGAACCCGGCAGGAAGACAGCCTGTCGACAAGCACGCCGACGGCTCCGATGCTCCTGCGTTCTCCCGCCCCGACCGCTACCAAGTCTCGGTCGGCCCCGGCGGTTCGGACGGACGCAGCCGCTATCAGGAGCTGGCAGGCGCCGGCAGCGCTCAGGGGCCGAACCGCGGACCGGGACTGCTGCGGAAGCAGGTCGACTGGGCGGAGCTGCATGTGCACTCCCAGTTCAGCTTCCTCGACGGAGCCTCCGACCCCGAAGAACTCGTCGCCGCCGGCGCCGCCGCCGGGCTGAGCTCCCTGGCGCTGACCGACCACAACGGACTCTACGGTGCCGTCCGCTTCGCCCATGCCGCCGCCGAGGTGGGGCTGGACACCGTGTTCGGCTCCGAACTGTCCATCGGGCTGGCCGAGAAGATCCCCGGACAGACCGACCCCGATGCCACCCACCTGCTCGTCCTCGCCCGCAGCGTCGAGGGCTACCACCAGCTCTCTCAGGTCATCACCGAGGCGAACCTGCGCGGTGAGAAGAACCGTCCGCTCTTCGACCTCGAAGAACTGGCTGCAGAGGACGGAGACTGGATGATCCTCACCGGCTGCCGCAAAGGACCGCTGCGACGAGCGTTGGGCGACGACGACGGCGGGCTCAGCGCTCTGCGCGAACTCACCGCACTTTTCGGACCCGACCGGGTCGCCGTCGAACTCAGCCGGGACGGAACCCCGGATGACGACGAGAGGCTGGGCCACCTCGGCGATCTGGCCCAGCGGACGGGCCTGCCGATCATCGCCAGCAATGCCGTCCACTTCGCCACCCGGGCCGAGTGGAAGTCGGCTCAGGTGCGCGCCTCGGTGCGGTCGCGGAAGTCCCTGGACGAACTGGCCGGATGGCTGCCGGCGACGGCGAGCGCACGCATCCACACCGGCCAGGAGATGCTCGCGCGATTCCCGCGGCAGGCTGTGGACAATGCGGTGCGGATCGGTCAGGACTGCTCCTTCGTCCTCTCCTCGGCCCGTCCCGACCTGCCGAAGGCACCGATGCCCGATGAGACCGAGGGGGAGACGTATCTGCGTGGCCTCATCGCCGAACGCGGCCGCACCCGCTACGGATCCCGAGCAGAGCACCCGCGGGCCTGGGAGCAGCTGGACCGGGAGATGGACATGATCGCCCAACTGGGCTTCTGCGGCTACTTCCTCATCGTCTTCGACATCACCGAGTTCTGCCGCAATATGGGCATCTTCTGCCAAGGCCGGGGTTCGGCGGCGAACTCCGCGGTCTGCTACGTCCTGGGCATCACCGCCGTCGACGCCGTCAAACACGGACTGCTCTTCGACCGGTTCCTGTCCCCGGACCGCAAGGGGTACCCGGACATCGACATCGACATCGAATCCGGCCGCCGCGAGGAGGTCATCCAATACGTGTACGACCATTTCGGCCGTGACCGGGCTGCCCAGGTCGCCAATGTCATCACCTACCGTGCGAAATCGGCCATCCGGGACGCCGCCTTCAGCCTCGGCTATGCCCCCGGCCAGCAGGATGCGTTCTCGAAGTCGAGCAACCGGTGGTCGAGCCTGCCCGATGCCGAGGACTCACCGGTGCCCGCACCGGTGCTCAAGGTCGCCGAGGATCTGCTCGGCTCACCGCGCCATCTGGGCATCCACTCCGGCGGGATGATCCTGGCCGACCGTGCCATCGGCGAAGTCGTGCCGATCGAGAAGGCGACGATGGGCCACCGCACCGTCGTCCAATGGGACAAGGACGACTGCGCGGCCATGGACCTGGTCAAGTTCGACCTGCTCGGTCTGGGCATGCTCACTGCCCTGCACGAGATGGTCGGACTCGTCCACCGTCACACCGGGGTCCTCATCGACCGGGCGGAGATCGATGACGACGACGAAGCCGTCTACGAGATGCTCTGCCGTGCCGATGCGATCGGGGTCTTCCAGGTCGAATCCCGCGCCCAGCTGGCCACCCTGCCCCGGCTGCGCCCGGAGAAGTTCTACGACTTGGCCGTCCAGGTCGCCCTCATCCGACCGGGGCCGATCCAAGGCGGCTCCGTCCACCCCTATATCCGCCGACGGCAGGGTCTGGATGAGGTCGAATACCTCCACCCGCTACTCGAGAAGTCCTTGGCCAAGACCTGCGGGGTCCCTCTGTTCCAAGAGCAGCTCATGCAGATGGCCATCGACGTCGGCGGGTTCACCGGTGCCGATGCCGACCGGCTGCGGCAGGCCATGGGCTCCCGTCGGTCGGAGAAGCGGATGGCCGAACTCGCCGAGAAGTTCCGTACCGGAGCCATGGAACGCGGAGTCGACGCGGAGACCGCCGAGACGATCTTCTCCACCATCGCGGCCTTCGCGAACTACGGATTCCCCGAATCGCATGCCATCAGCTTCGCGAACCTCGTCTATCAGTCCGCCTGGTTCAAATACCATCACCACGCCGCCTTCACCGCCGGTCTGCTGCGCAGCCAGCCGATGGGCTTCTATTCCCCGCAGTCGCTCATCGCCGATGCCCGCCGGCACGGAGTGCCGATCCTGCCCGTCGACATCCGCCGGTCCCAGGCGGCCACGGACCTCGAATGGGTCGCAGAAGCCGGGGATGGGGACACCGCCTCAGCGGGGGAGGACAAGGACACGACCGCCTCGGAGGGGGAGCTGGGGATCCGCTTGGGACTGGACACGGTCGCGCATGTCGGCTCCTTCGCCGAGGTGATCGTGACCGAACGCGAGATCGCTCCCTTCGCCTCGGTGGCGGACCTGGCCGAACGCACCGGCATCGGCAAGCAGGCCCTGGAATCGCTGGCCACGGCCGGGGCCCTGTCCGGATTCGACCTCGACCGACGGCAGGCCCTGTGGCTGGCCGGGGGAGTCGCCGGTGCCCATCCGGGGCTGCTGCCGGGAACGGCGAGCGTGGACTCGGCGCCGAGCCTGCCGACCATGGACGCCTTCGATACGACCTTGGCCGAACTCTTCTCCACCGGGATCACCGTCGACGGCTACCCCACGGAGATGATGCGCGAGACGCTGAGCGCCCGCGGATACTCATCGACCGCGGATGCGGCGCGTGCGGCGGACGGAACCCGGATGACGGTGGCCGCGATCGTCACCCACCGGCAGCGCCCGGCCACCGCCTCGGGGATCACCTTCATCAACCTCGAAGACGAATTCGGGATGCTCAACGTCGTAGCCACGGCCGGGCTGATGAAACGCTTCCGCACGGTCGCGACCTCCCGCAACGCCCTCGTCGTCACCGGACTCATCCAGCGCGGGGGAGACGTGGTCAGCCTCTACGCGCACAAACTCGTCCCCCTCGAGGTGCAGCTGCCGACGAAGGCGCGGAACTTCCGGTGAACGTCGGCACTGCCAGATGACAGCTGCACGGCACGGTGTGACGAAACATGACACACGATGACGCCAACATGACACACAGGCGGGTGCCAGCCGGCGAAGTCGATGACAGTAGACACATCACATCGCCTCAACCAGCGACACCGCCACCGCACTCATACAGGAGAGTCACCATGACCCAGGCATTCGAAACCCGTCAGATCCATGCCGGACAGGTTCCCGATCCGACCACCGGTTCGCGCGCCCTGCCCATCCACCAGACCACCTCGTTCGTGTTCAACGACGTCGACCACGCCGCAGCGCGCTTTGCGCTGACCGACGTCGGCCCCGTCTACAGCCGCCTGACGAACCCGACGAACGAGGTCGTCGAGAACCGCATCGCCGATCTCGAAGGCGGCGTCCACGCCGTCCTCACCGCCTCGGGCCAGTCCGCGGCATTCCTCGCGATCACGAACGTCGCCGGAGCCGGTGACCACATCGTGGCCAGCTCCAGCCTCTACGGCGGAACCGTCAACCTCCTCGACGTCACCCTGCGCAAGCTCGGCATCGAGACCACCTTCGTCAATGTCGACGACCACGAGGCGTGGAAGAACGCGATCCAGGACAACACGAAGCTCCTCTTCGGCGAGGTCGTGTCGAACCCGCGCTCAGACATCCTCGACATCGAGGCGATCGCCGGAATCGCTCACGATGCCGGTGTGCCGCTGATCGTCGACAACACCCTCGCCAGCCCCTACCTCGTGCGTCCGATCGAACACGGTGCCGACGTCGTGCTCCACTCGGCCACGAAGTACCTCGGCGGCCACGGCAACTCCGTTGCCGGTGTCCTCGTCGACAGCGGCAACTTCGACTACGGAGCACAGCCGGAGAAGTTCCCCGGCTTCAATGAACCCGACGCTTCCTACAACGGACTCGTCTTCGCTCGCGACCTCGGCGCCGACGGAGCTTTCGGAGTGAACGTGTCCTTCGGACTCAAGGCTCGCGTGCAGGGCCTGCGCGACCTCGGACCCTCGCTCAGTCCGACGAACGCATTCCTGCTGGCCCAGGGCATCGAGACCCTGAGCCTGCGCATCGAGCGCCACGTGGAGAACGCGAACAAGGTCGCCGCCTACCTCGAGGCTCACAGCCAGGTCGACCGCGTCGCCTACGCCGGACTCGAGTCGAGCCCCTGGAACGGACTGGCCAAGAAGTACCTGCCGAACGGCGTGGGTTCGGTGCTCGCCTTCGACATCGCCGGCGGATACGACGCCGCTGTGGCCTTCGTCGACGCCCTCGAACTGCACTCGCTGGTGGCGAACATCGGCGACGTCCGCTCGCTCGTCATCCACCCGGCCTCGACCACGCACGCTCAGCTCGACGAGGAAGCCCAGAAGGCGGCCGGAGTCAACCCGGCACTGGTCCGCCTGTCCGTGGGCATCGAAGGTGTCGACGACATCATCGGCGACCTCGACAAGGGCTTCGCGGCAGCTGCGGCGAAGGCGCAGACCGCGGCCTGAGATGACCACCCAGAGCACTTCCGTCGAACGGATCCTCGGCTTCGGCACGGACTCGGGACACACCTTCGGCACGGTCGAGATCGCCTATGAGACCTTCGGCGCCCTCAACGCCGACCGGTCCAATGCGATCCTCATCGAGCATGCTCTGACCGGCGACACCCGCGTCACCGAATGGTGGGCGGGTGTCGTCGGGCCCGGGGAAGCCGTCGACACCGACAAGTACTTCGTGGTGTGTGCGAACTCCCTCGGAGGCTGCTCGGGAACGACCGGGCCGCAGTCGTCCTATGATGACGGTCTGGCCTACGGCTCCCGATTCCCTCGGGTCTCGATCCGCGACATGGCACGTCTGGAGCACAATCTCGCCCAGATCCTCGGCATCGACTCCTGGGTCGCCGTCATCGGCGGATCCATGGGAGGTGCGCGAGCGCTCGAGTTCGCTCTGTTGGACAGCCGGAAGGTCCGCAAATGCGCGGTCATCGCCGCACCGGCCTTCTGCGAAGCCGACCAGATCGCCTGGGCGATGATGCAGGAACGCGCGATCGAACTCGACGCCGACTACTACTCCGGAGACTATTCGGCCGTCGGCAGCTTCCCCAGTCATGGTCTCGGACTGGCCCGGCAGATCGCGCACCTGACGTATCGCAACGATGCCGACCTCAATGAACGCTTCTCCCGCCGCCTGCGTTCGGAGGACTACTACGAGGTGACCTCGTACCTGGACCATCAGGCCAAGAAGCTCACCGCCCGGTTCGATCCGCACAGCTATATCGTGCTCACACGTGCCCTGCGCGACCACGATGTGCGCCGAGGTCGCTCCTCCGACCTCACGGTCGCACTGGCCGACGCCTGCACCGACAACCTCGTGGTCTCCGTGTCCTCGGATCGGCTGTTCCCGCCGGAACAGGTGGGCATCCTCGCCGAGGCGCTGCCGGGGAGAGTGCGACACCACATCATCGACTCCCCGGTCGGTCACGACGGGTTCCTCACCGAGACAGAGAAGATCTCCGCGGTGCTCGCCGACTTCCTCGCCGACTGAGACAGTCGGGCCCGCTGGCGACGAGCACAGTCGCCAGCCAGCGACCCGAATCTCCCCAAGCACCAGAAGACCCCCGCAGACCGTTCGCTGCGGGGGTCTTCTGGTGTGCCCGGATCACGGGCCTGCGGTCACCGTGCGGCGGCCTTCGCCTTCTTCTTCGCGGCCTTGCGCAGCTGCTTCTCGTCGACCGGGAAGTCCTGACGAGCCCGCGCCCGACGGTAGTAGTCGGCGGCCTCTGCCTGACGCTCGGCTTCGACACCGGAGGCGATGGTGGCCCGACGGTGGACATCCGAGTAGCCGAATGCTTCGACGAGGTCGAGGGCATTGGCGGCAAGCTTCTTGCACAGACGGTTCAGCGTCTCGTTGATCTGGCGTGCACGCGACATCGGCAGGCGACCGTACATGAGGTGCCAGGCCATGTGCTTCTCGATCAGTCCGAGACCGTAGGTGTCACGCAGACGACGGAAAGCCTTGGCCTGATCGGCGTCGGTCTGCTCCTTCATCTTCTCGTCCAGCGCCTTCCACTTCTCGAGCTCGACATAGGCGCGTGCCATCTCGATGAGCTCATGCTGGTGGACGTTGAACAGATCGGCGGCCTGCGCGGCCGGCATCTTCGTCGCGGGCCGCAGCGCCTGAGCGACTCCGGCGACCATGACCTCCAGACGCGTTTCGAGCAGGGTTCGCTGCAGGCGTCCCGACCTGATCCGCTTGTCGCCGAGGTTCGGGGTCAGCGCATCCGAGATCGCCCGTCCGGCATTGGCCAGACCGGTGCGGTAGAGCGTATGTTCGGCGGCCTGGGTGCCGATGAAGCGGGCGGCTCCGCCGACGTCGAGGTTCGCGAATTCCTTGGCATAGTCGCCGAGGAGGCGCTTGGCCACGAGCTGCAGCAGCACCGTGTTGTCGCCTTCGAAGGTGACGTAGACGTCGAGGTCGGCGCGCAGCCCGACGAGGCGGTTCTCCGCCATGAATCCGGCACCGCCGCAGGCCTCACGGCATTCCTGGATGACGTCGAGCGCCATCCAGGTCGAGTCGGCCTTGAACGCAGCCGCCCGGGTCTCGAGCAGAGCCCGGTTCTCCTCGGAGTCATCGGCTCCGGCGAAGACCTCTTCGAAGGAGGTCAGCAGCTTCTCGTGCGCGAACGCCGAGGCGTAGACGGCGGCGAGGGCCGGCATGAGGCGACGCTGATGCTGGCCGTAGTCGAGCAGAGTCGTCTCGGCGAAGTCATCGCCGGCCGTGAACTGCTTGCGCTCGAGTCCGTAGCGCACGGCGATGTCGAGGGCGATCTTCGATGCGACCACGGAGGCGCCGTCGAGCGAGACCCGGCCCTGGACCAGGGTGCCGAGCATCGTGAAGAAGCGGCGTCCCGGCGATTCGATGGGGGAGGAGTACGTGCCGTCGGCGGTGACGTCTCCGTAGCGATTGAGCAGGTTGGTGCGTGGGATCCGCACGGAGTCGAAGGCGAGGCGACCATTGTCGACTCCCTTGAGCCCGCCCTTGTAGCCGTCGTCTTCGATCGAGACTCCCGGCATCGGCTCACCGGCCTCGTCGCGGACGGGCACGAAAAAGGCATGCACCCCGTGCTTGACACCTTTGGTGATGAGCTGAGCGAAGACGACGGCGGCCCGGGCATCGCGGGCGGCGTTGCCGATGTACTCCTTCGTTGCGGCCCGGAAAGGGGTCTCGATGACGAACTCTTCGGTCGCCTCATCGTAGGTGGCGGTGGTCGCCACGTTCGCCACATCGGAGCCGTGCCCGATCTCCGTCATCGCGAACGAACCAAGCAGACGGCCGGACTGAGCGTCGAGCAGCCACTTCTGATGCTGCTCCTTGTCTCCGAGATGGAGGATCGCTCCGCCGAAGAGTCCGAACTGGACGCCGGCTTTGATCTGCAGGCTCGGGTTGGCCGTGACGGTCTCTTCGAACCCGGCGACGTTCGTTGCGTGTTCGTTCTTTCCGCCCATCTCCGGTGACAGCCCGGTCATCGGCAGCCCGGTCTCGGCCATCATCATGACCCCGTCGAGGGTCTTCGCTCGTGCGGTGTCGAGATCATCGGCCGGATCGTCATGGGTCGACGGCTCTTCGGCCAGGGTCCGCCCGCGTCGGCGAGCTTCTGCCCAATGCCCGTCGAGGACGTCGTTGATGGCTTTCGGGTCAAGAGACAGCTTCATTGTTCTACTCCTCGTTGTTCGGGCAGGGTTGCCCAGAGCCAATGGGTGATGGTGGTGGCGAATTCCTCGGGCCGGTCCGGTCGGGACAGCCACGTCTCGGTGGCGGCGCGGACGAAACCGATCGCTCCGGCCGACCACAGCCGAGCCTGTTCGCCGCTCAGGCCGAGGCGTTCGGCCAGCTGCCCGGCAATTGAATTGAAGAAACCGCCGGTCTCCTCGGGCGCGAACCGGTTGACCGCGGTGTCGCAGAAGCGATACACGTTCGGAGAATTCGCGGCGAGCGTGACGAATGCGCGGATCATCGCGGCCAGGGACTCCTGCGCCGCGGCTGAGCCCTCGCCCTTCGCCGAGGCGGCCGCGGCCTCGTCGAGAGACCGGACGATGACGCCCATCGCCCATTCGCCCATGGCCGCCTGCAGACCTGCCCGGTCGGTGAAGTATCGGTAGAGCACCGACTTCGACGTCCCGGTCGCGTCAGAGATCTGCTCCATCGACATATCGTCGCCGTACTCGTCGACGACGAGCCGCACGGAACGCAGAAGTTCGCGACGACGCTCATCGCGATGCTTCTGCCATCTCGTCGAGCGACCGTCTGTGATCGATTTCATGTAACCGACAGTATCAGGTACTGTCGGTATCGGCTAAATCAACCACTCGGAGGTGCACATGTCCGCTCCCAACAACCGCGCCGTCATCCTCGGCGGCAACCGAATTCCCTTCGCCCGCTCGAACAAGCAGTACTCGAAGGCCACGAACCTCGATATGCTCACCTCGGCCATCGACGGGCTCGTTGCCCGCTTTGGACTGGCCGGAGAGAACATCGGCGAGGTCGCCGGAGGTGCAGTCCTCAAGCATTCGAAGGACTTCAACCTCACCCGGGAAGCCGTGCTCGGCTCCGCCCTGGCACCGACGACCCCCGCCTTCGATCTCGGTCAGGCCTGCGCCACCGGCCTCGAAGCCGTGGTCAGCCTCAACAACAAGATCAATGCCGGGCAGATCGAATCCGGAATCGCCTCGGGCGTGGATTCGACGTCCGACGCTCCGATCGTCATCAACGATTCGATGCGCGAGATCCTCCTCGAGCTCACCCGTGCGAAGACAATGGTGCAGAAGGCGAAGATCGCCTCCCAGATCCGCCCCGCCTACCTCGCACCGCAGGCTCCGAGCACGGGCGAACCGCGCACGGGCTTGAGCATGGGCGAGCACCAGGCGATCACCACCGCCGCCTGGGGCATCAGCCGACAGGCCCAGGACGAACTGGCCGTGGCCTCCCACAAGAACCTCGCCGCGGCATGGGAATCCGGCTTCTTCGATGACCTCACCACCCCGTACCTCGGGGTCAGCCGCGATACGAACATGCGTGCCGACTCGACCGTGGAATCCCTGGCGAAGCTCAACCCCGTCTTCGGCAGGAAGCTCGCCACCGAGGCGACCATGACCGCCGGCAACTCGACTCCGCTGACCGACGGCGCCTCCTCGGTGCTGTTGGGCAGTGAGGACTGGGCCAACGAGCACGGCTTCACCCCGTTGGCGCGCCTCGTCGATGCCGAAGCCGCCGCCGTCGATTTCGTCGACGGCGACGAAGGTCTGCTCATGGCCCCCGCCTACGCAGTTCCGCGGCTGCTGGCCCGCAACGGTCTGACCTTCGATGACTTCGATGTCTTCGAGATCCACGAGGCATTCGCCTCCACCGTGCTCTCGCACCTGGCCGCCTGGGAATCCGAAGAGTTCTGCAAGGACAAGGTCGGTCTCGATGCGGCGCTGGGCACCATCGACCGCGACAAGCTCAACCCGCTCGGCTCGAGCCTGGCCGCCGGCCACCCCTTCGCGGCCACCGGCGGACGCATCATCGCCAGCACCGCCAAGCACCTGAAGACCACCGGCAAGAAGCGCTCCCTGGTCTCGATCTGCGCCGCAGGCGGACAGGGGCTCACTGCGATTGTGGAGGCAGCATGAAAGACACCTATCTCTCCCTCGTCAACGGACCGCTGAAGCAGGTGGCCAAAACCCTCGGTCTGCCGCAGCCGGTCGAACTCAACCGCTTCGGCTCCACCCCGGCGTCCTATGAGAACAAACCGGTCCTCGTCCTCGGCACCGGTCCCGGGGCCCAGGGGCTGGCCGATCAGCTGCTGGAGAACGGACTCGAGGTCCGTCGCAACGCCCAGACCGGCGAGAAGCTGCGGGCCGTCATCGCCGTCCTCGACGACGCGCAGTCCCCGGCCGACCTGTCACCGGTCGTCCTCGAGATCGGCGCCGCCCTGCGTTCACTGGCCGCCTGCGGTCGAGTGATCACAATCTCGACGGCACCGGATGCGCAGAGCCAGACACCGGAGCAGGCCGCCACCGCCCAGGGCATCACCGGCTTCACCCGGTCGGTCGCCCACGAGATGCGCGCCGGCGCGACCGCCAACGGAATCCTGCTCGACGGCGTCGACCTCACCGCACCCTCGGTGAACGCGGCCCTGTGGTTCCTTCTCTCGGGCAAATCCGCTTATGTCTCCGGCCAGTTCCTCACGGTGTCTTCGGACGCCGGTCAGCGGCTGAGCCTGGACGAATTCATGTCCACCGGTGACGCCGGCCCGCTGGCCGGACGCACCGCCGTGGTCACCGGTGCCGCACGTGGAATCGGAGCCGCGATCGCCGAGAACCTCGCCCGCGACGGCGCCTACGTCATCGGCGTGGACATGCCGCAGGCAGGTCAGGCGCTGGCGCAGGTGATGAACCGGATCGGCGGCAAGTCGCTGCAGCTCGACATCACCGCAGCCGATGCCCCGGACAAGATCACCGAGGCGCTCGGGGCACCCGTGGACATCCTCGTCCACAACGCCGGCATCACCCGCGACAAGATGCTGGCGAACATGGACGCGGCCAAATGGGATTCTGTCATCGCCGTCAACATCGCCGCGCAGACGATGATCAATGCGCGCCTGGCGGAGAAGGGACTCTTCGCCGACGGCGCCCAGGTCGTCTCCCTGGCCTCGACCTCGGGAATCGCGGGCAACCGCGGCCAGACGAACTATGCGACCTCGAAGGCCGGAGTCATCGGACTCACGGCCGCCTCGGCGGAGGACTTCGCCGCCCGCGGGGGAGCGATCAATGCGGTGGCACCCGGCTTCATCGAAACGGATATGACCGCGAAGATGCCGACTCTCACACGCCAGGTCGCGCGCCGGCTCTCGAGCCTGCAGCAGGGCGGGCAGCCGGTCGATGTGGCCGAAGCCATCGGCTTCCTCGCATCCAGCGGTGCCCGCGGCATCAACGGACAGACGCTGCGCGTATGCGGTCAGAACATGGTGGGTGCATGATGGCGGATTCGATGCTTCCCATCTATGCCCGTGCCCTGCTCAAAACCCTGCCGGTGGGTCCGCGCACCGGTCCGGAGCTGCCGGATCATGCGATCGATCGCAGCATTCCGCTCGAACCGGTCGCCTATGCGGGATTCGCCCACGTCGTCGGTCACGGTCTGGACGATATCGTCCACCCCGGCTACCTGCACATCCTCGGCTTCCCGCTGAGCATGCAGCTGTTGGCCGACCCCGAAGTGCCGCTGCCGATGATGGGGATGGTCCACATCCACAATCGCGTCGATATGCATTCGCAGGCCCGCCTCGGCGAGGTTGTGGACTTCCACCTCGAGCTCGCCGGTCCCTTCGAGCACACGAAGGGCACCACGATCGAGGTTCGGCTCGAGGCGAAGGTCGACGGTCGTCCCGTGATGGACGAGGTCTCGACGTACCTGGCCAAGGGGCGGAAGCTCTCCGGAGCCAAGCCGAAGGCACAGGTGCCGCACCTCGAGTTCACGGCGCCGCAGCCCAGTGCCCTGTGGCGTCTGGATCCGATCATCGGTCAGCGCTATGCGAAGGTCTCCGGTGACTACAACCCGATCCACCTCAACGGTCTGGCCGCGAAGGGATTCGGATTCCCGCGGCAGATCGCCCATGGGATGTACAGCGCCTCCCGGGCGTTCTCGGCAATGGATCCGCGGCTCGAGTCCTACCGCTGGGATGTGTCCTTCGCGAAGCCGATCCTGCTGCCCGGCACGGTCGGCTATGCGCTGACCTCCGGGCGTCGTCACGAGGCTGCGGAGTCGGCCGTCTTCGACCTGAAGAACGGCAAACCGCACGTCCTCTCGCGGGTGGCACACCTCGAATGATGGCGTGATAAGTGCAGTGCGTCACAAAAGCCGATTTCGATTTTGCGACACCGTTTCGCGCATGTAGAGTTATCTCTGTTGCCAGCGCGAGTGGCGGAATTGGTAGACGCGCTAGCTTGAGGTGCTAGTGCCCAACTTATCGGGCGTGGGGGTTCAAGTCCCCCTTCGCGCACAACGAGGAGATGGCCTCCGGATTTCGATCCGGAGGCCATTTTCGTATTCGCTTCCGGGCCATCAACGGCAGCTTCTGCGGGTTCAAAGATCATCCGCCCCGATCACGATCACCACGGATGAACTTCTGACCCGCTGATACACGCCCGATCGTCTGTGAGCCGGGCTCGCGGGTGGGATACGGTGGTGACTGTCAGGCCGATCACAGCACTGCCGCGTGATCGAACCACCATCGAGGGGAGTCCCGTGTTTGATTTCAGCACCGCAGAGGACGAAGTCACCGAACTGTGCCGTCAGCTCATCCGCATCGACACACAGAACTGGGGCGGGAACAAAGCCAACCCGGAGCTGCCGGCCGCCGAACTCATCGCGTCCTGGCTCTCCGAGGTTGACCTGAAGTCCGAAATCGTCGAATCCTCCCCGGGCCGGGCCAATCTCGTCGCTCGTGTGAAGGGCTCCGAGCCGGAGGCTCCGGCACTCGTCGTCCACGGCCACACCGACGTCGTTCCGGCGGCCGCGGAGGACTGGAGCGTCGACCCCTTCGAAGGAGTCGTCAAAGACGGTCTGCTGTGGGGCCGCGGAGCGGTGGACATGAAGAACATGGACGCGATGATCGTCGCGTCCGTCCGTGCCATGCTCCGTCAGGGACTCACTCCGCGTCGGGACCTCGTGATCGCGTTCTTCGCCGACGAGGAGGCCGGAGGAAACTACGGTGCCCGCCATATGGTGCGCAACCGTCCCGAGCTGTTCTCGGGAGCCACCGAGGCGATCTCGGAGGTCGGCGGCTACTCCGTCGACGTCCGCGGCCAGCGGATCTACCTCATCCAGACGGCAGAGAAGGGGCTGGCCTGGCTCAACCTCGTCGCTCACGGCACCGCCGGACACGGATCTCAGCGAAACGACGACAACCCCGTCACGCGGCTCGCCGCCGCGATCACCCGGATCGGCAACCACCCGTGGCCGCAGGAGATCCCCCTGGCCACAAGGAAGCTCCTCGAAGGCGTCTCGGAGCTCACGGGAATCGAGTTCACGGCAGAGACGATTCCGCAGCTGCTCGCCGAGCTGGGTTCGGTCGAGAAGTTCGTGGCACCGACCCTGCAGAACACCTCCAACCCGTCGTTCCTCGAAGCCGGATACAAACACAACGTCATTCCCGGCACCGCGACCGCCTACGTCGACTGTCGCACTCTGCCGGGACAGCACGAGGACGTCATGCTCAAGATCAAGGAACTCGCGGGGGAGGGGATCGACATCACCGCCGAGGACGAAGGCGAGGCGCTCGAGTCGCCGTTCGACACTCCGCTGGTCGCGCAGATGCAGAAGAGCCTGCTCGCCGACGACCCGAGCGCGAACGTCCTGCCCTATACGCTCTCCGGAGGCACGGACAACAAGTCGATGGCCGAGCTCGGAATCACCGGCTACGGCTTCGCTCCGCTCCAGCTGACCGGCGACCTCGACTTCCCGGCCATGTTCCACGGCGTCGACGAGAGGGTGCCGATCTCGGCGCTCAAGTTCGGGACGCGGGTCCTCGGCGACTTCCTGATGAAGGCCTGACCGCTGATTTGGGCCTGACCGCTGAAGTTGAAGGCCCGACCGGCACCGGCAGAATCGTCACGACGATACCGATGAGCACTCCGATGGCGCTGAGCACCGTGGTCAGCGTGACATCGGAGCCGGGAATCGGCAGCAGCACATCGAGGGCCAATGCCCCGACGAGGTTGCCGAAGAGCGCGAACAGGCTGAGCAGCAGCACACCCAGCCTGGCTACGGTGACCGTCGTCAGGGCGATGAAGACCACCCCGAAGGCCCCGCCGAGGAGGATCCACCACTGATCCGGCGCGGTCGGGAATTCGCGCCAGGGATGTCCGGTCATGAGCAGGACGAATGTGCCGACGACGAGTGCTGCGAAGCCGACCGTGAAGTTCACCGTCGTCGCGACCACCGCCGATTCGGTGGCAGCCCGGATATGGCCGTTGGACGCCTGCTGCACACTCGTCAGTGCCCCGGAGACGAGCGGGAGCAGGGGAGTCCACAGCGGAATCCCCGACTGCAGGCGGTCACCTGCGGCGAAGGCCAGGGAAGCGAGGACGATGACCACGCCGAGGATGCGCAGGACGCTCAGACGCTGACGGCCGCCCGGCGGCAGCTCGGTGGCATCGACGATGAGCCCACCGGTGACCTGGCCGGAGACGAACGCCATCGTGAACATGGCCACGCCGATCCGCGGAATGGTCGTGGCCTGTGCGATGACGACGAGGCAGCCGCTCAAGCCCCCGAGGAGCATCCACCAGGGCAGCGTACGATCCCGCAGCAGCACGATGAGACGTCGGCCGGCAGCACGGGATCGGGCCGAGACTGCCAAGGCGATGCCGACACAGAGGAGGCCGACGAAGAATGAGACGAGCCCGGCGAAGACGGCATGTCCGAGCACCTGCCCGAGCAGACCGTTCGCTCGTCCCTGCAGGGACATCGCCGCTCCTGCAGTGATCGTGACGAGGCCGGCAGTGAGAACAGGAACGAGGGAAGGCGATCTCACACCATCAGCTGCTCATCGTCAACGGCATGATCTTCCGGCGCAGCCACACGGTGCGGACTCCGCCGACCGATATGCGGGTGCGGGCGAGCTCCCATTGGCCGTATTCCGCCTGGTCGTTGAGTTCCTGCAGGCTGACCGACCGCGGCACATCACGAGAGAACGAGACCTTGCGGAACTCGTATGTCATACGTGGACGCTGACGTTTCATAGCCTCACCCTAGACGATCTGGGCTAATCTTGAGGGTATGCCCGTCATCGTTCTGCTGCGGCACGGCCTCTCCAGCGCCAACGTCTCCGGAATCCTGGCCGGACGCGCACCCGGCGTGTCCCTCACCGATGAGGGAACCCGGGCACTGCGGGCCAACCTCGAACTGCTGCCGCATCGGCACTTCACCCAGCTGCTGCATTCGCCCCTGCAGCGCTGCGAACAGACCGCATCGATCGCAGCCGAAACAGCTGACTTCGATCGCATCGACGTCGACGAGGCCGTCATCGAGCTCGACTACGGCGAATGGACGGGCCGGCCACTCAAGGAACTGGGCGAGGAGCCCCTGTGGGCGACCGTAGTGAAGTCGGCGTCGCAGGCCAGGTTCCCCGGAGGGGAATCCATCACCGAGGCGGCCGATCGTTCCACAGCCCGCGTCCGTGATCTCGTGGCCCGGCTGCGTGAGGAGGAACGTGCCGATGCCGAATCCCGGGCCGATGCAGTGCCCACGGACGGTACCGAGAAATCGGCTCCGCCTCGGTGGGCGATGATCGTCTCCCATGGAGACATCATCAAGGCGATCATCGCCGACGCCCTGGGGATGCCGCTGGATGATTTCCAACGGCTGAGCGTCGCTCCCGGTTCGTTCACGGTCATCGACTTCTCCGGTGACCAGCCGGTGCTCGCGGCGATGTCGGTGACCGCCGCCGGACTCGCCCAATCGGCCGCCGTCGGCGGCGGCGGAATGCGCTGATCCCGGCACTCGTAAGTGAATGCCGGGATCAGATGATGCTGGAGTGTCGGACGACAGCCCAAAATGAAATGTGCGGACTCAGACTGCTGCGAGGACTCCGGTGCCGAGCAGGATGTAGAGGACGATGCCCAGGGCGACGCGGTACCAGACGAAGATGGCGAAGGACTTCGTCTCCACGTACTTGAGGAACCAGTGGATGACGACGAGACCGAGAGCGAATGAAATCACTGTGGCGAGGATCGTCGGTCCCCAGCCGAGAACCATGGCTTCACTCCGACCGAGCGTCTGCGCCACACCGTAGAGACCGGAACCGACGACGGCGGGAATGGCGAGCAGGAACGAGTAGCGAGCCGCTGCTGGACGATCGAAGCCCATGAAACGGCCGGCCATGATCGTGCCGCCCGAGCGTGACACGCCGGGAATGACGGCGAGCGCCTGCGCGAAGCCGAACAGGATGCCCTGACCCCAGTTCATGTCCTCGAGGGTGCGTTCGCGTTTCCCGGCCCAGTCGGCGATGCCGATGATGAGACCGAAGACGATGAGCATCGTCGCGGTGATCCAGAGGCTGCGCAGTGCACCCTCGATGTAGTCCTGGAAGAGCAGGCCGATGATGACGATGGGAATCGAACCGACGATGATGAGCCAACCCAGGCGCACCTCGGGGTCCCTGCGATCATGCTTGCCGACGAGTGCCTTGCACCATTTGGAGATGATTGTGACGATATCGCGCCAGAAGTAGACGACGACGGCCGCCTCGGTGCCGATCTGGATGATGGCGGTGAAGAACGCGCCCGGATCCGAACCGGGAAGCATAAGTTCGCCGACGATGCGCACATGCGCCGAGGAGGAGATCGGGAGGAACTCGGTGAGTGCCTGCACGATTCCGAGCACGGCAGCGACCAGCCAGTCGTACATACGACTCCTTGAGAATATGAGGTGGGAACGAAACCACGGTAGTCGCAGCATCGGGTAACCTCAAGAAGCATGAAGCACCAACGCCTCGGCACTACCGGTCTGGACGTCAGCGATGTGGGTCTCGGAACCTTCGAGTGGGGGCATCGGGTCGATGACCAGGTCGCCCAGCGCCTCGTCGATGAGTACAAAGACGCAGGTGGCAACCTCATCGAGCTGCCCAGCTCGGCTACGATCTCCGCCGAGGTGCTCGGACGGCTGAGACTTCCCGAAGAGATTCTGCTGCTGGCCCGGGTGGGCGTGTCCATCAGTGAACCCGGCCACATCGAGGCCGGACTCGGGCGCTCGAGAATCCTCAGCCAAGTCGATTCCCTGCTGCGCACAGTCGGTCGCGACCACCTCGACGTGCTCGTCCTCGACGTCTTCGATGCCGAGGTCGACCGTGCCGAGACCGCATCGGCGGTCGAGACCCTGCTCACTCTCGGGAAGATCCGCTACGTGGGCGTGTCCCACCACACCGGTTGGCAGCTGGCGGAGATGCGCGGGGCCGGGATTCCGGTCGCGTGTGTCGTCGCAGAATACTCGCTGCTCAACCGCGAGGCCGAGGCAGAGCTCGTTCCGGCCGCCGACTATGCGGGAGTCTCACTCATCGCCGGAGCGGGACTGGGGCGCGGAGTGCTCACCGACAAGTACCGGAACGCGACTCCCCAGGATTCGCGGTTGGCGGGGGAGCTGAGCGAATACGCCGGTGCCTACCTCGACGAGCGGTCGAACCGTGTGCTTGCCGGCGTCCGTCGTGCCGCGACCGCTCTGGGCGTGTCGACATTGGACATCGCCCTGGCGTTCAACCGACAGCACGGTATCGCGAGCACTCTGGTCTCGCCGCGCACTTCGGCACAGCTGGCCGAGGTCACCGCCAGCGAGGTCGAACTGGCGGATGAGATCGCCGAAGTGCTCGACCAGATCTCCTGGGGTCCGTCGGACTAGAGCGGCAGGTCCGACGCTCTGTCAGGCCCTCAGTCGTCCTCGTCGTCATCGTCGAGGAGGAACTCGTCATCGTCCTTGGCATCCTCGACGTCATCGAAGAGTTCGAATGGAGTGACTTCGTCGAACGCGGTGTAGATCGCGTCTTCGTAGATTTCGAAGGCATCGGCCAAAGCCATATAAGCGGCTTCGACTCGGGGGTCTTGGTCACCATTGCGGTGCGCGGATGCAGCGTAGTGCTCTCTCACTGCTTCGAGGAATGCGTCCAGGGCCTCACGAGGATCAGTGCTCATGACTCAAATGTATCCCAGGCCGGACCGTCATGTAAGTCTTTGAACTAGGCTGAAGACATGGCAGCTCTGTACGACCACCCCACACCCGATCGTTTCGTCGTCGGCACAATCGGACTCCCCGGTGAGAGGACGTTCCTCCTCCAGGCGAAGTCCGGCAACGCGCTGACGACCGTGGTCGTCGAGAAGGAGCAGGTCGAGATCCTCTCCGACCGGATCACCGAACTGCTCGATATGGTGATGATCAAGGATCCGGCCGCGCGGGTGCCGCAGACGGCGCTCGACGATCTCATCGACAACGCCGGGCTCAACGTGCCCATCGAACCGGAGTTCCGCGTCGGCACGATGAGCCTGGGCTGGGACACCGTCAAGCACGAACTCGTCATCGAATGCTTCGAACTCACCGAGGCGGACGCCCAGGCCGGAACCTCCGCTGACCCCGATGACGACGAAGTCGAACGCGAAGTCCTGCGCATCGTCCTCGGCGCCGCCGCCGCCCGAGAATTCGCCCGCCGCGGAGAACAGGTCGTCAGCGCCGGACGCGGAGACTGCCCGTTCTGCTCCCTCCCGCTCGAACCCGATGGCCATCTGTGTCCCCGGGCCAACGGGATCCCGCGCGCCTGAACCGTGATGGACCACGGGATTCTCCTCGACGCACTGGCTGCGGGGGAGTGGACGGAGATGGGATCGATCCCACGCGCCAGCAACGACACCCGACTGCTCGTGCTCGAACACGAGGGCCGGGCGATCAAGGCCGTCTACAAACCCATCTCGGGCGAACGGCCCCTGCACGATTTCCCGGCACAGACACTGGCCCTGCGCGAGGTGGCGGCGTATCGACTCTCCGCCGCACTCGACCTGGGGGTCGTTCCGCCGACGGTTCTGCGCGATGATCTGCCCGCCGGCCGCGGATCCCTGCAGGCCTACGTCGAAGCCTCCGACGATGACGAAGCCGTGACCCTGTCGACGGTCAACGCGATCCCCGTCGATCACACACCGATCTTCGCTCTGCGCACCGAGGACGGACGCGACCTCGTACTCTCCCATTCCGTCGACGAGAGCCTGCGTTCCATTGCCTTCTTCGACCTGCTCGCGAACAACGCCGACCGCAAAGCCGGTCATGTCATCACCGGCAGCTGCCTGCCGAGCACCGCCGCGGCCGACATCGGCGTCTTCGGCATCGACAACGGACTGACCTTCCACAATGAGGAGAAGCTGCGCACCGTTCTGTGGGGTTTCTCTCGCACCTCGTTCTGCGCCGAAGAGATCGATGCGCTTCAGGAAGTCACCGCCATGGACGAGAGGCTGCGGACGCAGCTGAGCGACTGCCTGTCGGCAGACGAGATCGAGGCTCTGAAAGACAGGGCCGACCGGCTTCTCGCCGCCGAGTTCTTCCCCGACGCACCGGACGATCGAACCGCAATTCCCTGGCCGCCGATCTGAAACCGGCATCACTTTGCTTCGGAAGTGCCGAACGCCTGCCTCTCGGTTAGGCTGGGTGCCGTGAAGTCATGGCCCGAACCTCAACTGCCCCGTCTGACCAGCACCGGCAAGGTGCCTACGGTTTTTGATACGAGCACACGCAGCCCGCGCAGGCTGCGCGGATCCAAGCAGACCGCTCGACTCTACGTCTGCGGCATCACCCCCTACGATGCGACGCACCTCGGGCACGCCTCCACCTATGTGGCCTTCGACCTGCTCAACCGGATCTGGCGTGATGCGGGACTCGAGGTCGAGTACGCACAGAACACCACTGACGTCGACGATCCGCTGCTGGAGAGGGCCGACGCCACGGGAGTCGACTGGCGCGAACTCGCCTCGTCGCAGATCGATCTCTTCCGAGAGGATATGGAAGCCCTGCGGGTGATCCCGCCGGCGAACTTCATCGGCGTCGTCGAATCCGTCGACGAGATCGCCGCCGGCGTCCGCGATCTCGTGGACAAGGGGGCCGCCTACACTCTCGACAGCGGTGACGTCTACTACCGTGTGTCGACGCAGATCACCCCACCGTTCGGCACAGTCAGCCATGACGACGCCGAGACCATGGCAGCGCTCTCGGCCGAACGCGGCGGTGACCCCGAGACTCCGGGCAAGGAGAATCCCATCGATCCGCTGCTGTGGCGGGCCGAACGCGAAGGCGAACCGTCCTGGGACGGAGGCACACTGGGCCAGGGACGACCGGGCTGGCATGTCGAATGCACTGTCATCGCCGATCGGTATCTCGGCTTCCCCGTCGACGTGCAGGGAGGCGGCAGCGACCTCATCTTCCCTCACCATGAGATGAGTGCCGCCCATGCTGCTGCCTGGCGGGACACACCCATGGCGAAGACCTATATGCACACCGGAATGGTGGGCCTCGACGGCGAGAAGATGAGCAAGTCCAAGGGCAACCTCGTCCTCGTCTCGAAGCTGCGCGAGCGCGGAGTCGACCCCATGGCCATTCGCACCGTGATCCTGTCCAACCACTACCGCAGCGACTGGAGCTTCACCGAGGAGCAGCTGTCCATCGCCGAAGCACGTCTGCAGGCATGGAAGCATGCGGCCAAATGCGAATCAGAATGTCGCCAGGGTCTGCGCGAGCACATCATCGGCCTGCTGCGCGAAGCACTCACCGATGACCTCGACAGCCCGCGGGCTCTGGGGATCCTCGACGAATGGGCCGAACACTACGCGGACTCCGAACCCTCGGAGACGGCAGCTATCACCGGCGACCGAGTCGCCGACGCCGTCGACGCCCTGCTTGGCATCCGCCTGCTCGACTGACATCGCAGGACCGATGTCGACCGGCGCTCACCGCCTGACCTCCGGGAGTCGGTGATTCACTTATCGCGGCCGCGTTTGCGCAGATAGCGTTCGAACTCGGCCGCGATGGCATCCCCGCTGGCTTCGGGCAGCTCCGTCGAATCGTTCTGCTTCTCCAGTGCTTGGACGAGTTCTGCCAGCCGCGGGTTGAAGGAGACGAGTTCGTCGGCGCCGAGCTCCCATGCCCGACTCTCCTCTTCGAGCACGTGGATGTCGATTTCGATGCCGGCATAGCGTTCGACGGCCTTCGCCAACGCGAGTTCGGCTTTCGGCGACGGCGACTCGGCCAGATAGTCCGGCACTCCCACCCACAGGTTGACGGCGCGGACCCCGCGCCACCGGCAGGCGACGCCGAGGAGACCGAGAATGCCGATGGGACCCTCATAGCCGTTGGCGTCGATGCCGAGCTCGGACGCAAGCTCTGCGTCCTCCGTGTTGGCCACCACCGGCAGCGGACGCGTATGCGGAACCTCGGCATGGAGACCGCCGAGGAGGATGACGGTATCGTCGTCACCGACGTGAGCGAGGACGAGGGAGAGGAACTCCCGCCATTTCAATCCCGGTTCGTGACCGTGGATGACCGTGATCGGCTGCTCGCCGAGGAGACCACGATGGACCGCGACACCCGGCCAAGCGATCGACGCCGTCCCGTCCTCGTCGCGGATGATCTCGGGTTCGGAGAAGCGGAATTCGTAGAACCCATCGGTGTCGAGGATCTCGGAGTCGTCCAGGTGCCAGACCTCGATGAGATCCTTGACCAGTGAGCTCGCCGCTTCGGAAGCATCGGCATCCTGACCTTCGAAGGCGATGAAGACGAGTGCCCCGGACCCGGATGGAAGAATACTCATGGTTCCAGACTACGCTGGGCGTATGACGAACCATGCATCAGCCGACCCTGCCGCCGTCCTGTGGGACATGGACGGAACCCTCGTCGACACCGAGCCGTATTGGATCCGCGCCGAGACCGAACTCATGAACGCCCACGGGCTGTCCTGGTCGGAAGAGCAGGGGCTCGAATTCGTCGGCAACGAGCTCATCGTCTCCGCCCGGATGATGCGTGAGGCCGGCCTCGATCTGCCCGCTGAGGAGATCGTCGAGACCCTGATGGGCAACGTCATCGGACAGATCCGCGAATCCGTGCCCTTCCGGCCCGGTGCGCTGGAGCTGCTGGCCGAGCTCAAGGCCGAAGGCATTCCGAACGTCATGGTCACGATGTCGTACCGGCCGCTGGCCGAGGCGGTCATCGCCAATTGTCCGCCCGACAGCTTCGCCGGTCTCGTCGCCGGCGATGAGGTGACCGCCGGCAAACCGGATCCGGAGCCCTATCTGCGAGGGGCTGCGCTGCTCGACCTCGACCCGGCCGACTGTGTGGCACTGGAGGATTCGAAACCGGGCCTGGCCAGTGCCGAGGCGGCCGGCACCATTGCGATCGGAATCCCGCATTTCATCGACCTCGAACCTCGTCCGGGGCGGATCCTGTGGAACAGTCTCGAAGGCCACAGCGTCGCCGACCTGCGACGACTCCGTGCGCAGCAGAGCGCCTGAGCTCTACGCTCCCACGATCTTCGTGATCTCCGGGGTCGGGGGAGCGGTGTTGCCCCACGCCGGGCACAGCGGCTTGAAGGTGCACCAGTTGCACAGCGGTGACTTCTTCGGCCGCCACCGGTCCGACTCGGCCGAGGCGATGATGTCCTTCCAGACGGCATCGATCTCGAATTGGGTCTGTTCGACCTCCGCCATCGTCGGATGAGACTTCAGTACGCTGCGCGAACCCAGGTACATCAGCTGCAGAGTGTGGACGAGCTCGCCCGAGAGTCGGTAGACGACGAGAGCGTAGAAGCCCATCTGGAACTTGGCTTCTCGTCCGTACTGAGGTTTCGGCTGCTTGCCCGTCTTGTAGTCGACGAGGCGCCGCTCCCCACCCGGGGCGACGTCGACGCGGTCGATGAACCCGCGCAGCTCGAGACCGCTGTCCAGTGTGGTGCGGACGAACTTCTCCGTCTCCTCCGGTTCGAGATGCTCGGGATATTCGAGCACGAAGTAGGAATCGATGAGCCGACGCGCAGATGTGAAGAACGTCTCCTTCTCCGATTCGCCCTCGAAGATCTCGAGCACATCCGGGTCCTTCTCGACGAGCTCGTCCCACGCCGGTATGAGCATCGTCTGCGCGAGCTCCGCCGTGCGCTCGGCCGCCGGTGCGGTGAACAGCTTCTCGAGCACCGCATGGACCACCGTGCCGCGGAATGCCGCCTGCGAAGGCGGTTCCGGCAGCTTGTCGATGCTGCGGAAGCGGAACTTCAGAGGACATTGGATGAAGTCATTGGCCCGGGAGGGCGACAAACTGGTGAGCTCGGCCATAACTCCACTGTAACGACCTGCACGGACACGACGTGGCGACCAGCGATGAGTGCGTCGTCGCTGTTAGGCTGAGTAACCGACCCTCAGTGGTCCGCTGACCACGACATCGACCGGAGGAACCCCTTCAATGGCCGCGAAAAACCACCACCCCGGTGCGTCATCGGGTCTGCGCCTGGGCACTGTCCTCGGCGCTCCGGTGATTCTGGCGTGGTCGTGGTTCCTCGCCGCCATCGTGATCACCATCCTCTTCACCCCGTGGCTCAACCAGGTCCGACCGGATCTCGGCATCGGGGCCTGGTTCGTCGCCTTCGCCTATGCTGTCCTCCTGTTCGCCTCCGTGTTCCTCCACGAACTCGCGCACGGCGTCGCCGGCCAGTTCTACGGACAGAAGGTCGCCGCGATCGAGCTGAACATCTGGGGCGGGTTCACCCGCTTCGAGCCCCAGATGGACAACCCGCGCGACAAAGCGGCGATGACGAGCTTCGTCATCTCCATCGTCGGCCCCATCGTCAACATCGTTCTCGCCCTGCTGGGATGGTGGTGTCTCAGCGCCGCCAGCCCCACCTCGGTGCCGTGGCTGCTGCTCATCGCCGTCACCTTCGCCAACGTCGCCCTCGGTGCGATCAACCTGCTGCCGGGCATTCCGCTCGACGGCGGCTGGGCGCTGCAGGCGATCATGTGGCGCATCACCGGTTCGCAGTTCCTCGGCACGATCGTGGCCAGCTGGGTCGGCCGGATCATCGCCGTCGGCTTCATCGGCTGGTCGGTCATCACCCCGCTGCTCCGCGGTGATCGGCCGGAACCGCTAACCGTCGCCTGGATGTCGCTCATCGCGATCATGCTGTGGTTCTCCGCAGGAGATGCCGCCACCCACGCCAAACGGGCCCGGAAGATGGAGACCTACGACCTCTCCCAGGTCATCCAGCCCGCGATCGCCGCCACATGGGATGCCGATCTGGCCGACACCCTCGACTATGCGAACACGCTCGGGAACGCGAAGGAACGCACCCTCATCGTCGTCCTCGACCAGAAGGGGCTGCCGTACGGTCTCGTCGACCGGCACGCCGCAGCCGGTCGCCTCGCCGAAACCCTCGAAGCGGTTCCCGCCGGCGAGGTCGCCCGCCCTCTGGCCGGGTGGATCGGAGTGCCGAAGGACATCACGGCCCCGCACCTGCTCGAATCGCTCACCCACCGCCCCAAGGCGCAGTTCAGCCTGGTCATGGACGGCAACACCCTGGTCGGAGTCATCGACCTGCAGGAATTCTTCGACGAACTCCTGGCAGCCTGAGCCGGTTGTGTGAGGCAATCCTCACCAGCGTAGAGTGGACTCATCATGACTCAGCCACTGCATTCCCGGCCCCCGCGCGTTCTGAGCCGCGGAGAGAAGGTCCAGCTCACCGACCCCAAGGGGCGGATGCACACCTTCGTGCTCGCCCCGGGTGAGCACTTCCACACGAACAAGGGCCTCATCAGCCACGACGACATCATCGGGCGCACAGAAGGAATCATCGTCGCGAACACCGGGGGAGTCGACTTCCAGGTCTTCCGCCCGCGATACGAGGACTTCGTGCTCTCCATGCCCCGCGGCGCCGCAGTCGTCTACCCGAAGGATTCGGGACTCATCGTCACCCTCGGCGATATCTTCCCCGGCGCCACCGTCGTCGAAGCCGGCGTCGGATCCGGAGCCCTGTCGATGGCGCTGCTGCGCGCCGTGGGCGCGACGGGATCCGTGCACTCGTTCGAACTGCGTGAGGAATTCGCCACGATCGCGGCCGGAAACATCGCCGACTTCTTCGACGGCGAACCGGACAACTGGTCCGTCACCGTGGGCGACCTTGCCGAAACTCTGCCGCAGACCTTCGGGCCCGGCAGCGTCGACCGCGTCGTCCTCGACATGCTCACCCCCTGGAACACGCTCGAGGCCGTCAGCGAAGCCCTGACACCCGGTGGAATCGTCATCGCGTATGTCGCCACCGTCCCGCAGCTCTCACGCTTCGTCGAAGCCCTGCGCGCTTCCGGCAAGTTCGCCGAACCCGAGTCCATGGAGGCCATGGTCCGCGGCTGGCACGTCGACGGACTCGCCGTCCGGCCCGACCACCGGATGATCGCCCACACCGGGTTCCTCATCATGGCCCGCCGAATGGCCGACGGCATCAGTCCGTTGGAGAAGAAGAAACGCCCCCAGGGAGCCACCGCGGCCGCCGAGGATGTGGCGGCGTGGACGGAGCCCGAAGTCACCGAGGCGGCGATCGGCACCCGCACCGCGCACGGCAAGAAGCTGCGCCGGGTGATGCGAGATGCCGGCAGACGCCTGCGCACCGAGCCCGAGGACTCCGCAGATGCGCAGCCCACAGATGTCACAGACAGCCCGACCAGCAACAGCACAGGGCCGAAGGAGGATCGATGACAGAGACCACGACCGAGGTGAAGAAGCTGCGCGAGGACACCGCGTCCCTGCGCCAGCAGCTCTACACAGCGGGCAAACGCAATGAAGCACTGTCGAAGACTCTGCGCACGGCCCGTGATGAGCTGAACCGGATCAAGGAAGAGGCTCGGCGCCTGACCGAGCCGCCGAACAACTGGGGCACGCTCATCGCGCTCGGCGAGAACGCAGTGACGGCCGATGTCATCGTCGGCGGACGACGCATGCGCGTGGCCGTCGCCCCCGAAATCGAACCCGAGACGCTGCGAGCCGGAGCCGATGTGCTCCTGTCCGAAGGCCTCGTCATCATCGGCACCGGCGAGTTCCCACCCGTGGGATCGGTCGTCAACGTCCGTGAGTTCGTCGACTCCCAGCGCATCCTCGTCGGAGCTCCCGGCGATGACGAGCAGGTCTTCACCCTCGCCGCCGGCCTCGTCGACGCAGGACTGCGCGTCGGCGATGCCGTCATCGTCGACACCCGGACCCATTACGCGCTGCAGGTCGTCGAGAAGCCCGAGGTCTCCTCGCTGCTGCTCGAAGAAGTCCCCGACATCACCTACCAGGACATCGGCGGACTGGCCGACCAGATCGAACAGATCAAGGATGCCGTCGAACTGCCCTTCGAACATCCCGAGCTCTACACCGAACACGGACTCAAACCGCCCAAGGGCATCCTGCTCTACGGCCCTCCCGGCTGCGGAAAGACGCTCATCGCGAAGGCCGTGGCGAACTCCCTGGCCGACCGCACCGGCAAGGTCCGCACGAGCAAGACCTACTTCCTCAACATCAAAGGTCCGGAGCTGCTCGACAAGTACGTCGGCGAAACCGAACGTCAGCTGCGCCTGATCTTCGCCCGGGCACGCGAGAAGGCTTCGGCAGGATTCCCCGTCGTGGTGTTCTTCGACGAGATGGAATCACTGTTCCGCACCCGCGGCACCGGCAAGTCATCGGACGTGGAGACGACGATCGTGCCGCAGCTGCTCACCGAGATCGACGGAGTCGAACAGCTCGACAACGTCATCGTCATCGGCGCGTCGAACCGTGAAGACCTCATCGACCCCGCGATCCTGCGCCCCGGCCGACTCGATGTGAAGATCCGCATCGAACGCCCCGACGCCGAAGCGGCCCGAGACATCTTCGAGAAGTACCTCACCGCGGAGCTGCCCCTGCACTCGAGCGTGCTCGCCGGTCACGACACCCCCGGCGAGGCGGTCTCGGCACTCATCGACAGCTGTGTCGAAAGGATGTTCGCAGAGACTCCGGAGAACGAATTCGTCGAGGTCAGCTACGCCGACGGGTCGAAGGAAATCCTCCACTTCTCGGCCTTCGCCTCCGGCGCGATGATCCACAACATCGTCGACCGTGCGAAGAAGGCGGCAATCAAATCGCTGCTCGACACCGGCGAACGCGGCCTGCGCCCCGGCCACTTCGAGGATGCGATCGCCGAAGAGTTCAGCGAACACGAAGACCTGCCGAACACGACGAACCCCGACGAATGGGCACGGATCTCCGGGCGCAAGGGCGAACGGGTCACTCATCTGCGGATGATGCACCTCGACACGACCAGGGGAGCCCCGACCGTGCCGTACGAGACCGACATCGCCGAGGTGCGGCCCAACTCCGACCTCGTCTGAGAAGGGTCCGGTAAGAACGACGAGCCCGCCGCTTCCGTCAGCTGACGGAAGCGGCGGGCTCGACTCGTTACCGGCAGCGCACAGGGCCGAAGGGTAAGATGCTCAACGGCTGCGCTTGCGGCGGCCCGAACCCCCGGAGACGGCCGTGGCGATGAGACGCCAACCGACCAGAGTGATGAGGTTGAGCGACGTCGCGACGATCATAAAGCTCACCGGCACCGACCCCGGATCGCCGCCGGCTCCGGTGACCCCGCGCAGGACGAGTCCGACGAGGACGGTGATCGCCCAGACCCCGGTTCCCGTGGCCAACGGAGCGATCGGCCGATCCCAGACGGCCGTGAGCAGCCAGGCGATGACGAGGGCTACGACGAACGGCCACGCTGTGGTCATCAGCCCCTGCGGATCGAAATTGTGAGAATGTGTGTAATGACCGACGATCGTGAACAGAACCACGAGGATGAGGTCGACGATCAGTGCGATGGGGAGATGAGATTTCTTCGTTGCCACGTCCCCGAGTCTAGACCTTGGAGGAGAATCAGATGCTCAGAGTCAGGCGCGTCATGGGAGCCGAGACGGAGTTCGGCCTCAGCCAGCCGGGCAATCCGCGAGCGAACCCGATGCGGGACTCGGCGCGTGTCGTCGACGCCTATGCCGGACCGCGCGGACTGAAGTCGTCCCAGAACTTCTGGGACTTCGCCACCGAGTCTCCATTGGCCGACGCCCGCGGCTTCTTCATGAACATCGCCGACGCCGACTCCTCGCAGCTGACCCATATCCCGCAGGACGACCTCGAAGCCCAGTACCTGGCGAACGTCGTCACGGAGAACGGCGCCCGCTACTACGTCGACCACGCTCATCCCGAGTACTCGTCCCCGGAAGTCCTCACTCCACGCGATATCGTCACCTTCGACCGGGCCGGCGACCTCGTCGCCCTCGAATCGGTGCGGACCCTCGAGAAGAGCGCGGAACCGGTCAATCTGTACAAGAACAACACGGACTCCAAGGGAGCCTCCTACGGCACCCATGAGAACTACCTCGTCGACCGGTCCACGGACTTCGACGACATCGTCGCGGGCCTCGTCCCGTTCTTCGTCACCCGGCAGATCCTGTGCGGATCCGGACGGGTCGGCATCGGTCGCGAAGGCGAGGGCAAGGGCTTCCAGATCTCGTCCCGCGCCGACTTCTTCGAAGCCGAAGTGGGGCTCGAGACCACCCTGCGCCGTCCCATCGTCAACACCCGGGACGAACCACATGCCGATCCCGCGAAATACCGCCGGCTGCACGTGATCATCGGCGACGCCACCCTGGCGGAGCCTGCGACGTTCGTCCGCTTCGGTTCGACCTCCCTCGTCCTCGGACTCATCGAGGCCGGGCTGGCACCGCAGATCGAACTCGCAGATGCCCTGCAGGCACTGTGGGACGTCAGCCACGACCTCACCCTCAGGGCTCCGCTGGCGCTGAGCGACGGTACGACGACAACGGCGTTGGAGATTCAAGAAGCCTTCTACTCCGCGTGCCTCGAACACGCCGATGCCGAGGATGCCGAAACTGCCGAGGTGCTCGCCGAATGGCGCCGATTCCTCGATGGGCTCTCGACCGACCCGACGACCCTGGCCGACTCCATCGACTGGGTCGCCAAATGGGTGCTGCTCGAGAGCTACCGTTCTCGTGAGGGAATCGACTGGGACCATCCGAAGCTGGCCCTCATCGACGTCCAGTACCACGATGTGCGCCCGGAGAAGGGGCTGTTCCACAAGCTCGAACGAGCCGGCCGCATCCGTCGGATGACCACCGACGCCGAGGTCGAAGCCGCCGTGGTCAACGCACCCGACGGGACCCGCGCGTTCCTGCGCTCCGTGGCGGTCAGCCGCCTCGGCGAGGATCTGGTCGCCGCCAGCTGGGACTCGCTCGTGGTCAACGCGGGAGCCCTCGGTGTGGTGCGTCTGCCCATGCACGAACCGCTCAAAGGCACCCGTGAGCTGCTTGCCGATCGGGTGGAGGGAATCGAGACCGCCGAGGGCCTGCTCAAGGCACTCGGAGTGGATAGACTGAGTTCGAAGAACGACTGAAGGAGTGTGAGATGAGCTCGCAGGAACAGGTCCAGAGAGACAAATCGTCCGGTGGGGGAGACGCCCCCGTCGATCCGCCGGAGGCCGTGCAGGGACAGATCAACACTCAGAACGTCGATTCCATCCTCGACGAGATCGACGGTGTGCTCGAGTCGAACGCGGAGGAGTTCGTCAAGAACTTCGTGCAGAAGGGCGGCCAATGAGATGGTAGGATTCCCTCCTGCATTCTTGAGTTCGACGAGCAATTCGTTCGTCGAACTCGCCCGCTCCTCGGCGCCTGAAGCGCTGCCGCACCCCGGTGTGCGGGATCTGGCCGAACAGGCCCCGGAGGGCACGACGATCATCTGCTTCCGCACCGCCTCGGGCATCCTCATGGCCGGTGACCGGAGAGCGACGATCGGCAACCTCATCGCCTCGCACTCGATGGAGAAGGTCAAAGCCGCCGACGACTACTCCGTCATCGGCATCGCCGGCACCGCCGGGGTCGCACTCGACCTCATCCGGCTCTTCCAACTCGAACTCGAACACTACGAGAAGATCGAAGGCGCCCGTCTCTCGCTCAACGGCAAAGCCAACCGCTTGGCTGCGATGCTGCGCGGAAACCTCGGGCTGGCGATGCAGGGACTCACCGTCGTCCCGCTGTTCGCCGGAGTCGACGAATCCAGACCGCAGGGTCAGATCTTCAGCTTCGACGTCACCGGCGGAAAGTACGAAGAGCACCGATTCCATTCCATCGGCTCCGGTTCCGGTTTCGCCCGCGGGGCGCTGAAGAAGCTGTGGCGGGCCGACCTCGACCACGAGCAGGCGATTGGGGTTGCCGTCGAAGCCCTCTTCGACGCCTCCGACGACGACTCGGCGACGGGCGGACCGGATTTCGTCCGGCAGATCGCCCCGACGATCTTCACCGTCGACCTCGAGAACGGGGTCACCGAGGTCGATTCGGCCACCGTCTTGGACACCGCCACCGAGGTCGTCGCCCGCCGCACGGCCACCGCCCGGTGATGACTGCGGCACCGTTACCGCGAAAGGACCGTCGATGAGTCAGGCACCGTTCTACGTCTCACCCGAACAGCTGATGAAGGACCGGGCCGACTTCGCCCGCAAGGGCATCGCCCGCGGCCGATCCGTCGTCGTCATGCGCTTCGACACAGGCATCCTGCTGCTGGCGGAGAACCCGTCACCGACACTGCACAAGATCGCTGAGATCTACGATCGCATCGGCTTCGCCGCCGTCGGCAAGTACAACGAATTCGAGACCCTGCGCCAAGCCGGAGTCCGCTACGCCGACCTGCGCGGATACTCCTACGACCGCACCGACGTCACCGCTCGCGGACTGACGAACGCGTACGCACAGACGCTGGCCGGCGTCTTCACCACCGAGTCGAAGCCGTTCGAGGTCGAACTCGTCGTCGCCGAACTCGGACTCACACCGGAGACCGACCAGCTCTACCGGCTCAGCTACGACGGATCCGTCATCGACGAGACCGAACATGTGGCCATCGGCGGTCAGGCCGATGCGATCACGGCATCCCTGGCCGGGGTGCGCAGCTCGCAGATGACTCTGCGCGAAGTATTCAACCACGGTGTGACCGCACTGGGAGCCGCGACCCAGGCGATCCTGGCCACCGACGCACTCGAGGCAGCCGTCCTCGACCGCACGACGACGAAGCTGCGGACCTTCCGCCGCCTCGACGACGCGGCGATGAGCGCACTGCGGGAGGACTGAATGGCACGCATCTACGGGCTCGAAACCGAATACGGACTCGCCCACACCGCCGACCCCGACGGACGTCGCATCGGCCCCGAGGAGATCGCCCGGTATCTCTTCCGTCCCGTCGTCGAATGGGGCCGGTCGTCGAACGTGTTCCTGCCCAACGGGTCGCGCCTCTACCTCGACGTCGGATCCCATCCGGAGTATGCGACCGCCGAATGCGATGATCTCGGGGACCTGCTCGCCCAGGACCGAGCCGGCGAAGGTCTGATGATCGACCTGCTGGACAAGGCCCAAACCGCGCTAGAAGTCGACGGCATCGGCGGACGCGTGCACATGGTCAAGAACAATACGGACGCGGCAGGCAACTCCTACGGGTCCCACGAGAACTTCCTCATCCGCCGCACCCTCGACTTCAACCGGCTGACCACGGTCCTGCTGCCCTTCCTCGTCTCGCGGCAGCTGCTCGTCGGAGCCGGAGCCGTGATCCCACGCCGTTCGGCCTTCACCCCCGACGAGGAAGCCGACCGCTCGGAGATGATGTTCGGCCTCTCCGCGCGGTCCGACGTCATGTGGGAAGGACTGTCATCGGCGACGACACGGTCGCGTCCGATCATCAACGCCCGCGACGAACCGCACGCCGATGCGGAGAAGTACCGACGGCTGCACGTCATCGTCGGTGATTCCTCGATGTCGACGGCCACCTCGGCGCTGAAGATCGGATCCGCAGTCCTCATGCTCGACCTCATCGAACAGGGCGCACGGATCCCGGAGAACGGGCTGCGCCACCCGGTGCGCGATATCAGGCTCGTCGCCCGTGATCTCACGGGACGGGTCGTGCTCGAACGCACCGACGGAACCACGACGACTCCGCTGGGACTGCTCGGCGACTACCGGGATCGGGCACAGCGGATCGTGGAGTCCGGGGAGCACAGCCTCGGCGATGATGATCTGGCCCACTACGTCATCGACCTGTGGACGCGGATGCTCACCGCCGTCGAATCGCAGGACTTCTCGACCGTGGACACGGAGATTGACTGGGTGATGAAACGCACCCTCATCGAACGGTCGCTGCAGCGCGGAATCACGGATATCGCCGATCCGCGCATCCACCGACTCGACATCGCCTTCCACGACATCACGCCCGCGACGGGGCTGTTTCCCAAGCTCGAGGCCGCGGGAATGGCGAAGAGTCTCGTCCCCGCCGAGGCAGCCGAACGAGCGAAGGACGTACCGCCAGCGAGCACACGGGCGGCGATCCGCGGCGAATTCGTCCGCTCAGCCCATGCGGCCCGTCGCGACTACACCGTCGACTGGGTGCACCTGCGCCTCAACGACGAATCCGGTCGAGCCGTCGCACTCAAGGACCCGTTCGCCACGACTCACCCGCAGGCGGAAACACTCATCGCGGGCCTGTAAGATCGCCCTGTGATTCGGTCGAGCCCCTACCCGGGCGCGGCCTCGGCGTGACGAAAGGAAACCAGTGCGCACCAAAGTGCTCAGCGCCATCGCGGCGGGCCTGTTGCTGCTCTCGGCCTGCGGGCAGGGTGATGAGTCAGAGGACTCGACCACGCCTCCGCCGTCGGTGGCCGCTCAGGACGCGAAGTCGACCAGCCTCGACGACATCACCGTCGACGGCAAGATGGGGAAGAAGCCCAAGGTCAGCTTCGAAGCACCGCTGGTCATGGACAAGACCGAGAAGAAGGTGCTCAAAGAGGGCACCGGCGACAAGGTCGCCGACGGCGAGCAGGTCACGGCACAGATGACGCTGGTCTCCGGGACGACCGGCAAGACCGTCGAATCCAGCTACGATTCGGACTCCGCCGCCGGATTCCCCATGGACAAGTCCCAGATCTCCGAAGACCTCTACAACGCACTCATCGACGTCAAGGTCGGTTCCCGCGTGATGATGTCGCTCAACGGCAGCGCCCAGCAGGGGGAGGCGTCGCAGACGCTCGTCTACGTCATCGACATCGAGGACACGAAGAAGCCGCTGACTCGCGCCGAGGGGAAGAAGGCCGATCAGTCGGACAACCCTGTGACCGTGAAGTGGGGCGACGACGGCGCCCCATCGATCTCGAAGCCGAAGGGCAAGAAGCCGACCGAGCTCGAGTCGTACACGACGATCGAAGGCAAAGGCGACGAGGTCAAGAAGGGCCAGAGCGTCGCCGTGAAGTACTCCGGCTGGCTCTGGGACGACACATCGAAGACCTTCGACTCGAACTGGAAGAAGGACGGACAGCCCTTCGTCGTCGCCCCGGTCGGCGAGGCCCAGGTCATCGACGGCTGGAACGAGGGGCTCGTCGGCAAGAAGGTCGGCGACCAGGTCGTCCTCGTCGTCCCGCCGGACAAGGGGTATGGCAAACAGGGCAGCGAACCGTCCATCCCAGGTGATGCGACCCTGATCTTCGTCGTCGACATCCTCTCGGCCCAGGGCTGAGAACGTCCGATATCTCAACAGAACCGACACCAGGAGGAACACATGAGCAAGCAGAAGCCCGAAGTCGATTTCCCCGGCGGGGACGCCCCGACCGAGCTCATCATCACCGATGATGTGATCGGCACCGGCGCCGAGGCGGGACCCGGCGACACCGTGAGCGTGCACTACGTCGGAGTCGCCCATTCCACGGGCGAGGAATTCGACGCCTCGTACAACCGCGGCACCCCGCTGGAGTTCCGCCTCGGATCCGGAATGGTCATCTCCGGCTGGGACCAGGGCATCCAGGGCATGAAGGTCGGCGGACGCCGCACCCTGCAGATCCCACCGCACCTGGCGTACGGCGATCAAGGCGCAGGCGGAGTCATCCAACCCGGAGAGTCGCTGATCTTCGTCTGCGACCTCGAGAACGTGCGCTGAGACTCAGCCAGATCATCAGCACACGCTGATCCTGACTGAGACGGCTGTGGCCGGGTTCTTCGGAACCCGGCCACATCTGTCTTCGCCGACGCGGAGGGGGATTCTGAGGAGATCAGGCGCTGACCTGTGTTCGACGCGGTCAGCGGCGGACGAGCCCGGCGGCGCAGCGGCCAGCGGCGGCTGCTGCGAGGAACGACGCCGCATCTGCGGGCAGCTTTCTGCCCATCGTCGACAGCCGGACAGGTGAAGTGCGCAGGGCTTCCCATAGCCCCGTCAGATCGATGTCGACGAGATCATGCTTCCGGAGTCGATGCAGCTGTTCGGCCACGGTCTCGGCGACGACACCGGGGTCCGGGTCCATCTCGGCTCTTTCCGCCTCGGCGAGGGTGGAGAAATCGGGCACCGGTACGGTCATCCCCGGTCGTGCGATCTCACTCAAGGGCGTCAGCGAATGATGGGAGATGCCGAAATGGCGACCGCGGGCATCGGCGTTCGACATCCGCAGCAGACCGATCGGATGCCCGCCGAGCAGAGCAGCGGCATTGAGGTGCTCTCCGGTGACCAGCCCCGAATAGCCGTACTTCGTGCCGGTGCCCAGATTCCCAGGGCCCTGAGCGACGATGGTGATATCGGCATCCATCACGTGTTTGGCCGCGAGCAGTCCCGTGTGGATGGTCACCGCTTCGAGATCTCCGCCCCAGGCCTGACCTGTGCTGATCACGCCCTGAAGCCAGCCGGCGTCCTTGAGTCCGGCGACGGCCTGAGAGAACGGGGCCGGCAGAGCCGCACCATCACTGAGCACATAAGCCACCGACAACGACGGGTCGACGGCGCGAATGCCGGCAAGTACCGCGGGCAGAGCCGAATGCAGATCGGCCACGACCACCGGCATGCCACCGAGGCTGTCCGCCTCGGCGAGGGTGGAATGATGCTGCGACTCCTGATCGTCGACGCCGAGGACCATCGTCTGCAACGGCGAATAGCGGTCCTTGACCAGATGACCGGGGCCGTCCGGGGGATCTGCCGGCAGCGCATCGGGTAGGGCGACGATGAGACCGAAGCCACCGGTGCCCAGGCGCTTCGCAAGAGCCGAGACATTGACGATGACGGTGTCCCGGTTCTGCGGTTGCCCGACGGCATCGGTGTAGGCGACCGCTCGGATGGATCTCACATCGGTGCCGGGCACGGCCTCGTCCAGTTCGACCTCGACCTCTGTGTATCCTGGCCGGGTGGAGCGAATCGCTGCGACGATTCCTTTGCGCCAATGAATCATGGTCCCAAGACTATCGCCCGGCTTAGGTTACGGTGGAATCGTGAATACACCCCGCACCAGCAGACAGAGACAGCAGACCGAACGTCTGATGAATCTGCTGATCGCCCTGCGCGCTTCCCGCGGCTGGGTGTCGCGCAAGACGCTGATGAGCGCCATCGACGGCTATTCCGGACTCGACGAGGTCGCCTTCGATCGCAAATTCTCTCGCGACAAAGAGCTGCTGCGGCACATGGGCATCACCATCGCCACCCGGGCCGAACACGATGCCTATGGCGATGCGGGGGAGACGGGGTATCGGATCTCCACCGCCGACTATGCGATGGGCGACGTCGATCTCACCCCCGCCGAGGTGGCTGCCGTGACCGTGGCCGCCGCGTTCTGGGCGGAGACCGAACTCGGGGAGTCCTCGGCTCAGGCGCTGACGAAGCTGCGTGCTCTCGGCATCGACCTCGGCCAGTCCGCCGCCGGACCGGGAAGCGTCGACCCGGGCACCGCCGCGCACCGGCTGGCCAGCGCGAACTTCGCCACGGCCCTTCACCACATCAACGCCCGCGAAGCCGTCGGCTTCCGCTACCACAAACCCGGCCAGAGCGTGAGGAAAGTGCGTCTGGAACCCTATGCGCTGCTCAGCCGCGGTGACCGCGTCTACCTCTTCGGCTTCGATCTCGATCGCGAAGCTCGCCGCACCTTCCGGCTCTCCCGTGTTGAGGGAGGGATCGCGAAGCTCAGCGGCCGTGAACCCGGCGACTATGAGATTCCCGAGGACTTCTCCCCGCAGCTGGCGCTGCAGTCGAGTTCCGAGATGGCCGTCGTCGCCGAGGCGACGCTGCGCATCCGTGCGCACCGGGCCGATCCGCTGCGCCGTCGACAGATCCGCAGCGACGGAGACGACGTGATCATCGGGTATTCCGATGTCGAGGGCCTCGCCGCTGAGATCGTCGGCTTCGGGGACGCCGTCGACGTGGTCGATCCGCCCGACCTCGTGCGTGCCGTCGACCGCCGACGCGAAACGATTCGGGACTCGCTCAACCGCTTGGGAGGCACCAGTGTCCTCAGCGCGTGAACGCCTCACCCGGCTGCTCAGCCTCGTGCCCTACCTCGACGCGCATCCGGGAGCGGACCTCGAAGAGACCGCCGCCTATTTCGGCATCGACTCCGACACCCTCATCGACGATCTGCAGCTGCTCTTCGTTACAGGTCGACCCGGACATATGCCCGATGATCTCATCGACGCCTCCTGGGAAGGCGGGCAGATATTCATCTCCAACGCCGAAGAGGTCTCCGTGCCCGTGCGGCTCAGCGCCGAGGAAGCCGGCGTCCTCGTGCTCGCGCTCGATATGCTCTCTTCCCTGCCCGGACTCGATTCCGAAGCCGTGGCCACAGCAGCATCCAAACTGCGTGTGGCGGCAGGAGAGAACCTGCGCACCGCCGTCGACGTCAGCCCCATCGATGCCGACGAAGAGCTGCTGACCGCACTGCGACAGGCTGTCGAAGAAGGCACGGCGATGAGCATCGACTACTACGTCGGCTCCCGCGACGAACTCACGACCCGGACCATCGCCCCGACCCGGCTCGTACCTGGTGCTGACTGGTACGTCGATGCCTGGTGCTACTCGGCCGGAGCACCCCGCCGCTTCGCCCTGGGGCGCATCCGTTCCTGGGAACCGGCAGCGCATCCGCCGATGTCGGTCAGTGAGTCGACGACGAGCTCTTACGAAGTCACCCTCGGTCTCGGGGCCGCGGGAGCATGGCTGGCAGATGAACTCGACGTGACGAATCGCGAGTACCTCGACGGCGGTGACACGAGCGTACGCATCCGCCTGCTCGTGCATTCGGTGGATTGGCTCAGCCGGTTCCTGCTCTGCCATGCCGATGTCATCACCGAGATCGACGACACCGAAGCCGTTGCGGCCGCCCTGCGCAGGCTCGGCTGAGACGAAGACCGCGCCCGGATGTGGATGAAAGGCTCAGCCGCAGCGCGTAGAATCATCCACAGCATCAACAATCCAAGGAGCTCCCCATGAGACCAAGTTTCGTGCAGATCGCGATCGTGATCCTCATCATCGTGATCATCTTCGGCGCACCCAAACTGCCGCAGCTGGCCCGAAGCCTGGGACAGTCGATGAAGATCTTCAAGTCCGAAGTCAAGGACCTGCGCGACGACGACGAATCCGGCAAGACCACCGAGCCGGGAGCGCTCAACCAGAACTCCTCGACCGATTCCACCACGGCCACCGGTGAAACCACTGGTACCGAGGAGTCGCGGCGAGAGAAGCAGGACCCGCAGTCTCACGAGAAGTGAAAGAGAACAGCCAGCGGAAGCCATCTCGATCACGGAAGAGCAATCCTGAGAAGAAGATGCCCGTCGTCGGGCACCTCGTCGAGTTGCGCAATCGCGTCATCATCTCCGCCATCGCCATCGCTCTGGGCGCGGTGGCAGGCTGGTTCCTCTACGACCCTGTCCTCGACATCCTCCAAGAGCCGATCCGGACGATCCGTGACAACGGCGGACGGATGGCCGAGATCAACTTCGCCGGAGTCGCCTCTCCCTTCGACCTGAAGATCAAACTCTCGTTCTTCATCGGTCTCTTCCTCTCCTGCCCCATCTGGCTCTATGAGGTCTGGGCCTTCATCGTCCCGGGACTGAAGCGCAAGGAGAAGCTGTACTCCCTCGGATTCCTCGGGGCAGCGATTCCGCTGTTCCTGGCCGGGTCGACCATGGCGTTCTTCGCTCTGCCCAATGCGGTGAAGGCACTGACCTCGTTCACCCCCGAGGGCGGCACGAACATCATCCCGGCACAGGACTATCTGAGCTTCGTGATGATCATCATCGTCGTCTTCGGACTTGCGTTCGTCCTTCCCGTGCTCATGGTGGGACTCAACATGCTCGGAATCCTGTCGGCGGAGAGGATCAAGAAATCGTGGCGCATCATCGTCATGCTCGTCTTCCTGTTCGCCGCGATCGCCACCCCGACTCCGGACGCCATGTCCATGTTCTTCCTCGTCATCCCCATGATGACCTTGTTCTGTCTGGCGTGGGTGATCTGTGTCTTCAATGATCGCCGACGTAAGAAGCGCCTCATCGCGCAGGGCCTGTGGGTCGACGAGGATGAACTGACCGACGAAGAGAAGAATGACTGACCCTACGCCGCTTTCGACCGACGCTTCTGCCGATGAACCGCTGAGCCCCTCGGCCGCCTATGCCGACTTCAAGGAGCGTGCGGAATTCGCCCGCACTCCCTTGGGACAGTTCATGGAGCGCACCGAGTTCGCCCTCGATGACTTCCAGATCGAAGCCTGCAGTCATCTGCAGGACGGCGAGGACGTGCTGGTCACAGCGCCGACCGGTGCCGGCAAGACGCTCATCGCGGAGTTCGCTGTGGAATTGGCTCGCGGCGAGGGCAAACGGGTCTTCTACACGACCCCGATCAAGGCGCTGAGCAATCAGAAGTTCAATGACCTCGCAGAGGTCCACGGGGCGGAGAACGTCGGGCTGCTCACCGGCGACACATCGATCCGCCGCGATGCGCCGATCATCGTGATGACCACCGAAGTGCTGCGCAATATGCTCTACAACGACGTGTCTGGTCTCTCGGACCTCGGCTTCGTCGTCCTCGACGAAGTCCACTACCTCGCCGACCGATTCCGCGGACCGGTGTGGGAAGAGGTCATCATCCACCTGCCGGACCGAGTGCAGATGGTGTCTCTGTCGGCGACGGTGTCGAATGTGGAGGAGTTCGGGGCCTGGCTGCGTGAAGTCCGGGGACCGACGACGATCGTGTCCACGAGCCACCGGCCGGTGCCGCTGGTCAATCACGTCCTGGTCGGCCACCGGATGTACGACCTGTTCACGCACAGCGATTCCGACCGCATCGATCCGGCACTCAACCACGCCACTCGGACACACGGGGGACCGCGGTCGAAGCGCGCACGTGCCACCCGTGCCCGATTCCGCCGTCCCAGCCGCACTCAGGTGGTGGCATCTCTCGCCGAGGCGGCCATGCTCCCGGCGATCATGTTCATCTTCTCCCGCAATGGCTGCGATGAAGCCGTCGAACAGTATCTGAGCACGGGCACCGATCTGAACTCTCGGGAGGAGAAGACGATCGTCAATGCCGCCCTCGAGTCGCTGCGCGACGATCTCGCCGACGAAGACCTCGGCATCCTCGGCTATCACACCTTCCGTGAGGGTCTGCTGCTCGGAGTTGCTGCGCACCATGCGGGGATGATCCCGCAGTTCAAACAGCTCGTCGAGGAGCTGTTCTCGCAGGGAATCATCAAGGTCGTCTTCGCCACGGAGACGCTGGCGCTGGGCATCAACATGCCTGCGCGCACCGTCGTGCTCGAAAAGCTCGTGAAGTTCAACGGCGAAGCACATGTGATGATCACCCCGGGGGAATACACCCAGTTGACCGGACGAGCCGGTCGCCGCGGAATCGACCGCATCGGCCATTCGGTCGTGGTCTGGCACCCGACCATCGAGGTCAGCGAGCTGGCAGCCTTGGCCTCGAACCGTTCCTACGCACTGAATTCGGCGTTCGGGCCGACCTACAACATGACCGCGAATCTGCTGTCGCGAATGAGTTCGGACGAGGCAGCCAAGGTGCTCGAGACCTCCTTCGCCCAGTTCCAGGCCGATAAGGCCGTCGTCGGCCTGGCCCGGAAGGTGCGCAAGAACGAAGCCACGATCGAGGCGTACGAGAAGTCGATGCACTGCGACCTCGGTGACTTCTCCGAATACGCCGGACTGCGCCGGGCGATCTCGGATACGCAGAAGCAGGAGACCCGGACGAAGTCGCGGAACAGGCAGCGCGACATCGTCGAATCCCTCACCGCTCTCAAGATCGGCGATGTCGTGACGATGCCGGCCAAACGGGTCGGCGGACGCGCAGTCATCATCTCTCCGATGAGCAACAAGGACGGTGTCTCACGACTGCCCACCGTCCTCACAGAGCAGGGCAAAGTGTGGCATCTGCGACCCCACGAGGTGACCGAACCCGTCGCCTCTCAAGGGCGCGTCCGAGTACCGAAGAAGTTCAACCACCGGCAGGCAGGCGACCGCAGGCAGCTGCTGTCCATCCTCGAATCTGCCGTTGCCGACGGCAGGGTCGATGCGGAAGCCCATTGGGAATCGACCCGAGAGCATCAGGGGGAGAGCACCACTGTCGCCGAGCTCCAAGCGCAGATGCGGGCACATCCCTGTCACGACTGCCCGGACCGGGAACTCCACGCCCGGTGGGCCAACCGTGCGGACAAACTCATCCGGGAGAACGATTCGCTCATCGCCCGGATCGAAGGCCGCACCACCTCGATCGCTCTGGTGTTCGACCGAGTCCAGGATGTGCTGCGCGGGCTCGGGTTCGATCCCGAGCACTCGACTATGCTGCGTCGGATCTACGGCGAACGGGATCTCCTGGTGGCACTGACGATCCGCGCCGGATTGTGGGACAGACTCAATGAGCCGGAACTTGCGGCGTTCGCATCGATCTTCGTCTTCCAGTCGCGCAGGGACACCCTGACCGCACATCGGGCTCCGAGCCCCGACCTCAAGGCTGTCTGCGACGAATCGGAGACGATCTGGCGTCGGCTCTTCCACCTCGAAGAACAGCATGCTCTGACCACGACTGACGAACCGGACCGTGGGCTGATCAGACCGATGTACCGGTGGACAGAAGGCAGAACCCTGTCGGAATCACTGCGGGGCAGCGATATCGCCGCCGGTGACTTCGTCAGATGGGCCAAGCAGAGCCTCGATCTGCTCGGTCAGGTCGCGGAGGTCATCGACGCGGAGACCGCAGTGCGCGTTCGTCGCACCATCGAAGCCATTCGTCGCGGAGTCGTCGCCGACTCCTGAGCGTCACCGCGTCTGCGCTCTCCGCCGGGGGAGCGCAGACGCAGCGTCTTCGTCTCAGCGGCGGACCTTCTTCACGATGTTCTCGATATCGGAGCCGAACGCGTTCTCCGTCGTCAGGTAGGTCCACGTCGACGACGGGCGTTTGAGTCCGTGCGACTCGAGGTCGATTCCCTCATCGGTGATCGTCGCTTCCTCGATCGTCGACTTCGAATCGTCGATGACATCGGACCAGAACGATGAGAAGACCCGAATCGACTCGGTGTTGAACGCCTCGTGCGGCTTCTCCCTGGCGAATGTGCGCAGGTGGATGCCCTCACGCAGATCGTTGAGGAAGGCGAGGTGATCAACCCAACGCGCGTCGAGGTGGAAGAGCATGACCTCTCGCAGCACCGAGTCCAGCAGCTCGTCGGAGTGGTCCTGCGCGATCTCATCGGCACGGTCGCCGAGCTCCTTGCGCAGCTGCTCGACGGGCTCGTCGTCCTTGCGGATCTCGGCTCGGCGCTCGAGGACGAGCTCGCGCTGTTTGGCCATGAGCTCGTTGAAGCGCCAGGTGTCACGATGCAGTGCGGTGTTCTGTCCCTCAGCGATGCGCTGAGCGTGTTCGACGAGGCCGAGCGCGCGCTTGGATTCGATGAGACCCGTCTCATCACCTTCGGAGACGAAGCGTTGGATCTCGGGAACCCTGGTGACCAGTTCGTCTTCGAGGCTGGTGAAGAACACGGACGTGCCGGGATCGCCCTGACGACCTGCGCGACCGCGCAGCTGGTCATCGAGTCGCGATGACGGATAGCGACCGGCGCCGATGACGAGGAGGCCCCCGGCGTCAGCGACCTCGTCGTCGGCCAGTCGGATGTCCGTCCCGCGTCCGGCCATCTGCGTCGACACCGTCACCGCGCCAGGTGCACCTGCTTTCGCGATGATCTCTGCTTCCCGGGAATCGTCCTTAGCGTTGAGGACGGCGACGTCGATTCCGCGTTCGGTCAGCCGTTCGGCCAACGACTCGCTCTCGGCCACCGAGGAGGTGCCGATGAGAACGGGACGGCTGCGGGCATGATGGTCGGCGACCTCTTCGACGATCGCTCGTTCCTTCGACTCCTGATAGGTGAACAGGCGGTCGGGTTCGTCGACGCGGATCACGGGCAGGTGCGTATCGATGGGCACGATCTCCAGCCCATAGAATTCGCGCAGATCGTCCCCGACGGCCAGGGCGGTGCCGGTCATTCCGCAGACGGTCTGATATCCGTGGATGAGCTCTTCGACCGTCATCTGGTCGAGGATCTCACCGCTGTCGGTGGCGTCGAGGCTCTCCTTGGCTTCGACCGCGGCTTGGAGTCCATCCGGCCAGCGCTGAAGTTCGGCGACGCGACCTCGGGACGAGGAGATGAGTTTGATCCGTCCATCGACGACGAGATAGTCGACGTCGCGTCTGACCAGCGCTCGGGCGTGGAGTGCCAGATTGACGGCGGCGAGCGTCTCGGAGTCCTCTCCGAAGAGTTCGACGTCGAGTTCCTCCTCGACCCGGTCGACTCCGGCGTCGGTGAGTGAGACGGCGTGCCTGTCGGCGCTGACCTCATAGTCGGTGTCAGGGCTGAGCCGGGACACGAGCGCTGCGATCGCGGCGTCGGTGTCCTGGACACTGGAAGAACCGGCGAGGACGAGTGGCACACGCGCCTCGTCGATGAGGACGGAGTCGGCCTCATCGACGATGACGACATCGCGTTCGGGCACCCGCTGATCGGCATCCTCGGTGAGGAACCGGTCACGGAGGACATCGAAGCCGACCTCGGTGACCGAGGCGTAGACGACCTCGGAGCGGTAGGCTTCACGGCGTTCGTCGTCGCCCTGCGCGCCGGAGATCGCGGCTGACTTCACTCCGAGGAGGTCGAACAGGGGCTTCATCCAGTTGCGGTCACGGACGGCGAGGTAGTCGTTGACGCTGACGACGTGCACGCGTCGCCCCTGCAGTGCGTAGCCGGCTGCGGCCAGCGCACCGACGAGAGTCTTGCCCTCACCGGTGGCCATCTGCACGATGCTGCCCTGCAGCAGCCCGACGAGTCCGCGAAGCTGTGTGTCATAGGCGCGTTCGTCCAGCACCCGCTCACCGGCTTCGCGCGCCAGAGCACAGTAGCGGATGAGAGTCTGCTGCTGTGTGCCCGAGCCGAAGACCTCGCCGGCGGCCTCCGTGATTTCGGCATCGCTGAGTTCGGAGAATTCGCGCCCGGCCGCGTCCAGATCGTCGACGGCGCGCTCGAACCAACCTGTCGTCTTCTCCGCATGAGAGCCGGGTCGGTTGAGCAGGCGAGAAAAGAATCCCATTGTCGTCCTTCGTCGTTTGTACGTCGATGTCGAGTCTAGCGTTCAGGACATGGGCCACGAACCGTCGACGACGGCCTCGGCGTTGCCCTTCTTCCGCAGCCAGGCCTGCAGCCCTGCCGCCTGTGAGCGCTTCCAATCGGCCTGTGCGGCCATGATCTCATCGTTGCTCATCGCTGAGATTTCCGTCGACTTCTCGGCCAATGCTCGGGAAATGTCCAGAGCGGCCAGAGCGTCGGCGGCAGCATCATGGGCGTCGAGGAGTTCGACGCGGTAGCTCTTCGCCGTCTCGATGAGCGTCCGTTTGCCCTTGCGGTAGGGATCGATGTGCTTGTCGACGACGAAGGTGTCGACGATCGTCGGGATGATCGAAGGGAAATCGATGTCCGGGCGGTGGCGGGCCACCTCGGCGGCCATCACACTGAGGTCGTAGACGACGTTGTGTCCGACGACGACGGCGCCCTCTTCTCTCAGTGCGGCGAATTCTGCGCACAGCTCGCTGATGACCTGAGTGGCGGCCGCTCCGTTGGCCTGAGCGAATTCGGTGGTGATGCCGTGGACCGCCCGCGCCGACTCTGGGATCTCGATCCCCGGATCGGCCAGCCACGTGCGCACCTGATCCGCCGAGTCGACGAAGGCGGCGGTGACGATTCGGGCGGTGGCCGGTTCGACTCCGGTGGTCTCGAGGTCGAAGCCGACGAGCCGCGACTGAGCCCACGAACCGTCGGTCCCGTTCCGTACTGTTGACTCAGCTGACTCGGCAGACTCGGGTGACGCGGACGCCGTCGCTGTGCGCCCAGGTGCCGCGGAGTGTGCGGAGGCCGCACCGGCGGTCCCCGACACGGATTCGAGAGCACTGGTGAGATTGTCGACGGAGCGGCGGATGTTCTGCCCCTCGGCCGCAGCTTCGACCCCGGCGCGGTCGAAGCTGTTCGGGACGCGGTCGAGGTCGATGCCGTGCTCGACGTCGGTCAGGCAGCGCATGACCTCCAGAGTCTTGTAGAGACTCTCCTCGACCTCGATGATCGTTGCGGCTCGCTTCGGACTGAGCCCGCCGGTCTTCACCCCGGCCTTGGCGGCCTTGACGATCGATTCGAGGGAGCCGAAGTTCTCCAGCAGCGTCGCGGCGGTCTTCTCCCCGATACCGGGTGCTCCGGGAAGCCCGTCGGACGGATCGCCGCGCAGAGCGGCGAGCTCGCGATAGCGGGCGCCGTCGGGCACTCCGTAGGCGGTCGGAAGGTCGGTCTGTGCCAGGGCTTCCCACTCGCCGCCTTTCCGGGGGCGCAGTACGCTGACTTCGGCGGACGAGTCGAGCAGAGCCAACAGATCGCGGTCGGGGGAGACGATGATCACAGGGGTTTTCGACTGGGCAGCCATCGTGGCGATGACGTCATCGGCTTCGGTCCCGGCCACCTCGGCGATGGGAATCCCCGCGGCTGTGAGGACGCGGTTCATGATGGGCAGCTGCACGGCCAGCTCAGGTGGGATCTCCGTGCCGGCTTCTTCGTCCTTGACGCGTGCCGCCTTGTACTCGGGCATGATCGCGGTGCGGAAGGCCGGACGCCAATCCGCGTCCATCGTCGCGATCACACGATCGGTGTCGAACCGGCGCACCATCTGCGCGACGGTGTCGAGCACCCCTCGAACGGCGTTGACCGGGTGACCGTCGGCATTGACGATCGAATCCGGCACCGAATAGAAGGCGCGGTAGTACAGGGCTGGAGTATCGAGCAGAACCAAGGGCTTCACATCAGGTGACGATACCCGACCCTCCTGACACAGGTGTAGCCGCAACGGCCGACGGTGTAGCCTGTCGGCTGTGACTATGTACTTTGGTGGAGATGTTTACAGCAGTGTCGACCCGTTTGCGACGGCGCTGGGATATGCGGACGGAAAGGTCTCATTCATCGGTTCCGATGAAGCGGCCAAGGCTCTGGACCCGGAGGCGATCGACCTCGGTGAGGACTTCCTCACCCCGGGCTTCGTCCATGCCGGGCTGATCGTGGACGACTCGGCCCCGTCGGCCGCCGACCTGTACGCACAGGGGTTCACCCATGTGCACGCGATCGGCACCGCCGAGGCGGTCGCCCGGTTCGCCGCCGACGCTCCGGAGGCACTGTCGATCGTCGACTACCCGCAGCTGGAGTCCGGCTCCTTCGGAACCCGTCGGGCCTCGATCACCGCCGCTGACCTGCTCGGACTCGAGGAGCTGCCGGCACTGAGCCTCTTCATCCTCGTCGCCTCGGACGACCAGCTCACCGAGGTGCTCGAGACCCTGCGGGCCGATGCCGCACATGCCCAACGCCACGGGTACCGTCTGCGCCTGGACTTCGCCGTTCCGGACGATCAGGTCCAAGCCCTCGGCCGCAGCGGAATCGCCATCACCCTCGACCCGGCTCGCCCGCAGCCCTTGGCACAGCTGCTCGCCGCCGGAGCGCAGGTGTCCTTCAGCCATTCCGAAACCTCGCCCTGGGCAGGAGTGCGGGATGCCGTCGTCGGCGACGGAGGAATCGGCGCCCGTGCGGCCTTCAACGCTGCCACCCGCTTCGCCCACCGGGCGGCCGGAAATCCCGAAGGCGGAGTGCTCGCCCCCGGTGCCGATGCCGATATCGTGCGCTGGAAGGTCGAACGGCTCGTCGTCCAGGTCGCCGACCCGCGCGTCGCAGCCTGGAGCACCGATCCGCGGTCGGGAACACCGGGGCTGCCCGAACTGTCTCCCGATGTGGCGCTGCCCACCCGGGTGGAACTCTGATCTGAAACCGATGCTTCGGCCTGTCCAGCCGACACGCCGATGGACTGAAAATTCCGGTTTTTCATTTGAGCCTCTGACCTGCAGTTTCAGCCATCAGCCCAGGTCACAGCGATTTTGCAAAGTCTCCGGCGGCCACTAGATTCGACGTGAACATTCCGCTTGACGTGGGATGGAGTCGGCACTCCCGTCAATAGATAACTCGCTGTTGCGGCAGCGTGGTCCGAAGGCGGGGGTGTCGACTCATTGTCTGGGGCGACTTCCGCGTATCGTGGAGTCCGTGCTTTCCAAGATTCTTGTCGTCATCCCCACTTTCAACGAACGTCTCGCCCTCCCCGTGACATTGGCCGGACTGTTCGAACAGCAGCCCGAAGTCGACGTCCTCATCGTCGACGACGGCTCTCCCGATGGAACCGGCGTGTGGGCCGATGAGCAGGCTGAGAAGGATCCCCGCATTAACGTCCTCCACCGCAGCGAGAAGTCAGGGCTCGGAATGGCCTATATCGCTGGATTCGAATGGGCATTGGAACGCGACTACGAGATCATCTGCGAGTTCGATGCCGATGGTTCTCACCGCTCCCTCGACCTGGGGCAGCTGCTCGACGCCGCGGGAGAAGGACGAGGAGACCTCATCATCGGCTCACGGTGGGTGCCCGGCGGCGAGATCGTCGATTGGCCGAAGTCGAGATACTTCCTCTCCCGCGGCGCGAACGTCTACGTCAACGCTGTCATGGGTCTGGGAGTCAAAGATGCGACCGCCGGCTTCCGCGCGTACAACCGCGCTGTGCTCGAGGCACTCGATCTCTCCGGTGTGCAGTCGCAGGGATACTGCTTCCAGATCGACATGACCTACCGCACCGTCGAAGCTGGCTTCCGCGTCGCCGAGGTGCCCATCGTCTTCGTCGAACGCGAGCTCGGTGAATCGAAGATGAGCGGCTCGATCATCACCGAAGCGTTCACGAAGGTTGCGAGTTGGGGCCTGACCCGCCGCCGCAGTCAGCTGCGCCGCCTGCTGACCCGTTCCACCCCCACCACCTAAATTCCCCTCTTACTACCTGACGGCGGCCCAGCAACTTCGCGCGAGGTTGCTAGGCCGCCGTCAGGTAGCAATAAGGGGTGCAGGTCGGTTGACCTGCACCCCTTGTGTGCTCTTGTTGTGGTTATATCAGCTCTGGGCCGGAACCTCACCGCGACGGATTGCGAGGCGCTCGTCGAGGAGCACCTGGAGTTCGTCGAAGGATCGGCGTTCCAGGAGCATGTCCCAGTGGGAACGCACATGCTTGACGGGCTCGCCATCGGGTTCATTGACCCCGACGCGGACGCCGATGCCGTGGATTCCCGAATCCCAGGTCGAGGGAACCTCGGCTTCGATGGAGAACGGCACCTTGAAACGGGTCCCGTCTTCGCATTCGAATTCGACCATCTGGCGGGGTGCCGGCTCGACGCCCTCTTCGGTTTCGAGGCTGCGCGAGCCCAACTGTGTTCCGCGGAGACTGCGTTCGCTCATATCTAAGACCTTCCGACTCGACTGCACACCTTGGACGCAATGTAACAGTCTACCGTGCTCGAATATTCCTCGCCGACCGGGAGTGATCCATTCCTCGACCGGAATCTCGACTCAGCCGTGTCGGCCAGCGAGCACGTCGAGGCCGAGCTCGACATCATCGGTGACGATCCCGTCGACTCCTTGATCGAGCAGCGTCCGCATCGTCGCCTCGTCATTGACCGTCCAGACGTGGACGAGCAGACCTGACCGGTGAGCCCGGTCGACGAAGTCCGCTGTGACTACGGGGATCCGTCTGAACGAGACCGGAACCTGGAGAGCGTCGGCTCCGGGCGGGAGGGGAGCAACCCCATGATCGGGAATTCCCGGCAGTCGGCCGAGGGCGAAGAGGGCGGTCTCCGTCGTCCCCGTCGACGTCCGCACACCGGGCAGAGCTATGCGCAGCCGTCGGAGCGTTGCGGAATCGAAGGAAGCGAGGCGGATGCGGTCGGCGGCATGGAAATTGTGAACGAAGCGGATCATCGGGCCGATGCTGTGGGCGGCTTTGACATCGATGTTCCATCGCACGTCCGGCAGTGCTTCCACCAGCGTCTCGAGGCGGGGGAGTCGACCGCCCGCGAGGAGTTCGACTCGGTCGAGCTCGGCTGCCGGCAGTTCCCGAATGGTGTGGCCCAGCCCGGCGATGCGATTGAGGTCGGCATCGTGTGCGGCGAAGAGGATGCCGTCAGCGGAGGCGTGGACATCGGTCTCCATCCACTTGACTCCGGCCGACGCCGCAGCGGCGAAGGCCTCGAGGGTGTTTTCGCTCATCCCCGGCCAGAGGCCGCCTCGGTGCGCGATGATCTCTGGGTCCGCGATGACCTCCCGCTGGGAATTCATGGTCCAATCCTAACCAGGGTGTTGATTTCGCCGAGGCTGTGTTCAAGGATGGAGCCATGAGCTCACACCGCGAACCCATCGAACCCGACGACGTCATCGACGCAACCGCGAAGACCCCGACAGAACGCGCCCGCCGGGCCGCCGGACGCGCATACAGCGTCGCGAGCACAGGTGTGAAGAATGTGCGTGAGGCGGCCTCGACCTCCCGCCTCATCGAAGCCACCGAGAACGGCGTCAACCGTGCACTGGGTTCCGTTTCGCACGCGATCGATGACGCTGTGCGCAGCGGCAAGGTCGAACGAGCCTTCGACCGGGCACAGGAGACCGTGACGACAGGAGCCGACGGTGTCCGAAAACTGGTGACGCGCAAGTCCCGCTGACCATCACCGGCTCGCCAGGACCGCCTTGCGTTTCTCGCATCCGTCGAGGTTCCGAGGACCAGCGGCACACGGACATGCTGTCGTGAGCAGGATCTCAGCGATGTGGCACACCGTTCGGGTGTGCCACATTGCTTTTGTAACAGTTCCTTAACTAGAATCTGTGAAGGTAACGATCAGATAACTTGGAGTTTCTCCTCGAGCGCACTTTTGCGAGAGGTCTTCCCGTTGCATCTCCGAGTTGCCGAGACACTTTCTGATGACGACGAGGAACACCACTGTGGGCAGACACTCAGCACCGAGCACCAAGAAGACCGGTTCGATCTTCTCAGCGCTGACGGCGAAGAAGAAGACCGGACGCCACGCACCGACCGGCCGCCCGAACACCGCTGGGGGAGTGCTGGCAGCAGTCCGCACCCGTCCGGTGCTCTCCGCCTTCATCGTGCCGACGGCCGCAACGGCAGCCGTCGTCGCTTCGAGCCTTGCAATGGTGCCCGATGGTGCCTCCACGGGCGGCCAGGTCGTGGCCGAAGCGCCGGCCGAAGCCCCCGCTGTCGCCGTCTCCGAGCCGACGAAGGCCGCGGATGAATTCCTCGCCAAGGCGAAGAAGCAGGCCAAGGAGAAGCCCGCAGAAGTCACGATCGACACTCATATCGAGACGCCCAGCCCTGAGCCGTCGAAGACCGCTGACAAAAAGGATCAGGGCTCGTCCGGCGGCGGAGAATCCTCTGGCGACGAGGGCTCGTCCGGCGGGTCCGCTGATGAGAACGACGGACCGTCGAACTCCGGCAAGTCGGCCGGCGAGTCCGGCAGCTGCCCGATGTCCTACTACGGCGGCGGTGACGGATTCGACGGGAAACAGACCGCAAACGGCGAGATCTTCGATACGAACAAGCTCACCGCGGCCCATAAGACTCTGCCGTTCGGCTCCAAGGTGAAAATCACGAACAGCGCGAACGGAAAGTCCGTGACGGTGCGGGTCAACGACCGCGGCCCCTACCACGGCAATCGGTGCTTCGACCTGTCCAAAGCCGCCATGGAGGCCGTCGGCGGTGTCGGCGCCGGGCAGATCAACGGCAAGTACGAAGTGCAGTGACCCGGGCGGTGAGCTGCTGACTGCTCACGTCACTCATTGAGCTCCGCCGCGGCCCATGCATGATCGTGCAGGACGCGGCGGAGCTGTTTTGGCGAGAGGACTTCGACCCCGGGCACGGTGACGAGCTGGCTGACGGCCACCCCGGCGGGTTCCATGGGAAGGTCGATCTCGATGGTGTCGCGATCCGTCCGCCCCGTGTTGATGGCGTCCTCGGTGAGTCGGCCCGGAATCGCGCGCTTAAGGTCGTCGATCTGGGCCACGGGCAGCCGCAGTCTCACGAGTATCCGACGAATCGAAGCATCGAATTCAGCCTGCGCCCCCGTCCAGTAGTCCGCGAGGTCGAAAGAAGGCGGGGGAGTGCAGTGGAGGAATCGCAGCTCGGCCGAGCCGATCCGTGAAACTCGATACGTTCGGGGACTGCCTCCCGGCGGCTGCGCCGCGAGATACCAGCGACCGGCCTTGACGACGAGTCCCAGAGGCAGCAGTGTGCGCGATCGCAGACCGTTCCGTCCGCGATATGTGACCTGCAGTCCCCGCTGAGTGCGCAGTGCGGTGACGATGGTGTCGAGCTGCTCGGGATCCTCCTTGGCCATGAACCAATCCGGCCCGTCGACGAGGATGAGCTGCGAGAATGCCGATGACGATTCGGCGAGGACTTTCGCTCGGGCCGTGGCCAACGCGGACGAGAAGCCGAGATCGGCCGCGGCAGGGGAGCCGATGAGGAGAGAGTCGAGTTCGTCCCGGGTCAGACCCGCCACAGGCGAGACCCAGTCGCCGAGGAGGCTGATCCCGCCGCCGGGCCCCGCCTCGGTGATGACGGGCACGCCCATCCGCGACAGCTCACCGAGGTCACGGTAGATCGTCCGCTCGGTGACCTCGAGACGTCGCGCGAGATCGGATGCCGTGAGCGGCCGAGAACGCGCACCGAGGATGACGATCTCCGAAACGAGGCGAGCAGCTTTCATAATTCCGAGAATAATGAAGGACACTGACACGAGATGTCAGTGGAAGCCGATGAGACTGTTCCCATGAATACACCGACACCGGAATCAGCTCACGCCGCCGACCCCGCCGACTTCGCTCCGTTCTCCCAACGTGCGCTGAGCGGCAAGGTCGCCCTCGTCGCCGGGGCCACCCGAGGAGCCGGCCGCGCCATCGCCCGGGACCTCGCACGCGCCGGCGCCTTCGTCCACTGCACCGGCCGATCGACCCACGAGCGTCCCTCCGACTACGCACGCACAGAGACGATCGAAGACACCGCCGCCCTCATCACCGACGAAGGCGGCCAGGCCGAAGCCCACGTCTGTGATCACCTCGATCCGGCCCGGATCTCACAGGTGATCGGCCAGATCGAAGCCCACCACGGTCGTCTCGACATCCTCGTCAACGACATCGGGGGAGAAGCCTACGTCGAGTGGGGCACACCGTTCTGGGAGACTGAACTCGATACCGAGATGCGCTTGTTCCGGGCGGGTCTGCTCACTCACCTGCACACCGCACATGCCGCCCTGCCCCTGCTCACACGGAATCCGGGCGGTCTCCACATCGAGATCACCGACGGCACCGCAGAGTTCAACGCGGGCCATTACCGGGAGAATATCTTCCTCGACCTCACGAAGACGGCTGTGAGCCGTCTGGCCTTCGGGCTCGGCCACGAACTCGCCAAGGTGGAAGCGACCGCGGTCGCCATCACCCCCGGTTGGCTGCGATCGGAGATGATGCTCGATCACTTCGGCACCACAGAGGATGACTGGATGCGCGACTCGCTCGACGAAACCCGCACCGAACCGCCACGTGATTTTGCGATCTCCGAGACGCCTCATCTGCTCGGTCGTTCCGTTGTCGCACTGGCCGCCGATCCCGACCGGCACAGCTTCAACTCGACGACGCAGGACACCCACGGATTGGCTGTCCACTACGGATTCAATGACCTCGACGGTTCGCGACCCGATTCGTGGAGCTTCATCACCACCCTTGAGAACGACCCTGCGGCGGATCCCCGCGAGTTCCGCTGACCGCACGGGCGAGTGCGGATTCCGCACTTGCCGAATCCGTCTTGGCACGGGCCCGGGACCTCGTTAGTCTGAAGCCACCCAATCGCTTCAGGAGGAGTTCGCCGTGTCCGCAGAAACCCGTGACGTCGTCATCATCGGAGCAGGCCCATCGGGCCTGAGCGCCGCCCGTCGGCTGCGGAAGGCCGGACGCAGCGTCATCGTGCTCGAGGCCCGTGACCGCGTGGGCGGCCGCACCTGGACCGAACACATCGACGGGCAGATGTTCGAACTCGGCGGCCAGTGGATCTCCCCGGACCAGACCGCGCTGCTCGCGCTCGTCGACGAACTCGGCAAAGAGACCTACCCGCGGTACCGCGACGGAGACAGCGTCTACATCGCTCCCGACGGAAAACGCACCGTCTACTCGGGAGAGATGTTCCCGGTGGGGGAGTCGACCCAGTCCGAGATGGAACGTCTCATCGGCATCCTCGACGAACTCGCCGCCAGGATCGGTCCGAATTCACCCTGGGATGCCGAAGACGCTGCCGAACTCGACTCGATCTCCTTTCACCACTGGCTGCGCCAGCAGTCCGAGGACGAACTCGCATGTGAGAACATCGGGCTGTTCGTCGCCGGCGGCATGCTGACCAAGCCCGCCACCACCTTCTCAGCACTCCAAGCCATTCTCATGGCCGCCTCGGCGGGATCGTTCACGAATCTCGTCGACGATCACTTCATCCTCGATCGTCGCGTCGTCGGCGGGATGCAGTCGGTTTCGGTGCAGATGGCCGAGGAGCTCGGCGAGGACATCGTCCGTCTGCAGCAGCCGGTGCGCCGGATCGAATGGTCGGAGACCGGCGTCAGTGTTTCCACCGACGAGCTGACAGTCAGCGCAGGCCATGCGATCGTCGCCGTGCCACCGAACCTGTACTCGCGCATCAGCTATGACCCGCCGCTGCCGAGGCTCCAGCAGATCTTCCACCAACACCAGTCGATGGGGCTCGTCATCAAGGTCCACGCCACTTACGACAGCCCGTTCTGGCGCGAAGACGGTCTGTGCGGAACCGGATTCGGTGCCTCACGTCTCGTCCAAGAGGTCTACGACAACACGAACCACGGTGAAGAGCAGGGTACTCTCGTCGGCTTCATCTCCGATGTCAACGCCGATGCCATGTGGGCCCTGGACGAAGAGTCCCGCCGGACGAAGATCCTCGAAGCCCTCGCCGAATTCCTCGGCCCGAAGGCACTCGACCCCCGAGTGTTCTACCTCTCCGACTTCGGCGCGGAGGAATGGACCCGCGGAGCTTATGCGACGAGCTACGACCTGGGCGGTCTGCACCGGTGGGGACCGTTCCAGAACGACCCGGTCGGGCCCATCCACTTCGCCAGCTCCGATATCGCTGCCGAAGGCTACCAGCACGTCGACGGAGCGGTGCGCATCGGCACCGCCACCGCCGAGAGGATCCTCGGCGAGAAGTCCTGAGATGAGCAGCACACAGCCGTCACCGTCGACGAACACGAGCGGACTGAGCTCCAAAGGACTCTCCGCCGGCAAGATCGGAGCCATCGGGGGAGCCGTCATCGGCATCTCCTGCATCGCTCCGGCCTATACGCTGACCTCGGGACTGGGTCCGACGATCTCCGAGGTCGGAGTGCACACCCCGGCCGTGCTGCTCATCGGCTTCGTGCCGATGCTCCTCGTCGTCTTCGGCTACCGCGAACTGAATACCGCGATGCCGGATTCGGGCACGACGTTCACATGGGCGACCAGAGCGTTCGGGCCGTGGCTCGGTTGGATGGGCGGTTGGGGGCTCGTCGCCGCCACCGTCCTTGTGCTGTCCAACCTCGCAGCCGTTGCCGTCGACTTCCTCTTCCTTCTGCTGTCCCAAGTGTTCTCCGATCCGTCCATCGCCGAACTCACACGGGTGCTGTGGATCAACATCCCCGTGACGATCATCCTCACCGCTGCTGCGGCCTGGGTGTCCTATCGGGGAGTCGAAGCCACCGAGAAGCTGCAGGTATGGCTGGTCGCCTTCCAGGTGCTGGCGTTGGGCTGGTTCGTCGTCGCTGCGATCGTGCAGGCGTCCAACGGCACCTCCTATGATCCGACCCCGGTCTCGCTTGATTGGTTCAATCCGCTGTCCGCCGGCGACTTCTCCACCGTCGCTGCGGCCGTATCGCTGTCGATCTTCCTGTTCTGGGGCTGGGACACGGTGATCACGATGAACGAGGAAGCGAAGGATCCGGAGAAGACTCCAGGTCGCGCTGCCATGCTCACGATCATCGCGATCGTCATCATCTACATCGCCTGTACGATCGCCGTCATCTCCTTCGCAGGGGTCGGCACCAAAGGGCTGGGTGCGGGCAACCCCGACAACCAGGAATCGATCTTCGCCTCACTCGCCGGCCCGGTCATGGGGCCCTTCGCTGTGCTCGTGTCCGTTGCGGTGCTCTCATCTTCCCTGTCCTCGCTGCAGGCGACGATGGTCTCGCCCTCGCGGACGATCCTGGCGATGGGCCACTACGGGGCGCTTCCTGAGAAGTACGGTCGGGTCTCTCCCCGCTACAAATCCCCATCGGTCGCCACCGTCACCTCGGCGGGGGCCGCGATCATCTTCTATGTCGTCATGCGCCTGCTCTCGGAGAACGCTCTGTGGGACACGATCACTGCGCTGGGACTCATGGTCTGCTTCTACTACGGCATCACGGGTCTGGCCTGCATCTGGTATTTCCGACGCAGCCTCTTCTCCTCGACCCGCACGTTCTTCTACCGGTTCCTGTTCCCGCTCGTCGGGGGCGTGACCCTGCTGATCATCTTCGTCACCACCGCAATCGACTCTCTCGACCCCGACTACGGTTCGGGATCCTCGGTCTTCGGCGTCGGACTCGTCTTCGTCCTCGGCATCGGGGTGCTGGCCCTGGGAGTGGTCATCATGATCTTCCAATCCGTCCGCCATCCCGACTTCTTCCGCGGACGCACCCTGAAGCAGGGAGTCGACGAGGGGTGAACGAACAGCTGGTGGCTCTGCGCCGGGTCCGGGACCGCATCGACCGCGAGTTCGACCAGCCATTGAGCGTGGAGGCCCTGGCCACAGGCGTGCACATGTCCGCCGGGCACCTCAGCCGCCAGTTCAGAGCGGCCTTCGGCGAGTCACCGTATTCGTATCTCATGACGCGCAGGATCGAACGAGCCATGGCCCTCATCCGCCGCGGCGATCTCACGATCACCGAGATCTGCTTCACCGTCGGCTTCTCGTCCCTGGGCACCTTCAGCACTCGCTTCAGCGAACTCGTCGGACTCTCACCGACCCGTTACCGCGACGGGGTCGCCGCGGGCGAGCACCGGCTGCCGACGATCGTGGTGAAGAATGCACTGCGACCGGTCAGGAATCGAGAAGTCCCACCGAGCTGAGCAGTCTACGATTGCTGACATGGACATCTCGATCAACGCCAGCTTCCTGCCGCACACCGATGCGGAAGAATCCCTGACCTTCTACCGTGACATCCTCGGCTTCGAGCTGCGCCTCGACGTCGGTGCCGGACGCATGCGCTGGCTGACGGTGGGACCGGTCGGCCAACCCGACACATCGATCGTGCTCACCCCGCCCGTGACCGACCCGACGATCAGCGACACCGAACGGGAGACCATCGAAAGACTCATCGCCAAAGGCAGCTATGCCGCGATCGTGCTCGCGACACCGAACGTCGATGAGGCCTTCGCCGAGGTGGAGGCCAAGGGCGCCGACATCGTGCAGGAGCCGATGGACCAGCCCTATGGTCTGCGAGACTGCGCCCTGCGGGACCCCGCCGGGAACATGATCCGCATCCAGCAGAGAGACTGACACCAGTGCACAGTGCAGACAGCCACGACCTCATCCGCGTCAGCGGAGCCAGGGAGAACAACCTCAAGAACGTCAGCGTCGAGATCCCCAAGCGCCGTCTCACGGTCTTCACCGGCGTCTCGGGCTCCGGAAAGAGCTCACTCGTCTTCCACACCATCGCCGCCGAGTCCCAGCGGATGATCAACGAGACCTACTCCGCCTTCGTCCAAGGCTTCATGCCGGCGATGGCCCGACCCGAGGTCGACGTCCTCGAGGGACTGACGACGGCCATCATCGTCGACCAGGAGCGGATCGGGGCGAACCCGCGCTCCACGGTGGGCACGGTCTCTGATATCAATGCGAAGCTGCGCACCCTCTTCGCGCGTCTGGCAGAACCGAACCTCGGATCGACGAACGCGTATTCCTTCAACGTCGCCACCCTGAGCGGCAAGGGCGCGGTGACCATCGACAAGGGCGAGGGCAAACAGGTCGAACGGAAGGCATTCTCCGTCAACGGCGGCATGTGCCCGCACTGCGAGGGCATGGGCACAGCCACGGACATCTCCATCGCCGAGGTGGTCGATGAGTCGAAATCTCTCAATGACGGGGCCATCACCGTTCCCGGGTACAAACCCGGCGGCTGGTCGGTGCGCATGTTCTCCGAATCCGGGTACTTCGATCCGGACAAACCGGTCGCCGATTTCGATGAGAAGGAGCGGCACTATCTGCTCTATGCCGAAGGCGAGAAGGTCAGGATCAATGGCACCAACATCACCTTCGACGGGCTGATTCCGCGGATCCAACGGTCGTTCCTGTCCAAGGACCGGGATTCGATGCAGAAGCACATCCGCGAATTCGTCGACCGTGCCGTCGTCTTCACCACCTGCCCCGAATGCGCAGGGACACGGCTCAACGGAGCCGCCCGGTCCTCGCTGATCGCCGGCAAGTCGATTGCTGATGTCTGCGCTCTGCAGATCTCGGACATCACGGGTTGGTTGGACCAGATCGAGCCGGGAGCCGCCTCGGCGCTGCTCGATTCCCTGCGTGCGGATGTGCGCGCCTTCAACGACATCGGCCTCGGTTATCTGTCCTTGGACAGATCAGCCGGATCGCTGTCCGGGGGAGAGGCGCAGCGGATAAAACTGGTCCGCCACCTCGGGTCCTCGCTCACGGACGTCACCTACGTCTTCGACGAACCGACGATCGGCCTGCACTCACACGACATCCGATCGATGAACGAACTCCTGCTGGCGCTGCGGGACAAAGGCAACACGGTGCTCGTCGTCGAACACAAACCCGAGACGATCCTCATCGCCGATCACATCGTCGATCTCGGACCCGGAGCCGGCAGCAACGGGGGAGAGGTCACCTTCACCGGCACCGTCGACGGTCTCCGGGCATCCGATACGCTCACCGGTCGCCACCTCGGATACACGGCGTCGCTCAAGGAAAAGGTGCGGGAGCCGGCGGGAGCTCTCGAGATCCGCGAGGCCGGGTCGCACAATCTGCGAGATGTCGATGTCGACGTGCCCCTCGGCGTGCTCACCGTCGTCACCGGCGTCGCAGGGTCCGGTAAGAGCAGCCTCATCGAGGGATCCCTGCGTGGACGTGATGGGGTCGTGATGATCGATCAGGCGCCGATCAAGGGATCCCGGCGCAGCAACCCGGCCACGTATACAGGGATGCTCGAGCCCATTCGGAAGGCATTCGCGAGGGCCAATGGGGTCAAGCCCGCTCTCTTCAGCGCGAACTCCGAAGGTGCCTGTCCCGTGTGCAACGGGGCCGGAATCATCTATTCGGATATGGCGCTCATGGGCGGCGTGTCCGCACCCTGCGACGAGTGCGAGGGCAAGGGTTTCCAAGCCGAGGTGCTCGAGTTCGCCTTGGGCGGACTGAATATCCGTGAGGTCCTCGACCTGCCGGTGGACGCAGCGATTGAGCATTTCGGTGCGGGGGAGTCGCGTATCCCCGCGGTCGTGAAGATTCTGAAGATCCTCGCCGAGGTGGGACTCGGCTATGTCAGCCTCGGTCAGCCGCTGACGACTCTGTCCGGGGGAGAGCGGCAGAGATTGAAGTTGGCGGTCCATCTGTCGGCGAAGGCCGCTGATGCCGCGCAGGTGATCATCCTCGACGAACCGACGACCGGTCTGCACTTGGCCGATGTCGAGAATCTGCTCCAGCTCCTCGACGGGCTCGTCGATTCGGGGCGTACCGTCATCGTCATCGAACACCATCAGGCCGTGATGGCTCACGCCGATCACATCATCGACCTGGGGCCCGGCGCCGGACATGACGGAGGGTCGATCGTCTTCGAAGGCAGCCCGACTGAGCTGGTCGCAGGGGCGAAGGCGAACGGATCGCTGACCGCGGAGCATCTGGCACAGTACGTGAATTCCTGACCGGGGGAGCCGCTGCTCTTCAGGCCTCACTCAGGTTCCGCGGAGGCGATTCGGATGCTGAATTCACGGTCTCGGGTTCAAATGCGGCAGTTGATTCGTTACGGTGTATAACGGCTCGGTAACGACCGGGTTACAGAACCGAAATGCAGTCGTACTTTGGAGAAGACACAGTGAACCTCTACAGCACAAGCCTCCGCAAGGTCGCCCTGCTCGTCGGCGCCGGCGCTGTCGCAGCGGCCGGACTGACCGGAATGAGCGCAGGGCAGCCGGCCCAGGCATCTGAGAAGGGCGTCTGGGACAAGGTCGCCGAATGCGAATCCGGCGGAGACTGGCACATCAACACCGGCAACGGATACTACGGCGGACTGCAGTTCTCCAAGCAGACCTGGAACGGCTTCGGCGGTTCGGGCACTGCGGATGAGCACAGCAAGAAGGAACAGATCCGGATTGCTCAGAAGGTCCTCAAAGAGCAGGGGCCGGGCGCATGGCCGACCTGCGGTGAGAAAGCCGGACTGACGAAGTCCAATGGCGCTGCCGATGACGGAGGCGGCAAGAAGGACGATGGCGGCAAGAAGGACGACGGTGGCTCTGACGACAGCGGCAAAGTCGGCCTCGGCGGCAACGTCACCGTCGGCAGCTGAGACCACACGTTGATCTGACGATCAACGATCTGCAGGCATGGACACGTGCGCTGTGATCGTGATCATGGAATGGCCGTGAGTGACCCATGCGTCGCTCACGGCCATTTCTGTCGGTGAGGGTCGTCGCTGCGCATTGTGCTTTCGTGTCGGGGGTGTCATCCGTGAGTTTCGAAGCTCCTCTCCGTCTTAGGATAGAACGCCGATAATATACATTATGTTAAGTTAAGATTGAGAGCCGAGCCGCTTCCCCGTGGTCTCGCCTATAGAGTTGATGCTGACGATCGATGGCCGCAGATGTGTTCTGCAATCTGATGGTCCAGGTCTTCTGCCGAGTTCTGACTGGGAGGCGAAATGGCGACGAAGCAACCAGCAATGCGACCGACAGGCGAACCCGTCGATGACGTGCTCGACCGTGCAGGCGGTCCCAGGCGCGCCGAGGCTGATCGCCTGCGCGAGATCCTCACAGAGATCTCCGGCGAAGAGCCCGTTGTCTGGGCCTCACGCATCATCGGATTCGGCGAGGTCGAGTATCGCTACGAATCAGGACATGGCGGCACGATGCCGGTTCTCGCGTACTCCCCTGCCTCGCGTCAGCATACGATCTATCTCACGAGCGACTATGAGGACCGTTGGCCCGACCTTGCCTCCAGGCTCGGCAAGTACCGCAGCGGCACGTCGTGCCTGTATCTCACGCGCTTGAATGATGCCGACGAATCGGTGCTGCGTGAACTCCTCAAGCGCACTCGTGACCACACGCTCGCCGAATGGTCCGACTGATAGCATGTTTACTGAACAGTAACTCAGATCACAGTGAAGGGCGCCTCCATGACCGCAGACACCACAGCCGTGCAGACCGCCGAATCTGCACCCACCTTCAAGCTCTGGAAGAAGATGCAGGAGATGCCTCTGGGCGGCCTCGTCGGTTCATGGCTGTTCTCTCAGGGCATCTGCTTCAAAGCACCCTATTTCCGTACTGTGCGCCCGCAGATCAAAGAGCTGCGACCCGGGCTGTGCCGCGTCACTGCGCCCAACCGCCGTGGAATGCACAACCATATCGGCACCTATCACGCAATCGCGTCGTGCAATATGGCCGAAGTCGCCGCCGGTGTCATGACGGAAGCGACCGTGCCGCCCACTCACCGCTGGATCCCAGCGGGAATGACCGTGGAATACAACGCCAAGGCCAGCAAAGGGGCGGTCATGGCAGTCACCCGGCTTGAAGAGATCCCCGAATTCGGCGACGAGAAGTTCGACCTGATCGTCCCTGTGGATGTCTTCGACGCGAACGGCATCGCCTTCGTCACCGCACGCATCACCATGTACATCTCACCGAAGAAGCGCTGAAGCACCGCGGATCCACCAGGTCACCGCCTGGAACCCTTTACCGGCCCGACAGCAGCAACACGCGCTGAGCGTGCGTGACTCCCCCGCCGATCGGGCGTGGCGGCCTGTACCCGCCTTCAGGCCCTAAGTCGATGATGAGATCGCCGAGCTCGGTTGAGATGAACTCGGCAAGGCTCTCATCGATCGGCCAGTCATGTCCGGTGCCGCGCGAGAGATCAGCGGCATGGAGTGCGAGCTCGAGAATGCGCATCTGCACCAGCTGCGCTCCCGGGATGCTGCCGATCCGGTGAGCGACGGGCGCGTGGAGGTCGCATTCGTACACCAGCGCCCTGAACGACCTCTCGTGAGTCCAGAAGGAATCGAGCATGTCCTCTCCGAGGTGATCGGCTCCCCTGGTGGCTTCGACTTCCTCCGTGCTCGCCTGCTGCAGCAGCTTCGTGTAGCGGACTCCCCCGCCGATCAGGTGATTGATGAGCTCCGCATTCGACCATTCCGCCGCCCCGCTCGTCCGGTTCAGATCGGAGGTGCGGACTCGACGGAGGGCTGTGACCCAACATGCTTCTGCCTGATCGAGCTGAGTGGTCGTGACTTCATCCATGCCCTCAGCCTAAGTCCGGATGCCTGGGACCGTACCGACGATCTCGGGTGGTGTCGTTCCGCAAGGCGGGAAGGGCATCAGAAATCGCTCCGATGAATCTCGAGTGTTGAGAACTTCTGGTCAAACCATGGTCCTGACCGTTCGGTCAGTATAAGTTGTTCCTGCGCGCTGCGTGATGGTATACCAATGTGGATCGCCGTCCTGCGCCCCTGCAACTCGACAATGAAGTGAGGAGCTGACCATGACCGTGGCCAGCGGTTCGGCCGACTACATCGGCCTCGCAAACGCACCGATTCTCTGGATACTCGCGATGGCGGTGATGGGTGTCGTCGTCGTTCAATCGCTCATCTACATGACCGCGGTGAAGAAGAACGCCGAGTCCGCGGGTATGAGCCAACAGGAAGTCCGTTCGGCCTTCCGCGCCGGCGGTGTCGCCGCCATCGGGCCATCGCTGTCGGTGGTCCTCGTCGCCATCGCTCTGCTGCCTCTGTTCGGCACTCCCCCGGTCATCGTCCGCGTCGGACTCATCGGGTCCGCCGCCACCGAGGTCGCATCTGCGTCCCTGGCGGCAGGCACCATGGGTGCCAACCTCGGTGATGAGACCTTCACTCGCGGCGTGTTCATCGTCGCCCTCATGGCGATGAGCCTCTCGGGCGCCGGCTGGATGATCTCCACCCTCATCCTCACCCCGATCTTCAAACGCAGCTCTCACAAGCTCGAGAAGGTCAATCCCGCACTCATGTCGATCATCCCGGGTGCGGCACTGCTCGCGGCCTTCGCGGCGCTGACCTTCCGTGAGCTGCCGAAGTCACCGACCCATGTCATCGCCGTCATCGTCTCGGCAGTGGTGATGAGCATCTGCCTGCTGCTCGCCAAGACGCTCAAACAGAACTGGCTGAAGGAATGGGGATTGGGAATCTCCCTGCTCATCGGCCTCGTCGCCGCCTACTTCGCCCACTATGCCGGTCTCGGCATGCCCGAAGCCTGAGGAGAGACCATGTCATCGATCATCACATCACCCTCGCACGCGGCATTCGAGCGCACCACCAGCCGGTGGGGCTCGATCACGCTGTTCATCGGATTCCTCATCGCCACCTCGGTGCCGTTCTATCTTCTGTTCGTCGCCGACGCGAACATCGATTTCGGAGAGATCCTCAAGGGATTCCTCGCCGTGTTCGCCGTCTACGGAGTCTTCTACATCGTCGAACCTCTCACCTATTTCCCGATCCTCGGACCCGCCGGGATGTACCAGGCCTTCATGATCGGCAATGTCGCGAACAAGCTGCTGCCCTCGGCGATCGTCGCCCAGGACACGATCGGGGCGAAGCCCGGCACCCGCAAGGGCGAATACGCGGCGACGATGGCCATCTGCGGAGCCGCGATCATCCACGTCGCCTCGATGGTCATCTTCGTCGGCATCCTCGGCACCTGGCTCGTCTCCCTCATTCCCGAGCCGGTGACCCTCGTCGCGAAGCTCTACATCCTCCCGGCGATCCTCGGCGGTGTCACCGTCCAGCTCATCGCTTCTCTCAAGCAGCTGAAATCGACGCTCATCGCCCTCGGCATGGCGGCGCTGGTCATCCTCGTCCTCGTCAGACTGGTTCCCGTGCTCGCGCCCGGCGACGTCGCCATCGTCGTGTTCCTGACCATCCTCATCACATGGTTCACCCGCAACAAGGCGGTCACGGACAAAAGACCCGACAGCGACGGCACCGACACCGTCGGCATCAACTGAGGGCTGACAACGTTCGGTGCTCGTCTGCCGAGACCGACCCCCGCATCCGACAATTCCTGCCAAGATGGCACCAGACCTCTGCTGAAAGGACATCATGTCACTCAACTCCGCCCTCCGCGCGTCGATCAGTGCCGATCTTGACCAGACGATCGCCGACTACAAGCACTTCCACCGCACTCCCGAGCTGTCCATGCAGGAGACGAACACCGCCGCGGAGATCGCCTCCCGGCTCCAGGCCCTCGGACTGAAGACACACACCTTCGGCGGAACCGGAGTCGTCGCCGTGATCGAGAACGGCGACGGTCCGGTCATCGGCTACCGTGCCGACATCGACGGACTGCCGATCAGCGAGGACACCGGACTCGACTATGCCTCCACGGCGGACGGCACTCTTCCCGACGGCGAGACGACGAAGGTCATGCACGGCTGCGGCCACGACACTCACATCACGGTCGGCCTCTACCTCGCCAAGCACCTCGTCGCACACAGGGACCTGTGGTCGGGAACAGTCGTCATGCTCTTCCAGCCCGGTGAGGAGACCGGCCAAGGTGCGCGCGCCATGCTCGATGACGGGCTCTGGGATGAGATCGTGCGCCCCGAGGTCATCTTCGGTCAGCACGTGTGGCCCGGTGCCGCCGGTCACCTCTACGTCAGCAGCGGCACCGCCATGGCGATGTCCGACTGCCTGCGCGTGACCGTCAAGGGCAAGCAGGCACACGGATCCCAGCCGGAGAACGCGATCGACCCGATCGTCCTCGGCGCCTATATGATCACCCGCCTTCAGTCGGTCGTGTCACGCGAGATCTCCGGCCGCGACATGTCGGTCGTCACCGTCGGCACCTTCCACGGCGGACTCAAAGAGAACATCATCCCCGACTCCGCCGAATTCAAACTCAATATCCGCACCTTCACCGAGGAGGTCCGCGCGATCGTCCTCGACCGGGTCCGCCGCATCATCGAAGCCGAGGCTCTTGCCTCCGGAGCTCCGGAACCCGAGATCGAAGAGATGTATCGGTTCCCGCGGTGCTACAACCACCCCGAGGAGACCGAGTCGTTCCTCACCCATGTCGGAGCCGAACTCGGCACCGAACAGGTCCACCTGTCCGAGCCCGCCACCGGCAGCGAGGATGTCGGAGCGTTCGGCGATGACATCGGCGTCCCATACGTGTACTGGTTCTTCGGTGGCTACTCCCCCGAGAAGTTCGCCGATGGTCAGACCCCGCCCGGGAATCACTCCCCGTTCTTCGCTCCCGACGATGTCGAGACCACTCTCGAGACGGGCATCAGAGCCGCGTTGTCCGCGGTGCTGAGCAAGGTCGGAAAGGACCGCGCATGAGCGAGGAGATGCTGTGGTGGTCGACCCGTGAGCTGGCCGGCCGAATCGCCGCCAAAGAAGTCTCTGCTCGGGAGGCTCTGCAGGCCCATCTCGACCGCATCGATGAGGTCAACCCTGCTCTCAACGCCGTCGTCACACGAGACGACGAAACCGCCTTCGCCCGAGCTGATGCCGCAGACGCAGCAACCGCCCGCGGTGAGAGCTTCGGTGCCCTGCACGGAGTGCCGATGACGCATAAGGACACCCACGACACGGCAGGTATGCGCACGACCTGGGGTTCACCGCTCATGGCCGATCGCGTGCCCGAATCGGATGCGCTCATCATCGCCCGGCTCAAAGCCGCCGGCATCACGACGACAGGCAAGACGAACGTGCCCGAGTTCGCCGCCGGCTCCCACACCTTCAATGAGGTGTTCGGCACAACCGTGAACCCCTACGACCGGACGAAATCGGCATCGGGATCCTCCGGCGGTGTGGGGGCGGTGCTCGCGGCCGGGATCCAGGCATCAGGAGACGGCTCCGACATGGGCGGATCACTGCGGTCGCCCGCATCGTTCAACAACGTCGTCGGTCTGCGACCGAGCAACGGCCGTATCCCCCACGTTCGACCGGGCAACCCCTTCGCGTGGCTGTCCCAGAGCGGATTCATGGCACGCACGGTCTCCGACGTGGCGCTGCTCATGTCGGTGGCTTCGGGGCCACATCCTTCGGCGCCGGAATCGATCCTGGAATCGGGCAGTGTCTTCGACCTCCCGGAGTTCGCACTCGACGCCGACCGCTCCCCCGACCTCGCCGGACTGCGGGTCGGCTTCAACCCCGACCTGGACGGACTGCTTCCGGTCGAATCCGAGGTGCAGGAGATCGTCGCTTCCGCCGCGCCGGTGTTCGGCAGCCTCGGCGCGCATGTGGACGAAGAGATCCCGGATCTCACGGACGCCGACGAGGTATTCAACGTCCGCCGCGCCCTCGACTTCGTGGGCTCCTGGGGCGGTCTGTATGAGGCGCACCCGGACAGAATCAAGGAATCGGTCCGGTGGAACATCCGCATGGGCCTCGACCTCACCGGTGCCGAGGTGGCTTCGGCCGAATCAGCACGCACCCGCCTGCACGCGGAAGTCGACAGCTATTTCGCCGGCCATGACGTCCTCGTGCTCACCACGTGCCAGGTCCGGCCGTTCGATGCGGACATCGAGTATCCCAGTCAGATCAACGGGGTACAGCTGGAGAACTATCTCGATTGGATGCGGGCACTGTGCCTCATCTCGGCGACCGGCTGCCCAGCCATCTCGGTACCCGCCGGCTTCTCGGCCTCCGGTCTGCCGGTGGGCGTGCAGATCGTGGCCAAGCCCGGTGCGGACGTCGAGCTGCTGCGAGTCGCTCATGCCTTCGAAGCCGCCACCGGTCATCACCTCAGACGGCCGGACCTCTGATCGGCATTCTGCGCAGGACGCAGCGTCGGTCGAGGCAGGTATGGCATACCTGGGCAGAGTTTGCCGAGCCTTTCCACACTGGAACGGTTCTAGAAAAGGTGTCAGGATATTCTCTAAGCAGGCGGAACGGATCCGCCTCGAACCGCAAAGGAGTAAAAGATGCACCTGAGCCCCGCTATGCAGAAGGTCCTCAACGAGCAGGTCACCCTCGAACTCGAAGCCTCGTTGGTCTACCTCCAGCTCTCCATCCAGCTCGATGATCTCGATCTTCCCGGAATGACGCGCTGGATGCGCGCCCAGTCCGAAGAAGAGCAGGTTCACGCCGCCAAGTTCACCCAGCACTGCCTCGACCGCGGATTCGCCCCTCAGATCGGCGACATCGCCGCTCCGAAGGTCTCCGGTTCGCAGCCGATCGACTTCTTCAAGGCTGCACTGGCCCACGAGGAGAAGGTCTCGGAGTCCATCCGCAACATCTACCGCACCGCTCAGGACGAGGCCGACCTCGACGTCCTGCCGCTGCTCCACTGGTTCATCGACGAGCAGGTCGAGGAGGAGTCGAGCATCTCCGAGATCATCGGTCGCCTCGAGCGCGTCGGCAACGACGGTGCCGGTGTCCTGCGCATCGACTCCGAACTCGGCTCACGCCACCCTGATATCACCGCCGACAGCGAGTGAGAACTGCATGACCGCTCCGGCTCAGCGCTCAGATCGAGCTCCATGAGTCGAGTGTGAACTCGAATCGAGTACTCAAGCGGCCGATCCCAGCACGGGATCGGCCGCTGTCGTATGCAGGCCCGAGGTTGTGGGGAGACCGGTTCGTCCTCAGCCGAGGACCGACTTGCCGATGAGCAGCACGACCGGCAGGGACACGAGCATGACGACGGTCTGACCGGCGATGAGTGCGGCCATGAGCTTCGCATCTCCCCCGAGTTGCCGGGCCATGACATAGCCCGAGCTCGCCGTGGCGATCGACTGGAAGAGCAGTCCGACCAGCGCCGGCACCGTCGGGACTGCCAAGAGAGACAGTGCGACGAGGGACAGCCCCGGCAGCACGATCAGCTTGACGATCGTCGAGACGATGATCGCCCGGGCATGGGCACGCATCGAGAACGCCTGCAGACCGGCACCGACGCAGAGGAGCCCGATGGGCAGCGAGGCGACCGCCAAGGGTTCGAGGACCGTGGCCGCCACGTCCGGCAGACCCAGACCGCTGACATTGGCCGCGGCTCCGGCGACGCAGCCGAGCACGAGAGGATTCGTCGCGATCGCCTTGAACAGCGCGAGCAGCGAGCTCGGTCCGGTGCGCAGGAACTCGAAGCCGAGGCTCGAGATGACATTCACCGTGGGGACGAGGATCGCCGCGACGATCGCGGCCACGGCGCTGCCTTCGGAACCGAACAGGCTGCCCGCCAACGACAGGCCGATATAGGTGTTGAAGCGGATCCCGCCTTGGAGAACGGAGGTGAAGGCCGGAAGATCGCGGGCGATGACCCGGCGGGCGAGGACGATGCCCAGGGATACGATCACGGTGGGGATGACGAGAGCCGCTGCCAAGCGCGCGAGCGGGACATGGGCCACGTCCACCTCGGCGACGGAGGTGAAGAGGAGCACCGGAAGGAGACAGTAGTACGCGAGCTTCTCCGCGCCCGACCAGAATTCCTGACTCCGAAATCCCGGCAGTCTCTTCAGCATGAGACCGAATGCGATGAGCGCCGTGACGGGAAGAAGGGCGAGGAGTATGGGAACCAGGCTCACAGACTGAGAATTTCATGAGTTTGGAATCATTTCAAAGTTGAGTGTGTTTGACTCAATGTAGGACCCGAACGAAAGGAAGCACATGGCTACACGTTTCGACCCCATCCGTGACCTCGACCGATTCTTCTCCGAGGTGACCCGCACCCCGAACGCCACCACCTTGCCGATGGACCTCTACCGCGACGGCGAAGTCTTCATCGCCCGCATAGATATGCCCGGAGTCGATCCGAGCAGCATCGATGTCGACGTCGAAGACCGCACGCTCACGGTTCGCGCTCGCCGCGAGTCCGAGGTCGCCGACAAGGACGTGAAGTGGCTGACCCGAGAACGCACCAACGGCACCTATGCCCGCCAGCTCACGCTCGGCAACCGGGTGGCGCTGGATCGCATCCGCGCCGACTACAGCGACGGTGTCCTCACGCTGACGATCCCCGTCGCCGAGGAGGCCCGCCCCCGGAAGATCTCCGTCTCCCATGCAGCCGGACAGACCTCCCCCGAGGTGGTTGAATCGTCTTCGTCCGACGAGCCCCGCTCCCCCGGCCTCGACAGCTGACACCGGCGCCGGATTCCGACGGAATCACGGTGGCCGAGGTTCGGACGCCGAGGCGTTCCCCGGTTGCCGACAGCGGGCCGCACCCTCATCGGGTGCGGCCCGCTTCGTGCGTTTCAGGCCCGTTCGAGGAGATACGCCAGGCACATATACGGCAGATCCACTGTGCCGGACACAGGATGCTCGACACTGAAGTACTCGCGCAGGTTTGCTTCGACTCGGGCTCGTGTCCTCTCGTTCGAGCGCAGCCAATACGACCGTGTGCGAGCGAGGTCGACGATTCCGTCGACGGCGAGCTCCGTGGTGAATTCGACGAGCCTGTGGTCGGTGAGAGCCAGACCGTTGCCGGGCTGAGGTCGGTACTGCGGTCGATAGACGTCGCCCGCGTGCATGATCCGGCTCAGGCGCAGCACCCAGTCGACGCGGACATCGAGTTGGTTGATGAGGATGAGCAGCCGGCCTCCCGGGCGAAGGATGCGCGCCACTTCGGCGGCTGCTTGCGCTTCGTCGAACCAATGCCAGGCCTGCGCGACAGTGACGAGGTCGAGGCTCTCTGCTTTCAGGCCGGTGTCCTCAGCGGTGCCGATCTTCGTGGGGGCAGGATTGCGTTCGAGTGCGGCTGTGTCGGGATCGACGGCGATGAGATCAGCACCGTGTGCGAGCAGCCGGCGGCTGAGGATCCCTGTTCCCGCACCGAGGTCGCATACGCGCAGACCGGACCATTGCGGCTCCCAACCGGTCAGCGCGAGGTCGAGGGCGGAGTCGGGATATCCGGGCCTCACCTCGTCATAGACTCCGGCCTGGGTGCCGAAACTGCGTCCGTGGGCGGCCTGCGCACGTGGTCGCACCATCTGAGTCTGCCTTTCATCGAGTTGCCTGCGGTCGTCCGGGTCACCGCTGCAGACCACTCTAGCGTCGTCGACATTCGCCGAGTCGATAGGATGGAGTCAACGGCCCGTTCCCAGCCCTAAGGAGCCAGCATGTCCGCACCGTCCGACCTCTCGTCCAAACTGGACGAAGCCTCCGCCGCATACGAGGAATTCGCCTCGCGCGGTCTCGCGCTCGATATCACACGGGGCAAGCCGGCCCCGGAGCAGCTCGACCTCGCTGCCGATCTGCTCACTGCGGTCAGCGGCGACGACTTCCGCACTCCCGGTGGTGTCGATACCCGCAACTACGGCGGACTCGACGGACTCATCGAACTGCGGGAGATCTTCGCTCCGCTGCTCAAGGTTCCGGCCGATCAGCTGCTGGCCGGCGGCAATGCCTCGCTGACTTTCATGACCCAGGCGCTGACCTTCGCCCTCATGCACGGCACGGCCGTCGATGATCGCCCGTGGGGGCAGGGTCCGCATAAGCTGCTGTGTCCCGTGCCCGGTTACGACCGCCATTTCACCCTGGCCGAATCCCTCGGGTTCGAGCTGTTGACCATCCCGATGGATGACGAGGGCCCGATCATCTCCGAGGCGCAGCGTCTGGCCGAAGATCCGGCGGTCAAGGGCATGTGGCTGGTGCCGATGTATTCCAACCCGACCGGAATCACGGTCACCGAAACGCGGGCACGGGAGCTGGCTGCCATGCCGACGGCGGCGCCCGACTTCACTCTGCTGTGGGACAACGCCTACGGGGTGCACCATCTGCGAGAGGACCATCCGGACAATCTCGACATCCTCTCCCTCTGCGCAGAGGCGGGTCATCCCGAACGCGCATGGGTCTTCGCCTCGACGTCGAAGATCACTCATGCCGGGGCCGGTGTGTCGTTCTTCGCCGGAGGCCCGGCCACGGTCGATTGGATGCGAGCGAACCTCGGGAAGGTCGCGATCGGCCCTGACAAGATCAACCAGCTGCGCCATGTCCGGTTCTTCTCCGACCCGGCCGGGGTCGAAGCACATATGCGCAAGCATGCCGAGATCGTCGCACCGAAGTTCGATGCGGTGCTCAAGGCGCTCGAGGACGGACTCGGAGCGGAAGAGCTGGCGCAGTGGACCTCACCGGACGGCGGGTACTTCATCACTCTGACAACGATCGAGGGCATCGCCGACCGGGTCGTCAAACTCGCAGGGGAAGCCGGAGTGAAGCTGACTCCTGCCGGTGCCACACACCCGTACGGTCTCGACCCCCACAACAACATCATCCGCATCGCGCCGACGATGCCGACCCTCGATGAGGTCGAACTCGCCGCTCAGGGCCTCGTGGCGTGTGTTCGCCTGGCCAGCTATGAGAAGCTGCTCGCCAGCTGACACCCGAACGCTGCCTGCAGACTGAGACAGGTCCGCCCCGAACCGAAGGGTTCGGGGCGGACCTGTCTGTACCGGAGCGTCGGATCAGTATTCGTAGAATCCGCGTCCGGACTTCACACCGAGCAGGCCGGCATCGACCATGCGCGACAGCAGGATCGGAGGCTTGTTCGCCGGGTCACCGGTCTCCTCATACATGCTCTCTGCTGCATAGAGGCAGGTGTCGAGACCGACGAGGTCGGCCAGCTTGATCGGTCCCATCGGATGGGCGCAGCCGCCGACCATTCCCGCGTCGATGTCCTCCTTCGTCGCGTGTCCGGTCTCGAGCATCCGGACCGCACTGAGCAGGTACGGGATGAGCAGGGCGTTGACGATGAAACCGGGGCGGTCATCGGCCTGGATCGGATTCTTCCCGAGCACATCGGCGACGAAGGACGTCACGGTGCTGCGGACATCCTCGGTGGTGAGCACCGAGGACACGATCTCGACGAGCGGCTGGACCGGTGCGGGGTTGAAGAAATGCACACCCAGCACGCGTTCGGGGCGCGAGGTCGCCTGCGCGAATCGGATGATCGGCATCGACGAGGTGTTCGAGGCCAGGATCGCTTCCGGGTCGGTGACGACCTGGTCGAGCTCGGCGAAGATCGACTTCTTGATGTCCTCGTTCTCACTGGCCGCCTCGATGACGAGCTGACGATCGGCGAGATCGCTGATATCGGTGGTGAACCGCAGTCGGCCGAGTGCTTCGTCGCGGGCAGCGGCATCGAGTTTGCCCTTGTCCACTGCGCGAGCCAGGGACTTCTCGATGCGGGCACGACCGGCGGCCGAGGCCTCCTCGTTGATCTCGCGGACGATGACGTCGAGACCGGACTTCGCCAGCACCTCGGCGATTCCGGCTCCCATGAGTCCGCTGCCGATGACGGCGGTGCGCTGGATGCTCATAAACTTCTCCTTCTTGGTCTATATGGTCGGTCGGGTGCGAATGACTCGGCTCAGGGCATTCGGGCGAGGAACCAATCGGCCGAGCGGATGGCTTTCATGGCCTCCCGCCGGCGTTCCCCGGGCAGAGTCTGGATGTAGACCTGCCCGTCGAGGTGCCCCACCTCGTGTTGGAGCATCTGGGCGAAGACTTCCGTGCCTTCGATCTCGATCGGCTGATTCTTCGCATCCACCCCGCGTACCCGAGCGAACTCGTAGCGTGGGGTGGGGAAGAACAGCCCGGGGACGGAGAGGCAGCCTTCTTCGATATCTCGCAGCTGCCCGCCGAGCTCGACGATCTCCGGGTTGATGACATATCCCGTGCGACCGTCGAGGTCGTAGCCGAAGGCTCGCAGTCCGACCCCGATCTGCGGAGCGGCGACGGCCGCACGGCCCCCGGGCCGTGCGGTGTCGACGAGGTCGGCTGCCAGAGCTTCGACGTGATCATCGAAGACCATCACCGGTTCGCACTTGCTGCGGAGCACGGGGTCTCCCCACAGTCGGATCTCACGTTCAGGCATCGATCACCACGACGAGGTCTCCGCCTTCGAGCTGCTGGACATCGGCGATGGCCACACGGGAGACGGTTCCGGCCGTCTGCGTGGTGATCGTCGCTTCCATCTTCATCGCCTCGATGGTGGCCACGGTGTCGCCGACGGAGACCCTGTCGCCCTCGTGGACCTGCATGGTCACAACACCGGCGAACGGGCTGCCGACGTGTCCGCTGTTGTTCGGATCGGCCTTCTCCGCAGTCTTGACTTCGCTTTCGACGGACCGGTCACGCACCTGCAGCGGACGCAGCTGCCCGTTGAGGGTGAACATGACCGAACGCATCCCGCGCTCGTCAGTGCCGCCGATGGCCTGGACGCCGATGAGCAGGTTCTTGCCCTTCGCCAGCTCGACGGCATGCTCTTCCCCACTGGTGAGGCCGTAGAGGTACTCGGAGGTCTCGACGACGGAGAGGTCGCCGTAGTTCGAGCGCATCGACTGGAATTCCTTCGTCGGCCCGGGGAACAGCAGCTCGTTGAGCTTGTCCTTCCGGTCCCGGCCCGGCGTCTGCAGTGCTTCGGCATCCGCCGGTTCGAGATGCTCGGTGAGCGGCTTGGCGGAACGGCCGGCGAGGGCCTTCGTGCGGAACGGCTCGGGCCAGCCGCCCGGAGGGTCACCGAGGTCACCGTTGAGGAAGCCGATCACCGAATCGGGAATGTCGAACTTGTCGGGGTTCTCCGCGAACTCCTCCGGCGCAACTCCGGCGCCGACGAGGTGGAGCGCCAGATCGCCGACGACCTTCGAGGACGGGGTGACCTTGACGAGGTGGCCGAGAATCGAATCGGCGGCCGCATACATGTGCTCGATGTCCTCGAACCGCTCCCCCAGGCCCAGTGCGACGGCCTGCTGGCGCAGGTTCGACAGCTGTCCACCGGGGATCTCGTGACGGTAGACGCGGCCGGTCGGTCCGGCGAGCCCGGACTCGAAGGGTGCGTAGAGTTTGCGCACCGATTCCCAGTAGGGTTCGAGGTCGCTGACGGCGTCGAGGCTGATGCCGGTGTCGCGCTCGGTGTTCTCGAATGCGGCGACGAGCGCGGAGAGACTCGGCTGGCTGGTGGTTCCGGCCATGGCCGCCGAGGCGGCATCGACGGCATCGGCACCGGCGGCGGCAGCTGCATAGAGGGTGGCCAGCTGTCCGCCCGCGGTGTCGTGGGTGTGGACGTGGACGGGCAGGTCGAAGTTCTCCCGCAGAGCAGTCACGAGCTTGACCGTGGCGGCAGGGCGCAGCAGGCCGGCCATGTCCTTGATGGCGAGCACATGAGCTCCGGCGCCAACGATCTGTTCGGCCAAGCGCAGGTAGTAGTCGAGCGTGTAGAGCTCTTCCTTCGGATCGAGGATGTCCGAGGTGTAGCACAGGGCCACCTCGGCCAGTGCCGTGTTCGTTCCGCGCACGGCCTCGATCGCCGGACGCATCTGCTCGACGTCGTTGAGAGCGTCGAAGATGCGGAAGATGTCGATGCCCGTGCGGGCCGCCTCATCGACGAATGCGTCGGTAACCTCGGTCGGGTACGGGGTGTAGCCGACGGTGTTGCGTCCGCGCAGAAGCATCTGCAGGTTGATGTTGGGCACCGCGGTGCGCAGGGCTTCGAGACGTTCCCATGGATCCTCGCCGAGGAAGCGCAGCGCCACATCATAGGTCGCACCGCCCCAGGCCTCGATGCTCAACAGCTCGGGTGTCATCCGGGAGACGTGCCCGGCCACGGCCAGCAGGTCTCGTGTGCGCACACGGGTGGCCAGCAGGGACTGGTGGGCGTCGCGGAATGTCGTATCCGTGACGGCCAGGGAGCTCTGCTCACGCAGGGCGCGGGCGAAGCCCTCCGGTCCGAGCTCGGCGAGACGGTCGCGGCTGCCCGCAGCGGGTGCTGCGGAGAGGTCGATGCTCGGGAGCTTGTCGCCCGGACGGATGCGTAGGCCCGGTTCGCCGTGGGGGCGGTTGACCGTGACATCGGCGAGGTAGTCGAGCAGCTTCGAGCCGCGGTCGGCGCTCACTCGAGCGTCGAAGAGCTGCGGGCGTTCTTCGATGAAGGACGTGGACAAGTCTCCGGCGACGAATGCGGGATCATCGAGGACGGCCTGCAGGAAGCCGATGTTCGACGATACGCCGCGGATGCGGAACTCAGCCAGGGCGCGTTTGGCACGGCCGACGGCCTGAGCGAAGTCGCGGCCGCGGCACGAGAGCTTCACGAGCATCGAGTCGAAGTGGGGGCTGACGGCAGCACCGGCGTGGACGGTTCCGCCGTCGAGGCGCACACCTGCACCACCGGCAGAGCGGTAGGCGGTGATCGTGCCGGTGTCGGGGCGGAACGAGTTCGCGGGATCCTCGGTGGTGATGCGGCACTGGAGTGCGGCGCCCTTTATCCGCATCTCGTCCTGGCGCAGGCCGATCTCTTCGAGGGTGGCCCCGGCGGCGATGCGCATCTGCGAGGCCACGATGTCGACGTCGGTGATCTCTTCAGTCACTGTGTGTTCGACCTGGACACGCGGGTTCATTTCGATGAACACGTGCTTGCCGGCGCGCGGCCCGTCGGTTTCGAGGAGGAATTCCACGGTGCCGGCGTTCTGGTAGCCCAGCGCCTTTGCGAACTTCAGGGCATCTGCGTGCAGGGCGGCCGCGATCTCGGGATCGAGGTTCGGGGCCGGAGCGATCTCCACGACCTTCTGGTGGCGGCGCTGCACGGAGCAGTCGCGTTCGAAGAGGTGGATGGCGTTCGAGTCGTTGTCGGCCAGCACCTGGACCTCGATGTGACGGGGGCGCTGCACCGCCTGCTCGATGAAGACCGTGGGATCGCCGAAGGCGCCTTCGGCTTCGCGCATCGCGGCCTTGAGAGCGTCTTCGAGGTCGGAGGCCTGAGCCACGCGACGCATTCCGCGACCACCGCCGCCGGCGACGGCCTTGACGAAGAGGGGGTATTCCATCGATTCGGCATCGGCGAGCAGCTGCGCGATATCGGCCGACGGACGTGTCGAGTCGAGGACCGGGATGCCCGCATTGCGTGCTGCCGCCAGCGCCTGGACCTTGTTTCCTGCCAGTTCGAGCACATCGGCCTTGGGGCCGATGAAAGTGATGCCCGCTTCGGCACAGGCTCGTGCCAGATCGGGGTTCTCAGAGAGGAAGCCGTATCCGGGGTAGATGGCGTCGGCGCCGCTCTCCTTCGCCACCCGCAGCATCTCTTCGACGCTGAGGTAGGCGCGGACGGGATGACCCTCCTCACCGATCATGTAGGCTTCGTCGGCCTTCATGCGATGTTCGGAGTTGCGGTCTTCATACGGGAAGACTGCGACGGTGGAGGCTCCGAGCTCATAGGCGGCACGGAACGCACGAACGGCGATCTCTCCGCGGTTGGCCACGAGGACTTTAGAGAACATAGGTGTCTCTCACTTCTGTATCGGCCGCACTGGGCGACTGGTCGACAAGCTGTCGGGAACATACTCTACAAGTGACCTGGAACACCTCTGCGCCCGGGGGTCGACTTTGGACTGAGACGTGAGTCTCGGCGTGGTCGGCACGGCTCGGCAGCCGCCAATACGTTAACGTAGGAGGGTGCTTGTCCTAAGTATCAGCAGCCTCAAAGGCGGAGTCGGTAAGACATCCGTGACGCTCGGTCTGGCCTCGGCGGCCTACAACAGGGGGATTCCCACCCTGGTCGTCGACATGGACCCGCAGGCGGACTCGTCGACCGGCCTCGATGTGCCGACCTCGACGCGTGTCGACATCGCCGATGTGCTCGCTGCTCCGAAGTCCCAGAAGATCCTGTCCGAGGCGATCATCCCCTCCGGGTGGGTCGGTGACAGGCTCGGCCACCTCGATGTGATCTCAGGATCTCCGCGTGCCGCGGAATTCGATCGGCCTTCGCTGTCCGAGCGCTATCTGCGCCGGCTGGAAGATGCCCTGACTCGCATCGCGAAAGGCTACCGACTCGTCCTCATCGACTGTCCGCCCAGCCTCAACGGTCTCACCCGTACGGCGTGGACAGCGAGCAACCGAGTCGCGGTCGTCACCGAGCCCAGCCTGTTCTCTGTTGCGGCTGCCGACCGTGCCCTGCGGGCGACGGACGAGCTGCGGCAGCGTGGTGCCTCCGATCTGCAGCCACTCGGCCTGGTCGTCAATCGGGTACGTGCCGGTTCGACCGAACATGACTATCGCATCCAGGAGATGCGTGAGATGTTCGGTCCTCTCGTCCTCAATCCGCCCTTGGCCGAACGGGCCGTCATGCAGCAGGCTCAGGGATCGGCGCGTCCGATCCACTCCTGGCCGGGCAAACCCGCCGAAGAAGTCGCCGGCTCGTTCGACGCTCTTCTCGAACGAGCACTGCGCTCGGAGAACATCCGCGGACGACGCGGTGCCGCCCCGGCGAAGAACGGCGCTCAGCAGCCCGAGCAGAAGTGAACGACTAGCTGCCCCCGCTCCCCCACCAACACGTCGACTGCCGTCGCGAACTCAGGTTCGCGACGGCAGTTCTCTGTTCCCGGGCGCCTCGGACACATTCGAGGCGCCCGGCGCCTCACCTTTCCGTTCCATACGACGACCGAGACGGTCCGCTCGAACTGAGCGGACCGCCTCGGTGGTGGTGTGAGTACTCTGTCGGCTGTCAGCCGGACTTGCGTGCGCGACGGGCGGCGAGCTCATCCATGGCTTCGAGGGCCGCGTCGTCTTCTGGGACTCGTTCGCTCGGGAACTCGGACAGCGAACCTTCGACTTCGTTCCAGACGCGGCCGACGGCGATGCCGAAGACGCCCTGCCCTCCCTGGAGGAGGTCGACGACCTCATCAGGTGAGGTGCATTCGAAGACGCTGGCGCCATCGGACATGAGGGTGATCTGTGAGAGATCGTCGACGCCGCGGGAACGCAGGTGCTCAACCGCGGTGCGGATCGACTGCAGTCCGACGCCGGTGTCGAGAAGTCGCTTGACGATCTTGAGGACGAGGATGTCACGGAAGCTGTAGAGCCGCTGGCTGCCGGATCCGGTCGCATTGCGGATCGACGGGGTCACCAGATCGGTGCGCGCCCAGTAATCGAGGCGACGGTAGCTGATGCCGACGACCTTGCAGACGGTGGGACCGCGGTAGCCGGCCTCTTCATCGAGTACGGGCAGATCATCATCGAACAGCAGCCCTTGGGCTGCTGACGGCATCGGCGTCATGTCGACGCTTTCATGACTTGAGCGGTTCACACCGACTCCTCCTTAAAGTCCCTGGGGGAAGCGAAGGTCGCTTGGAAGGACCGAGAACATAGTCATTCTAGCTCTCTTCCCAGCGAACCTACAGTGGGATTCAACAACTCCAAGTTATTCTGCCGTCCCCGCCAGGACAAACATCTCGAGGTAACAATTTCCGCGTGTCGCCGTTACCGCAGTATTCGAACATGTCACATGGATGTCATTCAGGCGACCCGGAGCGGAAGGAGCCGGGGCCGAAGGGCCTAGTTCGACGGGCTTTCGCCGTCTGATTTCGATTCATCCCGGTTCGGAGGATCCGTCTTCTTCGGCTTGGCGCTCGTCAGCAGCTTGGTTTTGACCGTCGACGCATAGCTGTCAACGTATTCCTGTCCGGACAGGCGCATGATCTCGTACATGATCTCGTCGGTGACCGACCGCAGCATGAAACGGTCGACAGGAAGACCCGAATACTTCGAGAAGTCCATCGGTGCGCCGAAGACGACTCCGACACGCCGGAGCTTGGGAACGAGGCGACCGGCAGGCTGCAGCTTGTCCGTGCCGATGATCGCCACTGGAACCACAGGCGCGCCGGACTCGAGGACGAGACGCGCAATGCCGGTGCGTCCGCGATAGAGCTTCCCGTCGGGCGAGCGAGTGCCTTCGGGATAGATGCCCAGCGAGTTTCCCTCACGGAGAACCTTCAGACCCGATTCGAGCGACGCCTGAGATCCCGATCCGCCGCCGCGGTCCATGGGCAGCTGATTGTTGAGCTTGAAGAACCACCGTGTCACCGCACCCTTGATTCCGCGACCGGTGAAGTAGTCCTTCTTCGCCAGATAGACGACGGGACGCGGAGCGAGCAGCGGAACGAAGATCGAGTCCATGAAGTGGTTGTGATTTCCTGCGATGATCGCCGGGCCCTCGGACGGCAGATTGTCCAGGCCCCGCACCCACGGACGGAAGAGGATCCGCAGGATGGGTCCGGCGAGGACTCGCTTGAGAAACCAGTAGAACACGCGCACCCTTCCGACTACGACTCTTTGTCGTCCTCGGCAATCATATATCGACACGAACGGTGAACAGCGAAGTCCGTCTCGGACTCATCCGTGCCATGCTGGGAGCATGGAGATCGATTTCACACTCGGAGCGGACCCGACGGCCGCCTATCGCAGCCTCGACAACGGTTCAGCCTCCGCGGTTCTCTTCCTGCACGGACTCACCGGTTCGCCCGTCTCCTGGGTCCCGATCGCCCGCGCGATCGCAGCGGAGGGCGTCGACGTCAGCGTCCCCCAGCTGCCCGGACACGGCACCTCATGGCAGGACATGGACTCCACTGGATGGTCCGACTGGCTCGGCGAGGCGCGCACCGAGCTGGGTCGGCTGCAGGCCGACCACGAGCGTGTCGTCGTCGCCGGCCTGTCGATGGGTGGAGCCCTTGCACTCGCCCTGGCGGCGGCAGAGGGTGCGCCCGACGAGATCGTCGTGGTCAATCCTGCCCTCTACATCGACTCTCCCTTCGCTCCCCTGCTGCCAGTGCTCAGGCACGTCGTGCGCACGATTCCGTCGATCGGCGGCGACATCGCCCACCCGGACCGCGACGAGTACGCCTACGAACGGACGCCGGTGGCTCCCCTGGCCACGTTCCATCGTGCGCTGCGAACCCTGCGCGACGATCTGTGGAAAGTCACCCGCCCCGTCACTGCCATGGTCTCCGGTGAGGACAACGTCGTGAGTCCGCGGACGCTGCGTGCGCTGCGATCGAACCTTCCGCACCCGCCGAGGATCGTCGCCCTGCGCCGATCTCGCCATGTGGCGACCCTCGACTTCGACGCGAACACCATCGCAGAGGCGGTCCTGCAGGCGGTCTCCACCGAAACGACCGTGCCACGGCAGTCCGAGACCGGGGAATAGCTGGGGCCACGGAATTGCTGAGTCAGGTATGAACGACGACGGCACCGCTTCGACTCCCGACGACGAGGGCCGGGAGGACTGGCGAGGGGAGGTTCCCGATCCGGAGCGGATCGGGCACGACCGATCGCGCATCAGCGACGAGGAATGGGACGACCTCGTCCGGCAGATCGCCGAACCCTCGGCGACGACGGGTGATATGCCCGCCGAGGATGTTCGCGACGCCCTCGAGGACACCGAGCATTGGGAGCGCGAACCGGCGGAGCCGATCGGGTGGCGCACCGCTTCGCCCACTCTCGTGCTGTCCTGGGCCGCGGCTCTCGGCGCGGTCGTGCTGCTGCTCATCGGCGTGATCTTCTTCCGACCGCTGCCCGGGTGGTACCTGCTCATCGGCCTGGCCGTCGGCATCGGCGGCGCGGTCGGTCTGTTCTTCCACCTGCCGAGCCATCGTTCCGCCGACGACGGCGACGGATCCTCGGTGTGAGCGATGCTGGCCGCTTCGTGTCAGCGACACCTGAGAGACTGGACATCATGACCGTCCCGTTCGACCGCGCGCCCAGCGCACTGCACAACACTCAGCTGTCATTCGACAGCCTCGGAACTCCCCTGTCCGACGTCACCTTCGTCATCGTCGACCTCGAAACGACGGGCACCCGAGCCGGGCAATCGGAGATCACCGAAATCGGCGCGGTCAAGACTCTCGGCGGCGAGGTCATCGGCGAGTTCCAGACCCTGGTCAAACCGGAACACTCCGTGATCAGCCCATTCGTCGCCCGGCTCACCGGCATCACTCATGCGATGGTCGATGACGCACCTCCGATCAGCTCGGTTCTGCCGAGCTTCCTGGAATTCTCCGTCGGTGCGGTGCTGGTCGCACACAATGCGCCCTTCGACATCGGATTCCTCCGCTCGGCCTGCGAACGTCTCGACTACCATTGGCCGGCGCCCACAGTCCTCGATACCGTCACGCTGGCCCGACGCGTGGTCGGCCGCGACGAAGTGCGCAACCACAAACTCTCGACGCTCGCCGCTCATTTCGGCACCCAGGTCGAGCCCGATCACCGTGCGCTCTCCGATGCGCGAGCGACCGGCGAGCTCCTCCACCATCTGTTCGAACGCTTCGGCGGCTACGGAGTGACGACGCTGGAGGAGCTGTCGACCGTCAGGCAGTCAGGGTGGGCGAAGCGTCAGGCCAAATCCCACCTGGCCAAGGGCGTTCCCGCGGAGCCCGGCGTCTACATGTTCCTCGACGGCACTCGCCGTGTGCTCTACATCGGCAAGTCCGGAAATATGGCCAGGCGAGTGCGCGGGTACTTCAACGCCTCGGAGAACCGTGGCCGCATGGCCGAGATGATCACTGCGGCACAAGAGGTCAGCTGCCTGCCCTGCGCCCACCCGCTGGAAGCCGAAGTCCGCGAGATCCGCCTCATCGGAGAGTTGGCGCCGCCTTACAACCGACGGTCGAAGAACCCGGAACGCAATTCCTGGATCGTCCTCAGCGATGAGCTCTTCCCCCGACTGTCGGTGGTCCGGGCGAACTCGGCGCTCGAACGCTCCCCCGCTCCACCGCTGGGACCGTTCCGTTCACGGAAGTCGGCCCAGGCCGTCAAGGAACTCCTCGACACCCTCTACCCCGTCAAGAGGTGCACGGCAGCGATCACGCAGCGCAGCCTCGGCGTACATCGTCCCTGTGTGAGTGCACAGGTCGGTCAATGCGGCGGTCCCTGCGCTGGGATCACCGATGTCGATGACTACCAGAGCTCGATCCGCGAGCTCTTCGCTCTGCTCGATGGGGACCTGTCCTCACTGCAGCGCTTGGCCGCTGAACGCATGCAGCGACTGTCAGGAGAGGCCCGGTTCGAAACGGCCGCCGAGGTCCGTGACTCAATGCGCTCGGCAGTGTCCATCGCGGCGCGAGCCGAACAGGTCACGGCATTGCGGAGAGTTCCCGAACTGATTGCGGCGGCCCCCGGTTTCGACTCCGGCTGGGACCTGGCGATCATCCGCCACGGGAAACTCGCCGGCGCCGGCCATGTGTCGACCAGGCAAGCCATGGGAGATTCTCTGTCGGCGCTGAGTTCGACGGCCGAATGGGTCCCTGCCCCCGGAGCGCTGCCGCAGGAGACCGACTCGCTCCCGGAGGAGTCGCGTCTGCTGGCCGGCTGGCTGGAGACCGCCGAGCTCGTCTCTGTGACGCCCGCAGGCGATCATGGCTGGTCGCTGCCCCGTCAGGGAGCGACCAGCCATGCACAGAGCTCAGGAGCGGTTCGACTCAGCGACTCTGTGTGAGACGTCGATGAGCTGTTGGAGCTTGTCCGCGCCGCCCCCGTTGTCGATCGTCGCCACCGCAGTTTCGAGTTTGAGGGCCAAGCGCTCCGTGAAGGTGCCCACAGCCGACTCGTCGGCGGCGACGAGCGCCGCTGCGGCGTTGATGGCCACGATGTCGCGCACGGCCGATCGTTCACCGTCGAGGACCGCGCGCGTGATGGCCGCGTTCTCATTCGGGCCGCCGCCGCGCAGATCGTCCTTCGTCGCCCGCTCGATGCCGAGGTCGAGGGCGTCGAACGTCGTGTGTTCGATCTCGCCGTGACGGACTTCCCACACATCGTTGACGTCGGTGTTGCTCAGCTCGTCGAGACCGTCGCGTGACCGGAAGACCACGGCCTGGTGCCCGCGTTTGGCCAGCGTGCCGACGACGAGCGGGGCCATCTGGGCATCGGCGACGCCGATGGCCGTATGCCTGGCTCGAGCCGGGTTCGTCAGGGGGCCGAGGATGTTGAACGCGGTGGGAACGTTGATCTGGCGCCGCACTGCAGAGACGAACTGCATCGACGGATGGAACACGTTGGCGAAGCAGAAGGCCAGTCCGACCTCTTGGGCGATCTGACCGGTCTGTTCGGGTGTGATGTCGAACCGCACGCCGAGGGCTTCGAGCACATCGGCCGATCCCGACGCCGAGGATGTCGCGCGGTTTCCGTGCTTGACGACCCGCTGTCCGGTGGCGGAGATGATCATGGCCGCGGTCGAGGAGATGTTCGCCGTCTTCGCGCGGTCGCCTCCGGTGCCGACGATGTCGACGGAATCTTCCAGTCCTGGCAGGGGAACGGCATGATCCATCATGGCCGCCACGAGGCCGGCGATCTCCTCGACCGTCTCGCCCTTCGTATGGTGTGCGGCGAGAAATGCGGCCATTGTCACATCCGGAGTCTTGCCCGACATGATCTGATCCATCGCCCAAGCCGCCTGGTCTCCATCGAGGTCCTGCTGGTGCATGAGAGCCATGATCAGGTCGGGCCAGTTCTCAGCGGCCGCCGGAACCGTGGTGCGGGCCCCGGAAGCCTGAGCTGCCGGGGTGGTCTTGGGCGTCGATTCGGTCATCCGTCTGAACTCTCACTAGGGGCTGCCGCCGCCCCGAAGCTCAGGGCGGACCTTACCTGCGGCATACTATCGCGACTTCGACACGCGGGCGGAAGCGGCATCCGAAACGAGATTTCGGCACCAGATCGCGGTTTTTGCTACGTCGTGTAGAAATTTCTTTCTCGAAACCTGGGTAAAAGATGAAAACTCACCCCGAGACGGGTAATAATGGGGTTGTGTCAACTGCCACTGCATCTCAAACAGCGCCAGCACATCCGGTTGTCAATCGTCCGAATGTGACCACGGTGGGCTTCATCGTGTTCCTCGCGAGCGACCTGATGTTCTTTGCCGCGCTCTTCGCCATGTACTTCACCGTCCGGTCCGTTGTTCCGGAGCTGTGGGAGGCGAGGACCCAGATCCTCGACATCCCCTACGCTCTCGGCAACACGTTGATCCTGGTGTCGTCTTCGTTCACCTGCCAGATCGGTGTGTTCGCTGCCGAGCGGTTCCGTCCCCGGCGGACCGGGTCGCTGTTCAACATCGCCAAATGGGGAATGGTCGAGTGGTTCTACCTCACCTTCGCCTTGGGCGCGATCTTCGTCTCCGGTCAGGTCATGGAGTACGCGACCCTCGTCAGCGAGGGCATCTCGATCAGCTCCGACGGCTACGGTTCCGTCTTCTACCTGACCACGGGCTTCCACGGCATTCACGTGACCATCGGGCTCATCTGCTTCCTGCTCGTCATCGGACGCGCCTACGGAGCGAAGAAGTTCGGTCACCATGAAGCCACATTCGCAATCTGCGTGTCCTACTACTGGCACTTCGTCGATGTCGTCTGGATCGGTCTGTTCGGCGTCATCTACCTGCTCCAGTAGCCGGCCCGAGATGCTCGGCCCCCAGGACTCACAACACTTCAAGCAAAGGACGATCAAGTGAAGCTTCTAGCAGATCGCCGCAGACATCCCATGGCGCTGGTCGCGCTTCTTCTCGTGGGACTGCTGCTGACCGGCGGAGCCTATGCACTCTTCACGCAGACTTCGAGCGCCAAGGCGGACACAGCCAGCGCCTCTGATATCGAAGAAGGCAAGAAACTCTTCGCGGCAAACTGTGCCACCTGTCACGGCATGAACGCCGAAGGCTCGAAGGCCGGTCCCGGCCTCATCGGCGTCGGCGCCGCTGCAGTGGACTTCCAGGTCGGCACCGGACGCATGCCGCTGCAGGCCAACGGCCCGCAGGCTCGCGTCAAGGAACCGCAGTTCGACGAAGAGCAGACCGCTCAGCTCGCTGCCTACGTCGCTTCGCTCGGCCCCGGGCCGGCAGTTCCCGAAGACGAGTACCTCGATGCTTCGAAGGGTGATCCCGCTGCCGGCGGCGGTCTGTTCCGCACCAACTGCGCCATGTGCCACAACGTGGTCGGCTCCGGTGGTGCGCTGACCCGCGGCAAGTACGCACCGAACCTGTCCGAAGTCTCCGAGAAGCACCTCTACGAAGCGATGCAGACCGGCCCCCAGAACATGCCGATCTTCAACGACGCGAACCTGACTCCCGAAGACAAGCGCGATGTCATCGCCTACGTCAAGGAAGTCTCGGACAACCCCTCCCCCGGCGGCTTCAAGCTCGGTTCGCTGGGCCCAGTGGCAGAGGGCCTGTTCATCTGGTTCTTCGGACTTGCTGCCGTCATCGGTCTGACAGTGTGGCTGTCATCCAGGGCCAAGTGAGTCTGACAGTGTCGTTCACCATCAATTACGAGAATAGACGGGGAATTCAATGACCTCGAAAGAGCACTCCGGCGGCGGCAGCCAGCTCGAGGAGTTGAACGGGTTCACGAACCCAGGTCTGCCCGAGCACAAACCGCGCCTGGCCGACTCGGACCCACGCGCCGAGAAGGTCGCCGAACGACAGGTAGCCGCCTGGTTCATCCTCTCGATGATCGGAACCATCTGGTTCATCGTGGCGTACTTCCTGTTCACCCCGGGCGAATCGATGCAGAGCATCCGCCTTCACAACATGTTCGTCGGCCTCGGTGCCGCTGTCGCGATGTTCTCCATCGGCTTCGGTGCAGTGCTCTGGGCCAAGAACCTCATGAGCGATCACGAGGGCATCGACGAACGCCATGACATCGGCGGCAGCGAAGAGGATCAGGCGATTGCGCTCGAGATCCTCCACCAGGCCAAGGAAGAGTCGGGCATCGCCCGTCGTCCTCTGCTGCGCAATACGCTCATCGCCGCTCTGGCGATCGCGCCGCTGCCGGCAGTTCTCGTCTTCCGCGACCTCGGTCCGCTGCCGGGCGACAAGATGTTCAACACGCTCTGGCAGAAGGGCACTCGCCTCACCCGCGACGTCGGCGGAATCCCCTCGGTGGATTCCGAACGTCCGATCAAGGCTGACGAAGTCACCATCGGCTCGGCCTACCATGTCCTGCCTTCGGGCATCGGCGACGAGGAGGCCAGCGAGCACCCGCTGAACGAGAAGGCCAAGGCGGCCGTGCTTCTCATGCGCATCGATCCCAAGGAACTCAAAGAGGATCCGGATCGCAAGGACTGGTCGCACGACGGAATCGTCGCCTACTCGAAGATCTGCACCCACGTCGGCTGCCCCGTCGCACTGTACGAGCACCAGACACACCACCTGCTGTGCCCCTGCCACCAGTCGACCTTCGACGTGACGGAACACTGCAAGGTCATCTTCGGCCCGGCCAAACGACCGCTTCCTCAGCTGCCCATCACCGTGGACAGCGAAGGCTACCTGGTTGCCCAGTCGGACTTCCCTGAGCCTGTCGGACCTACGTTCTGGGAGATCAACCACCCATGAGTACTACACAGCCAACCACCACCATCGGGAAGGCGGCGAACTTCGCCGAAACCCGCGTCGGGGCATCTGTCCTCGTGCGCGAGTTCGGTCGCAAGATCTTCCCCTCCCACTGGTCGTTCATGCTCGGCGAGGTTGCTCTCTACAGCTTCATCATCGTCGTTCTGTCCGGAACGTTCCTCACGTTCTTCTTCCAGCCGGCCATGGGCGAACTGCACTACGACGGACCCTGGCTGCCGCTGCGCGGCGTCGAGATCTCCGAAGCCTATGATTCGACACTCGCGATCTCCCTGGAGATCCGCGGCGGTCTGTTCATCCGACAGATGCACCACTGGGGCGCGCTGCTCTTCGTCGCCGCATTGAGCGTCCACATGCTCCGCGTGTTCTTCACCGGTGCCTTCCGCCGTCCGCGTGAGCTCAACTGGGTCGTCGGTGTTCTGCTCGTCATCATGGGCATGGCGGCCGGCTTCACCGGCTACTCGCTCCCCGATGACCTGCTCTCGGGCAACGGACTGCGAATCATCGACGGCATCCTGAAGTCGCTGCCGCTCGTCGGAACCTATATCTCGTTCTTCCTCTTCGGTGGAGAGTTCCCGGGCATCGACATCGTGGCCCGCCTCTACACCCTGCACATCATGATCGTGCCGGCTCTGCTCATCGCACTCATCGGCATCCACCTGATGTTCGTCGTCGTGCACAAGCACACCCAGTACCCTGGTGCCGGAAACACCGAGAAGAACGTCGTCGGAGAACCTGTTCTGCCGACCTTCGCAGCCAAGGGCGGAGGTTTCTTCTTCCTCATCTTCGGTCTGCTCTCGCTCATCTCGGCGCTGTTCACGATCAACCCGATCTGGAACTACGGTCCGTATGACCCCTCCCCGGTCTCGGCCGGTACCCAGCCTGACTGGTACATCGGTTGGGCCGATGGGTTCCTCCGCATCGTCCCGGGCTGGTTCGAGTTCTACATCTTCGGATGGCCGATCTCGTTCAACATCAACAGCGCCGTGATCGTCATGGGCGGCGTGTTCGCTGTCATGTTCATCTACCCGTTCTTCGAGGCGTGGCTGCAGAAGGACCATCGGGAGCACCACATCCTCGATCGTCCGCGCAACAACCCGACTCGTACCGCCATCGGCGTTGCAGGAATCATCTTCTACTGCAACATGTGGGCGGCTGCATCGGGTGACATCATCGCAGTGTTCTTCCAGATGTCGCTCAACGACATGATCTACATCTTCCGATTCCTGTTCTTCTTCGGACCGATCATCGGTTATATCATCACCAAGCGCATGTGCCTCGCGCTTCAGCGCAAGGATCGTGAAATCGCTCTGCACGGACGGGAGACGGCCCATATCATCCGTCTGCCCCACGGTGAGTTCCTCGAACGTCACGAGGCTCTTCCCCCGCACAAGCTGTGGAAGATCACCGCGTTCGAGTCGCCGGCCTACGTACCGGCCGAGCCGAATGCCGAGGGCAAGATCACGGGGATGGAGAAGCTGCGTGCACGTCTGTCTCGCTTCTTCTTCGAAGATCGTGTGGCCCCGGTGACGAAGCAGGAGCTCGAGGCTTCGCACCACGACCACGACGCTGTCGAGGGTTCGAACAACAAGGAACTCGGACACTGACAGGTCCGACACACCTGATACGAGGGGCTCAGCAGTTCAACTGCTGAGCCCCTCGCTCAATTCACAGAAGAGGCGGTCACTCGTTACTCCCCGTCGCGTACTCCGTTCTCCGCCTCCTGATGTGGAGATCTGCACCTTTCCCTGTCGGTCTCAGCACCTGCTGGCCAGGGGCAGTACCACCTGGATTGAGCCGCTTCCGCCTCGATCGGAATGGTCCCGTGTCGAACCGATGCGGTTCTCCGCGAATCGGAACACCCGGCGTAGGCTATGAGAGCCACGTCCTGCGTCTCAAAATGCTCTGGCCGGGTACTAGGTCGTCTGAGACTGCCGACGGGCCGCTGACGGGCCTGCAGCAAGCTTCTGAACGTACTGCTCCGTTCGCCTCGGGGAGGCCCGTGCACGAAGACGGGCGTTCGTTCAGCGGTGCCCAGACGTGGAATCTGCCTCTCCCCTGGCACGTTGCCTGGCGCCTCATAGCTGCTCTCAAAGTCTCGACTGCCGATCGAGGCTCATCGGCCCCAAGATTGGCAGAAAGAGAATGAGCCGAACGGTACAGTGACGCACCGCCGCATCTTGGCCAGCGAAAGAGTGTCGCCAGGGCTCTCTTCAGCCTCCAGTCGCCTCCGGCTGCGTCTGCGTCCGCCCTAGTGGACGCCCGCCGCGATCCGTGGTGGACCCGATGTCGATCTTGGCGATTGCGTCGGCACAACGCCTCCTTCATCGCGGTGTGCTCTGTCGAATTGGTACTGAATGTTCTCAAATGCTCACCGAAGAACGTGATGAATTCAGAACAACCTGGACCAAACCGCAGTCCGCCTTTAGCTCCGGAAGAGCAGTCCGCCGTTTGCTCCGACTGCGAACGGCAGAAGTGCGACCCTGCGGGTGTACGTACGGGCCGCAGGAGACCACGCAAGCGTCCATCAGCCACTCCGGCGCCGACAAGGGACCGGAGGACGTGCCCCAAGATGTTTTCCTGTCCACCTGCTTCGGTCTGTCCGCTGCCGTTGAATAGCACTGTGGCCCGGACTCGACTTGAGTCCGGGCCACAGTGGTTGGGCGATCAGATCACTGAATCAGTGGGCGAAATCGCCGCGATCGTGTTCGTAGGTGAGACCGACCAGAGCAACGATGCCGAGCACGACACCGAACGGGAAGATCCACCAACCCATGGCGATTCCGTAGAATGCGACGGCGGCGGCTCCCGCGCTGACGATCGGCCACCAGCTCCACGGGCTGAACATACCGTAGTCGGCATCGGCGTCGGAGATCTCGGCGTCGTCGTTGTCCTGAGGCTGACGACCGACGCGTCGATCCGTCAGCCAGAGGTAGACGCCGATCATCAGGGCCATCAGTCCGACGAGGAGCAACGCCGGGAATCCGACGAGCTCGGTGAAGTCGGTGAAGAAGCCGTAGAAGATCCCGACTGCGATGAAGAACAGGCCGCAGAGGTTGAAGACGTAGATCGATGACTTCATTTGGCGTTGTCTCCTGTGAGCTGGGGTTCTGCCTGACCGTGACCGCTGTATTCAAGCAGCTCGGGGTGGTTGAGGTCGAAGGCAGGACGTTCGGAGCGGATCCGCGGCAGCGAGGTGAAGTTGTGACGCGGGGGCGGGCAGGAGGTAGCCCATTCGAGCGATCCTCCGTAGCCCCATGGGTCATCGACCGTCACCTTGGGTGCATTGCGGTGGGTGATCCACACGTTCCAGAAGAACGGAACCATGGACAGACCCAGCAGCAGCGAACCGACCGTCGACACCTGGTTCATCCAGGTGAAACCGTCCTGCGGCAGGTAGTCGGCGTAACGACGCGGCATTCCGTCGACACCCAGCCAGTGCTGGACGAGGAAGGTTCCGTGGAAGCCGATGAACAGCATCCAGAAGTGGATGTGTCCGAGCTTTTCGTTGAGCATCTTGCCCGTCCACTTCGGCCACCAGAAGTAGAATCCGGCGAACATCGCGAACACGACGGTGCCGAAGACGACGTAGTGGAAGTGCGCCACGACGAAGTAGGTGTCGGACACATGCTGGTCGAGGGCCGGGCTGGCCAGGATGACTCCGGTCAGACCGCCGAAGAGGAACGTTGCGAGGAAGCCGATCGACCACACGATGGGAGTCTCGAATGTGATCGAGCCTCTCCACATCGTGCCGATCCAGTTGAAGAACTTCACACCTGTCGGAATCGCGATGAGCATCGTCATGAAGGCGAAGAACGGCAGTGCCACGACGCCCGTGACGTACATGTGGTGGGCCCACACGGTCACCGACAGCGCAGCGATGGCAACTGTCGCGAAGACGAGTTCCTTGTAGCCGAAGACCGGCTTGCGGCTGAACACCGGGAAGATCTCTGTGACGATGCCGAAGAACGGCAGCGCAATGACATAGACCTCCGGATGGCCGAAGAACCAGAACAGGTGCTGCCAGAGTATCGGTCCGCCGTTGCCCGGACTGAACACATGGGAACCGAGGACGCGGTCGGAACCGAGCACCAGCAGCGCAGCAGCCAGAGGCTGGAAGGCCATGAGCACGAGGATGCCGGTGACCAGGACGTTCCAGGTGAAGATCGGCATGCGGAACATGGTCATGCCCGGGGCGCGCATGGTGATCACAGTCGTGATGAAGTTGACGGAGCCGAGGATGGTTCCGAAGCCCTGCAGGGCGAGTCCGAGGACCCACAAGTTACCACCGGCGCCCGGTGTGAACGTCGTATTGCTCAATGGCGCGTAGGCGGTCCAGCCGAAGGATGCCGCACCCTGAGGGGTGAGGAATCCGGAGATGGCCACAAGGCTGCCGAAGAGGTACATCCAGAAGGCGAAGGCATTCAGCCGCGGGAACGCCACGTCCGGAGCGCCGATCTGCAACGGCATGATGACGTTGGCGAAGCCGGCGAACAGCGGGGTGGCGAACATCAGCAGCATCAATGTGCCGTGCATGGTGAACAGCTGGTTGTACTGTTCCTTGGTCTCAACGATCTGCATTCCGGGCTCGAAGAGCTCGAGGCGGATGATGAGCGCCATCACACCGCCGACGCAGAAGAAGAAGAACGAGCCGATGAGGTACATGTACCCGATCGTCTTATGGTCCGTCGACGTGATCCAGTCGACGATGATCTTGCCCTTGCTCCGTGGAACTACCGGAGCATCAAGAGCCGCCTGATCCATCGTGGCGGTCATTTCTCAGCACCTTCTTTCGGGTACCAGTTGCGATCGTACTCCGGTCCCAGCTGGCCTGTGTTGCCCTGATCGGCAAGCGACTGCGTGTACTCCTGGAATTCTTCCTTCGACACGACCTTGACGTTGAAAAGCATCTCCGAGTGGTACTCACCGCAAAGCTCGGCACACTTGCCGACATACTCGCCTTCCTTCTCGGCACGCAGATGCAGGCTCTGATCGTGGCCGGGGATCATATCTCGCTTCTCGAGGAAGGCGGGGACCCAGAAGGAGTGGAGGACGTCGCGGGAGTGCAGGCGGATCTCCAGGTCGGTGTCGACGGGGAGGTAGAGGACGGGAGCGGTCTTCTCGGGGGCTTCGGTGCCGTCGAGGGCAACCTGAGTGCCGGCGTAGTAGACGTCTTCGGTCTCATAGTTGAAGTCCCAGGCCCACTGCTTGGCAGCGACCTCGATGACCTGCTCGCCAGGGGTGGAGTCATCCGTCGTCTTCTCCATGACCTGGACGTTCTGGAAGAAGAAGCCGAGGACGAGGACGACCGGAGTCACCGTGAAGAGGATTTCGATCGGCATGCTGTAGCGCATCTGCACCGGCAGTCCGCGATCGTTCTTGCGGCGGCGGTAGGCGACCATGGCCCACAGGATGAGTCCCCACACGATGAGGCCCACGATGAGAAGGGCGATCCAGCCGCCGTTCCACAGCGCTGTATAGGCATCAGTGTGGTTCGTCGCGCCTTGCGATTCGACGGGAAAAAATCCTGTGGCGATCTGCTCTTTAGTGCAACCCGATAGCAACGCCGGTATCAACACGGCGCTCAGAATGCCGAGCCGCTTCGCCCAGGACCGCTGCGGTCCTGACTGATTCGGAGAATCCACGTGCAGCCTTTCACAACGTTCTGCGTCTCCAGGTCAGGCCGAGAGACGTGTACTTACTCTGTCACTCATAAGACTACCGCTACACGCGGTAGAAATTCACCTGCAGATGTTCATTTGTTGAGAATATGCTGACAGACACTGCCCCTGAGCGCGGAATCTAGGTGCGCGGAGTACTCCAGGCCGCTGATCTCCGACACGCCGAGGGTGGCGAGGTGTGATGTCTGCCACTGGGAGTCGATGAGCCACTCCACCGGTCCCGTATCCGCATCCGCCGAGGTGGACCGGCTTTCTCCGCTGACGACGTCGGTTCCGTCGAAGAGTTCGACGAGGTGGGCCAGCGCGGCCTTCGAGGCGTCCCGCTGAGTGTGGAACATCGATTCGCCGGCGAAGAACGAACCGATGGCGACTCCGTAGAGTCCGCCGACAAGCTCATCGTCGTTCCAGACCTCGACCGAATGCGCCCACCCGTCGTCGTGGAGGCCCTGGTAGAGCTCGATCATCTCCTCGGTGATCCAGCTGCCCGTCCGCCGCGGGTCGGCACACGCCCGGATGACGTGCATGAAGGCTCGGTTGATGGTGAAGGTGAAGTGCTTCATCGATTTGCGCAGGCTCTTCGTCACGCGCAGGTCACCGGGAAACAGAACTCCACGTCGTCGTGGAGCCCACCATCCCATCCGACCGGTGCCTCCGTGGCCGACTCCCATCGGGAAGAGTCCGGCCCGATACGACAAAAGGACCTGGGGCTGCGTTGCCGTGTACGACACGGCACGCAGATCCTCCAGGTCCATGAGAAGCGCTCCTCCTCAGCCGAGGCTGATCAGTGGAACGAGTCTCCGCAGGCGCAGGATCCGCCGGCGTTGGGGTTGTCGATGGTGAAGCCCTGCTTCTCGATGGTGTCGGAGAAGTCGATGGTCGAACCGCTGAGGTAGGGAACGCTCATCCGGTCGACGATGACCTCGACGCCGTCGAAGTCGCGGACCGCGTCTCCGTCGAGGAAGCGCTCATCGAAATAGAGCTGATAGATCAGTCCGGAACATCCGCCGGGCTGGACAGCCACGCGCAGGCGCAGGTCGTCACGACCTTCCTGTTCCAGCAGGCTGCGGACCTTGTCGGCAGCGGTCGACGACAGCTCCACCTCGTGGGTGGCTTCTGCTTTTTCGGTCACAGTCATGGTTACTCCTTTTCGCGTTCCTGTCCCCAGGCTACACCGGCGACAACGTCGGTGCCCGGCAAGCTATTCCCCATTCGTGTCATCCGTGGTCGCCGAGGCGCTGCAGCAGCAGGGCTTCGGCGACGATCGCGGCTTTGAAATCGGGCAGGTAGAGCGATTCGTTGGCGCTGTGGGCCCTCGCGTCGGGATCTTCGACGCCCGTGACGAGGATCGATGCGCGGGGGAACACATCGAGCAGATCGGCGATGAAGGGGATCGATCCGCCGATGCCCATCGTCACCGATTCGGTGCCCCAAGCGTCGGTGAGCGCCTGGCGGGCGGTCCGGACCACAGGGTCGTTCTCATCGGCCTGCCAGGGGCTTCCGCCCTCGGTCTCCCCGATGCTCAACTGCGCACCGAAGGGCAGATGCGCGCGCAGATGCTCCTCGACGGCCCGGACCGCCGAGGCGGGGGTGTCCCCGGGCGCGAGTCGGATCGAGAGCTTGGCCTTCAGGGAGGACTGCAAGGTATTCGAGGAGACCGCCACATCGGGAATGTCGAGACCGATGACGGTGATCGACGGCTGTGTCCACAGACGGGAGGCCAAGGTGCCTGCGCCGATGAGCTCGGTTTCCGCGAGCACCCCGGAGTCTGTTCGCAGCGTCGCCTCGTCGAAGTCGATGGACGTCTCTGTGCTCGAGTGCAGGCCGGCGACAGCGACGGAGCCGTTGTCGTCATGGAGGGTTGCCAGCAGCTTCGTCATCGCGAGCATCGCATCCGGTGCCACTCCCCCGTACATTCCCGAATGCACGGCGTGGTCGAGGGTGGAGACCTCGAATTCGACGGCGCACATTCCGCGCAGGCTCGTCGTCAGGGCCGGAGTCCCCGCTGCCCAGTTGCCCGAATCGGCGACGACGATGACATCTGCGCGCAGGCGGTCCCGGTAGGTCTCGAGGAAATTGCGGAAGCTCGGGCTGCCGGCTTCTTCCTCACCTTCGAAGAAGAGCGTCACACCGACACCGAGGCGGTCGGCCAGCAGCCGCAGAGCCGTGAGGTGGACCATGATCCCGGCCTTGTCGTCGGCGGCTCCACGGCCGAAGAGGCGGTCGCCCTTCCGGGTGGCGACGAAGGGTTCGGTGTCCCAATCCTCGGCGCGGCCGGGCGGCTGCACATCGTGATGGGCGTAGAGGAGGACGGTCGGGGCGCCCTCCGGCGCCGGCACGGAGGCGACGACGGCCGGGTATCCGTCGGCGCCGTCCGACTGCTTCGCGGTGAGGATCTCCGTCTCGAGGCCGAGCTGACGCGCCAAGCCCGCGACAGCCTCGGCGCTGGCCGTGACATTCGCGGCGTCGAAGCTCGGCCAGGCGACGGAGGGGATGGCGACGAGATCCGTGAGATTGCCGAGAACCTCGTCGAAGATGGTGTCCAGTTCGGCATGCAATTGTGCACTGTCAAGTGCTGAAGTCGATTCGCTCATCCTCCAAAGGTAGTATTCATCTCGTGTTCGGAAACAAAAAATCTCGCGCCGAGGACGAAACCTCCGCCTCTCAGCCAGTCCATGACGACCTCTCCGCAGAAGCCGACGCCCGTCGCGAAGCGGAGGCGAAGAAGGGACGGCCCACGCCCAAGCGCAGCCAACAGGAGTCCGCGCGCCGTCAGCCCTTGGTGAACAAGGATCGCAAAGTCGCGAACAGACAAGCCAAGGAGCACCAGCGGCAGGAGCGCGACCGCGCACGCATCGGCATGATGAACGGCGAGGAGAAATACCTCACCCGCCGGGACAAAGGCCCGCAGCGCCGGTACATCCGCGACTACATCGATGCCCGCTTCTCGATCGGCGAGATCTTCATACCAGCCGCGATCCTCATCCTCGTCATCGCGTTCACGCAGCCGGTGCAGATCCAGCAGTACTTCACCTACGCCGTCTGGGGTCTCATCGCACTGATCGTCCTCGACGGGTTCGTGCTCAACTACATCCTCAAGAACCGGCTGCGCAACAAGTTCGGCGAGGTCGAACGGGGCATCACCTTCTACGCAGTCATGCGCAGCATCCAGCTGCGTCCGCTGCGCATGCCCAAGCCTCAGGTCAAGCGCCGCCAGTACCCCGAGTGAGCAGCCGGCTCGACTCGAGGCCGCGTGCGATGCGGCCGGGGAAGAACGGACCGGAGTAGATCATCTCCGAATAGAACTGAACCAGATCGGCGCCCGCGGCCACTCGAGCCCGGGCGTCTTTCGCATCCGCGACGCCGCCGACGGAGATGACGGTGAGCTCGTCGCCTACGTGCCTCTTGACCAGACGCAGCACCTCGAGAGAGCGTTCGGCCACGGGGCGTCCGGAGATGCCGCCTGCCTGGCCTTCGGCGAACTCCGCCTCGGCGCCGGTCAGCACACCGCGATCGATCGTCGTGTTCGTCGTGATGAGTCCGTCGACGCCGGTGCGCAGAGCGAGGTCGCAGATCTCGGCCACATCCTCGTCGGCGAGATCCGGGGCGATCTTGACCAGCAGGGGCACATGACCCAGCGTCGACCGCGGGCGCTCGACCACCTCGGCGGCGGTGTCGCGGACGGCGGTGATGATCGGCTCCAGGCTGCCCACGGACTGCAGATCGCGCAGACCGGGAGTGTTCGGTGAGCTGACATTGATGACGAGGTAGTCGGCCAAGGGAGCCAGCGCACGGGTCGAGGCGGCATAGTCGGCCACCGCGTCGGCCGCCTCGACGACCTTCGTCTTGCCGATGTTGATGCCCACGATTGGACGCAGGCGCTGCGGGAGGGATTCGATCTTCCTCCGTTCGGCGGCGATGTTGAACGATGCCTGCCGGGCTCCGTCGTTGTTGAACCCCATCCGATTGAGCAGGGCGAGATTCTTCCGCAGACGGAACAGCCGCGGACGATCATTGCCCGGCTGCGCATGGGCGGTGATCGTGCCGACCTCGATATGTCCGAAGCCCAATGACGACAGAGCACGGACCCCCACGCCGTTCTTGTCGAACCCCGCGGCCAGGCCCACTCGGTTGGGGAAGGGCAGACCCATCACCTGAGCGGGCCGGACGGTGTCGCGGGCACAGACGACGCGGAGCAGGCGACCGAGCAGAGGAATGGAGTCAAGAAGGCGCAGCGCGGAGAACGAGAGGTGATGGGCCCGTTCGGCATCCATGGGAACGAAGAGGAGTCTGAAGATCAATGAGTACACGCACCTAAGAATATGTCAGAGTCCCTCATCGCTTCAGCAGGCGCTCGACTCACTGCTTCAGCAAGTCGGCGTGTTTGGCATTAGGATCGAAGCAACGTTCAAAGACGACTGAAAGGGAACTCATGGCTGGTGCATCCACCCTCAGCAGCTACTCCACGACCTCACCGGTGAAGGCCACCGCCTCCGTTCTGGTGCTGGCGGCAGCCGACTCGACGGTCCTCGGACTCGAAGGGGCGAAGGCGGCGAAGACCGCCCTCGACGAAGCCGCTCGCGCCATCGGGTTCAGCGGAAAGGCCGGATCCACCGCTCGTGTTCCCGCTCCGAAGGGTGTCGCCGCCGACTCCGTCCTGCTCGTGGGGCTCGGGGACTTCGATCCCGATGACTCCGATGTCGCCGCAGCTGCTGAAACGCTGCGTCGCGGCGCGGGAGCGGCGCTGCGTGCACTCGACGGTGTCGAGTCGATCGCACTGGCCCTGCCCGCCGCCACTCCGACAGAGGTCGAAGCGATCACGGTGGGCGCGGGACTCGGAACCTACCGTTTCCTCGACTACCGCAGCGAAGGCGGGACTCCGGGCGAGATCACCGTTATCGGCCCCAAGGGCAAGACCTTCGCCGCAGCCCATGACGCCGGCGCAGTGATCGCGGCCGCGACGAACAGAGCTCGCGATCTCGTCAACACTCCCCCACTGGATCTCTACCCGGAGTCCTACGCGGAGATCGTCAAGGACCAGGCCAAGGACCGCAAGCTCAAGGTCACAGTGCTCGGCGAGAAGGAGCTCAAGGCCGGAGGCTACGGCGGAATCATCGGCGTCGGCCAGGGTTCGACTCGTGGACCCCGCCTCGTCAAGGTCGAATACGCACCTCGCGGCGCCAAGCGCCATCTCAGTTTCGTCGGCAAGGGAATCACCTTCGACTCCGGCGGCATCTCACTCAAGCCGGCGAAGAGCATGGAGGACATGAAGTCCGATATGGCCGGTTCCGCGGCCGTCGTTCAGGCGCTCTTCGGCATCGCCGACCTCAAGCTCCCGGTGCGTGTCACTGCGTGGCTGCCGATGGCGGAGAACATGCCCGGGTCTTCGGCACAGCGCCCCAGCGACGTGCTGAAGATGCGCAGCGGCAAGACCGTCGAGGTCACGAACACCGATGCCGAGGGTCGCCTCGTCCTCGCGGACGCGCTCACCGATGCGGGGGCTGAGAACCCGGATCTGCTTATCGATGTGGCCACACTCACCGGTGCTCAGATCGTCGCCCTCGGCGAACGCACCTCCGGTGTCATGGGTTCCGAAGCCGCACGGGCAGAGGTCATCGCCTCGGCTTCCGTGGCCGGTGAGCAGATGTGGGCGATGCCGATCCCCGAGGAGATGCTCTCCGGGTTCGACTCCACCGCCGCCGATCTCACGAACTCAGGACCTCGCCCCGGCGGCATGCTCGCCGCTGCGGCGTTCCTGCGTGAATTCGTCGGAGAGGATGCGAACTGGGCGCATATCGACATCGCCGGACCGAGCTTCAACGGTTCAGCACCCTTCGGCTACACGCCGAAGGCCGCGACTGGAGCCGCGGTGCGCACCCTCATCGAAATCGCGAAGGCGAAGGCCTGAGCCCGGTGGTTCTACACGCTGTCGAGGTGAACGTGATGATGCCCACCTGTGTCCAATCAGACAGCGTTTTTCTTCGCCCCGCGCAAGAAAAGTGGAAAGATAAGACTGAAAGCTGCGTACTGCAGGCTTATTCACAGCTACGAGGAGAAATCCGTGAGTGACGAATTGACCTACGACCTTGTCGTTCTGGGTGGCGGAACCGGTGGCTATGCCGCTGCTCTGCGAGCCGCAGAGCTCGACATGAAGGTCGCTTTGATCGAACGCGACAAGGTGGGAGGCACCTGCCTGCACCGTGGCTGCGTGCCGACGAAGGCTCTTCTGCACGCCGCAGAAGTCGCCGACACCGCCAAGAACTCTGAGACCTTCGGCATCGAAGCCGAGTTCAAGGGGATCGACATCGCCAAGGTGCTCGAGTACAAGGACGGGGTCATCACCCGCAACTACAAGGGTCTGCAGGGTCTGGTCAAGGCTCGCGGAATCGACACCTACTTCGGCACCGGCAAGCTCGTCGGCAAAGACACTGTCGAGGTCACCGGCGAAGACGGCAACCACACCGTCAAGGGCACGAACGTTCTGCTCTCGACCGGTTCGACATCGAAGACCATCGGTCTCGAGGTCACCGACCGCGTGATCACGAGCACCGAGGCTCTCCAGCTCGACAAGGTCCCGAGCTCGGCCATCGTGCTCGGCGGCGGCGTCATCGGCGTCGAGTTCGCCAGCGTCTGGAACTCCTTCGGAGCTGACGTCACGATCGTCGAGGGCCTCAAGCACCTCGTTGCCAACGAGGACGAGACCATCTCGAAGAACCTCGAGCGCGCCTTCAAGAAGCGCAAGATCAAGTTCAAGCTCGGCGTCATGTTCAAGGGCGTCGAAGAGACTGCCGACGGGGTCAAGGTCACTCTCGAAGACGGTTCGACGCTCGAGGCTGAGTACCTCCTCGTCGCCGTCGGCCGCGGCCCGGTCACCGAGGGCTTCGGCTTCGAAGAGCAGGGTATCCCGATGGATCGCGGGTTCGTCCTCGCCAATGAACGTCTCCACACCGGCGTCGGCAACATCTACGCCTGCGGCGATATCGTCCCCGGACTCCAACTGGCCCATCGCGCCTTCGGCCAGGGCATCTTCATCGCGGAGGAGATCGCCGGCCTCAACCCGGCACCGGTCGTCGAATCGGGCATCCCGCGCGTGACGTACTGCGAACCGGAGATCTTCTCCGTCGGACTGTCCTCCGCTCAGGCGGAAGAGAAGTACGGAGCGGACCAGGTCGAATCGCTCGAGTACAACCTCGGCGGCAACGGCAAGTCCGTGATCCTGGGCACCACAGGCCTGATCAAGGTCATCCGCGAGAAGGACGGTCCGGTCGTGGGCGTGCACGGAATCGGTGCTCGCCTGTCCGAGCAGGCCGGTGAAGCGCAGCTCATCGTCAATTGGGAAGCATTCCCCGAGGAAGTCGCGCAGCTCATCCACGCGCACCCCACGCAGAACGAAGCACTCGGCGAGGCGCACTTGGCCCTGGCCGGCAAACCCCTGCACTTCCACTCATAAGATCCGAGGAGACGAATACTCATGTCGAATTCCGTTCAGATGCCGGCTCTCGGAGAGTCGGTCACCGAGGGCACTGTCACTCGCTGGCTCAAGGAAGTGGGCGAAGAAGTCGAGGTAGACGAGCCGTTGCTCGAGGTGTCGACCGACAAGGTCGACACTGAGATCCCGAGCCCCTACGCAGGCACCCTCGAGAAGATCCTGGCCGAAGAAGATGACGTGGTCGAGGTCGGCGGCGACCTCGCCTACATCGGCGACGGCAGCGGCGCTTCAACCGACGACGAGGAACCTGCGGAGGAACCCGCCGAGGAGCCTGCAGAGGCCCCGGCCGAAGAAGCACCGGCGGCCGAAGAAGCACCCGCGGCCGAAGAGGCCCCGGCCGAGGATCCGAAACCTGCCGCTTCGGATTCCGGATCCTCCGAAGGCACCGAGATCACAATGCCCGCGCTCGGCGAATCCGTCACCGAGGGCACCGTGACCCGCTGGCTCAAGGAAGTCGGTGAAGAGGTCGAGGTCGACGAACCGCTCCTCGAGGTCTCCACCGACAAGGTCGACACCGAGGTCCCCTCCCCCGTTGCCGGAGTCGTTCAGGCTCACTTGGCGGAAGAGGACGATACCGTCGAGGTCGGCGCGCCTCTGGCTCGCATCGGTTCCGGTGCCCCGGCCGAATCCGCACCGGCTGAGGAAGCGCCCAAGGAAGAGGCCCCCGCCGAGGAAGCTCCGGAGCAGGAAGCCCCCGCCGAAGAGGCTCCGAAACAGGAAGCCCCCAAGGAGGAGGCAGCGAAGCAGGAATCGGCTCCCAAGCCGGCCGCGACCGCATCCGCACAGTCCGCCTCGGCCGCTCAGGCCGAAGAGCCGGTGGAAGCAGCTGCACAGGCACCTGCCGCCGCCGACACCGTCGGTGAGAACGCTGCCTACGTCACTCCCCTCGTGCGCCGTCTGGCCCGCGAGAAGGGTGTCGACCTCTCGCAGGTCTCCGGCACCGGAGTGGGCGGTCGCATCCGCAAGCAGGATGTCGAATCGGCCGCGAAGAACGGCCCTGCTGCCGCTCCCGCGGCACAGTCCGGCGCATCGGCCGGAGCTCCGAAGGCTCCGTTCAAGGTCGAGATCCCCGAGGAGGCTGCGAAGCTGCGCGGCACCACGGAGAAGGCTTCGCGTATCCGCCAGACCATCGCCAAGCGCATGAGCGAGTCACTCGATGTCTCCGCTCAGCTCACGCAGGTCATCGAAGTGGATATGTCTCGCGTCGTCAAGCTGCGCAAGGCCAATAAGGAGGCATTCCAGGCCAAGCACGGTTCGAAGCTGACCTACCTGCCGTTCTTCGCCAAGGCCATCGTCGAAGCGCTTCAGGTGCACCCGAAGGTCAACGCTCAGTACGATCTCGAGTTGCAGCAGATCACCTACTTCGATCACGAGCACCTGGCCGTTGCGGTCGATACCCCGCGCGGACTGCTCGTGCCCGTGATCAAGGATGCCGGTGACCTCAGCGTCGCAGGTCTGTCGAAGGCCATCGACGATGTCGCCGACCGGACCCGCAACAACAAGATCATGCCGGACGAGCTTTCGGGTGGTACCTTCACGGTGACCAACATCGGTTCCGTCGGGGCACTGTTCGACACGCCGATCATCAACCAGCCGCAGATGGGCATCATCGGCACGGGCGCGATCGTCCGCCGTCCCATCGCCGTGAAGACGGCCGACGGCGATGAGGCGATCGCCATCCGCGACATGGTGTACCTGCCGTTGACCTACAACCACCAGCTGGTCGACGGTGCGGATGCAGGACGATTCCTGCAGACCATCAAGGCACGTCTGGAAGAAGGCAACTTCGAGGCCGATCTCGACCTCTGAGCCTGACTCTCCGACACACCTGATCGAGGGGCCGACCATTCGTGGTCGGCCCCTCGGGCCATTCACCGCGTCGTCGCCTCCCGGACCTCCGCTACGAGCCATGTACCCTCGACTCTGTGCAGTTCGAACTCGACGGTCTGCTCGGCGAACTCCACCAGGGCGGCCCCGGTGCCTCCGCTCGACCGCATGAGCGCCGAGGCGACCACCCGGTCATCGTCGGCGGCGACGATCTCCACGTCCTCGACATCGATCGAATAGTCGGAGTCGGCATACGCCGAGGGATCGATGAGCTCATCGGCTGCTGCGGCGGCCGAGTCGGGCACAGTCAGTGCCTTCAGAGCCGCCTCGTCGCCATTGCTGAGAGCTGCTGCGCGTGACTCGCACAGTTCCTCGAGGACGGCGGACACGTCGTCTGCGCTCGGCGTCGACGTCGCTTCGGGCGGCCGGGTCGCCCCCTCGGCGGACGGCGCCTCTTCTCCGCTCACGGCCGCGGTGGACGACCATGAGGACCAGACGACGACTCCGCCCAGAACCGTCAGGCACACGGCGAGGCCGATGAGCAGGGTGCCGTGACCGAACACACGATGCAGGTCCACCGCCCGCAGGCGGGTCCACAGGGAGTCCACGGAGCCCAGCAGCGGTGCCATCCACTCCTTTCGGCCGCCTGCGCGTCGGCGATCACGTCTCGAGCGTCGCGAGCTCTTCGCCTCGGCGCGCAGCGGAGTCACTCCGCCTCCGCGCAGAGGCGGGGCCGGTGCGCTGTGCGTCGAACCGCTGTCCTCCTCGGATCGCCGGTGCGGTCTGAGTCCGGTTGCCACGCGCAGACGAGCCGTGAGGGCCGATTCCGGCGACGTTCCGCTCTCGGCAGGCACCATTGGAAGCGTAGCGGGACGGTCGAGTGTACGAAGGGAATCCGCCGCCTCGGCGAGGGCGGTGCCCAACCCGATTTCGGACGCCGCATCGTCCAGGAGGCCTGCGACGAGCGACCGCAGAGCCGACGATGACTCGGACAGAGCGAGGTCGACGGGAAGCAGCACCTCGGCCCACGGCCGCCCGTGGACGGCGTGATAGATCATCTCTCCCACGGCACGGCGCGGTGTCGTCGCAATGGGCGCCGAGACTCCGGGAATGAGGACCGGTCGACCGTGGGCGTCGAGGGAGAACGCGGACAGAGTGAGCCGATCCTCTGGTCGCGTGCACGTCGTGAGCTCCTCGATGATGCCCAGGAACAGGGTGCACAGCTCGGCCTCGGTCAGTCCCTGATAGGTGCGGATCACGTCGAGGACGAGACCACCGGGCGAAGCGGGGACGATGAGAAGGGAACGGGCGCCGGTCGGAAGAGCCACCTCGGTGAGGGCGAGAACACGGGGGTCGTCGGCATCGAAATCATTGTGCACGACGCCCCATGCACTGCGACCGTCGGAATCGACGACGCGATGGATATCATCCGCGATCGTTGCTTGGAACTCCCATGTCATGGTTCGTCATCTCCGTTGATGATGATCAGTCGCATTTAGTGTTGTTTAATGATGCTCGCCGATGTCGTTATGTGTCAAGGGCCACAGCCTCGGTGGAGGTCGCCAGATGTGATTGGAAACAAATTGAACACTGGGGTCAAGAGTCATAGTGTGGAGCCATGCCCCTGGCCACAGAAACGCTCGGGTTCGCCCCTGTCCTCTCGGACTATCGGCAGACTTGGGAATTGCAGAAGAGATACCACGACGAAGTGCTCGCCGGCGACCGTCGATCGACGATCCTACTCCTCGAGCATTCCCCGGTCTATACGGCCGGCAAGCGCACCGAGGACTTCGAACGACCGACCGACGGCACAGATGTCATCGACGTCGACCGCGGCGGGAAGATCACCTGGCACGGTCCCGGACAGCTGGTCGCCTACTGCATCTACAAGCTCAACGACCCCAAAGAGGTCCGACTCTTCGTGTCCCAACTCGAGGACGCGATGATCCGACTGCTCTCCGAATACGAGATCGAGGCGACCACGATCGAGGGCCGGGCCGGTGTCTGGCTGCGCGGCGACGAACTCCGTCGCGACCGCAAGATCGGTGCCATCGGCATCCGCATCCACGAAGGCGTGACGATGCACGGCCTGGCCCTGAACTGCAGCAACGACCTCGGCGCCTATGAGTCCATCATCCCGTGTGGGATCACAGACGCCGACACCACGTCCATCAGTGCTGAGCTCGGTCGGACCGTCACTCCCGAAGATGTGGCGCAGCGACTCGACGAAATCCTGCACGAGACCATCACCGCTTAGGAGAACTCAGATGACGATCGCACCAGAGGGCCGCCGCATGCTCCGCGTCGAAGCCCGCAACTCCGAGACTCCCATCGAGGACAAGCCGGCCTGGATCAAAGCGAAGGCCCATATCGGCCCCGAATACACCGCACTGAAGTCGCTCGTGCGCAAGCAGGAGCTGCACACGGTCTGCGAAGAGGCAGGCTGCCCGAACATCTTCGAATGCTGGGAAGATCGCGAAGCGACCTTCCTCATCGGCGGCGAACAGTGCACCCGGCGCTGTGACTTCTGCCAGATCGACACCGGCCGACCGGCTGAATTCGACGCTGACGAACCTCGCCGCGTGGCCGCCTCGGTGGCGGAGATGGGTCTGCGCTACTCGACGATCACCGGTGTGGCACGAGACGACCTCGAAGACGGCGGCGCCTGGCTCTATGCAGAGACCGTGCGCCAGATCCACGACCTCTCGTATGTCGACGGACGCGGCACCGGCGTGGAGCTGCTCATCCCCGATTTCAATGCCAAGCCGGATCAGCTCGCCGAGGTGTTCTCCTCCCGACCTGAAGTGCTCGCGCACAATGTTGAAACGGTTCCGCGCATCTTCAAGCGCATCCGTCCCGCATTCCGCTACGAACGATCGCTGTCGGTGATCACTCAGGCCCGCGAGGCCGGCCTGGTCACGAAATCGAACCTCATCCTCGGGATGGGTGAGACGAACGACGAGATCATCTCCGCACTGCAGGACCTCCACGATGCCGGCTGCGACCTCATCACCATCACGCAGTACCTGCGTCCCTCTCCTCGGCACCATCCCGTCACCCGGTGGGTCAAGCCCGCCGACTTCGTGATGCTGCGTGACGCTGCAGAGGAGATCGGCTTCCTCGGTGTCATGTCGGGTCCGCTCGTGCGTTCGTCGTACCGTGCCGGACGCCTGTGGGCCACCGCCATGCGCCGCCGCGGAGAGGAGATCCCCTCGCATCTGGCGCACCTGGACAAGCACACCCCCGCCAAGCAGGAGGCGCAGGCCGTTGTGGATACCTTCGGCCCCGGCGAAGAGGTAGACTTGACTGCTGAGCAATGAGCGTCGGCCTCCCCCTGATTACCGGAGGCGACGCCGCAACGCCCCTCAAGAGCAAGTGAGAGAATGAGCGAAGAACCGCGTAAGGGACTCTTCCGGCGCAAGCCAAAGGATCCGAACAAGAAGCCCGGCCGACTGGCGCAGATGCGTCAGGTCTACGAGCTGTCCGCCAAACACAACAAAGCGACTCCGTGGCTGCTGGCTGCGGCGATCCTCGGATGCACGCTCATCGGTCTGCTGATCGGTCTGCTCATCGGCGGCACCACCGCGATCTTCACGACGATCCTCGGCTTCATGGTCGGTCTGCTGTTGGGCATGTTCATGCTCGGCCGCTTCGCCGAGACCGCCGCTTTCGCTCAGATGGACGGACAGCCCGGAGCCTTCGGCGCTGTTCTCAACACGGCCCGCCGCGGATACCTGATGGATGAGAAGCCCATCGCCGTCGATCCGAAGAGCCGCGACCTCGTGTTCCGATCGACCGGTCGCGCCGGCGTCGTGCTGCTGAGCGAAGGTCCGAAGGGACGCAGCGCGAAGCTGCTGGCCAAGGAGAAGAAGCGCCACGAGCGCATCCTCCCCAATGTTCCGGTCCACACCTTCCAGGGTGGCAAGGAAGAGGGCCAGCTCGCGATGAAGCAGGTCGTCCCGGCCGTGCAGAAGCTGCCGCGCAAGCTCAACCGCGCCGAGGTCCTGGCCGTGCGCAATCGTCTGGCTGCTCTCGGGACGCAGGGCACGCGCCCGCCGATCCCGAAGGGCATCGACCCGAACAAGGCCCGCCCGAACCACAAGGCGATGCGCGGACGCTGACCCGCGTCCCCTCCGCCGAAACCCCTCGGCCGAGGCGAAAGAAAGCGGCGCCGACTCAACGAGAGTCGGCGCCGCTTCCCATTCCCCGTGTATTCCCCTCTTACTACCTGACGGCGGCCCAGCAACCTCGCGCGAGGTTGCTGGGCCGCCGTCAGGTAGTAATTGGGAGGTCAGCGGCGGAGGATGACGGTTCCTGCCGCAAGGTCGTGGACTCCGCGGTTGTCGCGGTTGAAGATGAGCGCCGGAATGACGAGCACGACGAGAACGGCGCGGATGAGCGACTTGATCAGTCCCGGCACGTGGCCGTCGAGGCGCCGGACTTCGATGCCGAAGAGACGATGGCCAACCGAATACCCGAGAGTTCCCACGAGCACGAAATTCTCGAGGGCGAAGAACGCGGGCGCGAGGATCGGATTCGCCGGATCGATGAGATTGGCGATCGCCAGACACATCAGCCAGTCGACGAGCAGGGCGAGGATTCGCTTCCACGCCGGGGCCAGAGAATGCGAGCCGTTGACAGGCAGACCCAGCCGCTTTCCGGGCCAGTCGTCTTCTTCCCTGTCGAACCGGGGTCCTTCGAGCCAGGAACCAAGGTCGTCACGATTGATCACTCCCCCAGCCTACGAAATCCGGCCTGAGTGGATCCTCAGGAAACATGCCCGAAACATGGTCGACATCACCACTTCATTCTTCGGCGACTAAGATTGACCGTGGTCAGGACAAACGGCCACCGTACACGAACTAGGAGACCTAAGTGTTCTCGTCTGCTGAAGAACTCGTCAACTACATATCGGACAATGACGTCAAATTCGTCGATGTCCGGTTCTGCGACCTGCCCGGTGTGGTCCAGCACTTCAATCTCCCCGCCGCCTCATACGGCACCGAGGAGATCACCGAAGGTCTGCTCTTCGACGGGTCCTCCATCACAGGCTTCCAAGGCATCCACGAATCCGATATGAAACTGCTGGCCGATGTCACCTCCGCGTACATCGACCCCTTCCGTGAGGCCAAGACGCTGGTCGTCACGCACTCGATCGTCGATCCGTTCACCGATGAGCCCTACTCCCGCGATCCCCGGCAGGTCGCGGCCAAGGCCGAGGCCTACCTCGAATCCACTGGGATCGCCGACACTGTCTTCTTCGGCGCCGAGGCCGAGTTCTACCTCTTCGACTCCATCCGCTACGAGAACACTCCCGGTGGCAGCTTCTACAAGATCGGCTCACAGGAAGCTGCGTGGAACACCGGCTCTGATGAGGTCGGCGGAAACCAGGGCTACAAGACCCCGTTCAAGGGCGGCTACTTCCCGGTCTCGCCGCAGGATCAGTACGCAGATGTCCGTGACAAGATGTCGCTGACGCTCGAGGAGATCGGCTTCGAGATGGAGCGGGCGCACCATGAGGTCGGCACCGCCGGTCAGCAGGAGATCAACTACAAGTTCAAGACGCTCCAGCACGCAGGCGATCAGCTGCTCGACTTCAAGTACGTGATCAAGAACACCGCTTTCGAGCTCGGCAAGTCCGCGACCTTCATGCCCAAGCCGCTCTTCGACGACAACGGCTCCGGCATGCACTGCCACCAGTCGCTGTGGAAGAACGGCGAGCCGCTGTTCTACGACGAGAACGGCTACGGCGGGCTCTCCGACCTGGCTCGCTGGTACATCGGCGGACTCATCGAGCACGCCGGCGCGGTGCTGGCGTTCACGAACCCGACTATCAACTCCTACCGCCGCCTGGTGCCCGGCTATGAGGCTCCGGTCAACCTCGTCTACTCCGCGCGCAACCGTTCTGCCGCGATCCGCATTCCGGTGACCGGATCCTCGCCGAAGGCCAAACGGCTCGAGTTCCGCGTTCCGGACCCCTCGTCGAACCCCTACCTCGCCTTCTCGGCCCAGCTCATGGCCGGGCTCGACGGTATCCGCAACCGCATCGAACCGCCGGAGCCCATCGACAAGGACCTCTACGAGCTCCCACCCGAGGAGGCCAAGGACATCAAGCTCGTCCCCGGCACCCTCGACGAGGCGCTCAACGAGCTCGAGAAGGACCACGACTTCCTCACCGCCGGCGATGTGTTCACTCCCGACCTCATCGAGACGTGGATCCGCATCAAGCGTGAGAACGAACTCGATGTTGCTCGTCTGCGTCCGACACCGACCGAGTTCGAGCTCTACTACGCACTCTGACCTCGATCGGCGGTCGATTCCAGCTGAACTGAGATCCCGCCGCCGGGTGGAATAGAGTGAGGGCGTCACGGGTTATCACCCGTGGCGCCCTTTCGGCTCTGCGGCCGTCGACGCGGCCGGTCGGATCACGCACCATCGGAGGGATGGACTTTGACGCATTATGACCTGCTGCTCATCGGCACCGGATCGGGAAACATGTTCCTCGACAAGCGGTTCGCCGGACTGAAGACCGCCATCGCCGAGGAATGGCACTTCGGCGGTACCTGCCTCAACGTCGGGTGCATCCCGACGAAGATGTTCGTCTACCCCGCCACCCTCGCCGAGCAGGCCACCGAGGCCGACCGCTACAACCTCACCCCGACCCACCCGAAAGTGGATTGGGCCGGACTCCAGGACCGCATCTTCTCCCGCATCGACGCGATCGAATCCGGAGGACGCGAGTACCGCAGCAGCGACCGCCAGCCCAATATCACCGTTGTCGCTGAACATGTTCACTTCACCGGGCAGAAGACCGTGCGCACCGCCTCCGGTGAGGAGATCACCGCCGAACGCATCGTCATCGCCGCCGGCGCCCACCCGATCATCCCCGACATCGCCGGGCTCGACACAGCCCGCATCGACTCCGACGGCTACCCGGTGTTCACATCGAACACGGTGATGCGCCGCGCCGCACAGCCGAAGCGAGTGGTCATCATCGGCTCCGGGATCATCGCCATGGAATTCGCCCACGTCTTCGCCGCCCTCGGCACCGAGGTGACCGTCCTCGCCCGCGGCCCCCGCCTCCTGGGCAATATCGACGAGGAGGCCGCCGACGAGTTCACTCGCATCTTCGACTCCTCCCACACCGTCCTCCACGGTGCTCAGTCCAAGCAGATCGACATCGCCGACGGTGAAGTCACATTGACCCTCGAACCCAGCGGCCGCCTCGCCGAGGCGGACCTGCCGGAGACGATCACCGCCGACGGAGTGCTCGTGGCCACGGGAAGGGTTCCCAACACCGCCGAGCTCGACGTCGAGGCCGCCGGTTTCGACGTCACCGACGGCAACCGCCTGTCCGTGGACGAGCACCAAAGAGTCCTCTCGGGCGGTCAGCCCGTTCCCGGAGTATTCGCTCTCGGAGACATCTCCTCACCCCATCAGCTCAAACACGTCGCCAACCACGAAGCGAAGATCGTCGGCCGCAATCTGGCCGCAGACGTTGCCGCAGGGTCGCCCGGCAGTGCTCGGGCGAACGACCTCGCCGCAGTCAATCACCATGCCGTTCCCGGTGCCGTCTTCTCCTCCCCACAGGTCGCCTATGTGGGCATGACCGAAGCAGAGGCCATTGATGCCGGACACGACGTCACGATCAAGGTGCAGAAGTTCTCCGATGTCGCCTACGGTTGGGCGATGGCCGATGATCCGGGAATCGTGAAGATCATCGCCGATCGCAGCACCAGGCGCATCCTCGGCGCTCATATCGTCGGTCACGAAGCCTCGATGCTCATTCAACCGCTCATCCAGGCCATGGCCTTCAGCCAGAAAGCCGACGAGGTGGCAACCGGCCAGTACTGGATCCACCCCGCCCTGCCCGAGGTGGTCGAAAACGCCCTGCTCGGACTCGAATTCGACGACTGAGCACATCCACCGACCACCGATTCGGCCGATGACCGGGAGCGGCAGATCGCACGTAGGCGGACTGCCGCACCTGGAGAATCAGAAGTCGTAGAAGCGGTGTTCCATCACTGAACGTGCGTGCCTGGTGGTGCGCAGATAGTCGTCTTCGAGGTCATGGCCCGCCCCTGCCGGATAACCGAGCAGGCGGGCTGTGGCCTCGAGCTCGGTATGATCGGCCGGCAGCGACTCGGCGGTGCGCCCACGGAAGAGCATCACGGCCGAACGCACATCGGTGGCCAGCTGCCAGGCAGCGGCCAGCTGTTCGGCATCCTCGGTCGGCAGCAGACCCCCGTCAGCGGCCACGTCGAGGGCCGTCAGCGTCGAGGTCGTGCGCAGCCCTTCCACCTGATGCCCGTGCTGGAGCTGCAGAAGCTGAACGGTCCATTCGACATCGGAGAGGCTTCCCCGGCCGAGCTTGAGATGTCGTCGCTTATCGGCATTGCGCGGCAGTCGCTCGTCTTCCATCCGCGCCTTGAGAGTGCGCACCTGCGTCAGTGCCTTCTGCGGCATCTCCGAGGGATAGCGCAGCGGATCGATGAGCGCCAGGTAGTCGGCGATGAGGCCGTCATCGCCTGCCACCGGCCTGGCCCGCAGCAGCGCCTGCGCCTCCCACGGTTGGGACCACTTTGCGTAATAGGCCTGGTAAGACGAGAAGCTGCGCACCAAGGGGCCGTTCTTGCCCTCCGGACGCAGATCAGCATCGAGATCGACCCCTTGAGCGCCTTCGCTGGCCTTGAGGCGAGTCGACAGCTGGAGGGCCACCTTCGTCACGTGCTTGCTCAGCCTTCCGCGCGCCTCGGCGTCGAGGTCGTCTGACACGGGACGGTAGACGAACATCGCATCGGCGTCCGAGAAGTAGCCGATCTCCCGTCCGCCCCACCGGCCCATGGCGATGATTGCGAATTCGTAGTCCGGGGTCTCGGACCCGTCGAGGTCTGCTCGCACCGCCTGCAGGGCACCTCTGACCGCCAGGTCCATGAGGTCGGAGAGATCACCGGGTATGGCGACTCGGTCCCCGACCCCGAGGACGTCGCGCAACGCGATCCGCAGAAGTTCACGACTGTAGGTCTCACGGATCGGAGTGACCGCCTCGGCGCCATGGCGCTTGAGCAGTCCATCGACCTCAGCATTGAGAATTTCCAGGTCACGGGCCTTAAGGTTCTCATGGCGGTCCAACCAGGCGACAGCGGCGGGCTGGCGCAGCAGAAGTTCCGTCGCATATCCGGACAGGGAGAGCACTTCGGCCACAGATTTGGCCGCCAGACCGGAGTCGCGGAGCATCTTGAGGAACCAGCCGGAGGAGGACAGCGATTCGCTCAGCCGGCGGAAGGCCAGCAGTGCTCGGTCGGGCTCGACTCCATCGGAGAACCAATCGAGCAGGGCCGGAAGCACCTGCTTGATGACCATGGCAGTGCGTGACATACCAGTCGTCAGCGCCTTGATATGGCCCAAAGCTCCTTGTGGGTCCACGTATCCGAACGCCTGAAGACGGTCGGCGGCAGCCTGCAGGCTCGACCCGCGCTTCTGTGCATCGACGACGGCGCCGTGGACGCCGACAGCCGCCTCGAGGATGGGCCGATAGAAGATCTGTTCGTGGAGGCGGGTGACCTGTTTGGCATAGTCGCGGCGGGCCTCTTCGAGGCGATCCCCGGTCCGAGATCCGGACCGGAAGACGGAACGGGCCAACGACCGAAGTTTGGCCTCATCATCGGGGATGAGCGCATTGCGCATCATCCTCGGGATCTGCACTCGGTGTTCGACGACACGCATGAACCGGTATGCAGTGGAGAAGACAGAGGCGTCCTGCTGCCCGATATAGCCATGTTCTCCGAGTTCACCGAGGGCGACGAGCGTATTCGGGGTGCGGATGTCCTCATCATTGCGTCCATGGACGAGCTGGAGCATCTGTGCGGAGAACTCGACATCACGCAAACCGCCGCGACCCAGTTTGATCTGACGCGGGGCTTCGACCGCCGGGATGAGGTCGACGACGCGCCGACGCATCGCACGGATCCCGTCGATGAAGCCGGGACGGCTGGCCGCCTGCCAGACCAAGGGCAGGAGTGACTGGGAGAACGCCTCCCCCACTTCGACATCGCCGGCCACCGGTCGGGCCTTGAGGAGGGCCTGGAATTCCCAGTTCTCCGCGATATCGGCGTAATAGTGCTCGAACTCCGACAGCGTACGCACGAGCGCTCCGGCTTTGCCTTCGGGGCGCAGCGCCGTATCGACTTCCCACAGTGCAGGCTCACCACCGGCATCGGAGAGGATGCCGCGCATGCGTTGGGCGAGGTCGGTGGCCAGGCTCCTGGCCCCTTCGGTCTCGGCGGAATCGAGAACGAAGACGACATCGACATCGGAGACGTAGTTGAGTTCTCGTGCTCCGGTCTTACCCAAGGCGATGACCGCCAGACGGATGTCGGCCGCCTCGTCGAGTTCGGCTCGTGCAATGGCCAGCGCCGCGTCGAGGGCAGCGGCGGCCAGGTCGGAAAGGACTGCCATGACATGGTCGACGATTTCGTCCGGAGACTCCGCCGACAGATCATCGGCGACGAGGCGAAGCACCGCATCCCGGTAGTTCCTTCGCAGCGCCTTGACCCCGTCATCTCCGGTCACAGTCGCGCGCGGAGCCGGGTCCTCGGGGTCCGCACCGAGGACCGTGAGCATCTCTGCTCGCAGGGACACCGCCGAGGCGGCAGGCGTGGAGATCAGCAGGAACGGGTCGGGAACGAGCAGCAGCGGCAGGGAGTCGGGATGCCGGACCAGATGGTCGACCATCGCCTCCGAGGTGCCGACGACCGCGAGGAGCCGGGCCAGGAGGGGGCGGTTGAGTTCGTCCTCGGCCAGCTCGCTCTTCGATCCGGTCCGCACTGCGTCCAGCAGGGCCGCGGAACCCTCCCCCGGGGCCTCGATCACGCGCAGCAGACCCAGCGCCGCTCCATGCGGATCCGGGGTTGCCATGAGGAGATCAACGAACCGCGAGTCAGTGGCCAGAGGGACACCGAGGAGCTCATCGAGCTCATGGAGGAACCGAGAGGTGGCCTCCGGGACGCTGGTCGTGCGTGAGGTGATAGCGGCCATCACATCGAGGTGAAGTGCTTCGCGAGCTCATATGGAGTCACCTGCGCGCGGTAATCGGTCCATTCCTGCCGTTTGTTGCGCAGAAAGAAGTCGAACACCTCTTCGCCCAGGGTCTCGGCGACGAGATCCGATCCCTCCATCAGCTCCAGGGCATGTGACAGACTGCGCGGCAGCGCTTCGATCCCCATCGCCCGACGTTCGGTGGAAGAGAGCAGCCAGACGTTGTCCTCGGCCTCTTCGGGCAGTTCGTAGCCCTCTTCGATCCCCTTGAGTCCCGCTGCGAGCATAAGCGCATACGACAGGTACGGGTTGGCCGAGGAGTCCAGAGCACGGTACTCGACGCGGGCGGATGAGGACTTTCCGGAGTTGTACTGCGGGACCCGCACGAGAGCAGAACGGTTGCGGTGGCCCCAGGAGATGTACGACGGAGCTTCATGGCCGGTCCAGAGGCGTTTATAGGAGTTCACGTGCTGGTTGGTCACTGCCGAGATCTCGGCGGCGTGGGTGAGCAGTCCGGCGATGAACTGTCGGCCGGTCTTCGACAGCTGATATTCGGCCCCCGGTTCGAAGAAGGCATTGTTCTCGCCCTCGAACAGGGAGACGTGCGTGTGCATCCCATTGCCCGGGTGATCGGCCATCGGCTTGGGCATGAACGAAGCGTAGACGCCTTGGGAGATCGCGACCTCTTTGATGACCGACCGAAACGTCATGACGTTGTCGGCCATTGTCAGCGCGTCGGCGTAGCGCAAGTCGATCTCGTTCTGACCGGGCCCGGCCTCATGATGGGAGAACTCCACGGACAGCCCCATCGCTTCGAGCATGGTGACAGCTTCGCGGCGGAAATCATTGGCCGTTCCCCCGTTGACATGGTCGAAGTAGCCGGCCGTGTCGACGGGCATCGGCGCTGTGCCGTCGCTGATCCCGGACACAGGGTCGAGATTGTCGGTCTTGAAGAGGTAGAACTCGATCTCAGGATGCACATAGAAGGTGAAGCCGCGCTCGGCGGCTTTGGCCAGAGTGCGTTTGAGGACGTTGCGCGGATCGGCCGGCGCCGGCTCTCCCCCGGGCACGTGGATATCGCAGAACATCCTCCCGGTGGGCTCGGTCTCCCCGCGCCAGGGCAGCAGAGAGAACGTCGAGGGGTCGGGCTTGAGCACCATATCGGCCTCGAACACGCGGGACAGCCCTTCGACTGCCGAGCCGTCGAATCCGATGCCTTCGGAGAAGGCGCCTTCGAGTTCGGCGGGGACGATGGCCACGGACTTCAGTTGTCCCAGGACATCAGTGAACCAGAGTCGGATGAACCGCACTTCACGATCCTCGACGGTCCTGAGAACGAATTCCTCCTGACGCGACATCTATTCAGCCGTTCCACTTCTCGTCGTCTTCGTCCCACTGCTGATTGCGTTCACGTGCCTTCTCCAGGGCGGCGCGAGCGACTTCCTCGGTCTCGTAGGGCCCCATGCGGTGGGTCCAGTCGCTGACCAGGCCCTTTTCCACGGTGTTCGTCTCGAGGTTGAAGTAGTACTTCGAGTTCGGGTCGTCGATATCTTCGTAGAGTCCCATGGCGAGCCTTCTCTCCTCTGCGGGGTTCTGCATTGACGCTTTCAGCTTACCGTTTCAAGTCGCGAACTGACGGAATGTGTCGCTTATGCGTTGGAAGCGCTCTATCTGCATCTTTGGTGCAGTCTGAGCCCGACTGGAATCATGTTTTCCGCGTTATCTGGCACCCAGACGCACTGATTTCGCATCATTGGTGACGAAAACAGATTTAAAGGTTTGCTCTCCAAACCTTCTAAGGAATAGAGTTGACACCATCGACGACCGACGGAGAAGTCGGTCGCCTCCGCCCCTGCGGCACACGATCAGGAGAGAAGGACACACCATGCGCATTTCAGTGCCCACCGAGGTCAAGAACAATGAGTTCCGAGTCGCCATCACCGCTGCCGGCGTCCATGAACTCGTCGCCCACGGCCATGAGGTCACCGTGCAGGCAGGAGCCGGCGAGGGCTCCTTCATCGCCGATGCCGAATACGAGGCAGCAGGCGCGAAGATCGCCCCCGACGCCGCCACCACATGGGCAGCCGGCGACCTCGTGCTCAAGGTCAAGGAGCCGATCGCCCAGGAGTACGGCTTCCTGCGCAAGGATCTCGTCCTGTTCACCTACCTCCACCTCGCCGCGGATGAGGCGCTCACCACTGCTCTCATGGAGGCCGGCACCACCGCCATCGCCTATGAGACCGTCCAGCCCGACGGCGGCGGACTTCCGCTGCTGGCTCCGATGAGCGAGATCGCCGGACGCCTGTCGACTCAGGTCGGCGCTCACAGCCTGCTCAAAGCCAACGGCGGCCGCGGGATCCTGTTGTCCGGAGTCCCCGGTGTCGAGCGCGCGAATGTCGTCGTCATCGGTGCCGGTGTGGCCGGGACGAATGCCGCCCGGATGGCTCTGGGCCTCGGAGCGACCGTCGAGGTCATCGACATCAACATTCCGCGTCTGCGGCAGATCGATGAGACCTTCGCCGGTGCCATCGGCACGAAAGTGTCGAATAAGTACGAGATCACGAAGTCTCTGGCCACAGCCGACCTCGTCATCGGTTCGGTGCTCATCCCGGGCAAGAAGGCGCCGAAGCTCGTCACCGATGAGATGGTCGCTGGGATGAAGCCGGGATCGGTGCTCGTCGATATCGCCATCGACCAGGGCGGCTGCTTCGAGAATTCTCGTCCGACGACTCACGACGATCCGACGTTCACCGTCCATAACTCGGTCTACTACTGCGTGGCGAACATGCCGGGTGCGGTGCCGAACACAGCCACGGCGGCGCTGACGAATGCGACTCTGCCCTTTGCTGTGAAGATCGCCGACCAGGGGTGGCACAAGGCACTGTCGAACGATTCTGCGCTGGCCCGTGGTCTCAACATCCACAATGGGCACGTCACGAACGACAACGTCGCAGAGGCATTCGGCTTCGAAGCAGTGTCCGTGGCCCACGCCCTAGCCAACTGAAGAACCCCTATTACTACCTGACGGCGGCCCAGCAACCTCGCGCGAGGTTGCTGGGCCGCCGTCAGGTAGTAATTGGGTTAGGGGCGGGGGACGATAGTCGTGTACCTGAAGTGCTCCTCGCAGAGTCTTCCCGCAGCTTCTGCGTCTCCGGCAGCGATCGCCTCGACTATCGCGGCGTGGTCGTCCACGGCGTGATCGAAGAGCTCGGCCGAGAACGGGTCGTGACGGAAACCGGCGTTGATCTTCGTATCGAGGTCGATGGCCATGCGCACGAGTTCCGGGTTGTGACCGGCACGGGCGATGGCGAAGTGGAACTGCGCGTCCGCGGTGCGCGCGGCGGCCGCTTCGGCGCGTTGGGAATAGACTTCGGCCAGTTCGCGGAGCTCTCTCAGCTCCTCCTCGGTACGTCGCAGGGCCGCGGTCGCCGCCAGCGAATTCTGGAAGACGGCGCGGGCGTCAAGCAGGTTCCGCCTCTCGGCATGGAACTCGTCGATTCTGCCGGCCATGGGAGCCAGCGCCTCGGGGCGGGCCGTCTTGACGAACGTCCCTCCCCCGCGGCCGCGGCGGCGCTCAACGACTCCCAGACGCTCTAACCGCAGCAGGGCTGCGCGCACGCTCGAGCGGGACACCTGCAGATCCGCGGCCAACGTCCGTTCGCCCGGCAGCAGGGTGCCTTCCGGCAGCGCTCCGACGGCGATTCCGGAGAGGATGTGGTCCGCGATCTGCTGCGGTGCGCTCGTCAGGCTCACCACTTCGCCCAGTCCAGCGAACTCGTGGCCCGCCGATGTCGTGTCGTCGCTCAATCTGCCTCCCGCTTCCTTGGCACGGCTGCTTCCGATTCTAGACTCCACCGGGCCCGCACCGCGGCATCGACAGGCGACCGGGCGGCGGGACAAAGCCGCGTTTCCAGCATAGGATCGACACCATCATGACTGTTCACACTCGCCTGCTCACGCCCGGCACCATTTCGCCCGAACGCGGTGTGCCGAAGGACATCCCCCGCCCGGAGTACGTCGGTCGCGCCGACGCCGATGAAGGCCGGGGAAACAATTTCTACAGCCCCGAAGAAGTCGAGGTGGTGCGGGCGGCCGGTCGGATCGCGGCCAATGCCCTGGCCGCCGTCGGCGAGATGATCGTCCCCGGCATCACCACCGATGACATCGACAGGGTGGCGCACGAGTTCATGTGCGATCACGGAGCGTACCCGTCGACGTTGGGCTATCGGGGCTTCCCGAAATCCGTGTGCACCTCCGTCAACGAGGTGATCTGCCACGGCATCCCCGATTCGACCGTCATTGAGGACGGCGACATCGTCAATGTCGACATCACCGCCTACTACCAGGGCATGCACGGAGATACGAACTACACATTCACCGCCGGAGACGTCGATGAGGAGTCCCGTCTCCTCATCGAACGCACCTATGAGTCGATGATGCGTGGGATCAAAGCGGTCAAACCGGGACGTCAGATCAACGTCGTCGGACGAGTGATCGAGAAGTACGCGAAGCGCTTCGACTACGGAGTCGTGCGCGACTACAGCGGGCACGGAGTCGGCCGCGAATTCCATTCCGGGCTCATCATCCCGCACTATGACGCGGCTCCCGCCCATGCGGAGACGATGGAACCGGGAATGATCTTCACGATCGAGCCGATGCTCAACCTCGGCACGATCGACTGGGACGTCTGGGACGATTCCTGGACCGTGGTGACGAAGGACCGCAAGCGCTCCGCTCAGTTCGAGCACACACTAGTGGTGACCGAGTCCGGTGCCGATATCCTGACTCTGCCCGATGCCGACACCGCGATTGCCGCCGGACCCGCACACGAGGAGAGCTGATATGAGCGCGGAGACCTCCCCACGCTTTGCGATCGGCATCGACATCGGCGGCACCGGGATCAAAGCGGCACTCGTCGACACGGTGACGGGCAAGCTGCCGTTCAAGCGGCTGCGCGAGCTCACACCGAAGCCGAGCACCCCGGTTGCCGTGGCTGCGACGATCGCCACGCTGTTGGATGCACTGAGCGAACATGCCGTCGAACTCGAACTCGTCGCCGACCGTGCCGCGATCGACTCCCTGCCTGTCGGCTGCGGCTTCCCCGGAGTGATCCGCGAAGGACTCGTCGAGTACACGGCGAACCTCGACCAGAGTTGGATCGGTTCGCCCATCTCCGACATCATCGGCGAGAGCACGGGCCGCACCGTGTACTTCCTCAACGATGCCGATGCCGCCGGACTGGCCGAGATGACCTTCGGTGCCGGGCGCAAACACCGGAAGAAGACGGTGCTGCTGACGACGCTGGGCACGGGAATCGGAACCGCCCTGTTCACTCACGGCCGGATGGTTCCCTACACAGAACTCGGCCATATCGAGATGAACGGCGCCGATGCCGAGACGCAGGCCGCGGAATCGGTCAGGACCCGGCTGGGACTGACCTATCCGGAGTGGGCGGCTCGGCTGCAACAGTACTATTCGCAGATCGAACTGCTGGTCGCTCCGGATGTCATCATCGTCGGCGGCGGAGTCTCGAAGTCCCATGACCAGTTCCTGCCGCTCATCGAGACGCGGGCGAAACTCAAGCCGGCGAAGCTGTACAACAACGCCGGAATCGTGGGAGCAGCGATGATCGCAGTCAACGGCGGTAAGGCGAAGGTGCGTCGCAGTCCGTCCTGAAAGACGCGCCGCAGCTGAGGATGTGGGAGAGGACAGGCCACCGATAAGCCGGGTTCTGTCGACGAGTCGGTTGCCCTTCTCGCCTGACGGTCATCTATCTGGGACCGATGTTGCCACCGGCCTCAAGCAATCCACCCGACGACTCGGCGAGCAGCCTCGAACGTCGTCTGTCTGATCTTGCTCCGGATGGGGTTTACCCAGCAGCGACGGTCACCCGCCGCCCTGGTGGTCTCTTACACCACCGTTTCACCCTTACCCAGTCGGAACTGGGCGGTCTGCTTTCTGTTGCACTGGCCCGCGGGTCGCCCCGGGTGGGTGTTACCCACCATCCCTGCTCTGTGGAGCCCGGACGTTCCTCAGCCCTCGTGAAGAGAGCCGCGACCGTCTGGTGACCTGTCCTCAAGCAACCCAGTGTAGTCGCTCAGCAATGCCCCCACGCACACAGCACCCGCACGCGGCGGAGACCGGACATCGAACGTGATCAACCTCATCCGCACCCGGTCCCAGCCGCGTCACTGCGTGATCATACGATGGGGTGGTGAAGATCCTGCTGCCGCCCTCCGAGGGCAAGACTCCGTCGCCGACCGGTCCCACGCTCGATCTCGACGGTCTCTCGGCTCCGGAACTCACCACCAAGCGCAAGCGTGTGCTCGCTGCGCTGAAGAAGGTCTCGAAGCGTCGAGATGCCCTCGAGAAGCTCGGCGTCGGCGCGTCACTCGCCGCGGACGTCGAACGGAACACCGTCCTCGATGAGATCCCCTGCGCCCCCGCGCTGCTCACCTATTCCGGTGTGCTCTATGAGGCGATGGGCGCCAGTGAGCTGGTGGCGCAGTCGACCGATAACGAGAAGCTGCGGGACCGCCTCCACGACGTCCACGTATTCTCCGCCCTGTTCGGCCGGGTGCACGGACTCGACGAGATCCCCGCTTACCGACTGGCGATGAAGACCGATCTGGGGACCCTGGGAAAGCTGACATCCTATTGGAAGCCGGTTCTGGCGAAGTCCTGCTCCCTCGACCCCGCCGAGGTGGCCCTCGACTGCCGCTCGAGCGATTACCGGTCCGTGTGGCCGGGTCCCACCGATCAGGTCGTCACCATGGGTGCCGTGTCCGTGAGCGGCGGGAAACGTCGCGTCGTCTCCCACTGGGCGAAATTCTACCGAGGTGAGTTCGCCGGTCGGCTGCTGTCCGATGATCGGGCCCTGCCGGAGACCGCTGAAGACCTTGTGTCCCGGGCCGAGGAGTTCTATGAGGTCGAGTTCACAGGCTCGACGAACTCGAAGCCGGCCAACCTCATGATCGTCCTCCGCGACTGAGACGCGCGTCGACAACGACCCAGTCCTGCAGATTCGACGAGGTCAGTCGAGACGGAATCAACTGCGACGCAGCAGCACCGCCTCGCATTCTTCGCATTCATAGGTTTCGTTGACATCGGCGCCGAGCATTCCGTGCCAGACTGCTCCGCCGATCTCCTGTCCGCACGCCTGACAGTTCGGTCCGTTGAGCAGGGCGGCCCCGGGACCGCCCTGGCGGACATTGGCATCGAACGTCGTGAGCAGCTGCTCCGGCAGCTCGCTCCTCGCGCCCAACGCCGCGGACTCGTTCTCGGCGATGAGCTCCCGCAGTTCGGCCTTCCTGTCCTTCACCGCGGTCTGCACCTCTTTACCGGAGGCCGTGACCTCGGCGATTCGGTCATCGACTGCCGCGAGTTCGTCTTCAGCGGCTTCGAGCTTCTCCATCTCCTCCAGCTGCGATTCTTCGAGTTCGGCGACCCGAGCTTCGTGACCGGCGATCTCCTCTTGCAGATTCACCATGTCTCTGCTGGTCAGACCGGTGCCGTCGTTGAGCTCGGCGGTCTTCTTCTCGATCTTCGATCGCTGTGCTTCGATGAGTCCGGTGGCTTCGGCGATGGCGTCCTGATGGCCGTCGACGACAGCGGCGGCTTCGGTCCGCTTCTCTCCGAGCTCCTTGTGGCGGGAGATGAGCTCCTGCAGCTCCTCCGCCCGTTTCGGGTTGTCATGCTCGAACTGCAGGGCGCGCCCGTGGGCAGTGAGTTCGATGAGGGTCTGCAGCGCGGTTCTCTGGCTGTCGGTGATGAGCATCGTCGGTCTCCTTGTCAGTACCGTTCGACCCAGGGGTCGGTGTTGACTGCCGAATGCTGCAGCGAGACAGTGAACCCGCGCCGCGCGAATTCGGTCTCGAGAGCCTCGGCCGCCGCACTCAGCCAGACTGTCTCGGACGCCCAGTGGGAGACGTCGATGAGCGAGAGTCCGCTCTCTCGACGATTCGCCGCATCAAGCGCCTCGGTGGCCGGGTGATGGCGGAGGTCAGCCGTCACGTAGACGTCGGCGCCGCTGGCCCTGACCTCGTCGAACAGCGAGTCGCCGGCGCCGCCGCAGACCGCGACACGGGTCGCTGTCGCAGCGGGGTCGCCGGCGATGCGCACACCGGTCGTGGTGCGCGGCAGCTGCGCAGCCAGTAGCCTGGCAAGGTCCCGGACCGGTGTGGGCCGGTCGAGGTCGCCGACGCGGCCGATTCCGGTCGGCAGCGAGCCGCGTCCCGAATCATCAGCCTCGGCATGCGGGGACAGTGGCTGCGCGCCCTCGATGCCCAGGAGTGAGATGAGCACATCGGAGACTCCGCCGCGGGCCGAATCAGCGTTCGTGTGCGCATTGAACAGCGCAATATCGCTGCTGATGAGAGTGTGGACGGCTCCGCCCTTCAAAGTTGCGGCGTTCACCGACTTCACGGGTTTGAGCATGAGCGGATGATGGTTGAACACCAGGTCTGCGCCGAGAACGACGGCCTCGGCGATCACGGCGTCCATCGGATCGAGAGCCAAGAGGATCGACTGGACCTCGGCGTCGGGGTCGCCGACGGCCAGGCCCACGGAATCCCAGGGCTCGGCCAAGGCCGGTGGCCACAGTGAGTCGAACACCTCTACGCAGTCACTCACCTTCGGATGTCTCATGTCCCCCACACTATTACATCGGGACCGGGGCACATCGTCGGCGCCGTGGGATCGAGGACCATGCAGCAGACGAAGTAGAGATCGACGGACGATTTTCGGCGAAAGTGATTTCGCTCATATATTTGGATCATGACATCTACACACATCTCCCCCGAATCACCCGTCATCAGAAACTCGTCCACGGTCTCGGACCTCATCCGACGCAGCGCCGGCCGCTTCCCCACCGACACGGCCCTCGAATTCGGCGACCGAACCTGGACCTATGCAGAACTTGACTCTGCCGTGACCGCTGTGGCCCGCGAACTCGTCCGCCTCGGTGTGACGAAGGGCGACCGTGTCGCCGCCTATGGGAAGAACTCCGACCTCTTCGTCCTCCTCTATCTCGGCTGCGCCCGTGCCGGGTTCATCCACGTGCCTGTCAACTATCAGCTGAAGAACGACGAACTCGACTACATCCTCAGCAATTCCGGCGCCGAGATCGTCTTCTCCGACTCCGACCTCATGTCCGCAGTCACCTCAACCCCGACCGGAGGCGAGGCGCAGGTGATCGACTTCGCCGATCTCGTTCCGGTCGCCACCGCGGAGGAGATCGCCCCAGCCGACAGCACAGAGTTCTCCGTCGACGACACGGACGTGGCACAGCTGCTCTACACCTCCGGCACCACCTCGGCGCCGAAAGGTGCGGTGATGACCCATCGCGCCCTTCTGCACGAGTACCTGTCGTCCCTCATGTCCCTCGACTTCGCTGCGACAGATCGCGCCGTCCACGCCCTGCCCCTCTATCACTCTGCGCAGATGCACGTCTTCCTGCTGCCGCTTCTGTCGATCGGCGCGCACAACATCATCGTCCCAGCACCTGTGCCCGAGCAGCTGCTCGCCGTCTTCGAGGAACGGGAGATCAATTCGTTCTTCGCCGCCCCCACCGTCTGGGTGGCGCTGGCCAACAGCCCGGACCTGGAAACCCGCAACCTCGACAGCCTCCACAAGGCCTACTACGGTGCTTCGATCATGCCCGGACCGATCCTCGAGCGCCTGCGCCAGCGGCTTCCGCAGCTGGGCTTCTACAACTGCTTCGGCCAGTCGGAGCTCGGCCCGTTGTGCACTGTGCTGCGCCCCGAAGAGCATGACGCTCATCCGGGTTCGGCCGGACGCCCGGTCATGTTCGTCGAGACCCGCGTCGTCGACGCCGACGGTGACGACGTCGGCCCCGGCGAGGAGGGCGAGATCCTCTACCGGTCGCCGCAGCTGTGCGAAGGCTATTGGAACCGGCCGGAAGCCACCGCCGAGGCGTTCGACAACGGCTGGTTCCATTCCGGGGACCTCGTCAAGGTCGACGAGGACGGTTTCGTCGAGGTCGTCGACCGGGTCAAGGACGTCATCAACACGGGTGGCGTGCTGGTCGCCAGCCGCCAGGTCGAGGACGCCGTCTTCGAACTGCCCCAGGTCGCCGAGGTGGCTGTGGTCGGGATCGCCGATGAGAAGTGGATCGAGGCGGTGGCCGCCTTCGTCGTCCTCAAGGACGGCCAGCCGCCGTTGTCGGCCGAAGAAGTCATCGGTCACGTCAAGTCCCGCTTGGCCGGGTTCAAGGTGCCGAAGCGGGTGGAGTTCGTTGCCGAACTGCCGAAGAACTCGGCCGGGAAGATCCTCAAGCGCAGCCTGCGCCAAGCCTGACGGCATGCGGCCGCTCAGGCGTTGGCGACTTCAGCGGTGCCTGCACCGCGCCTGCGGATGACGGGATCGGTGTGGGCGACCGCCTCGGCGGGGGTCTGCCGGTCGGAACAGCAGCCGGCTTCCGCACCGCAGCACCCAACGGATTCTTCCGTCCGGGCCTCCTCGTCCTCCTGGCCGAGGATAGTGAATCCGTTGTCTCGGATCATGGCGAGGTCGTCGGCTGCGGCTTGGCCCTCGGCGGTGAGGTAGTCGCCGAGGAAGATCGAGTTGGCCAGCTGCAGCGCCATCGGCTGGAGGGATTTGAGGTGGATCTCGCGACCGCCGGCCAGCCGGATCTCCCGGTCGGGGCAGACGAAGCGGGCTGTCGCGACGATCTTCATGCACTGCATGGGTGTGAGGTTCCACTGTCCTTCGAGCGGTGTTCCGTCGAACGGGACGAGGAAGTTGATCGGGATCGACTCGGAGCCGAGGGCCTTGAGCGCGAACAGCGCTTCGACGATCTGTTCGTCGCTTTCGCCGAGCCCGACGATGAGGCCGCTGCAGGGTGAGAGTCCCGCCGCTTTGGCGTGTTCGACGGTATTCGTCCGGTCCTCGTAGGTGTGGGTCTTGACGATATTGTCGTGGAAGGATTCCGCGGTGTTGATGTTGTGGTTGTAGGCATCGGCGCCGGCTTCCTTGAGCGCCTCAGCCTGACCTTCCTTGAGGAGGCCCAGACACGCACACACCTCGACTTCGGGATTCTCGTCTTTGAGGCGTTCGACGATCTCACCGACGCGGCCCACGTCGCGACGGCTCGGCCCACGACCGCTGGCGACGAGGCAGACGCGGGATGCCCCTCCGCCGATGCCCATGCTCGCCTGTTCCATGGCCTCGTCGGTGCTCAGCCACGAGTATTTGAGGATCTCGGCCTTCGACCCCAGTGACTGTGAGCAGTAGGTGCAGCTTTCCGGGCACATTCCCGATTTGAGGTTGACGAGATAGTTCAACTTGATCGTCATGCCGAAGTGCTCTCGGCGGAGTCGCGATCCGGCATGGACGAGACCGAACAGCTCCTCATCCGGCGTAGCCAGGAGCGTGAGCGCGTCGGCTTCGGTGGCCGCTCCCCCGTTGAGGATGGACTCGGCGAGTTGGCCGGGGTTCACGTTCTGGTCAGGGTTCACAGTCGTCATCGATTGGTCCTTTGTCTCCGTGCGATTGAACAAGGTCAGAATCGGTCGAGTTCAGATCTCCTGAACACTGTTCAATAGGCTATCAGAATGCTGATCCCGCCTTCCGGAGCAGGGTCCTCAGACACACCGGCCATACCGCTTCGTCAGCCGTCGAGTCGGCGTGCCGGTGAGCTGGAGCATAGAATTCTTTCGCCGGCCCGGAGCACTGCCCGACCGCCGGCCAACGACCCAGTACAGGGAAGAACGGAACGAGGAACACAATGGCGGAGTCGGCACCCACGGACACCCACAAAGGAACAGGCAATCGCCGCGGCTGGCGTCTGCACGGAAACGGGCGGACGATCGCTCCCGGTGAGAGGGTTCTGCCGGAAGAGCGTCTGAGCTGGCCGCGGACCATCAGCATCGGCGCACAGCACGTCGTGGCGATGTTCGGCGCGACGTTCCTCGTGCCCCTTCTCACCGGGTTCCCACCGTCGACGACGCTGTTCTTCACCGCCATCGGCACGTTGCTGTTCCTGCTCATCACGAAGGGGATGATGCCCTCCTACCTCGGTTCGTCGTTCGGACTGCTCGCCCCGATCGGAGCGGTCACGGGGTTCTCGGCCACGGCCGGAGAGGACCTCGAACCTCATGCCATGGCTTTGGCTCAAGGTGGAATCATCTCGGTGGGAGTCACCTTGGCGCTCGTCGGGCTCGTGGTCCATTTCGTCGGCGTCCGATGGATCGAGGTGACAATGCCCCCAGTGGTGACCGGGGCCATTGTGGCCCTCATCGGCCTCAACCTGGCCCCGGCCGCCTGGGATTGGGTCAAGGCCGCTCCCCTGACCGCCGTGATCACGATCGTCGCGATCCTGCTGACCACGGTGCTCTTCCGCGGGATGCTCGGCCGACTCTCGATCCTCATCGGCGTCCTGGTCGGCTATGGTGCGGCATGGCTGCAGGGTGAGCTCGACTTCTCCACCGTCTCGAAAGCCGACTGGGTGGGATTGCCCGCGTTCCATGCACCGGCGTTCGATCTCGGCTACCTCGGCCTGTTCCTACCCGTCGTCCTCGTCCTCATCGCCGAGAACATCGGCCATGTGAAATCGGTCGCCGCAATGACCGGCCGCGACCTCGATCACCTGACGGGCCGGACGCTCTTCGCCGACGGGTTCTCCACCATCCTCGCCGGATCCGGCGGCGGTTCCGGAACGACGACCTATGCCGAGAACATCGGCGTCATGGCAGCCACGCGCATCTTCTCCACTGCCGCCTACCTGTGCGCGGCGTTCATCGCCCTCGTCCTCAGCATGCTGCCGAAGTTCGGCGAGATCATCGCGACGATCCCTCCCGGAGTCCTCGGCGGAGCGGCGACCGTGCTCTACGGAATGATCGGCATGCTCGGCGTGCGCATCTGGGTGGAGAACAAGGTCGACTTCTCCAACCCGATCAATCTCAACACTGCCGCGGTCGCGCTCATCGTCGCCATCGCGAACTTCACCTGGACCCCGGGCGGACTGCAGTTCGAAGGCATCGCCCTGGGCACCGCCTCGGCGATCATCATCTATCAGGTGATGAAGGCCATCGCCCGGTGGCGGGGCACCGACTCTGACCTCGTGACAGAGAACTTCGCCGAGGCGGCCCACCGAACCGATGCGCCGCAGGCTCCACGACGGGGCCGGGCGACCCACCCGTTCGCTTCCGACGCGACGGACGGCTCCTCCCAAGAGCCGGGCTCACCCGCCTGAGCACGAGTTGAGGCGATGGGGCGCACTGCTGTTTCGAGCAGTGCGCCCCATCGCCTTTGTGCATTTAGCATCGAGTTCTGGACCAGTCATCGGGGTCAAACTCGATCATCTGGTCAGAACTCGATTGGTCCTGCGCCACGGCGAGAACGCACCGCACCACTTTCGGTGCGGCCGTGCGCTGCTTCTCGTTCTAGGCGTCTGCTCGCGTCTTGATGGTTTGGACGCAGAGTGGTCTCACAACGGTCCGGGAATGCAGAAGTGCCGCAGTCTCGCCTGAGCGATGCTGCGGCACTTTCCCTTGGTCGGGATAGCGGGATTCGAACCCACGACCTCCTCGTCCCGAACGAGGCGCGCTACCAAGCTGCGCTATATCCCGTGACCAGGAACTACTATAGCGAGGGGAACGCGATCTGAAAAATCGGGAAGGACCTCTGCTCGAGAATGAAAGGTATGTCTCATTGGCACTGACAGCCGAAAGCATCACCACCACTGCATTGAGCATTCTTTCGCAGTACGGTCTGGGCGATCTGTCCATGCGCCGGCTCGCCCGCGAACTCGACGTTCAGCCGTCTGCACTGTACTGGCACGTCAAGGACAAGCAGTCACTGCTCATCCTCATCTCACGTTCGCTCAAAGCCGAAGTCGATGCCCTCTGTCCCGCCACTGCCGACCCGCTCGCCGCGGCGATGTCTCTGCGCGAGGTGCTGCTGAAATACCGTGATGGAGCAGAGATCGTGCTGCTGGGGTATTCGATCGCTCCGACAGACGTTGCGCCTCGGGCCCTGAGTGCTGATCGCCTGGGCGCCGAACTCTCGCACGGAATCCTCACCCTCACACTCGGTGCCGTGGCCGTTGAGCAGAATCGCAGGATCTTCGACGTCGACACCGCAGAGGCAGCTGAGAATTTCGCCGCCAATGCGGCACGCCTGCTCCGATCCTCCTGATGGCAGTCCGGACCGACGCACTGAGCGGTCCCGCGACCGCCTGCGTTCCCGTTTCGCCGGTCACCCTCGGATGTGGCATACTGATCAAGCGCTGTCGGAGACATCGACGACGCAGGTGGGGCCTATAGCTCAGTTGGCTAGAGCATCTCGTTTACACCGAGAGGGTCGGGGGTTCGAGTCCCTCTGGGCCCACCGTCAAGGCATCCCGTATCACGGGGTGCCTTTTCCGTTCTCCTGTAGGACCGACCCGAGCGGTCTTTGCCCGGCGCCGCTGGCCGGCCCAGGCCGGCAGTCATCACTCCGGTGATAGTTTCGAGGAGGAACTATCGAAGCGATTGAGAGGGGCAGCCGTGGCAGACGAACCCGTCATCGACGTCCGGACCTTACCGAAGTCGGAACGGCATCCGCTCGTCATCAGAGCGTATGAAGATCTTGACGTCGGCTCCAGCCTGATCCTCATCAATGACCACTCGCCTGAAGGGCTGCGCGTCGAAATGGACCGCGAGTTCGCCGAGGCGGTCGGGTGGGAGCCGCTGGAGAGCACGCAGGACGGGGTTCGGGTGCGCATCATCCGTCGTGCCGCCACCCCTGTACCCTGCGTCGTTCTCGATGTTGCCGAGCTGACCGCGACCGTCGAGGATTCCGGGTCCGTCTGGCAGCTGCCGACGCACCACCGTGACCTCGATGCGAATGTCATCGCGCTCGCCCCCGGCGGCGAGATCCGCGAACACACCGGGCCATCTCTCGACGTGCTCATCCACGTCCTCGCCGGTGCCGGCACCCTTGAGACCGCAACCGGAACGATCGAACTGTCCCCCGGTCAGATCGTGTGGCTGCCCCGCCGCTCCCGCCGGCGATTCCTAGCCGACGCCGAGGCGGGACTGCAGTACTTCTCAGTCCATCAGCGCAAATCGGGGCTGAGCATCACGGCTCGCAGATGAACACCGCGACGTTCTCGGCCACCGAGGTCATTCTGCGATCTCTCGGACAGGACCTGTCATCGACCGTCAGCGTGTGCAATCAGCTGCCCGGCTCGGGATCGTCGGGACGGGCAGCGGCGATCGCGATGAGTCGGCGCAGCACCGCCTCGTCGATGTTCTCCAGACGGCGCACATAGACGCACCCGGCCCCCTCGGTGTACTTTCCGAGCTGCGGGAGCAGCCTCGCTCCTTCGGGAAGGTCCTTGAGTCCGTACAGAGAGAGCTGGCTCCTGCGCGGGGAGAATCCCGTGGCCGGCCACTCACCGTGGTTGCGCGGGTTCACGGGCGACCGATAGTGGTACCGGCCGTAGCCGACGATCGAGGGTCCCCACATCACGGGTTCCTCACCGGTGACGTCTCGGAAGATCGCGTCAAGAGCGATTCCATCCTCGCGACGCTTCTCGGGAGTCACCGAATCGAGGTAAGCGGCGACATCGGCATCGGTCGGCTGGGTCTTGTTCTCTGCCATGAAGCCAGTATGGCAGTTCAGGCCTCCGAAGGGATCCAGGCAGAACCGTCTTCGACCCGATAGATGAGGTTCGTGCGCGTATGTGCGACAGCGGGATATCGGGTGAGGTAGTCGAGGACGAAGGACTGTACCGCAGCGGTGTCAGTGGCGACGATATGCAGCAGGTAGTCATCGGCTCCGGCCATGTGGTACATCCGCACCACCCCAGGGAACTTCGGCGCAGCCGCCGTGAACGCGTCGATCTCGGCCCGATCGTGTTTGGCCAGCCGAATCGATACGAGAGCCTGCAGACCGACCCCGAGCGCAGTCGGATCGACGTCGATATGGAAGCCGCGGATGACGCCGAGCGACTTCAGTCTCTTGAGACGCAGGGAGACCGTCGATTCGGAGATCCCGACGGCCGCAGCCAAGACCGCACCCGAGGCCCGGGCATCGGCGTTGAGCTCCTGCAGAAGGCGAAGATCGGTGTCATCGAGTGAGACGTTCTGCGACATGAGTCACAGTCTCCCATATCTGATCGCAGACTATCCCGGAAACGGCCGAATACTTGGAGGAGATTGCACGTTCATTGCACAGACTGGGAGAAGTGTATTGAATGCGCTTATGACTTCTATGCACCCTGAGACCCGTATGGTTCACGGCGGAATGGACGGTCTCGCGGCCGCAGGCGTCCATGTCCCCGCCATCGACCTCTCCACCACCAACCCGGTCAACGACGTCCGTACGGGAGGAGATTCCTATGAGAGCCTCGCCAGCGGACATCCTCTGAAGGAAGGGGACTCCCCCGTCTACCAACGTCTGTGGCAGCCCGGTGTGGCGCGATTCGAATCCGCGCTCGCCGAATTGGAGAACGCCGAATCTGCCGTCGCCTTCGCCACGGGAATGGCTGCCATGACCGCCGCACTGCTGGCCGCAGTCGAGGCCGGGACGCCCCATATCGTCGCCGTCCGTCCCCTCTACGGCGGCAGTGACCACCTGCTCGAGTCAGGCCTTCTCGGCACGTCGGTCACCTGGGCGGAGGAGGACCAGATCGCCGAGGCGATTCGCGAGGACACCGGGCTCGTCATCGTCGAGACACCGGCGAACCCCAGCCTCGACCTCGTCGACATCGGCTCGGTCGTCGCCGCAGCGGGAGTTGTGCCGGTGCTGGTCGACAACACCTTCTGCACCCCCGTGCTCCAACGGCCGATCGATCACGGGGCCGCCCTCGTCCTCCACAGCGCCACGAAATACCTCGGCGGTCACGGCGACGCGATGGGCGGAATCATCGCGACGAACACCGAATGGACCATGCGCCTGCGCCGGGTCCGCGCCATCACAGGGGCCCTCCTGCACCCGATGGGCGCCTATCTCCTCCATCGCGGGCTGCGGACGCTGGCCGTGCGGATGCGCGCAGCTCAGGACACCGCAGGTGAGCTCGCTCGTCGTCTCCAGACACGCCCCGAGGTCGCCCGGGTCCACTATCCCGGTCTCGCCGGGTCCGATCCGCGAGGTTTGGTCGGTTCGCAGATGCGCGGCGGAGGGGCGATGATCGCCATCGAACTCGCCGGTGGATTCGAAGCGGCCCGCACCTTCGTCGAACACTGCGACCTCATCGTGCACGCGGTCTCGCTCGGCGGCGCCGATACCCTCGTCCAGCATCCGGCCTCACTCACACACCGGCCCGTAGCCGCGACGGCGAAGCCCGGCGACGGCCTCGTCCGCCTGTCGGTCGGGCTCGAACATGTCGACGACCTTGCACGCGACCTATTCACGGCGCTGGACGCGATTCGCGAAGCGGCCTGACACCGTCCACTCGTCGAAGGTCTCAAACGGCTCTTGACCTTGACGCCGCGTCAACTTCTAAGCTGTCAGGCATGGACTGGTCCATTCAGGAAATCGCACGGCTGACGGGAACGACGAGCCGAACCCTGCGTCATTATGACGCCATCGGTCTGCTGCCGCCGACCTCCATCGCCGCCAACGGCTATCGCTGCTACGACGAAGCAGCCCTGGTGCGCCTCCAGCGCATCCTGCTGCTCAAGGAGCTGGGACTGCCATTGACGACGATATCGGAGGTACTCGATCGGAGAGACGATCCGGTCGAGGCGCTGTCGCAGCATCTGGTCTCACTCGGACGCGAGAGAGACCGGCTCGACCGACAGCTCACCGCCGTCACCGTCACCATCACACGACTGAAAGCAGGTGAGCCGCTCATGGCTGAAGAGATGTTCGATGGTTTCGACCATCGCGAATACGAAGAGGAAGTGACCAGGCGCTGGGGAGCCGACGCCTACCGACGAGGAGACGAATGGTGGTCCAGCCAGTCGCCTGAGGAGAAGAAGGAGTGGAAAGCCCTCGTTTCCGCTCTCTCCGCGGACTGGATCGCCGCCGCCGAGGCGGGGGCGCGTCCCGAATCGGACCGCTGCCAGGACCTCGCCCGACGTCATATTGAATGGCTGCGAGCAGTTCCGGGCACGCCCGCAGATGATCCCGACGGAGACCTCGGAGGATACGTGCGCGGTCTCGGGCAGATGTATGTCGACGACCCGCGATTCGGCGCGAACTACGGCGGAACCGCGGGAGCCGAGCTCGTCAGAGACTCACTCGACCACTACCTCGAGGTCAAAGGCCTCTGAGTCGATCTGAGCCGAGCAGCATCGGATCAGGACAGTGCGGAGAGCGCCTGCCGAATCTTCTCGGCGGGCGCCTCCAGCTGCTCCGGTGTCTGCATCGGAGCACGGTCGGAGATGTCGAAGTCATCCATGGAGTTCGTCGGCAGGACGTGGATGTGCAGGTGGGGCACTTCGTAGCCGACGATGAGGAGGCCGATCCGCTCGCAGTCGAAGGCCGCCTTCTGGGCTTCTCCGATCCTCTTCGCCACTGCGGTGAGGTGGGCGAGAAGCTCTGCGTCGGCGTCGATCCAGTGAGAGATCTCGTCGCGCGGGACGACCATCACATGGCCCTCGGTCATCGGAGCGACATCGAGGAATGCGACGCACTTGTCATCCTGATGGACGAAGGTGCCGGGGATCTCTCCGTTGATGATCTTCGTGAACAGCGTGGCCATGATGGGTCCTCCTCAATAGGCGCCGAAGGTGCCGTCGATCGGTTCTTCGGCGAGGCTCGATTCTCAGAGGCTGGAAAGCGCCGCGGCGAAATCCTCGGAGAAGTCCCGAGTCTCGGTGCGGGCGACATGCCTGCCACTCACGATCGTACCCGCAGGTGAGATGACGAAGACTCCTCGTTCGGCGACACCGTGGACCTCGTCGAAGACGCCGAACGCGCGAGCCGCCTCACCGTGGGGCCAGAAGTCCGATGCGAGAGTGACGTCGACCCTCGTCTGCTGTGCCCACGCCGCCAAGGTGTACTTGGAGTCGGTTGAGACGACCACGACGTCGACGGCATGAGAGCCCTTTCGCATCCGTTCCTGCCACTGTTCGAGAGCGGCGAGTTCGTCTCCGCAGATCGGAGAGAAGGCGAACGGAACGAATGCGAGCACACGAGCGGTAAGTGGGGCCGCCTCGGTGAGGGTGATGACCGATCCGAGGTGATCGGGAAGGGTGAGATCCGGGGCCCGATCACCGGGCCGCAGGATCATGAATAGTTCTTCTTGCCCACGAGCCGGAATCCGGCCCAATCGTCGGCGGCGCTGACCGTGGAGGTCACGTGCATTCCGGCGGTGGGAGCCGCTTCGGAGATGTCGGCGGGGCTGATGTGTCCCGGACGGTTCGCCTTCGGGCTGAGCAGCCAGACGACTCCGCCCTCCTTCAGTGTGGTCTGGGCGTCGACGAGACCGTCGACGAGGTCGTCGTCGTCCGACCGCCACCACATGAGGATCACGTCGTAGACGTCATCCTCTTCGCCATCGGCGATCTTGTCTCCGATGATGTTCTCGATCGCCTCGCAGAGTGCCTGATCGACGTCGTCGTCATAGCCGACCTCTTGCACATAGTCGCCCTTTTTCAAGCCGAGGTTGTGTCCCAGCTCGTTTGCGAGGGTCGAAGTGGAGGATGTCCTTTCAGAAGCGGAGTTGCTCATGCCTGTATTCTTCCGCCAACAGTGGCCAAGGTGCAAATATCGGCGCGCCCGCGCGCGGCAAGCGCACTCAAACGGCACTCAATCAGCACACCGGACTGTGAGCCTGTCAGCACAGTGCGCAGATGCGTCAGAGAGATCACAACTTCGCGGGAGCGCGAAGTTCGGCTGGGAGTACTAGGCTGACAGGTAGATCGGGTGGCCTCTGGGCTCAGACAACCTGCGGAGCACACACCATCCGATGGTCATGATCTCTACACCAAAGAAGATCGTGGAGCTGAAGAGAGGACCACATCGTGGACAATCGGAATCAGGGCGGGCCCATCCTCAACGGGCTGCCCAGCCAGGTGCCCGACATCGACCCGGAGGAGACCGCTGAATGGCTGGCCTCCCTCGATGGCCTCATCGACGAGGGCGGTCGGACTCGAGCACGCTATGTCATGCTGCGCATGTTCGAGCGCTCTCGCCAGAAGCAGATCGGCGTGCCCAGCCTCACTGCCACCGACTACGTCAACACCATCGGTCCGGAGAACGAACCCTGGTTCCCCGGAGATGAAGAGGTCGAACGCCGCTACCGTCGCTGGAACCGCTGGAATGCCGCCATGCTCGTCCACCGGGCACAGCGTCCCGGCGTCGAGGTCGGCGGGCACATCTCCACCTACGCCTCCTCGGCGACCCTCTACGAGGTCGGTCTCAACCACTTCTTCCGCGGCAAGGACCATCCAGGCGGCGGCGACCATATCTTCTATCAGGGCCACGCCTCCCCCGGCATGTATGCGCGCGCCTACCTCGAGGGCCGGATGAGCGCAGAACAGCTCGACGGCTTCCGTCAGCAGCAGTCGCACTTCATCGACGGCAAGCCGCAGGGACTGCCGTCCTACCCCCACCCGCACCAGCTGCCCGACTTCTGGGAGCATCCGACGGTGTCGATGGGTCTGGGACCGATGAATGCGATCGCGCAGGCACAGTTCGACAAATACCTGCACAATCGTGGGATCAAGGACACCTCACAGCAGCAGACCTGGGCTTTCCTCGGTGACGGCGAGCTCGACGAGCCGGAGAGCCGCGGCATGCTCCACGTCGCTGCCTTCGAAGAGCTCGACAACCTCAACTTCGTCATCAACTGCAACCTGCAGCGTCTCGATGGGCCCGTCCGCGGCAACGGCAAGATCATGCAGGAACTCGAGTCGTACTTCCGCGGTGCCGGCTGGAACGTCATCAAGGTCGTCTGGGGACGCGAATGGGACGCGCTGCTGGCCAAGGACCGCGACGGCGCGCTCGTCAACCTCATGAATGCCACCCCCGACGGCGATTACCAGACCTACAAGGGTGAGTCCGGCGGCTTCGTGCGCGACAACTTCTTCGGCCGCGACCCGCGGACGAAGGCAATGGTCGAGGACTACAGCGACGAGCAGATCTGGAACCTCAAGCGCGGCGGGCATGACTACCGAAAGGTCTTCGCCGCCTACAAGGCCGCGATGGAGCACACCGGACAGCCCACCGTCATCCTCGTCAAGACGGTCAAGGGCTACTCGCTCGGACCGCACTTCGAGGCCCGCAACGCCACGCACCAGATGAAGAAGCTCACGGTCGACGATCTCAAGCTCGCCCGCGATCACTTCCAGATCCCGATCTCGGACAAGGAACTCGAAGACAACCCGAAGCTGCCTCCGTACTACCACCCGGGTGTCGACGCACCCGAGATCAAGTACATGCAGGAGCGCCGCGCGGAGCTCGGCGGCTACTCCCCCGAGCGTCGATCGACCCATGTCGATCTCAAGATGCCCTCGGACAAGGCCTACCAGGCCGGTCGTCGTGGATCAGGCAAACAGGAGATCGCCACCACGATGGGCTTCGTACGCGTGCTCAAGGACCTTATGCGGGAGAAGGAGTTCGGCCACCGGATCGTGCCGATCATCCCCGATGAGGCTCGCACCTTCGGCATGGACTCGTTCTTCCCGACGGCGAAGATCTACAATCCGCACGGACAGAACTACATCTCCGTCGACCGCGACCTGTTCCTCGCCTACAAGGAGGCCACGGACGGTCAGCTGCTCCACGTCGGCATCAACGAGGCCGGGGCGACCGCGGCACTGACCGCGGTCGGCACCTCGTATGCCACCCACGGTGAGCCGATGATCCCGTTCTACATCTTCTACTCAATGTTCGGCTTCCAACGCACCGGTGACTTCTTCTGGGCCGCCGGTGACCAGATGGCTCGCGGCTTCGTCCTCGGCGCCACCGCGGGACGCACCACTCTGGTGGCCGAGGGCCTCCAGCACGGCGACGGACATTCGCACGTGCTGGCGTCGACCTATCCGTCCGTGGTCTCGTACGACCCGGCCTACAGCTATGAGATCGCGCATATCGTCAAGGACGGCATCCACCGGATGTACGATCCCGCCGATGAGCGAGATCCTGACGTGCTCTACTACATCACCATGTACAACGAGCCGATGGTCCAGCCGCCCGAACCGGAGGATCTCGACGTCGAAGGCGTGCTCAAGGGTCTTTACCTCCTGAAGAAGGGACCCGACAACGGCGGACCGAAGGTTCAGCTGATGGCCTCCGGCGTCGGTGTGCCGTGGGTGCTCGAGGCTCAGGAGCTGCTTGACCAGGACTGGGGCGTCTCGGCTGATGTGTGGTCGGTGACGTCGTGGACCGAGCTGCGCCGTGACGGACTCGACGCCGAGAACGAGCGTCTGAAGAACCCCGAATCCGAACCGCGGACTCCGTATGTCACCGAGAAGATGGCCGAGACCGAGGGCCCGGTCATCGCGACCTCGGATTATATGCGCGCTGTGCCGGATCAGATCCGCCAGTACGTGCCCAGCCACTTCACCTCGCTGGGGACCGACGGATACGGAATCTCGGACACCCGTCCTGCGGCACGTCGCTATTACCTCGTCGATGGTCCTTCCGTGGTCACGCAGGCACTCATCTCGCTGGCCGATACCGCGAAGATCTCGATCGACAAGGCCGCCGAGGCGGCTGAGAAGTACCAGCTCAACGATGTCCGTGCCGGCAACTCGGGTTCCACCGAGGGGGCAGGCGCCTGATCTCGCCCGCACACTGACAGCGAATATGGCCGGAGTCTCCAAGACTCCGGCCATGTTTGTCACCTTTTTCGACTCTTTGTATGTCGCTGACAACCGGATTGTTCTCATTCATCTAAACTCGTGCTCATGATGTCTGATGCCGAGACCCTGCGCCGTCGTGCCGAAACCGCCCGCAGACTGCGTGCCGGAGTCGGCGTCCTGTCATCGGTGACTCTGCAGCGGCTGGAGGCTCAGCTGCCCTGGTACCGCTCGATGTCGTCGTCCGATCGCTCTTGGGTGGGGCTGCTCGCCCAATCGGGCATCTCCTCGTTCGTCGATTGGTACCGCAAGCCCGATACGAATCTGCGTGTGGTCTCCGACATCTTCAAGACTGCGCCACGCGACCTCATCCGGGCCATCAGCCTGCAGCAGACCCTGCAGCTGCTCAAGATCGTCGTCGAAGTCGTCGAGGAACGCGTTCCGGACATCGCTCGCCCCGTCGAGCAGCCGGCGCTCCGCGAAGCGGTGCTCATCTACTCCCGGGAGATCGCGTTCGCCGCGGCCGATGTCTACGCCCGGGCCGCAGAGGCCAGAGGCAGCTGGGACGCACGACTCGAGGCGATGGTCGTCGACGCCCTCGTCCGCGGAGACTCCGTCGACGAACTCGCCAGCCGCACCGCTGCCTTCGGCTGGCAGTCAGAAGGTCCCGTGTGCGTCATCGTCGGCCGCGCACCGCAGCGCTCGGCGAAGAAGGGATTGGACGGCATCCGCCGCAAGGCCAGTCGCTGGGCCGATGATGCTCTTGTGGGCATCCACGACAACCGTCTGCTCATCGTCCTCGGCGGGGTGACGGAACTCGACGATGCCGTCGAGGACCTCTCGGACTGCTTCGGGCCCTCCGAAGTCATCGTCGGACCGGCAGTGCCGGGACTTGCCGAAGCGGCCACCTCGGCGAAGGCGGCGATCCGCGCACTCAAGGCGGCGACCGCCCGCCCCGATTCCCCGCGCCCGGTCAAAGCCGATGATCTTCTGCCCGAACGCGCCCTGTCCGGGGACCGGATCGCCTTGACCGAACTCATCGAACGCTATTACGAACCGTTGACCTCGGGAACGGGTCAGCTGCTGAAGACCGTGAGCGCCTATGTCGAATTCGGGTCCTCGCTCGAAGCCACGGCCAAGGCACTGTCCGTGCACCCGAATACCGTGCGCTACCGACTGCGGAAGATCACCGACGCCATCGGGCTCGATCCGACGACTTCGCGTGATGCCTTCGTCATCCACATCGCCTTGGTGTATGGGCGACTGTCCGAGGACGGCGTATTGTCGAACAACGACAAATCTCGCCGAGATCGGTCCAGTGTCCATTAGATTGATCAACGGAACCCAACGAAAAGAGAACTGAGTGCTTGCAATCACCTGTCCGGGCCAGGGAGCCCAGAAGACCGGTTTCCTGAGTTCGTTCCTCGAACTCGACACCTTCTCGGCACAGATCGACGAACTCTCGACCGCATCGGGAATCGATCTGCGTCTGCACGGAACCGAATCCGATGACGAGACGATCAAGGACACCGCGGTGGCACAGCCTCTGCTCGTCGCCTCCGCCGTCGCCTGCGCCGCTGAGCTCGGCGTCAGCCCTGCCGTCGTCGCCGGCCACTCCGTGGGAGAGATCGCAGCCGCACAGATCGCAGGCATCTTCACCCCGGCGGACGCCATGGCCTTCGTCAAGGTCCGTGCCGATGGAATGGCGGCCGCTGCCGCCGTCACCCCGACCGGCATGTCCGCCGTGGTCGGCGGCCAGCCCGAGGACGTTCTCGCCGCGATCGAGGCCGCCGGGGCCAGCCCCGCCAACGTCAACGGCGGAGGCCAGACCGTGGCTGCCGGCTCTCTCGAGGCGCTCGAGACCCTGGCCGAGAACCCGCCGGAACGTGCTCGGGTCATCCCGCTGGCAGTGGCCGGCGCCTTCCACACCGAGTTCATGGCTCCCGCCACCGCTGATCTCGATGCCGCCGCCTCGGCGATGGAGGTCTCCGATCCCTCCGTGTCGATCCTCAGCAACTCCGACGGCACTGCGGTCGAAGCCGGCCGAGAGTATGTCGACCGTCTGGTCAAGCAGGTCACGAACCCGGTGCGCTGGGATCTGTGCCAGGAGGCGCTGCTGAACTCCGGTGTGACCGGAATGATCGAACTCGTCCCCGGTGGCACGCTGACCGGAATCGCTCGCCGCGCCATGAAGGGCGTGGAGACATTCGCCATCAAATCGGCCGCCGACCTCGACGGCGCGCGTGAGTTCGCGGCAGCCCACGCCTGAGAATCGAAAGAAGACGCCATGCCTACACTCAAGACTGCCGAACTCGGCACTTTCTCCCGCATTGCCGGAATCGGTGCCTACCGTGCGGAGAACCTCGTCACCAATGACGATATCGCCGGACCCATCAACTCCTCCGACGAATGGATCCGGCAGCGCACGGGCATCGTCACCCGCCGTCGTGCCAGCAAGGACGTCGGCGTCCTCGACATGTCCGAGGAAGCCGCGCTCGAGGCGATCGCCTCGGCGGGGCTGAAGCCGGAGGACGTCGGCGGCATCATCATCTCGACCGTCACGTTCGAGTACTTCACACCCTCAGCGGCTGCGGCTCTGACCGCACGACTGGGGACCGGGCCGATTCCGGCTTGGGACATCAGCGCGGCGTGTGCCGGCTACTGCTACGGTATCTCGCAGGCCGATGCACTGGTGCGTGCAGGCACGCTCGACAATGTCCTCGTCATCGGAGCCGAGAAGCTCTCCGAGGTCATCGACCCCGAGGACCGTTCGATCTCGTTCATCCTCGGTGATGGCGCCGGCGCGGTCGTCGTGTCCTCCTCCGACGAACCCGGCATCTCGAAGACGGTGTGGGGCTCGAAGGGCGAGAACTGGTCGACCATCCGGATGACGGATTCCCTCTACGACATCCGTGACGACCGGGAACTGCCCTTCCCGACCCTGCGTCAGGACGGGCCGACCGTCTTCCGCTGGGCTGTGTGGGACGGCGCCGAGGTGGCAAAGGCGGCTCTCGCTGCTTCCGGCATCGAGGCCGAGGACCTCGCTGCATTCATCCCACACCAGGCGAACATGCGCATCATCGACGAGCTCGCCAAGCAGCTGAAGCTCCCGGAGTCCGTTATCATCGCACGTGACATCGCCGACAACGGGAACACCTCGGCGGCGTCGATCCCACTGGCCACCGAACGTCTCCTGCGTGAACAGCCCGAACTCAGCGGCGGTCTCGCCCTGCAGATGGGCTTCGGTGCGGGCCTCGTCTACGGTGCTCAGGTCGTGCGCCTGCCCTGAGACACACCCATTCACGGAAAACTCTCCGTGAATGTCCTAAGATATTCGGCGGGACACTCGTCGAAAAGTTCCTCAAACGGTCGAAAAACCCTCGACCGAAATCAGAAAGTAGGAAAGAAATGGCATTCACCGAAGCTGAAGTCCTCGCTGGGCTGGCAGAGATCGTCAACGAAGAGACCGGCCTGGCTGTCGAAGCAGTCGAAGCCGACAAGTCGTTCACCGATGACCTCGACATCGACTCCATCTCGATGATGACCATCGTCGTCAACGCTGAGAAGAAGTTCGGCGTGAAGATCCCCGATGACGACGTCAAGGACCTCGTCACCGTTCAGGACGCTGTCGACTACATCAACAAGGCTCAGGAAGCCTGACACACAGCAGCCGAACACGGCCCGTCCACAGACGGGCCGTGTCCACACTATCGACGAGGTTTGTACCATGACATCTAAAGTTGTCGTCACCGGAATCGGTGCGGTAACCCCCTTGGGCGCGACTGTCGATGCCACTTGGGAAGCCATTCTGGCCGGTCAGTCCGGCGTCCACACGATGGACAACGATTGGTCAGAGAAGTACGGCCTCGCCGTGGACTTCGCAGCGCAGGTCGACCCACAGGTCGTGCCCGACAATCTCAAACGGGTCCAGGCCAAACGCCTCGATCCTTCGAGCCAGTTCGCTCTCATCTCTGCTCGTGAAGCCATGGCCGATGCCGGTCTCGAGGAGACCGATCCGGAACGCACCGCCGTCTCCTGGGCCACCGGGATCGGCGGAGTCTGGACTCTGCTCGACGCCTGGGACACCCTGCAGGAGGAAGGCCCGCGCCGGGTCATGCCCCTGACAGTTCCCATGCTCATGCCCAATGGACCTGCGGCCGCTATCGGCATGGAATTCAAGGCACGTGCCGGTGTGCAGACCCTGGTCTCCGCCTGCGCCTCATCGACCGAGAGCCTCGGCCACGCCTATGACGTTCTCGCTTCGGGCAAGGCCGACATCATCATCGCCGGCGGTTCGGAAGCAGCGATCCACCCGATCACTCTTGCCGCGTTCAATTCGATGCAGGCGCTGTCACGTCGCACCGATTCACCCGAGACCGCTTCGCGTCCCTATGACGTCGACCGCGACGGCTTCGTCATGGGCGAAGGTGCGGGCACGCTCATCCTCGAGACCGAGGAGCATGCGAAGGCTCGTGGAGCGAAGATCTACGCCGAGGTGGCCAGCTGGGGCATCTCGAACGACGCCTACCACATCACCGGTGGAGAGCCGGAGGGCAAGCACGCGCTGGCCGCCATGCAGCAGGCACTCGACGCCGGAGGTCTGACCGCCGGCGAAATCAAGCACGTCAACGCGCATGCCACGTCGACTCCGGTCGGAGACATCCCGGAATCGCTGGCCATCAGCGAACTCCTTGGTGACAACGTCTCCGATGCACTGGTCTCGGCCACGAAGTCGATGACCGGACACCTCCTCGGAGGTACGGGTGCCGTGGAGGCGATCCTCACGGTCAAGGCGCTGCAGACTCGCACCGCTCCCCCGACCATCAACATCGACGAAGTCGACCCGAAGGTCAAGGGGATCAACATCGTCCGTGACACTCCTGCTGATCTGCCTGCCGGCGATATTGCAGCGATCACGAACTCGTTCGGCTTCGGCGGTCACAACGCCGTCGTCGCGTTCCGCTCAGTCTGAGGTTCTGAGCGAACTCAGACAGCTCTACGGCCCACTCTGAGTCGGAAAGCACGGTTTTGAAACTGTGCTTTCCGACTCAGAGTGGGCCGTTTCCATGAGGGCGCAGGACGCGGTGCGTGCTTGGGAAGGTGGTTTGTGCAGCGCGTCGTGCACGGGGCGTTCAGGCACGAAAGCATGCGAAATGGACACACCCGAGGTAGGAAGGTGTGCCCATCGGCATTTGTGAACGCCCGTACTCTCGCACTTGAGTGCAGTTCGGCGGTGAAGGGAGCGGCTCAGCCGACCTTCGTCAGCCAGCGCACCGGTGCGCCTTCACCTGCGTGGCGGAACGCGTCGAGCTCCTCGTCCCAGGCTTCGCCGAGGGCGATCGCCATCTCCGAGGAGAACTTCGCCGGGTCCCCGGCAGCGCGTTCCATCACGGAGCGGATGCGGTCTTCAGGGACGAGGATGTTGCCGGCTGTGTCGGTGACAGCGTGGTAGATGCCCAGATCGGGTGTGTGGCTCCATCGACCGCCGTCGACTCCGGCCGAGGGCTCCTCGGTGACTTCGTAGCGGAGTGAATCCCAGCCGCGCAGTGCAGATGCGATGCGAGCTCCGGAGCCTGCGGGCGCGCGCCAGCAGACTTCTGCGCGCACGAGACCTGGTGCTGCCGGCTGGGGTGTCCAGTCGAAGCGTGCCTGTGCGCCGATGGCCCCGCCCGCTGCCCACTCGATGTGAGGGCACAGCGCACGAGGTGCTGAGTGGACGAAGAGTACGCCCTGAGTCATATCCATTTCTGCCTCCTACCTCGGATACGTCTTCCCCTACGATCCGAAAGGAGGTGCTGACCACATGATAGTCGATGTTCGGCGTGCAACCAAGCATCAAAGATGCTGGTGGCGTCGGGTGTCTGGGCCGAACGAATGACCGGCGTTAGGCTGGCACCATGACCGAGGAGCAGATGACCGACGAACGACCGCCGCGGACCATCCGCATGTTCCCCGACTATGCGGGTACGGTGCTGTGGATCAGCATGCCCATCGACTACGAGGACACGGGGCTGTCCGGCGCACTTGTCGCGCAGCTGGAGGCATGGGAACAGTCCTACTATGACTCGCTGGATTCCGACTTCAATTGGGTGCCGGAGACTGCTGCGCGCATTTTCGCCGAGCAAGGCGTGCATCTCGCGCGACTCGTGTCTGCCGAAGTCGGCCCGCAGTTCGTCGTCGAGATCTCTTCATCCGATGACGACACCGAGGCAATGCGAATACGGGCCGAGCATTCCGCCGAGAACCCGAAGGCGGAAGCAGCTTTCACACGGCTGTTCGACGAGGCGGAGGCAGACGACCGCAGAATTGCCGAACTCGTCAGGAACGAACCGGACGGAGAGTGGACTGCCTACGCTCCGTTGTCCGGGACCGTCTTCAAACCGAATTCGAATGAGAAAGTCGAGCCGCCAACAGAAGCTGAGTGACGGGGCCTGAGGGTTCGCGTCCGAATCAGCGGAGCGCTTCGTGGTGCCCCCGGTCGGACTTGAACCGACGACCAAGGAATTATGAGTTCCCTGCTCTAACCAGCTGAGCTACGGGGGCCAGCCGAGACAACATTAGCACCATCGGAGTCCGCTTCCCCATTCGGATCACACGTGCGTTCAGCGGAGTCGAGACACCCGGACTCGCGCTGCTCAGGTCCGCAGCTTCGCCGTTGCGGTGAGAGGTGCGACGCGAGTGAGAACGCTGCGTGCGGCGTCGACGCATGTGTATCGGTCGGTCGTGATGTAGACATCGAAGACGGTCTGTCCGTCGCTGCCCGGGTCGTTGCGTTTCGACGCGGCAACCATGCCCGACCAGTCCGGCCCGACCACAACGACGCCGTGTTCGTTGCGGATGGGATCGGACGCGTCGACGAGTCCGGTGCGCACTCCGGGAATCGGCGGTCCGTCGAAGCCGCCGGAGAACATCGCCGTGAGCCCCACGGTGTCCCGGATCTTCTCGTACCGGAGTCGCGTCGCCTCGGAGAATTCGTCGTCCTCCCCGAACACGCCGAGGGTGATGGTTGCGGTACCCGATGCCAGAGCGCGTTCTTCCAATGCCGCGATCTGAGCGACGAGAAGTTCGCGGTTCATCACCAGAGGCTCGCGCCGCAGTCCCTGAGAGATCGAATACGGGGTGCCCAGCGCAGGCAGATTGCGAGAGTAGTGAGAGACGAGGGCATCCTCGCTCGGCTCGGAGAACGCCTGCGGCTGCTTCGTGGCCTCACCGAAGTAGGGCCCAGACATGAACCGTGCCCCGAGCGCACGCACACGGTCCAGGTCGTCTTCAGTCTCGACACCGTCGGCGAGGATGACCGCACCGGTGCGTTCGAGATGGGCGTGGAGAAGACGGTTGAGTTCGGCAAGATGAGAGTCGCAGTCGATGCGCAGAACGTCCGGGTGGAGTCCGACCACCGAAGGATTGACCAGCGGGACGAAGGCGGTGCTGCGCAGGTCGGCACCCACAGAAGACATGCCGACTCCCCATCCCATGGCGCGTGCGGAGCGCACCGAGCGCAGCACGGAGGCCGGGGACGAGGCGACCCGAGTGGCGTCGAGCTGGAGGATGACCGAGCGGTCGGGTTCTCCGGTGCGGTCCTCGAGGGTCGCGAAAGACTCAGCTTCGGCATGGAGGAACAGGCGGTTCGACTTCGGCAGTCCGGCACCTTCTGCCGTGCGCAGCGCAGAGTCACGCAGAGAGGCATCGATATCACCCGTGATCGTCGAGGCGCGCATGGCGTGGCGCAGGTTCTCCGACTCGGCGCGACCCAACTCCGGGGAACCCGTGGGAGCCTGCAGAATCTGGTGGCCGACTCGGTGGAAGGTCAGTGCGTCGACGACGGGGGCGAAATAGGTTTCGATCCCGCCCGAGCGCACGAGTTCCTCGAGCTCCAGCTCGTCATCGGGTACGGCCTCGACCACTGTGTTTCCTTCCATGGGCTGATGTGCGTTCACAGTCTTCCACATTCGGACACAGCGGATTGTCTAAAATCCGTAACATTATTGCGCTGACAGCTGACGATTGCCTGACTCGGCCGGGCGCGCCGCGAGCGGCACTCAAGCCCGGCGGGGACCGCCTCGGCGAACCTCGATGAGACCGACGATACCGGCGAGGACGACGATGACGGCGATCGCGACGAACGCCCCCATCATCCCCCAATGCCAATTGCTCACCGCGGTGATCGAGAACGCCAGCGCGGTCATGATCGCCAGCCCCATCGAAGTGCCGATGCGCTGCCCGGTCTGGAGCACTCCTCCCGAGGACCCGGCGTACCTCAGGGGGACCTCCTGCAGGGTGAGAGTCTGATTGGGGCTGATGACCATGCCCTGCGCGGTGCCGATGAACGCCAGGGTCAGCAGCATCCACCACTCGCTGCCGATGCCCTGGGACAGCAGCGCGACGACGGCGATCGTGGCCACCAGACCGACGAGGCACAGCGCGATCCCCCAGACAACGAGGCGGCGCCCGATCTGGAAGACGAACCGTCCGGACACATCGGCTGAGACCGCCGAGCACAGTGCGGCCGGCAGACCGATCATTCCCGCGGCCAGGGCTGTGTGTCCCAGCCCCTGCTGCATGTACATGGCGACGAGGACCCAGACGCTGGTGACGCCGAGGAAGTAGAGGGCGATGATGATCGAACCGTTGCTGAAGCTGCGGATGCGGAAGAGATCGAGATCGACCATCGGGGGACGGCCCAGACGCGCGTATCGACGCTCCCACCGGGCCCACACCCAGATCATGCCGATGCCGATCGGCAGGGACAGCCAGATGAACCAGCCCAGCGATGATTCGACGAAGGGCAGAAGGATCAGGAGGACGCCGACGCCGAGGAGGATGACCCCCACGGGGTCGAGATCCTTCCCGCTATCGGAGTTCTTCGCATCCTGGTCGACGGCGGGTCGCCATGCTCCGGCAGGCAGCCAGGCCCGGGCGAGGATGAGCGAGGCGATGGCGAAGGGGACATTGACCAGGAAGGTCGCTCTCCAGCCGAGGTCGCTGCCGAAGAGTGCGATGAGGGCACCGCCGAGCACAGGGCCGATGGCCACCGACAAACCGACGGTGGTGCCCATCAGCCCGAATGCACGACCGCGCGGCGGCCCCTGGAAGTACTGCTGCAGCAGGCCCACGACCTGCGGATTGAGGAATCCGGAGCCCAACCCCATTGTCACTCGGGAGATGTTGAGCGTCAGCGGATCAGGGGCGATTCCGGCCACGAGCGAGGACAGTCCGAACAGACCGACTCCGATGACGAACAGCTGTCCGCGTCCGAAGACGTCTCCGGCACGTCCGGCGGCGACGAGGACCACGCCGAAGGACAGCGCATAACCGGTGAGCACCCATTGCAGCGCCGAAGTGGAGGCGTCGATATCAGCAGCGATCGAGGGCAGGACGACGTTGATGCTGGACACCGACAGCAGGGACATGAAGAGGGGAACGAGGCCGATGAGGAGGATGCGCTTCTGCGTCTGCGTCATCTTCGTGCTCTCGCTCACGCGGCCCCCTCAGCTATTCGTCGTCTCTGCCTCGTCTCATCCTACGTTCATGCAATTCGGCTCGGCCCCGCGTCTCAGCATTATCCGGCAGGAGCCCAGCCCAGCGCCGGCGCAACGTGCTGGGCAAAGGACTCGAGGATATGCAGGTTGTAGTCGACGCCGAGCTGACTGGGGATGGTGAGCATGAGGGTATCAGCTGCCGCGATCGCCGCGTCGGCCTTGAGCTCTTCGATCAGCTTGTCCGGTTCGCCCGCGTAGGTACGGCCGAACGTCGACCGTGTGTCGTCGATGATGCCGATCTGATCCCCTTGGCCCGCCCCTCGCCGACCGAAGTAGAGGTCGTCGAGGTCGGTGGTGATCGGGAAGATGCTGCGGCTGACGGACACTCGTGGAGTCCATCCGTGCCCCGCGGCGCTCCATGCCTGACGATACCTGGCGATCTGCTCGGCCTGCAGGTCTCCGAATGCGGCGCCTGTCGCCTCGGTGAGCAGAGTCGAACTCATCAGGTTCACACCCTGCTGTGCAGCCCATTCGGCGGTGGAGGCGGACCCGGCTCCCCACCAGATGCGGCGTTCAAGGCCAGGGGAATGCGGTTCGATGCGCAGACGCTTCCCCGAACCGAACTGCTGCGGATCGGCCGGGGCAAGTTCCTCGCCGCGGACGGCCCGGAGGAACCGATCGAACTTCTCTCTGGCCATGTTCGCGGCCTTCGGCTCGGTGAGATCCTCGTAGCCGAAGGCCTCCCATCCGCGCAGGGCGGGCTCCGGGGACCCGCGACTGATGCCCAACGCCACTCGCTGGTCGGAAAGCAGATCGAGGGCGGCGGCCTCCTCGGCGAGGTAGAGCGGGTTCTCATATCTCATGTCGATGACCCCGGTGCCGACCTCGATGTTGCTGGTCTTCGCGGCGATCGTCGCCAGCAGCGGAATGGGAGAGGCCGCCTGGGTCGCGAAATGGTGGACTCGGAAGTAGGCGCCGTTGACGCCGAGCTCGTCGGCACCGACGGAGATCTCCACCGCATCGCGCAGCATCCGCCCGGCGTCGAGGTCGCCGCCAAGGTCGTAGTGACCGAAACTGAGGAATCCGAAAGACTTCATGCCAGATGAACCCGCCGCGTGCAGAGCCTATTCCCCAGCCACGTCGACGACCCCGAGCGCGGTGTCGGGCAACGACGAAGGCCCCGTCCTAACGGACGGGGCCTTGGCTGCTCCCCCGGCTGGGCTCGAACCAGCGACCCTTCGATTAACAGTCGAATGCTCTGCCAACTGAGCTACGGAGGAATGCCGCAGTTTCCTGCGGACGTGTCTTCCAGCTTAGCAAATCCCCCGGCCGGCGAACAAAACCGTGACGAGTGCTTTAGCTCACAGCGTTGAGGGTGCTTCGGCCACAGCGCTGAGGGTTTCCCCACCTGTCGCCGCAGGGTTGCCTTACAGTCAGGACAAACACAGTCTGCGGCCATCTTCGCCGCCGCGCCGCGCGATAGACTCGAAGCGATCCGCTCCCCACATCCACACCGTCTACACCGGAAGACTCATCGTGACCATAGTGGCAATCGCCCTCGCCGTCATCGCGGCCGTGGCACTGGCCTATGGCGCCTTGTATCAGCACGATGCGGTCGCCGGGCAGGATGACTCCCACAACGGCCTGAGCTGGGCCCATTTCACCGAGTTGCTGCGCAATCGTCGGTGGCTGCTCGGACTGATCATCCTCGGAGTGGGAACGGCGGGCAATTTCGTGGCCCTGGCGCTGGCTCCGGTGATGGTCGTGCAGCCGATCGGAGCGTTCTCACTCATCGTCTCGGTGCTGCTCGGCGTCCGCCACCGTGGGCTCAAGGTCAACAGGCGACTCGTCCAGTCAGTCGTCTGGTGTACCGCCGGGGTGACGCTCTTCGTCGCGCTATCGGCGACGACGGCACAATCGGAGGTCCACCTCGGAGCCGATGCGATGCCGCTGTTCTGGATCACTGCCGTTGCCGTGGCGGTCGGCCTGGTGATCGTGGTGGTCTTCCGCCACGCCCCTCAGCTCGTGCTCATCATCGCCGCCGGCCTGCTGTTCGCCTGTGTGGCGACGAACGCTCACCTGGTCAGCGTCCAGTTCCTCCAGGCCGGACTCGACCAGGTCACCTGGATCAACGTCGCGGCGCTGCTGGCGGCAGTTGCCCTGGGGTCCCTGTTCGTCCAGAATTCCTATGCCGCTGGCCCGCCGGAGATGGTCATCGCCGGCCTGACCGTCATCGACCCGATCGGTGCCGTGATCCTCGGCACCGTCGTCCTCGGCGAGGCGGCCCACTCCCCCGTCTGGCTCATCATCCTCATCTCTCTCACCGGATTGGTCGCCTGCGCAGCCGTCGTTGTATTGTCGCGGTATCATCCCGATGTCAGAGATCGAGAAGCTCAGCGCAGGAACGCCCGCCGTTCCGACACCATGACCGACACCGAGGAGAGCTGAATCCTGTCTGCGCACCGTCCCACCCCGAAACGCCGCATCCTCATCCCGGCGGAGACGTACGCCCCCGAAGTCAATGGTGCCGCGAAGTTCGCCGAGCGCTTGGCCGAAGGTCTCGCCGCTCGCGGGAATGATGTCCACGTGGCCTGCCCCTCGGCCACGGGCAAACCCTCGGTCAGTGTCGAGAACGGGGTCACCGTCCACCGCCTCACCGCTCACAGGTGGCCCCTGCACCCGACGTGGATGATCTGCATGCCGTGGGAGACGAAGCCCGAGCTCTCGCGACTCCTCGACAGCGTCCGCCCCGATGTCGTGCATACTCAGGCGCATTTCGTCATCGGCCGCTATGCCTTCTCCGAATCGATCAGGCGCGGAATCCCTGTCGTGGCCACGAACCACTTCATGCCCGACAACGTCCGCCCCTATCTCAAAGCTCCGAAGGCCGTTCTCGACGGCGGCACCGCCATCGCCTGGTGGGATCTGCGCCGGAAGTTCCAGTCCGCCGATTTCATCACGGTTCCGACGCAGCTGGCCGCCGATCTGCTCACCGAGAACGGGTTCTCCTCGCCCATCAGGGCGGTGTCCTGCGGGATCGACCTGGAACGCTTCGCTCATCTGCGCGAACTCGACTGCGCCGCGTCGCGGGCCGTTCCCCCGCGTGTTCTCTTCGTCGGCCGACTCTCCTCGGAGAAGCACGCCGCCGACATCGTCGAGGCCGTGGCGAAGACCGATCCAGCGCTGGGGCTCGAAGCCGATATCGTCGGCGGTGGTGACCAGGAGGAGCCGCTGAAGCAGCTGGCTGTCGAACTCGGCATCGCCGATCGTGTGCATGTGCTCGGGAAGATCAGTGACAAGGCGCTCATGGAGGCCTACCAGCGCTGCACCTTCTTCTGCATGCCCTCGACCGCTGAGCTGCAGTCCATCGCTACGCTGGAGGCGCTGGCGTCGCGCAAACCCGTGGTCCTCGCCGATGCGGTGGCTCTGCCGCACCTCGTCCGCGACGAAGTCAACGGGTACCTGTTCCCGCCGCGCGACACAGATGCGCTGGCTGACCGGTTCACCCGTATCTGCCGGATGCCCGATGATGAACTCGATGCCATGTCGAAGGCGTCGCTCGACGTCGTGGCCAAACACGATATCGAATACACTCTCGACACGTTCGAAGCGATCTATGACGGAGTCATCGGAGACGCCGTCGACTCGTCAGCAGCCTGATGAAGAAGCGGCCTGACGAGGCGCCGGCATGAGCGGATTCGGCCCTAGGAACCCGCAGGCGGGATGAAGACCGTCGGCGTCGTGGACATCCGGGCGAAATCGATGCCGCTGACCATATCGTCGACGGATCTCCACGGGCCACCGTCTCCGGCGAATCCCAGCGACTGCTGCATCCAGGCGAAGAGGTCCTCGTTGGTCCATCCGAGGCCGCGCAGCTGCTGATAAGTCACCGCTCCATCACGTTTGGCCAACCGCTGACCGCCCTCGTTGAGCACCAGCGGAACATGCACCCAGCCCGGTTCGGCCAGACCAAGCAGCCGAGCCAGGTACGCCTGCCTGGGTGCCGAAGAAGCGAGATCGTCCCCGCGCAGGATCTCGTCGATTCCGGTCGCTGCATCATCGACGACGACGGTGAGATTGTAGGCGAAGACACCGTCACCTCGCCGCAGCACGAGATCGTCGACGACCGCCTCCACCCGGCCGAGCAGCACATCGTCGATGCTGTGAACTCGATTGTCCGCGCGCAGACGCAGCGCCGGCCGCCGGTCGTTCGCTTCGAGCCTCAGCCGGGCGGACTCGCGCTCCTCTTCCCCGAGGCGGCGACAGGTCCCCGGGTAGGCTCCGGGTGGTGCGTGCGGTGCACTGGGGGCCTGAGCGATGTCTTTGCGTGAGCAATAGCATTCGTAGACGAGTCCGTCCGCCTCCAGCCTCGCAAGCGCAGCGGCGTATTCGGCAGTGCGTTCGGATTGGACCAGCGGCGCCTCGTCCGGGACGACGCCGAGATCGGCGAAGACCTGAAGCTGTGAGGCGGCCGCGCCGACCTTCACCCGATCGAGGTCTTCGATCCGCCACAGGAACCGCCGGCCCGTCTGCCGGGCACGCACATAGCTGAGCAGCCCGGAGCGGATATTGCCGATGTGGAGGTCACCGCTCGGGCTCGGAGCGAAACGGCCGGCCCCGCCGCCTCGAGGTCTCTCCGTCACTGATGGGCCACGAGATCGCCGTACTGCGGGAACCGCTCGAGGTAGTCCTGCACGTACGAACAGGTCGGCACGATGGTCGACTCGTCGGCCCGAATGAGGTCGAGCACCCGAGTGACGAGGGTACGGGCGAAGCCTCGTCGGGAGAAGCCTTCGGAGATGATTGTGTGCTGGAGTTCCAGGGTGTGGTCATCGATGACCTGGTAGGCGAGGAACCCGATGAACTCTCCCGGTGTCTCATCGGTGAACAGCTCGTACCGTTCGCGGTCGATGTTCTTCACCACTCGAACCGGTGTAGGGCTGAGTTGAGGCTGTGGCATTGATGCACTCCTTCATGGCCGACTCCTATGTGAACGATACATGGTCGAACGAGGGCCCGGTCGCTGTCGACCGGGCCCTGTTCGCGACTGCAGAGTCAGTCGACGATCTTCGAGGTCAGGCCGTCGGCCTCGGTGTCGGCGGTGGTCTTGCGCTGGAGTCGGGACTCGAGCCAGCGGGCAAACCCGGCGACGATCATGTTGATGATGATGAACAGTGCCGCACCGACGATGAACGTCGGCAGCAGGTTGTTGTACTCACGGCCGATGAGGTTCACCTGGTAGAGCAGGTCCTGATACGTGACGATGAAGCCCAGGGCCGAATCCTTCAGGAGCACGACGATCTGGGCGATGATCGTCGGCATCATCGCTCGCAGCGCCTGCGGCATGAGCACCAGGCTCATCACCTGTCCCGAGCGCAGCCCGATCGCCATGGCCGCTTCACGCTGCCCGGTGGGGACGGCGAGGATGCCTGCGCGGATGATCTCGGCCAGCACCATTCCGTTGTAGAGGGTCAGGCCGAAGACGACCGACCAGAAGGCTCCGATCTCGTTGCCGAAGAGGAGGAACATCGCGAAGATGAGCAGCAGCACGGGCACGCCGCGGAAGAATTCGAGGACGATCGTTCCGGGAACCGAGATGACTTTCTTGTGTGAGAGCCGCAGGAGGGCGAAGACCACTCCGACCACCAAGGCAAGGACCGATGCCACGACCGCGACTTTGAGGGTCGCGAGCATGCCTTGGAGAAGGACGGTCTGAATCTGCGCGAAGGTGAAGGGGTACCACTTCTCGGGTTCAAGCTGACCGGCGTCGGCGAATTTCCAGATCACAAACGCCACGAGAGCCAACAGCACGATCAGCGACACGATCGAGAGGATGATGTTGTTCCGGCGGGACTTCGGCCCCGGTTCGTCGAACAGCACTTGAGTGGGTGCGCTCATCGCAGAATCACCAGCTTCTTCTCCAGGTAGTCGAAGACACGGCCGAGCAGCAGAGCCAGGATCAGATAGGCCAATGCGGTGCCGAACAGAATCGGGATGACGAGGTCACCGCGGATTTCGATGGCATTGCGCATCGCGGAGATCAGCTCTCGGTTGTTGAACGCCGAAGCGATCGAGGTGTTCTTGAGCATCGCGATGATCACACTGCCCAGGGGCGGGATGACCGTTCGGAAGGCCTGAGGCAGAACCACTTCGCTTAAGGTCTGTCCGAAACTCAGGCCTACTGCGCGGGCGGCTTCGGCCTGTCCGACGGGAATCGTCGAGATTCCCGACTTCAGCGTCTCCGCAACGAAGCACGCGGTGTAGGCGATGAGAGCGATCGTGGCGTAGACGAAGGAGTTGAAAGAACTCGTCGACCCGAATCGGATGTCGAGGAACGGCAGTCCGAATGCACAGAAGAACATCACGAGCGTCAGCGGAGTGTTCCGGACGACGTTGATGTACGTCGATGCGGCGATGCGCAGCACCGGGGTCGGTGAGACACGCATGGCGGCGAGTACCGTACCGAGGATCATCGATCCGATCAGGGCGACGGTGAAGAGTCTGATCGTTCCCCACGCGCCGGAGAGGAACATCTGGAGAAGCTCCAGGAAATCCATGGCAGATTCCTTAATCGATGCGAGGGCACCGCACGGTGCCCTCGCATCATGTCAATCTGTGGACTGGGTCAGTAGCGGTCGACCTTGGGCATGTCGACACCATCGGTGGATCCGAGTGTGTATTCGAATGCCTTCTTCCAATCGCCGTCGTCCATGCCCTTCTCCAGAGCATCGTTGACCGCGTCCCGCAGAGCCTTGTCGTCCTTGGGCAGTCCGACACCGTAGGGCTCCTCGGTGAAGGGCTTGCCGACGACTTTGAATTCGCCTTCGTACTGCTTGGCATAGCCGCGCAGGATCGCGTCATCGGTGGTCACCGCGTCGACGGATCCCGACTGCAGGTCGGTGACGCACTTCGAGTAGGCATCGTAGGTAACGAGTTCGGCCTTCTTGTACTTGTCCTTGATGTTCTGTGCCGGAGTCGAACCGTCGACGGAGCAGACCTTCTTGCCGTCGAGGTCCTCAGGGCCGGCGATATCGGAGTCCTCGGCCACGAGCAGATCCTGACCGGCGACGTAGTACGGCCCGGCGAAGTCGACGACCTTCTTGCGCTCGTCGTTGATCGTGTAGGTGGCGACGACCATGTCGACGTTGCCCTGCTGCAGGAACGGCTCACGGTTGGCCGAGACGGTCTCCGTGTACTTGATCTGGTCGGGCTTGAATCCGAGCTGTGCGGCGACCATCTTCGCGATCTCGATATCGAAGCCCTCGGGCGTCTTCGATCCGGCCGAGACGTTTCCGAGACCCGGCTGATCGTACTTCACGCCGATGGTGATCTCGCCGGCGTCCTTCGCCGCCTTCCACGTCTTCGAGTCGGCGATGTCCGCGCTCTCGTTGACCGTGTATTCGGGTGCTTCTGCCTTGGCTCCGTCGCCGTCGGCAGGTGCGTCCGGGGTTCCGCCCTGGCCGCAGCCGCTGAGTGCCAGCATTCCGATGGCCACCGAGGCGACCGCCAGTCTGAGCTTCTTCATGGTCTCTCCTTGTGAGTGAGGTGGTGCTGATTGAAAGCGGTGGTGTCAGTTGGTGAGGATCTTCGATAGGAAGTCTTTGGCTCGGGCGCTCTGGGGGTTCGTGAAGAACTCCTCGGGTTCGGAGACTTCGACGATCTCCCCGTCGGCCATGAACACCACGCGATGGGCGGCTTTGCGGGCGAAGCCCATCTCGTGTGTGACCACGACCATGGTCATTCCCTCCTCGGCGAGTCCGACCATGACGTCGAGGACTTCGTTGATCATCTCCGGGTCCAACGCCGAGGTGGGCTCGTCGAAGAGCATCACCTTCGGCTTCATCGCCAGAGACCGGGCAATCGCAACACGCTGCTGCTGACCACCGGAGAGCTGAGCCGGATATTTGTCGGCCTGGTGGGCGACGCCGACGCGTTCGAGCAGCGCCATCGCCTGCTTGTCCGCCTCGGACTTCGGGATCTTGCGTACCTTGATCGGTCCCAGAGTGACGTTCTCAAGGATCGTCTTGTGGGCGAAGAGGTTGAAGGCCTGGAACACCATGCCGACGTCGGAGCGCAGCTGAGCCAGGGCAGCGCCTTCGGCGGGCAGTTCCCTGCCATCGATCGTGATGCTGCCGGAGGTGATGGTCTCCAGCCGATTGATCGTCCGGCACAGGGTCGATTTGCCCGAGCCGGAGGGGCCGATGACGACGACGACCTCGCGTTCGGCGATATCGAGGTTGACGTTCTTCAGCGCATGGAAGTCGCCGTAGTGCTTCTCGACATTGCTCAAGGACACCAGTGGTGGTGATTCAGCTCTCATATGTTGTGATCCTAGTGAATATGGGCGCGCAGAAGAACGGCACGCCCCGGGCAGACAGAACTGCAACCGACTTGTGACCTCGAGCACTCGTCCGGCTGCAGTTCCTGCCTGGATGTGCCCGTCGCCCTCAGGCGTCGGCCGTGTGAGCGAGCTTCTCGCCCTCTCTGCGCAGCTCGATCTTGCGGATCTTGCCCGATACGGTCATCGGAAACGACTCACGGACTTCGACATAGCGAGGGATCTTGAAATGAGCGAGTCTGCCGGAGCAGAACTCACGGACCTCGTCGGCGGTGAGCGAGTCGAATCCGTCCTTGAGGATCACCCACGCCATGAGCTCCTCGCCGTACTTCTCATCGGAGACGCCGACGACCTGGACGTCGCGGATCGCGGGATGATGGTAGAGGAATTCCTCGACCTCGCGCGGATAGATGTTCTCGCCTCCGCGGATGACCATGTCCTTGATCCGTCCGGAGATGTCGACGTACCCATCGTCGTCCATGATGGCCAGGTCGCCGGTGTGGATCCAGCGAGCCGCATCGATGGTTTCGGCCGTCTTGTCCGGCTGATTCCAGTAGCCGAGCATGACAGCGTATCCGCGAGTGCAGAATTCGCCCTTCTGGCCGCGCGGAACGGTCTGTCCGGTGACGGGGTCGACGATCTTGATCTCCAGGTGGGGCATGACTCGGCCGACCGTCTCGGTGCGCTTCTCCAGTGAGTCATCCACTCGCGTCATCATCGACACCGGCGCGGTCTCCGTCATGCCGTAGCAGATGGCGACTTCGGACATGTTCATATCGTCGATGACTCGACGCATCGTATTGACCGGGCAGGGCGAACCGGCCATGACGCCGGTGCGCAGCGAGGAGAAGTCGAATTCCGCGAACTGCGGATGCTCGAGTTCCGCGATGAACATCGTCGGCACTCCGTAGAGCGAGGTGGCCTGCTCTTCGGTGACCGCCCGCATCGTCGCCACCGGGTCGAAGGCGGGAGCCGGAAGCACGATCGCCGCGCCATGGCTGAGTGCGGCCAGGTTGCCGATGACCATGCCGAAGCAGTGGTAGTACGGCACGGGAACGACCACGGTGTCGGCGGGGGTGTACGAGAGCATCTCGCCGATGAAGAAGCCGTTGTTGAGGATGTTGTGGTGGCTGAGCGTCACGCCCTTGGGGAATCCGGTCGTTCCGGACGTGTATTGGATGTTGATCGGATCATCGGCCGAGAGGTCGTCGATGAGCTGCTGCAGCCGCACCGCGTATTTCGCCCCTTCGTCGTCGAGCATCTCACGACCCTGCTCGATGAGGTGGGCGAAGGATTCGCGCTCGCCCACCGTGACACCGCCGATGAGGTCTTCGGCGACCGTGTCGAGGAAGACGAGGTCGAGGCCGGGGATCTTGGCGGCCACCTCGGTGGCGATCGCGTGGAAGTCCGAGTGCGGAGGCGCGACGATCTGCGAGATCATCAGGCTCATTCCGGACTGTTCGACGACGAACTCGAGTTCGTGGCTGCGATAGGCGGGGTTGACGTTGACGAGGATCGCCCCGATCTTCGCCGTGGCGTACTGGACGAGCGCCCATTCGCCGACGTTCTGCGCCCAGATGCCGACGCGGTCGCCCTTCTTCACCCCACGTTCGATCAGCCCGACGGCCAGTGCGTCGGTGTCGCGGTCGAATTCGGCGTACGTCCACCTCCGGCTCGAATGCCGATCGACCAACGCCAGCGCTTCGGGATTCTCGGCTGCGGTGCGTTTGATGTGCTCGGCGATGGTGATCCCGAGCAGCGGTTGCGTCGAAGTTCCCGACGAGTAAGACAATTCGGACACTGCGGTGTGCTCCCTTGCATGCCAATTTTCACTGTGACTGATTGCACACTATTCCGTCACGGTCCCGCATGCAAAAACTGACGAGGAATTCAGCGCCCTCACCTGCGGTTTCGGGGTCGACCTGCCCCATGGGAGCGGAATGGGCGACGGTTCCGTTCTCGACCAGAACCAGGGAGTCGGCCAAGGCGGTGACATCGTCGACGTCATGAGTGACGAGCAGTGCGCTGCGACCCTTGAGCAGACGGGCCAGCACTTGCCGTGTCTCGACTGCCACATCCACGTCGAGGGCGGCGAGAGGCTCGTCGAGCAGCAGCAGCTTCGGCTCGACGACGAGAGCACGAGCCAGGGCGATGCGGGCGGCCTGCCCGCCGGAGACGGCGTCCGGTCTGCGGTTCGCGCATTGACCCACGCCGAGGCGGTCGAGCATCGCCTGCGCGCGTTCATGTGCGGCGCCGCGAGACGCGCCCAAAGCCCGCAATCCGAAGCTGACGTTCTCGATGACGTTGAGGTGCGGGAACAGGAGCGGGTTCTGCGCGAGATGGACGATGCCGCGATCGTGGACGGGTGGCCACAGGCCCGCGGCGATATCGAACACCGTGTCCTCCCCAATGCGGAGTCGTCCGGAGTCGGGCACGAGGGCTCCGGTGAGGACCTGGAACAAGGTGGATTTTCCGGCGCCGTTGCGACCGATGATCGCGGTGGTTCCCGGCCGCGAGGCACTGAGATCCAGTGCGATTCCACGGGCGCTGAGTCGGATTTCGGCACTGATGCCCTGCCCGGGGTCAGCGGATTGCGCGTCTGTGCTCTCCGCTCCCCCACGTTCGGGTACATCCGTCGGGGAGCGCGGGTCCGCCTCGGCGGGGGCGGCAGCCGGGACCGTGTCGGCGGGAGTGGGTGTCGGGGAACTGCGCGGGGACTTCAGGCGGGGAGCGTGCGGGGACCGGTAGGCGAGGATGATGATGAGCACGGCGATGGCGAGGAGCAGGAGCGAGAGGCCGATGGCTGCCTGCGGGTCGGATTCGCGCACGAGATAGATCTGCAGCGGCATCGTCCTGGTGACGCCGGACAGCGACCCGGCGAAGGTCAGCGTCGCCCCGAACTCGCCGAGCGAGCGAGCGAAGCACAGCACGGCACCCGTGATGATCCCGTGTCGGAGCAGCGGCAGGGTGACGGTGAAGAAGACGCGATTGGGTTTCGCGCCGAGCTCGGCGGCGGTGAGCTCATAGCGGCGGCCGAGCCCAGCGGTGGCGGTCTCGACAGACATGACCATGAACGGCAGGGACACGAAGACCTGCGCCATGATCACCGCCGAGGTGGTGTAGGCGAGGCTGAGTCCCGCCGCTTCGAGTCCTCCGCCGAGGATGGCCGACCGCCCCCAGGTGTAGAGCAGTGCGAGTCCGCTGACCACCGGTGGCAGCACGAGGGGCAGCAGGATGAGGGTGCGGACGATGCGCTGGCCGGGGAACGTTCGGGTGGCGAGCAGGTACCCGAGGGGAAAGCCGATGAGGACGCTGATGAGGGCCGAGGTCACCGAGGTCAGCAGGGACAGCTTCATCGCCAGTCGGGATTCCTCGGCCGTGATCACGGCGAGCAGACCCTGCGGTTCAACCCGGGTGAGCAGGCCGATGATCGGCAGGAGCAGGAAGACGATGCCGATGACGGCGGGCAGCCACAGCCAGCCCGGGATGAGCGGATCCGATCTGAGCCGCCTCTCTCGGCGGGGCGGGGACGTCTCCGGTGAGTTCGGGGAGGGCGCGGGCATTGTCAGCCTGCGGCGAAACCGGCGTCGCGCAGCAGCTTCTGGGCTGTGTCGGAGCCGAGGAACTTCACGAAGGCATCGGCTTGGTCCTGGTTCTCGCTGGCCTTGACGGTGGCGGCCGGGTACTTGTTGATGACCTTGTCTGCGCCGTCGAGATCGACCTGTTCGACCTTGCCGTCGCCACGGGCGATATCAGTGACGTAGACGATTCCCGCATCGGCCTGTCCGGCGCCCACCTTGCCGAGGACATCGGTGACCGAGTTCTCTTCGCTGACCGGATCGAGTTCGACGTCATTGGTCTCGGCCCACTTCTCCGTCGCGGCTCCGCAAGGCACCTGAGGCGCGCAGACGACGAGGTCGTTGCCGGAGAAGTCCTTGGAGCTCTTGATCGCCTTCGGATTGCCGTCGGCCACGGCCAGGGTGAGCGTGTTCGAAGCGAACATCTCAGGCTCGCCGGCGAGCAGGTCATCGTTCTCCAGCGTGTCCATGGTCTTCTCATCAGCGGTGGCGATGACGTCGGCGGGGGCGCCTTCGGAGATCTGGGAGACCAGGTCGGACGATCCGGCGAAGGAGAATTTCACATCGGGTGCGTTCGGGTCGGCGGCCTTGAATTCATCGGCGATGTCTTCGAAGACTTCGGTGAGCGAAGCGGCGGCGAAGACGGTGATCTCTTCCGGTTGGTCCGCTTCGGCCCCCGTGTCGGGTCCGGAGGAGCAGGCGGTCAGGGTCAGGGCTGCGACGGTGCAGAGCCCCAGCAGGGTTTTCTTCATACCCCCATTGAACCCGCAGATGCGGTTTCCTGTCGACTTCAGTTCCGATTATGAGACTCGGATAATTTGCGCAGCACGGAAGAGTCGGCTGCCCCTCACGAACCCGGGACGGTGTCGATCGACACCATCGTCGCCTTCACCGAGGCGGTCGCGAGGCTTCCCGGTTCGAGCTCGAGTTCGCGACAGGCTTCGGCCGACATCAGCGATACCACGCGGAAGGGACCGCACTGCATGCTGACCTGGGCCATCACTCCGTCGATGTTGACGTCTGTGACGAGTCCGGCGAAGCGGTTGCGCGAGGAGCTCACGACGCCGCTGGGATCGGGCAGAGCCCCGGGCGATGATTGGGCGAGAGCGGCGAGCTCACTGCCTTCGACGACCGCCCGGTTCGACGCGTCTTTGTGTTGGGAGAGGCGACCATCGGCGACCCACCGGCGAACCGTGTCATCGCTGACTCCGAGGAAGCGTGCCGCATCGCTGATGCGCAGTCGTGTCATTCGAGGGCTCCTACCCATTCGTCCGTGCCATCGCTGAAGTGCTGGTGTTTCCAGATCGCGACCCGGGCCTTGACCTCGTCGATGAGCTCGGAGCAGGCGCGGAAGGAATCCTGCCGGTGAGCGGAGGCGACGACCGCGGCCAGGGCCACGTCGCCGATCTCGAGGTCACCGACGCGGTGGACGACGGAGAGCCTGACCGCGGGATGACGGGCAGCGACGTCTGCCGCCACCTCGGCGATCTGTGTTGAGGCCAGGGGGTGGGATTCATAGTGCAGTCGGCTCACTCCACGGCCTTCATCGTGGTCGCGAATGACACCGGAGAAGCTGACGGCGGCACCACAGGCGTCGGTGAGGACCTCGGGTTCGAGCTCCTGGGTCGAAATCGGGGTCTCGACGACTCCTGTGGTCACGACGGTTCCGGTGCTCATGACTCTCGTGTCCAATCGCCGCTCTTTCCTCCGGTCTTCTCGATGACCTTGATGTCGCCGATCACGGCTCGACTGTCGACGGCTTTGATCATGTCGAAGATCGTCAGCGCCGCCGTGGTCACAGCCGTCAGCGCTTCCATTTCGACGCCGGTCTTCGACACGGTCTTGACCGCGGCGGTGATGGCCACCGCATCCTCGCGGAGTTCGAACTCCACATCGATTCCCGTCAGCGGCAGCGGATGGCACAGCGGGATGAGGTCGCTGGTGCGCTTGGCGCCCATCACGGCCGCGATGCGGGCCACGGGCAGGGCATCGCCCTTGGGCAGGCCCGCCTCGGCGATGAGGTCGATGACCTCGGACCGAGTGGTGATGAGGCCGGACGCGACGGCCCGGCGCTTCGTGACGTCTTTGTCGCCGACATCGACCATCTGGGCGGTCCCCGATGCGTCGACGTGGCTGAGTTTCATGCGATCTTCCACGTCATCAGCCTATCTCCCACAGCTGAGAACGGATCGCCTGTGCCCGCCTCCTCGGGTGAGACGAAGACGAGATGGCTGGCTTCGGCATAGCTGTGCAGCAGGTGGGATCGGGAGTCACCGACGAACTCGAGGCCTGCCTCAGTCAGTCTGGCGCGGCGGACCTGCAGCTTTCCGGCTGGAGGGGCTTCGTCGAATCCGTGGGCCAGTCGGTGGTGGGCGACTTCCCGGGGTGCTTCATGATCGGCCAGCCCGAGCAGGGCGGGGCGGATGAAGAGCTCGAAGCTGATGAGTGTGCTCACCGGGTTGCCGGGCAGTGCCACCCACGCGTGATCGGCCAGGCGTCCGCAGCCCTGCGGTCCCCCCGGCTGCATGGCGATCGGTTCGAAGGTCATCGACGAGTCCGCATCGAGGTCGGCGGCGAGTTTGACGACTTCGTGCGCTCCCTTCGAGATGCCGCCGGTCGAGATGACCAGCTGAGCGTCGCTGTCGCGGACTCGGTCGAGCAGCTGCTGCGGGTCGTCGGGGACGAACGCGACCTCGGTGTCGACACCGAGGCGGCGGAGCCCGGAGCTGAGCGTCACGGAATTCGCGTCGTTGATCCCGGCGGCCGCCTCGGCGGCGATCTCATCACCCGTGCTCACGACGAGGACACGCGGCAGGCCGAGCACGGGCAGTTCGTTCACTCCACACGCGGCGGCCACGCCGAGGTGAGCGGGCGTCAGCATGGTGCCCGCGCTCAACACGGTCTGACCGGCGCTCACGTCGGAGCCGCGGGGGCGGACGAATGCTCCCGGGCGCGGTTCCGCATGAGCGTCGAGGGTGATGGATTCGGCACCGAAGCGTCCCGGCGAGGTGTCTTCGATCTTGACGACCATATCGGTTCCCTGCGGCAGCGGTGCCCCGGTCATGATCTCCACCGCGGTGCCCGGCTGGACTGTCTCACCACGGGACCCCGCTGCGACGCGACCGCATACGAGAATCGGGCGTTGCCGCATCTCCTCCACGGTGGCCGCGGCCAGGGCGTAGCCGTCCATGCTCGAGTTGTCGAAGCCGGGCACATCGATCGGCGATTCCACATCGGCGGTCAGTCGCCTCGGCGCTTCCAGCAGTGAACTCAGCGGCAGGCTCACCGGACCGGTCAGCGGCGATATGATCTCGGATATGCGCTCACGATGCATCTTCGCAGTAGTCATGGGACGATGATATCGACACGCTGTTCAAGGAGGATGACGCAATGGAGAAGATCGGCCTGCCCATGCCGGTGCTGAGAACTCCGACGGTGGACCCGGGCGAGGAGTTCACCGCTCATAAGGAGGACTCGCTGCTCGACACCTTCGATCGCCGCGCTCGCGACCTCCGCATCTCCCTCACCGACTTCTGCAATCTGCGCTGCACCTACTGCATGCCGGAAGAGGGCGTCGAGTTCATGTCTCGCGACTCCGCAATGTCCGGTGACGAGATCGTCCGCTTCGTCCGCATCGCCGTGGAGAAGTTCGGCGTCGACCAGGTCCGCTTCACCGGAGGCGAACCTCTCACCCGCAAGGACATCAACGAGATCATCGCCGGCGTCGCAGCACTGGAGCCGCGACCGAACATCGCACTGACGACGAACGCGATCGGCCTGGACAAACGCGCCGCGGGGCTGAAAGCGGCGGGACTGGATCGCATCAACGTCTCTCTCGACACGATCGATCCGGAGACCTTCGCGACCATGACCCGGCGCCCGTTCCTCAAACGTGTGCTCGAGGGCATCGACGGGGCGAAAGCCGCCGGTCTCAACCCTGTGAAGATCAACGCTGTGCTGCTGCCGGGGGTCAACGATGCACAGGCTCCTGATCTTCTGCAGTGGTGTCTCGAGCAGGATCTGAGCCTGCGGTTCATCGAACAGATGCCCCTGGATGCCGGACATTCCTGGGAACGGACGTCGATGATCACCGCAGCCGACATCTTCGCCCTCCTCGAACCCCGATTCGTGCTCACCCCGGATTCGGCCCCGCGGAACGGGGCCCCGGCCGAGAAGTTCCTCGTCGCCGATCGACGCCGTCCCGATTCGATCCTCGGCACTGTCGGCATCATCGCTTCGGTCACGCGTCCCTTCTGCGCCGACTGCACTCGCACCCGCCTGACCGCGGAGGGACGTGTGCGCACCTGCCTGTTCTCTCGCACCGAGGTCGATCTGCTCACGGCGATGCGCGATGGTGCCTCCGACGAATCGATTGCGAACCTATGGAAGGGTGCGCACTGGAAGAAGCTCGCCGGTCATGGGATGGACACGGATTCGTTCGAGCAGCCACAACGACCCATGAGCGCCATCGGAGGATAAGTGCCCACCATCACCGTTCGGTTCTTCGCCGCAGCCCGGGAGGCCTTCGGCGCCCGCGAATCACAGATCCGTGCCGGGTCCGTCGATGAGCTCGTCACGTCCCTCGCCGAGGCGGCCGACCCCCAAGCCGCGACCGTGCTGTCGCGCTCGAGCTTCCTCGTCAATTCCGTGGCCGCCACCGATCGGTCCGTGAAACTGTCCGACGGTGACACCGTCGATGTCCTCCCGCCGTTCGCCGGCGGGTAGGACCTTGAACGGCGAGATCGGTTGAAGCCTCGTCAGCTCTGCTCTGGAGCCGCCTGTGACAGATAGGCGAGATATCCGCCGTTGACCGACGTCACTGCCATGCCGTGTGAACGCAGCTGCGCAGCGGTCTTCGCCGAGCGCACTCCCGACCGGCAGTAGAGGGCGATGCCGTGCGGCCGTGCTGGGGCGGCATCAGAGAAGGCGGACGTGTCCGCTGTGTCGGGAGTCGGCAGGCGGCTGGGATCGGCGAGCAGCTCGTCCATCGGAATGTGAATGGCACTGGGGACCATCCCCGAGGCGACCTCATCGTCATCGCGGATGTCGACGAGGATGGAGTCGGCCTCGACGTCCGCCCAGGTCACGGTGGCCGGCCCCAGAAGGCTTTCCCCTGTGGTCGGACCGGCTGTTCTCTCTGCGGTGTCGTCGGTCTTGAGTGAGTCGAACGTGTGCTGGGCGTAGTCGCCGCGGTGCTGCCCGAGGTCTGTCACCGGAGGCCTGCCCGGAATCGGTCGCACCGGGACCGTCTCCCAACTGGTGTCGAGGCTGCTGTGGATGGCCACGCTGTTGACGAGCGGTGTGCCGATTCCGGTGAGCACCTTGATGGCCTCCATCGCCATCGCGGATCCGATGCTTCCGCACAGGGGCCCGAGGACTCCGGCGACCGAACAGTCGGGCACACTGCCCGGAGCCGGAACCTCGGGGTAGAGGTCGCGCAGTGTGGCGCCGCGTTCGGCATCGAAGACGGCGACCTGACCGTCGAAACCGAGGATCGTCCCCCACACGAGTGGGATTCCGAGAATCTCACAGGCATCGTTGGCAAGGTAGCGGGTGGCGAAGTTGTCGCTGCCGTCGACGACGATGTCGACGCCTTCGAAGAGTTCGAGAGCGTTGTCCGGAGTGAGCAGCTGCGGAATCGTCCGGACCTCGATCGACGAATTGATCCCGTTCATCCGCTGCCGGGCGGAATCGATCTTACGAGTGCCGATGGCCGCCTCGGTGTGGATGACCTGGCGATGCAGATTGCTCAGCTCGACGACATCGGGATCGATCACGGTGATCGTGCCGATGCCGACGGCCGAGAGGTAGCTGAGTATCGGGGCGCCGAGTCCCCCGGCACCGATGACGACAACATGCGAGTCGAGCAGTGCGGCCTGCGCGCTTTCACCGAATCCGGACAGTCGGATCTGCCGGGCGTAGCGGGTCCGGTCGGCAGGACTCAGGCGTGAAGTCGACATGACCCCATCCTAATCCGGAAGGGAGGGAGGGAAGGCGTCAGCACTCGAGGTAGTCGATGGCCGTGCCTGCGCACAGTTCTGCTGAACCATGCGGGGTATCGGTGCCGCGCGGGATTCTGATGATCACATCGGCCGCGGCGAAGTTCGGAAGCCTGGACCGGTCGGCAGGGAGGATCTCCCCTGATTCGGTGAAGGTGCCGGGACGGAAAGTGACGGCGTTTCCGTGTGTTCGCAGATCGGGTCCTGCGAGAAGTCCCTTCCGCCATCTCCGTCGCAGGCTCTTCCCGGTCAGCAGCGAGCCGACGAAGAGGTGGAAGGCGACGAAGGCTCCCTGTGGAGTGCCGGGCAGATGGATGAGCGGCAGAGTGCCGCGGCGTCCGAAGCCCTGAGGCGATCCGGGTCGCATATCCAGTCGGCGGAACGTCGAATGGTCGGGTTCCAGGACCTGACGGACGACTTCGAAGGCACCGGCGCTGATACCTCCGGTTGTCACAACGAGGTCGGCCTCGGCGCTCATCGTCGTGAGCACACCGCGCAGCTCGTCGGCGTCGTCGCTGCACGTGGCTTCGATGGGTTCGGCACCGAAGCCGCGGACTGCGGCGGCGAGCATCGGCCGGTTCGAATTGAAGATCGAGGAGGCGGCCGCCTCGGTGCGACTCTCACCTGTCTGGTCGGCACCCTGGATTTCGTCCCCGGTGACGATCAGACCGATGCGGGGTCTGCGGAGAACTTCGATCTCGGTGATGCCGAGCATCGCCAGCACGCCGACTCCGGCTGAGGTGATCCGCTCCCCGGCGGTCAGGACGATGTCGCCCCGGCACATGTCCTCACCGATCGAGCGGATGTTCCACCCGGGCGGGACAGCGGCGGGGAGGGAATCGATTCGGATGGCTTCGGGAGCCGGCCCGGTCTGTCGAGCGTCGGTCAGCTCGACAGGGACGACCGCCTCGGCGCCGGAGGGAACGGGAGCACCTGTCATCACGCGCACGGCACATCCCGTCTGCAGCGTGACGGCGGAATGTCCGGCGGGGGTGTCGCCGACGACTCGAATGGCGTTCCCGTCGCGGGCGGAGTTCAGGGCCGCGCCGTCGAGGGCGAAACCATCCATCGCCGAGGCGGCGAAGTCGGGCACCGATCGCGGAGCTCTGATGTCCGAGGCCGTGGTGCGCCCGACGGCGCTGCGTACCGGCGTCGTCTCGGTGTGGAGATTCGGTGCCAATTCGGCGATGAGCTCGGAGTAGTCCTCTGGGTCCAATGATGTCCTTCCCTCGCTCCGATCCTACTTGTGAATCGGCGGAGCCAGACGCGATGATTCGGTGCGGCACTGGTCGAAGTTCCGGTGCGACTCGGACCGGGTTCGTCTACAGTGTGGAGCGTGGACACTGACCGAGCAGTAACCATCGAATCCTCACAGTTGAAACCGCTCAGCTGGGAGGCCGCTGCGGCTGCCTCGCTGGCGGTCTCGGCGGTTGTGCTCTTCGGCCTGGGAACGACGTTTCCGCAGGTCCGCGCCTTCGGATACGCACCGATGCTCGCGGCCCTGATCATCGCGTGGAGTGTCAATCGGAGTTTCGCCAGAGACCTCAGCATCATCGCCGCGTGTCTCGCTCTCATCTCGGCGATATCGGTCGAAGCCGATATCTCGTGGTCGAACATCGCACGCATGGGCGTTGTGCTCTCGGCCGTCGTCATCGGCCCTTGGCTCGTGACTCGTTACGTGTTCGATGACGAGACGATCCAGTTTCCGCTGCGTCGCGGCCAGCCCTGGTCGCGGCTGGAATGGGCCTGGCTGGTCTTCGTCGTTGTGGTCGCCTGGGCAGTGCTGCCGCAGTACTTCATGCGCACCGGGGTCTACCTCAACTGGCCTCCGCTGACGAACTGGTCGGAGATCATCCGACTGTTCTTCGGGGTCAACGCCGTGGGCATCTGGGACGAGCTGTTCTTCATCTGCACGGTCTTCGCGCTCCTGCGCAAACACTTCTCGTTCTGGACCGCGAACATATTCACCACGATCATCTTCGTCTCGTTCCTCTGGGAGCTCGGCTACCGGTCGATCGGTCCGCTGCTGACGATCCCCTTCGCACTCGTGCAGGCCTTCATCTTCACTCGCACGAAATCGCTGCCGTATACGGTCACGGTGCATCTGCTCTTCGACGCGCTCGTGTTCCTCACGATCGTCCACGCCCACCATCCTGACGCGCTGCCCATCTTCATCGGCGTCTGACTCGGGGGTCGCGTCCCTCGCGCTCGCCGAGGCTGTGCGGCGCTGTGCTCGCGATTTGCCGCGCCAGCGTCACGCCCTCCCGTTGGTCGCACGCCCTCCCATTAGTGCCAATTCATACCGTTGCTCCCGCATCCCTCACCCGTCCGGCCACACCCTCGTGCTGCAACGCTCTGAAGCGACACTGCGGGTGAGGGATGCCCGCCCGGAAACGACGAAGGCTCCCGTGAGGCGGTGACCCACAGGAGCCTTCGGACTGCGCTGGCTATGCGCGAAGCTACTGAATCAGCGGATTCCGCGCAGCAGCCCCAGCATCGGCTTCGTCAGCGTCAGCGCGAGCAGGCCGAGCACGACCGACGATCCGCCGACCGACAGCCAGTAGGGTGCCTGGTTGCCGGCGTCGAAGTACCCGCCGAGCACACCGGACAGTGCCGTACCGACACCCGAGGCAAGGAAGAACACGGCGATCATCTGCGACTGGAAGACCTTCGGAGCGACTTTCGTCGAGAACGACAGGCCCACCGGCGAGATGAGCAGCTCACCGAAGACGAATACGGCCAATGTGAGAGCCACCCACAGCAGCGGAGTCTCATTGGGGCCGGCCTCAGCGAAGGGCAGGAACATGAGGAAGCCGATGCCGATGAGCACGAGTGACAGTCCGGCCTTGACCGGTGTCGAGATCTGCTTGGGTCCGAGCTTCATCCACATCGTCGCGAACAGCGGGGCGAAGACGATGACGAAGAACGCAGGGATCAGCTGGATCCAGTTGATCGGCATCTCCCATCCGAAGATCGACCGGTTGAGCTGAGTATCCGAGTAGACGGTCAGCACTCCGAAGATCTGCTGGTACATCGACCAGAACACCACAACCGTCAGGAAGAACGGGATGAAGGCGAGAACACGAGAGCGTTCGTCGGAGTTCGTCTGCGGCGAGGTGTACATGACGATGAAGTAGCAGGCGGCCGCTCCGGCAGAGATCCCGGCGATCCACCAATCGAGGTTTTCCGCGTTGACGATCTTCGTCATCCATAGAATGACGGCGAGGAGAATGACGACCACGACGGCCACGATGAAGAGGTAGAGCTTGTTCTTCGGCAGCGGATTGACTGCAACACGAGACTCCGGCGGCAGGCTCTTGCGACCGGTGAGGTAGATGATCAGGCCGAGTGCCATACCGACCGCGGCGGCCCCGAATCCATAGTGGAATCCGATGTTCTTCTGCAGGAGTCCGGTGAGCAGCGGGCCGAGGAGGGCACCGATATTCACGCCCATGTAGAAGATGGTGAAGCCGGCGTCACGACGCGGGTCCTTCTCTTCGTAGAGTTCACCGACCAGCGCCGAGGCGTTCGCCTTGAGACCGCCCGAGCCGAGCGCGACAAGGATGAGGCCGACGGCCACTCCCCCGAAGCCGGGGATGAAAGCCAGGCAGATGTGGCCGACCATGATGATGATCGCGGAGTAGAAGAGGACCTTCTCCGCTCCCGCCAGCCGGTCGGCAATCCAGGCGCCGAGGATCGTGGCGAGGAAGACGGCACCGCCGTACGCACCGACGATGCCCACGGCCGTACCCTGCTCCATCCCCATGCCGCCGTCGGTGACGCTGAAGTAGAGGTAAATCGCGAGGATGCCGTTCATCCCGTAGTAGGAGAATCGCTCCCACAGTTCCAGGCTGAACAGCTGCATGAGCGGCAGAGGGTGTCCGAAGAAGCGGGTATCGCTGCGGACGGCCTCGGTCGTCGAGGTGCTTGAAGACATTGTGTGCTTTCCGTAGTGGTGTGAGAGGCCACGATCCGTGGCGCATTTCACGATGGACCAGCGGACATCCTACTCCTCGGTTATGTCCCGGTCACACCTGGCAATGCCTGGGACACGCCGTCCCAAAACACGGAAAGTCGAAGTGATTCAGATCTCTTCCTCGGCTCCGTCGACGCGCTGCCGTGACGGCTTGTCAGAGCTCAGATCGCGGCGCCTCCCGACGAACAGATTGAGGACACCGGCACACAGGACGATCGCCGAGGCGGCCACCGGGACGGCCATCGCCACGGCCGTTCCCCGATCCTCGGCGAGGATTCCGTTGATCGCCGAGGACACCGATTGGCCGACGATGATCGCCGACCCCGCCATCGACATCACGGTCGCCGACCGTCCGAGCGGCGCACGTTCGGCGGCGAGGCTGAAGAGGGTGACGAGGCTCGGGCCGATTCCCGTGCCCATGAGCAGCAGAGCCATGACGATGATCGGCATCGATTCCGTCGACGCGAGGATGACCGATCCCGTGACCAGAATGGGCGCGAAGCACAGCAGTCGCGCCCACAGAGCGAACGCAGAGGGGAACAGCGCCACCGAGATCGCCAGCACCGCAGAGCCGATGCCCATCACTCCGTAGATGAGACCGGCCTCCTCCGGCCGGCCGATGTCGTTGGTCAGCGCGGTGAGAGCGGTGAGGGTGGAGCCGAACACCATTCCGACGCCGAAGACACCGAGGATGATGACGAAGACACCGGCGGTGAACATGTCCTTGGCGGGGGCACGCTCGCCGAGGCTGCTCGACGTTCCAGTCGAACGCGCCCGCCCGGTCGGGTGGAGTGCGAAGGCGGAGACGAAGACGAGCGTCATCACGATCGCCCCGATGATGGGCGCGACCGGGGTGAAGAAGGTCGCCAAGAGTCCGACGAGGAAGGGTCCGAAGACGAAGATGACCTCATCGGCTGCGGATTCATAGGCCATCGTGGCATTGAGCACCTTCGGCCGCCTCGACAAGGGCAGCACGGACATGACGATGTCGACGAGGCGAGACCGCGACATCGGCGCGACCTGAGGTGAGGTGGCACCGATCGCGAAGGCGGCGATGAACACGACGAAATCCGGCAGCGGGCTGAAGACGACCCACGCCATGAAGGTCAGCGCCAGGCAGTTGAGGATCCCGGCGATGAGCAGAACATAGCGCTGACCCCACCGGTCGGCGGCCGCCCCGATGAAGGAACCGAACAGAGCCGTGCCCAATCCGACCACAGCTGAGTTGATCCCGCCCAAGCTCAGCGATCCGCGGCCGGCCACAACGAGGGTGAGCACACCGACGACGATCATGGCGAAAGGCATGCGGGCGACGAAGGCGATCGGGAAATAGCTGCGTCCGACGGCCGAGAACAGAGTCGGTGAGGACTGCTGCGCGGTGGTGCGCCGAGCCGAGGCGGGCATGTCGCTGTCTGTCATATCAATCCAGTTTCTGCTCCCGTTCGTCCGGGAGGTCGTGCCGCCGTGGTGACCTGGATCAAATCACTCGGTAGGTGCACGCTGTTGATCTGAGAAAGTCGAACCGAAGGGTTCACCTTCAGGCTACTGTGTTTGGCGATCCGATTCGAGTGCCAATGCACCAAGCGACGTTGAGTTTGATCACCATGGCACGGACCTCATTCCCATCCGCGACTCAGAAAGAACGCAGATCGGTCTGCGAGGATGACGGCTATGAACTTCTTGTCTCGCGTCATCGTCAACGCCTGTGCGATCTGGGTGGCGGCCTGGATCCTGCCGGGTGTGACGATCACAGGGAACCGGGTCGTCGAGGAGCAGGCCGGCGCCATTCCGGCGATGATCATCTCCTACCTCGTCATCGGCCTCATCTTCGGATTGGCGAATGCCTTCATCAAACCGATCCTCAGCTTCGTCTCGGCTCCGATCACGTGTCTGACCCTGGGACTGTTCTCCATCGTCATCAACGCGATCATGTTGGCGCTGACGAGTTGGCTCAGCGGGTTCACCCCGTTCGAGTTCACCATCGATTCGTTCTTCTTCTCCGCCATCTTCGCCGCGATCATCGTCTCGATCGTCTCGGCTCTGCTCGGTTGGCTGGTCCCGGAGCGAAGCGCCGAACACGACCGGAGATGAGCAAAGTCCTCTACGCGATGTAGACTGTTGCTGAGAGTCAGCTGACCACCAGAAACATCGCCGGAGGAGACCATGTCCGATATCGCCGCCCCGAAGAGAACCCGCAATTCAGCATCGTTCGCCGATGTCACCGTCTTCGTCTTCGCCTTCGCTCTGTTCGTGTTCGGACTCTACCTCTTCGGAGCCTCATTCTCCTCACCTGAGGGAACCGAGTTCTGGGTGTTCTGGGGTGGTCTGCTCGCGTCGTGCTTCGCATTCCTCGTGCCGATTCTCTACCGCTGGGCACGCGACTCCCGCCGCTGATCTCCAACACGGTTGAAGAGAAGGGCCGCTGCGCTGATGCGCAGCGGCCCTTCGTCGATTCACCGTATCTGCCTTGGGCCTGTCACGCGCCGAATCACCGGTCGATTCGCCGGTGGCAGAAATCCATGATCGCCGAGGCGGCCTCCTCCGACCGTTCATAGTGCACGAGGTGGCCCACCCCATCCAATTCCACGAATTCGACGTCGGGGAGCTTCTCCACGAATGCCCGGGTCGGGCCGATCGGGGCAATGGCGTCCTGATCGCCGGCGATGACGAGCGTGGGCATATTCAGGTGGTCGGCCACCTCGGTGACGGTGTGCGCGACGGACGTCGCGAAGGCCTCTGACAGGGACGCGCGGTCAGCGAACGACGAGAAGTGCCGCGAATGCTGATCATGGATGTACGAACGCAGGCCGGGGTCGCGAGTCGTGGCCATGGCCACGCTCATGGCCCGGACGATCACGGGGTTGCTCAGCAGGGAGCGACCGGCTCGCTCGGGCAGCCGCGCACCGAGGGCGTAATAGGCGCGGGTGACCGCGGTGAGGAATCGTGCGGGCCCTTCGAGGGCGGGGCTGGTGATCGGATTGATGAGCACGAGCTCGTCGACGACGTCCCGGTGGGAGGCCGCCAGGTGGCTGACCAGGATCGACCCGAAGGAGTGCCCCACCAGGATCGGTGTCACGCCCCGCTGCCTGCCCACCTCGGCGCGCAGAGCGAGGAGATGATCGACGAAGGCAGAGAGCGACGAACCCGAATCCAGCGGGGCAGTGAGACCGAACCCGGGCAGGTCGGGCACGACCACCTCGCGGTCGGTGATGCTGCCGGCGATGAGGTCCATTCCATGATGATCCCCACGGAAGCCATGCACCATCAGCAGCGGACGCCGACGCCGCTCACCCGGATGGATCCACGCGGCCGTGCTGTGGGAGCCCAGCCGGATGTCGGTCCGCTGTGATTCTCGTATCCGCACCTCAGTCGGTTTCGGCGGTGTGCAGTCGACTCACGGCACGTCGGGGCACGACCACCACCGGAACGGGCAGGACACGCAGCAGACGGCGAGCCCTCGCACCGATTGCGACCTTGCCTCCGTGGCCCAAGCGGCTCGATCCGATGAAGGCGAGGTCGCCGGGCTGCCAGTCGATGGTCTCGGCGGCCTCTTCGATATCGGCTCCGGCCTTGGTTCTCACCGTCGCACGGCCAGAGGCCAGCATCTCCGAAGCGTCGTCCGCCAGCACCGCTCCCCCGTACTGTTCGGCGAATTCGGTGATCTCGGCGACCTCGTCGTCATAGAGTCCGTCGTTCTCGATCAGGGACAGCAGTCTGAGATCGACTCCGAGGCCGACAGCCGATTCGATGGCCGCTCCGATGAGTGACGAAGCACCTGGGCGAGCCCCGTAGAGTGCGGTCACCCGCGAGATCGGCCCGATGTCGGACCTGCCCGACGGGGCGAGCACGACGGGCACCGTCGACGAGTGCAGCAGCGATGAAGCGACCGTGCCGATGCGCAGTTGGCGCATCAGTGTGGTGGCCCGTGCACCGATGATGATGCCCAGTGCGCCTTCCTGCTCGGCGACCTCCATGAGGCCCTTGGATTCGTTCGAGGCGATGTGGATGCAGCCTCTGGCGCGGATGTCATCGGGGATGAGTGCCAGGGCTTCGTCCAGCCAATCGTCGATCTGCTGGGCCACGATCCCGGCCCCGTCCTTGGGCACGGCGCTGCCGGCGAGAATCGTCGATGATTCCGGACGGACGATGGTGACCACGAGTTCGACGTCGATGGAACGCGCGATCGAAATGGCCAGCGAGATCGCATCCCGGCCCCGATCCGTGGCGATGTATCCGACGACCAGACGTCTGGTGGTGGCGGTCTCTGACATCCTCAACTCCTCAAGCTGCGTGTCCGACTGATGCACGTCTCTTCCGATTCTACGTCGGCCCAAACAGCGCTTCGACCAACAGTTTTCACGAACCGTCTTTCTCGCCCGAACAGTCGAAGTGAAAATATTTGAGAAAATAATGAACAAAACTCCCACACGCAATGAAAGCTGTGCTAAATTCGACAGTGCAATTACGGATTCGCAGACACCACCCTGATTGCACCTTGACAATAGCGGACGTTGACGCCGTCCCCACGAGATCCACGACCATGAAAGGAGAGCAGTTACGATGATGAATTTTCTTGCAGGCCCTGACCTTCGAACGCCTTGGCATGAATACGCTGCCTGCCCGATTGGCGGACAAGGACTCGTCGGCTGACACAGCCGTCTCCCACGTCTTTTCCACCGGTTGGCTTCCGGCCACCGTTGTCCTCTGAGCCACCGGTTGCCTGATATCCGGCATTCTTCACGCCCGGCTTGTGTCCAGATCACTTTCGGCATCCCTGCTGTGCCCAGCACCGCCAGTTGCCGCACCTGATCCGGCCACTTCACGCCGACATCATTGAGTTCGGTCCGATCTGCTGCATTCGCGAGTGAGCGCCGTACCACCTGGCGCCTTCCGCTGTGCGGCCGACCAGTTCGGATTCATTGCCTATCGTATTCCGTTGCCATATCAGTGAATCTGTCATTGCAATGACCTATTCCCTTATTGGCAATTAGCTGCCTTTGTCATATGCACCCTTGCGCAGGCGATTCATTGTCAATGTCGCGACTTTTTCGGCAATTGTTTATCTGACCGCCATTCCGGGATATCTCCTGCCCATTTGCGGATATCCCCTGCCCGAAAACCACGAGGAATAATTGTGTCCACCACATTCCCATTCACCTATCCACGACGCTGGGCCCTGAGCACCGGAATGAAGCTCATCCGGTGGGCGCGCCGCCCAGCCCCGACACCCGAGTCTCGCCGCCTGAAGGTTGCCCGTCGTCAGCAGGCTCGCCTGCGCGAACACGCTCGCGAGCAGCGCGTACGTGAACTGCGCGAGCGGGATATCGTGCGCTACCTCAGCCAGGTCCGGCCGTTCATCTGATCCACCGCGGAGAATCCTCGGCGGATAGCTGACTCGCCGCGGCCCGAGTTCATCGGACTCGGGCCGCGGGGTCGGCCCCGATCAGTGCCTGAACACGGGGTTCCAGTATTCCCGCCCTTGTGGCGAGCGTCACTCTCCGCCGATTTGGTCTCTCACCCACACGTGGGTAATATTGATCAAGCAAGCGGGGGTATGGCGCAGTTGGTAGCGCGTCTCCATGGCATGGAGAAGGTCAGGGGTTCGAATCCCCTTACCTCCACCGCTGAAGGGCGGGGATCCAAACAAGGATCCTCGCCCTTCTTGCTACCTGACGGCGGCCCAGCAACCTGGCGCGAGGTTGCTGGGCCGCCGTCAGGTAGTAATTAGGGGCGGGTTTCCAGGGTGAGCAAGGTGCGTTTCTTTCCCTCTCCCCATGCGTAGCCGGTCAGGGATCCGTCCGCTCCGATGACTCGGTGGCAGGGCACGATGATGCTGATAGGGTTCTTTCCGTTGGCGGCCCCCACAGCACGCGCCGCACCGGGTCTTCCCAGCATCTCGGCCAGCTCACCGTAACCTGCTGTGCTGCCAAACGGAATCTGCGTCAGCGCCTGCCACACCGAGCGTTGGAATTCCGTTCCCTTCGCCGCCAAGGGCAGATCGAACTGTGTGCGCTGGCCTGAAAGGTACTCCCCCAGCTGTGCCTCGGCGCGGTGGAAGATCTCCAGGTCGTCTTCCGGAGTCGGTTCGACTCCGAACGTTCTGTCGAGTCGAGCATCGATCGCCTCGGAGACCTCGAGATAGAGACCAGTGAGATGGACTCCGTCGGAGGTGAGCAGGATCGGTCCTAGGTCCGTATCGAGGATCGTCGTATATACCGGCGCCGAGGCGGTCGGCAGCTCCATGGCAGCGGTGAACTTCCGTGCGGTGTCGGGTTGGGTCGTTGTCGGCGTGGTCATGTCTGCGCGTCCTTCGTGTCGGTGAGTCATGGGCAGAATCATTCGTTGCTCGGTCTCGGTCGGTCAGGCTGCTGGGCTGCGGGCGTGATGTGCCCACAGCAGGTGGGTGAGGTAGGAGCGCCAGGGACTGCAGTTCATGGCGACCTGTTTCCAATCGACAGGTGCCGCTGAACTCGCGTCGAGATCGGCGATGGTCTTCTTCACGCCGAGGTCGGAGTCCATGAAGACGTCGGGATCTCCGAGGGCGCGCATCCGGATATAGCCGTTGCTCCACGGACCGATTCCGGGCAGTGCCAGCAGATTCCGGCTCGCTTCCTCGCGGTCGCTGCCCGCGCCGAGGTCCACACTGCCCTCGGCCAACGCCTGCGACAGTGTCTGAATCGTCCTGATCCGACTCGAAGGCAACGCCCATTCGGATGCGGGGACAGCGGCGATCGCCTCGGCGGTGGGAAAGACCCTGTCGACTCCGCCGAAGCTCAGCTCCTCCGGCAGTGATTCTCCAACACCTGCGACGAGGCGTTCCAGATGGGTGCGGGCGGCGGCCAAGGAGATCTGCTGTCCGAGGACTGTCCGCAGAGCCAGTTCGACGGGGTCGCTGTGGCCCGGTGAACGAAGTCCTGGATGGTCGTCGACGAGGCGGCGCAGGCCCGCCGACCGCAGTGTATGGGCGATCGCCTCGGGGTCGGCATCGAGGTCGAGGAGGCGCCGGACTCGTGCGACGGTGCTGCCGAGGTCGCGGGTGTCGGCCAGGCGGAGACGGCAGTCAACGAAGTCCCCGTGCCCTTGCCGCACCGTGATCACGGCGGGACCGTGAGCCAGCCGCATCGACCGGGTGTAGGCGCCGTCCGAGACATTTTCGATCCCGGCAACGGCTCGTGCCTCGAAGTACCCCAGCAGATGCGCGAAGTCGAACGGCGGGCGATACGCCAATCGGAGTACGACTTCGTCGGTCACCGAATGTTCGGCACCGTCTCTGCGCAGCTGTCGTGGGCTGATCGAATACATCGTTCGGAAGGTATCGTTGAACTGTCGGATACTGGAGAAGCCGGCGGCGAAGGCGATCTCGCTCATCGGCATCGAGGTGGCCTCGATGAGTGTCCTGGCAGTGCGTACCCTTTCGGTGCGAGCCAGCGCCAGAGGTCCGGCACCGAGCTCGGCGTGGATGAGGCGCCCGAGTTGGCGAGTGCTGTACCCGAGTTCGGCGGCGAGGGTTGAGACTCCTCCGCGGTCGACGGCACCGTCGCGGATGAGGCGCATGGCTCGGGCCACGACGTCTCCGCGGGTGTCCCACTGCGGCGAATTCGGACTGGCATCCGGGCGGCACCGTCGGCAGGCCCGAAAACCGGCGTCTGCCGCGGCCGCGGCCGTGACGAAGAAGTCCACGTTCTCCCGCCGCGGAGTCCTCGCCGGACACGACGGACGGCAGAAGATCCCGGTGGTGCGCACCGCGGTGAAGAACATTCCATCGAAGCGTCGGTCACGGGAAGTGACTGCCTGATAACACTGATCGGAGGTGAACATAGTTCCATTGTCCGCCCCGAGGAGAACGATTACTAGCGGTTTTCGGCCACGGCAGTGGCCGGCACCAGACGAGGCAGGACGCGGACGAGGACGATCAGAACAAGAAGCTCGATGAGGGTCTGCGTCACGACCCCCGCTGGACCGATGCCCTCCCCGGTGATCGCACGAACGATCGGAAGCATGACCAGGGAATTGCGCGTGACGGCGGAGAGGATCACAGCACGTGATCGCCGCGGACCGACGTGCAGAGCCCGCGTGACGCCCCACCCGATCGTGGTCATCACGACAGCGAAGACTGCGAAGACGACGGCCACGGTCCCCAACTGTCCGGCGGAATGGGCGATCCTCGGGGTGACCGAGGCAGTGATGACGAGCAGCGTCAGCGTCATGACCGGATCCATCAGACGTGCGCTCGCGGCGAGGGGCCGGCCCAATCGTGGCGTCCGGCGGGCAAGTCGACGAACGACGACGGCGGCCGTAAGAGGAATGATGATGAACAGCACCAGCGCGCCGACGAGCGGACGAACAGGCAGATCGATGCTCAGCCGCCCTCCGGTGACCGCCCACAGCATCACGGGCAGCAACAGCAGCTGAGCGATCATGAGCATGGGAGTGAGCATCAGCAGGCGATCGGCGGCGCCTCCTGCAGCACGTGTGAACGCTATGACGTAGTCGATGCAGGGACACAGCAGCACGATGAGCACAGCCGGCAGCAGCGGATCAGCGATGTCGAAGACCGATATGAGACCGGCGACGACCAGCGGGACGATGAGGAAGTTCAAGGCCGCCGTCACAGCAAGAAGAGGCAGATCGCGAACCGCACGCAATCCCGTTTCGAAAGGGATGTCGAGGAACGTGAGGAAGAGCAGAGCGATGAGGCACGACGTCAGGGCGGTTTCGGCCAGAGCGGCGAATCCGGAGATTCCCGCACCGAGGATGACGCCGAGCACGGCACCGCCGAACCACCAGAGCGTCTGCGTCGAGGGGCGCCGAACGGCGTCCGAACTCGTCTGAGCCGATGGCTTGTCACGTCCGGACTCCGGGTGGGAAGGAGGCACAGCCGGTCGGCCGTTCAGTCGGCTTCGGGCCAGTAGTGGGAGTCCGGCAGCGCTCGTCGACCGAAGATGGCCTGCCCCACACGGACGCAGTCTGCGCCCTCTTCGATGGCCACTTCGAAGTCACCAGACATGCCCATCGACAGCCGCCCCAGGCCGAGAAGGTCAGGATCGGTTTCGCGAACCTGGTCGCGCAGACCGCGCAGAAGCTGGAAGCAGGGACGGACACGGTCGATATCCGAAGAGAAGACTGCCAAAGTCATCAGTCCCTGGACCTTGAGAGTCTCGAAGGCTCGCACCTCCTTGAGGAAGTCGAGGAGCTCTTCCGGCGGCATGCCGAATTTGGAGTCCTCAGAGGAGGTGTTGACCTGGACATACACGTCGAGGCTGCGTCCTTCCGCTTCGAGTCGACGGTCGAGGGCTCTGGCGACCTTGAGTCGGTCGAGCGCCTGGAATTCGCTGGCGAACTTCGCCACGTCCTTGGCTTTATTCGACTGGAGGTGCCCGATCACAGCCCAATCGATGTCGAGGTCGGCCATCTCCTCGGATTTGCGGTGGGCCTCCTGAACCTTGTTCTCACCCAACTTCGCACAACCGGCGGCAACGGCGAGGCGGATGCGTTCCTGGGGTACGGTCTTGCTCACTGGAAGCAGCTCGATGTCGGCGCGGTCCCGGCCGGCGCGCTCGGCGGCAGCGGCGATCCGGCGCTTCACCTCGGCGATATTGGCTCGGAACTCCCCGACGGTCGTCGCCGTCGAGTACTGCCCATCGTGACTGAGTCCGCTGTCGTCTCCCATACGGTCATCGTACTCAGGTTTTCCCTGCGTGCCCGCGATGTTCACGCCACGATGCGGGCCCGGTCGGTCGGTCCACGTCCGGTCATCGATTTGGCTTCCTCCCAGGCTGCGGCCAGTCGCGGCCCCACATGCTGCAGTTCGCTCTCCGTCACCGTATAGGGCAGGCGCACCCACCGATCGAGTCCACCGGCGGGGGCGAAGTTCGGTCCTGCGACGAGGCGGAGACCATGGTTTCTCGCGGCGATCGAGAGTACCCCGGAACGTGCCTCCGGCAGTTCGGCCCACAGCGCCATTCCACCGGAGGGGACGATGAGCTTCCACTCTGGCAGCCATGACCTCACCTGTGCGGCGAGCAGGTCTCGGGCGGCTCTGAGCCGGGAGCGGCAGTCGGCGACGACAGCATCGTGATTGCTCATGAGTTCGACCGTGACGAGCTGTTCGAGGACCGGTGCTCCCAGGTCGAGTCCGAGCCGGGAGGACGCGAAATGACCGATCCGGTGGCGGGGAATGCGCATCCATCCGATGCGCAGACCTCCCCAATAGATCTTGCTCACACTGCCCACTGTCACCGCGTCCGTGATCAGCGCGGACATCGGAGTGGCCATCCTGCCGTCCTCGAGTTCCAGTTCGACGAGGGATTCGTCGAAGACGGGGACGACTCGATGCCGACGAAGAGCCTCCGCGAGCTCACTGCGCTGGGCTTCGGGCAGCAGTGCGCCGGTCGGATTGTGGAAGTCGGGGATGAGATAGGCGCTGCGCGGACGTGTCTGTCCCATCAGCTGCTCCATGGCGTCGATGTCCCAATGGTGCCCCTGAGTTCCGAACTCGAGGGGGTAGGTCACGAGAGCGGCGCCCGCGCCTTCGAGTGTGGCGATCGCATTCGGATAGGTGGGGCTTTCGATGAGCACCCGCGAGGTCGACCGTGCCCCGCCTCGGCGCGCGGACTCATCGGGTTCGACGTCGAGGAGGGCGCGGACGGCGATGGCCGCACCGCCGAGTGCCCCGGAGGTGATGAGAATCTGATCGGGGTCGGTCGGGGCGCCGCGCCGGGTATAGCGATCGGCGATGATCTCCCGCAGCACCGGTAGCCCGGAAGGATAATACCCGGTGCCGGGCAGGTAGGCACCCAAACGTGACAGTGCCCGGTCGTAGGCGTCGAGGATATCCGGAGGTGCGACCGGAGCGGTGCACGTGAGATCGACCTCCGACTCGTCGCCGCCGGCAGGTGAGAGCAGGTGGTCGATGCGGCCGCCCGGGACGCTGGGCAGCTGAACGGTGCTGCCGGAGCCTCGGCGAGTGAGGATGTATTCCTGTTCCCGCAGCTGAGCGTACGCTCGTCCCGTCGTCGTGCGCGAGAGACCGGAGGCGGCTGCGAGTTCGCGTTCGCTCGGCAGCCTCGTGCCGACCGGGAGTCGTCCGTCGGTGATCGCCGCGGCCACTGCGGCGGCCAGCGATTCGTATGCGGGCGCCTTCCACGGTCCGTCTCCGATGATGCCGATGAGTCGTTTGGCTCCCAGGACCGGTGTGCTCATGGTTCTGACCTCATGGGACCACTTTCCAGCAAGTGGCTATATCGCACAAGTCCAATTTCGGTCATGATGGAATTGTCCCTCTGATCGCAACCCTCAGAAAGCCACCACATGACGAAGATGAGAGCCTCGAGGCGTCAGCTGGCCAACGTCGGTCCCATCGCACAGCTGCGCGGCGGACGGCTGTGGCGGCGTCTCCCCCAGCTGATCCTCGGCCTCTACCTCTTCGGTGCCTCGATGGCAATGATGGTCAACGCGGGCTTGGGCATGATGCCGTGGGACGTCCTCCACTCCGGCATTCAGAATCACGTGCCGCTGACCTTCGGCACCATCATCACGATTCTCGCGTTCCTCGTACTCCTCATCTGGATCCCGCTGCGCCAGCAGCCGGGGATCGGCACGATTCTCAATGCCCTCCTCGTCGGGCCGGCGCTCGACCTCACCCGCCTGTTCCTGCCCCGGCCCGAAGAACTCGGGTGGAACATCTCTCTCATGGTCACGGGCGTCGTCCTCAACGGGGCCGCCTCGGCGATGTACATCGGCTCCCAATTCGGGCCGGGCCCCCGCGATGGGCTGATGACCGGGCTCTCCCGCGTGACCGGACGCTCGATCCGACTGGTGCGCACCCTCATCGAAGTCAGCGTCGTCGCCGTGGGCTGGCTTCTCGGCGGAGTCGTCGGGGTCGGCACAGTCCTCTATGCCTTGGGGATCGGCCCGATCACCCAGGCTCTGCTTCCCGCCTTCACCGTCGAACTCCGTCCCCGGTCGAAGCCGACGACCGCCGCCGAGGATGCACCCGAAGACTGAGCGACCGTCACCTCTGCGGGGCCCTCAGAAGATCGAGGACCTCAGTGAAGGACGGATCGAACGCATCCATTCACTCCATCGAATCGAGGATGTCGGTGAGATCGTCGAACGTCGTCAGCGGATTGACGATCGCGAACCTGGCATTCGGCCGCCCCTGGTGCGAGCTCGGGACGACGAAAGCGCGCTGGTCCTCGAGCAGACGATCCGACCATGCGTCATAATCCGACCGCTGCCAACCGTCGCGTTCGAACACGACGACCGAGAGTTCGGGTTCGCGCACGAGCCGCAGATGCTCTCGATGCTTGATCTCCGTGGCGATCTCACGCGCCAGATCGATCGAATGGCCGATCGCCTCCCGATACGTTTCGGCACCATAGCTGGCCAGCGAATACCACAGCGGCAGCCCACGCGGTCGCCGTGTCAGCTGGATGGCGAAGTCCGAGGGGCTCCAATCCTGAGCGTCGGTGAGCGTATCGAGATATTCGGCCTTCTGCGTGTGCGCTCGCCTCCCCGAATTCGGATCGCGGTAGATGAGCGCACAGGCGTCGAAGGGAGCGAAGAGCCATTTGTGAGGGTCGACGATGAGCGAATCGGCCTTCTCCACTCCGGCGAACTTGTGGCGTGCCTGCGGCGAGAGCATCGCGGCCAGACCGTAGGCGCCGTCGATGTGGAGCCAGAAGTCGAACTCGTCCTTGAGAGCGGCGATGCCGGCGATGTCATCGATGGTGCCGAAGTTCGTCGTCCCCGAGGTGGCGACCACCGCGATCACGGCGTCCCCGTGTTCGAGCAGGGCCTCACGCACGCCGTCGGGACGCAGGATCCCGTCCTCGCCGGTGGCCACCGGGGCGACATCGACATCCATGACCTCGGCTGCGGAGGCGACCGAGGAGTGGGCTTCGGCGCTGCACACGATCACCCAGCGTCCCGGCCGAGTCTCACCGAGCTTCTCCTTCTGTGCGTTGCGGGCGGCGACGAGAGCTGAGAGGTTGCCGATCGTACCTCCTTGGACGAAGACTCCCCCGGCTCCAGCGGGCAGCCCGAACTCTCCCGCCAGCCAGCGCAGGACTTCGTTCTCTGCATGGACGACTCCGGCACCTTCGAGCCACGAACCGCCGTAGAGAGCACTGGCGGAGACGACCAGGTCGAAGGCGACAGCCGCCTTCGTGGGAGCGCTGGGGATGAACGACAGGTACTTCGGATGGTCGGTGGAGATACAGGCCGGAGCAAAGATGTGCTCGAAGATCGCCAGCGCCCGAGCTGATCCCAGCCCCTCCTCGGTGACGGTGGGGCCGGCCAGTCGACGCAGCTCAGCTTCCGAGGTCGGATGGTCGAGCGGAGTGTCCTCGGCCAGAGTCCGACGACGCGAGTACTCGAGCACGAGATTCACGAGGTTTCGGGTCTCATCGGAGACAACGTGCATGCGGGAATGAAGACTGTCGGTCATGGGTGCTCCTCGGCGCGGTCGATGGTGATGGGGATCGCCCACCGATAACGAGACTAACCGCATAGAACCGATTTGTGGTGCCTCGGACGGTTCGGATCGACACGAATTCCTCTCCATGATCACTAATCGCAAGTTCTGACTCGTATTCATATTTACTTGCGAGCCGACTTGTTGCTGAGGTAGGTTCGGCACCATGACAGGAGGGCAGACGACCGAAGCCGGGGATCATTCCCGCGGCACAATCGGCAAGGGCTCCGAGGCCACCGGACTCCGCGTCCGAGACGCCATCCGGCGGTCCGGATTGAAGCAGCGCAAGATCGCCTCTGTGATCGGCATCGACGAGACGAAGCTGTCCAAGGCGCTGTCAGGTCGCCGCCGCTTCACCGCCGATGAGCTCCTCGGCGTGGCCACCGCCACAGGTGTGACCGTCCGGTGGCTGCTCGGCGACGAGTCCCAGGTCTCCGCGCTTCCGCCGAACCCAGCAGCCGCGGCAGTCAGCGACGACGACGCCAACCCGAGACGCACGATCGCCGAGGCGGCGTGGACGCTGTTCGGCCGGTACGGCTTCGACGCGGTGCGCATCGCCGATATCGCGGCGGCGTCCGGGGTCTCGGCGCCGAGCATCCATTACTACTTCGCCAACAAATCCGAGCTCTTCGATGCCGCTCTCGACTATTCGGTCAAACTCGCCTTCGACCGTCAGATCGCGTGGCTTGACGACATCGCGGACCCCGCGCAGAGACTAGAAAGTCTGTTGAAGCTGCAGTCCCCACTGGGACGCACGGAACGCGGCGAATGGTCGATCTGGCTGCAGACGTGGACTCGAATGGCCCTCGAAGGTTCGGCTCTGTCGAACTATCCGCTCAGCTACGAACGCTGGTCGCGCACCGTCCAGACGACGCTCGAGGACGGTCAGCGCACCGGCTGCTTCCGTGGCGGTGATCCACGTGCCATGGCCGACGAGCTCACCTCCCTCCTCGACGGACTCGGAATCAAGGTGCTCACCGGGGTGATGGACACCGAGACCTTCTCCCGGCGTCTGCGCTCCTACCTCGATCGCGCCATCATGCATCCCACAGAACCCACAACCGCTACAACCGCCGATCGACTGAAGGAGTCATCATGAACCGCAAGGTCATCCTCACCTGTGCCGTCACAGGAGCCGGGGACACCACCGGCAAGAGCGAACACGTTCCCGTCAGCCCCGAAGAGATTGCGAACGATGCCATTGCGGCGGCCCGCGCCGGGGCGTCGGTGGTCCACATCCACGTCCGCGACCTCGAGACGAAACAGGGTTCGCGCGAAGTCGCCTACTACCGCGAAGTGGTTCGCAGCATCCGCGCCTCCGACGTCGACCCGGTCATCAACCTCACCGCCGGGATGGGCGGCGACCTCGTCATCGATCCGCAGGATCCGCTGACCACGATGCCGGGCACCGATCTCATCAACGCCCTGGACCGACTCCCCCACGTCGAGGAGCTGCTGCCCGAGATCTGCACGATCGACTGCGGCAGCCTCAACTTCGGCGAAGGTTCGAACCTCTATGTCTCGACCCCCGACATGCTGCGCGAAGGGTCGAAGCGCATCCAGACTCTGGGAGTGCGTCCCGAAATGGAGATCTTCGACACCGGCAATCTGTGGTTCGCCAATGTGCTGGTCGAGGAGGGACTCATCGACGCCCCGCCCCTGTACCAGCTGTGCATGGGCATCCCTTACGGTGCTCCGGCCGATCCTGGCCTCTTGGCTGCAATGGTGAACATGCTGCCCAAAGGTGCGCAGTTCACGTCATTTGCCATCGGTGCCAACCAGCTGCCGTGGGTGGCCCACTCCGTGCTCGCCGGTGGTCATGCCCGCGTGGGACTCGAGGACAACCTCTACATGTCCAAGGGCGTCAAGGCCACGAACGCCGATCTCACCGCTCGTGCCGTCGACATCATCACCGATCTCGGTGCATCAGTCGCCACTCCTGACGAGGCCCGCGAGATCCTCGATCTGCGCGTGCAGACACCGACCATCACCGGAGGCGATCTGTGAACGATTCCACCCCCGCCACGCCCCTTCCCGACACGCCGGAGTTCCTCGGCTTCGACGCCATCGACACCATCACCTGCGTCGGCGCTGGAACGATCGGCGGCGGCTGGGCCGCATACTTCCTCGCACAGGGCTACCGGGTGAAGATCTGGGACCCGGCTCCAGACGCCGGCGAGAAATTCGCGCGCCTCCTCGATGCGGCTTGGCCGGCCCTGGCCGAACTCGACATGGTCGAGTCAGCCGACCGCACCGCCTGGTCGATCCACACCGACCTCGCCGAGGCGGTCGCCGGCACCGGATTCGTCCAGGAGTCCGCACCCGAGGACCTCGCCCTCAAGCGCGGACTGCTCGCCCAGATCGACGAGGTGTGCCCGCCGAATATCGTCGTCAGCTCGTCGACCTCGGGATACAGCATGACCGAAATGGCCACCGAGGCGGCCCACCCCGAGCGCCTCGTCGTCGGCCACCCATTCAACCCGCCCTACCTCATCCCCTTGGTCGAGGTCGTCGGCGGCCGGTCCACGTCGGCTGCCGCCGTCGACTGGGCCGCCGACTTCTTCAGCCATATCGGCAAATCCGTCATCCGCATGGACCGCGAAGTCCCCGGTTTCATTGCCAACCGACTGCAGGAGGCTCAGTGGCGCGAGGCCCTGTACATGGTCGAGCAGGGCGAGGCCACGGTCGAGCAGATCGACCGCTCGATCACCGACGGCCCTGGTCTGCGGTGGCCGTTCCAGGGGCCGATGCTCACCTTCCACCTCGCCGGCGGCGAGGGCGGAATGGCGCATATGCTCGACCATTTCGGCCCCTCGCTGAAGTCTCCGTGGACGCGGCTGACCGCTCCGGAGCTCAGTCAACGGCTGCGTGATGATGTCGTGGCCGGCTGCGATATCGAGGCCGGTGACCGCTCCATCGCCGACCTCGTGGCGCATCGTGATGCCGGAATCATCGCCCTGCGTCGGCTCACCGACCAGTTGGCCACCACCACGGCAGACTCCGGTGACGGTGAGTCTGCGGACGGCGTGGCAGGCGCTCCTCCCTCCTCTGCTGCTCCCCCGACGTCCGCACCGATGTCAAGGGTCGCCTCGGCGACGACACTCGGGTCATACAGCACCGAAGTCGTGTCCGAGTGGATCGATTACAACGGGCACATGTCAGAAGCCTTCTACGTCCTCGTGTTCGGTTTCGCCACCGATCAGGTGATGGATCAGCTCGGTCTCGATGCCGCCTACCGGGAAAGCGCGAAGGCGTCCCTGTACACCGTCGAATCCCATATCCGCTACCTCGACGAGGCGGCCCTCGGCGACAGGATCACCGTCGTCCCCCACCTCGTGAGTGCTGCTGAGAAGAAGCTGCACCTGGCCTATGAGATGTACGTCGATGAGCGGCTCGTATCGACCGAGGAGATCATGGGCCTCCACGTCGACCAGGCGGAGGACCGAGTCGTGCCCTTCCCGGACACAGTGGCGGATCGGATCTCACAGATCGACATGGAGCGCCCGGATTGGGTCGGTCGGGCGGTCGGCTGAAGTACGTCAGGAATCAAGAAGCCGGCACCGTCTCGTGCCGCTATTCTGAAAGTCATTGGATCAACAGAAGCCGAGTGTCCCGACCCGAGCATCCGTACTTTGAGGAGTCACCATGACCGCCACGACTGCCGACGTCACTTTCACTGCGAACGCCGAGCTGCTCTTCGACCGGCCGATTCTGCGCCTGCCTCAGGACGCCAGCGATCAGCTGCCCTCACGCGGCCAGGTCGCAGTCACGGGCACCCTCGATGGCACCGATTTCAGCACTGTCATCGAACCCGACGGACGTCGCGGTCATTGGATCAGTCTCGATGACGACCAGTGGGAGAAGCTTGGGAAGAGAGAAGGAGCGGGGATCGAGGTCGGCCTGACGCCGACGAAGAACTGGCCGGAGGTGACGGTTCCCTCAGACCTCCGTGCGGCGCTCGACGGTGCCGGTGATCTCGACGATGTCTGGGCCGGACTCACGCCGATGGCCCGGTGGGAATGGGTGCGCTGGATCAAGTCGACGAAGAACGCCGATACACGGGCACGCCGTGTCGACGTCGCAATCTCGAAGCTCGAGTCCGGCAAACGTCGTCCCTGCTGCTTCGATCTGTCCTCATGTACGGACCCGGAACTGTCGAAGAGCGGAAAGCTGCTCGGGCTGGCCTGAGCCAGAGCTCATCCGACCGACGAGTCGGATGAGCTTCAGTCCGGCTGCGGAGCCCGCAGCACGGCACGTGAGGGGTGCACAGTCAGCGTCAGTCCTGCTCCAAGCACGGAGACGACCGCGGCGGCCGCGAAGAGCAGCCAGAACCCACCGACCAAGGCAACGAGCCCGGCGCCCAGGAGCGGACCGATCAGCTGGCCGAGGTTCGCGGAACTGTTGACGAGACTGAGGTCGCGAGCATGGTCGTCCGGGTCGAGCAGAAGGTCCGTGGCCAGGGCGAGACTGACCGCCATGTAGGCTCCGTATCCGGCACCCATGACTCCGGCCGCCACTGCTGTCATGGTGAAGTTCGGGCTGATGAGGATGATGATTCCCGAACAGGCCTGGACGAGTGCGGCGATGACTGTCCAGAAGCGTCGGCTGCCTCGTCTGTCCGTGACCATGCCGACGAGGATCGAGGCCGCCACCACGAAGACCGTGTAGATGACGATGAGGATGAGCAGGCGGTTCTCGGCGTCGGCGGCGGGGATCATGATCCCGTAGAGCAGGAAGAACAGCAGCAGCGACGTTCCGAACGAATTGCCGACGTTGACGATGAAGCGACTGAGGAGCAGGCGGGTGAAGCTCGGGTCGACAAGTGAGGATACCCGCGGCCGAATGAGATCACGACGGGCATGGAACTCGAGCACGGCGGCATGCGGCAGCGGCGGATCGGGCAGCAGCAGCGCAGTGACCGTGCCGATGACGAGGATGAAGCAGGCCAGCACCGCATAGGATGCGCCGGCGCTCAGGCCGAGCAGCACGATTGTGGCGACGCCGACGACGACGCCGACGGCTTGAGCCGAGCTGGCCGCAGCGGACGCTGCACCGCGCTGGTCATCGAGCTGATCGGCGATGAGTGCAGTCAGCGCCGAAGAAGCCACGGATACGCCGACCGAGGTGACCACCCACGCCGCCCCGACCAGCAGGGGTCCTTCCGCGCTGCCGGTGAGGACGAGACCGAGTGCGGCGAGCACCGATCCTCCGATCGCCCAAGGACGTCTCCGACCGTACCGCGAACGGGTGCGGTCAGAGAGCCGACCGGCCACGGGGGCGGCAGCGATACCTGCCAGGCCGCCGGCCGAGAGGACGAGTCCGGACCAGACGACTCCGTCGATCCAGTGTCCGCTCTGAGTGTCGAGCTGAAGTGGCAGGAGGAGTTGGATCGGTGTCAGCTGAACCGTCCAGATCGCCAACCAGGCGAGTGTGAACCACACCATCCACCCAATCGATACACGTACTCGCGAAACGGAGCCGCCTGGGTGAGGCGGAGGGCTGACCGCGCTCATGGCCGAACCGCGGAGATGAGATCCCGATACCAGCGAAAGGACGCCTTCGGTGTCCGCGTTCCGGTGTTCATATCGACATGTACGAGGCCGAAGCGCTGGCTCCATCCTTCGGCCCATTCGAAATTGTCCAACAGCGACCAGACGGTGTACCCGTCGATGCGCACACCTGCTGCCTTCGCTTCACTCACCGCGCCGAGGTGGTCACGCAGATAGTCGATCCGCTCGGAATCAATGATCTCCGTATCGGTGGTGTCGGGTTCGGGGAACGAGGCTCCGTTCTCGGTGATGATGATCGGCGGCAGTGCGGTCCCGTAGCGTCGACCCATGTCGATGAGGAAGTCGCGCATCGTGTCCGGTCGGATCGGCCACATGGGACCGAACCCGGTCACGGGCGCCCCGGGTGTGGGCACCATCTCGAACGGCACCGGTCCTGCCGAGGCACGGACCGTGGTCGGATTGTAGTAGTTGAAGCCGTAGACCTCGTTTGGTGCGGAGATGAGGTCCATATCGCCGTCGGCCACCGGCAGCTCGACGCCGAAGGGGCTGAGGTCGGGATATCGTCCCGTGAGCAGCGGGTCAGTGAAGAGGCGGTTGTGAATCGCATCGAGCAGGTCGGCCGCAGCATGGTCGTCGGCAGACTCGGAAGCGGGGAGGACGAGACTGTGGTTGAGCGTCGGCACCGCTTGAACTGCGCCGTGCCCGCGCAGAATGGGAGCGGCGATCCCGTGGGCCAGCAGCTGGTGGTGGACCGTGGGCAGAGAGTCGAAGAGCAGAGTACGCCCGGGGGCCAGTTCCCCCAGCGCATAGCCCTGCAGCGATGTCGATGCGGGTTCGTTGATCGTGTACCAATGACGAACGCGGTCACCGAGGCGACCGGCTACCACTTGCGTATAGTCACCGAAGCGGTGGGCTGTGTCGCGGTTGAGCCATCCGCCGTTCGCCTCGAGTGCGACCGGCAGGTCCCAGTGGTAGAGCGTCGGTTCGGGTGTGATCCCGGCGGCGAGGAGTCCGTCGACAAGGCGGTCGTAGTAGTCGAGCCCCGCCGAATTCACCGAGGCGTCCGTCCCGGCATTCGGAATGACACGGGTCCAGGAGATGGAGAACCGGTACCGGTCGACACCGAGGTCGGCAAGCATCGCGATATCGTCATCGAGGCGGTGGTAGCTGTCGGGACCCGGTTCGGCAGTGCTGCCGTCGATGATGTTACCGGGCGTGTCAACGAAGTCATCCCAGATGCTGCGGCCGCGACCATCTGCGCTGCGCGCCCCTTCGATCTGGAAGGCAGCTGTGGCCGCAGAGAAGTGCATTCCGGCCAAAGTCTCGACATTGCTTGGAAGATTCCCCACCATGAGTCGAATATGTCACGGTTGGTGAGGGCCTGCAACAGATGATCCGGAACCTTGCAGCCAGGTCTTCACTCTGCGAGGAGGACGGGCGGCGCGCAGGGGGCGTCGCGAACGGTCAGCTCAGGACTGATCGCGGCAGGAGGTTCGGGTGTGCAGGAGGAGAATCAGTCGGATTCAGCGGCAATCGCCGCCGATGCCCACACGAGCGGGATCTGCAGAGGCAGTCTCGCACAGGCGATGGCTCGGCCCTTCGGATTGTCCCACTGCTTGACCACTGTGTAGATGTTGGCCGGGAAGACGCCGACCATGAGCGCGGCAGAAGCGACACCGCCGAGGCGCCGGGTGGCCGGGTTGGCCAACAGCCCTGCACAACCGAGTTCGGCGACGCCGCTGGCTATGGTCCAGAAACGTGGATTGCCCAACCGAGGCGGGACGATGGAGTCGAAGAGCTTGGGTCGGGCGAAATGGGCAACCCCGGCAAGGCCCAGGACGCCGGTCATGGTCGCCGTCTTCGTGTCCATTCCACGTCCGTCCTGACTCTGCTCGCTTCGACGCGCCGCCTGACCCGGCGTCCGGCTTCGATTGCATGAGGTCCACAACGCAATATTCGGCATCGAACGAGTCGACGGAGAGATGTGTGGAGCTAAGGGGAATCGAACCCCTGACCTTCTCATTGCGAACGAGACGCTCTACCAACTGAGCTATAGCCCCTTTTCGACTTCAGCTTACGCCTGCCCCCTGCCCTTGATCAAAATCGCACGAGCGGTATGGGACCTCGTGAGGCACAGTGTGTCACCTGGGGCGGGCTCGGTGGAGCCACTTGAACTCGGCGAGTACAGTCGAACGAGAGTCCCCTCTACGAAAGGACCGACAATGGCAGAAGAATTCGGAACAGTCGTCATCGGCGCAGGCCTGGCAGGAGGCACCGTGGTCGAATCGCTGCGGGATGCCGGTTACACCGCTCGGATCGCGCTCGTCGGCACCGATCCCGCGGCTCCGTACTACCGCCCGGATCTGTCGAAGAAGGTGATGATCGAGGGTTCGGATCCCGCCGACTCGGCCCTCCGAGGAGAAGACTGGTACTCGGCCCACGACGTCGAGACGTTCTTCGGCACCTCGGTGACCGCGGTCGACACAGATGCTCAGACCCTTACTCTCGACAACGGCGGTGACCTGTCCTATGGTCAGGTGATCCTCGCGACCGGATCGGTGCCCCGAACTCTTGATGTCCCCGGCGCTCAACTGGGCAATATCCACACTCTCCGCGACGCCGGGGATGCCGTGGCCATCCGGTCCCAGTTCGGTGAGGGCAAGAAGGTCGCGATCATCGGCGGCGGCTGGATCGGCCTCGAAGTTGCGGCCGCAGCGAAGTCTCACGGCTGCGATGTCACGGTCATCCTCCACACCGATGCTCCCCCGCTCTCCGGTGTCCTCGGGCAGGAGCTCGGAGAGTACTTCGAAGACCTGCACCGAAAGAACGGAGTGAACTTCCTCAAGAACGCGGACACGACAGCCTTCACCGGTGACTCCGCTGTCGAGGCCGTCGAAACGTCTGCCGGAAGTGTACCCGCCGATCTCGTCGTCATCGGAATCGGCGCGGATCCCGCCGTCGATCTGGCCACCTCGGCGGGTTTGACGACCGAGAACGGCGTGATCGTCGACGAACAGATGCGCACCTCTGATGGCAGCATCTTTGCCATCGGCGATATCGCGAATGCGAAGAACGTTCTGCGCGGTGAACGTCTGCGCGTCGAGCACTGGGACAATGCAGTTCGCCAGGCCGAGGTCGCAGCCTCGACGATCAGCGGCGGGACCAAGACCTACGACTGGCAGCCGTATTTCTACACCGACCAGTTCGACCTCGGCATGGAATACGTCGGTCAAGGCGAATCCGAGGACGACGTCGTCATCCGCGGCGACAAGTCCAGCGGCGAATTCATCGTGTTCTGGCACCGAGCCGGCAAGGTCACCGCGGCCATGAACGTCAATGTCTGGGACTACGGCGACGAGCTCCGCGCCCTCATCGGCAAGGAAGTCAGCGCCGACCGTCTCGCCGACGAACAGGTGCCGGTCGGCGAACTCTGAGTCCGAGAACGTCCGAGTCGGACGGATCGGCGATCCATCGTCGACTCCGCGGGGCCGGTGACCGAATGTCACCGGCCCCGCGGCGTGCGTGCCGACGTGGCAGAGAGGAATTCGCGCAGGTGCGCTGCGAAAGCCGCCGGATGACTGCGGTGCCAGTCATGGCCCATCCCGGGGACGAACCGGAGTTCGGCTCCGTCGATGCCTTCCGCCAACTCCCTGGCCGCAGGCCTGTTCGCGATGTCCCGCGTTCCGCACCACACTGCAGTCGGCACCCTCACCTCGCCGAGGCGGTCCCGCAGATCGGCGGCTTCGACCGCCGCGTACATGGCCAAGGTCTCGGACTTCGTCGAACCGTATGCGGCGAATGCCCGTTCCGGCAGTCGGATGGAGATCTGCCATTGCAGGCGCATCATCCACTTCGGCGGCCTCACCTGTCCACCGGAGAGAATCAGCGCGTCGAGTGCGCCGGGGTCGGCTCGAGCCGCGACCACCGTCGCCACCATCGCACCGAGAGAGAGTCCGCAGACCACTGTCGACTGCTCCGCTTCGATCCTCTGTAGAACTCGATCCGCGGCGTCGGACAAGTCGAACATTCCGTCGTCGATGACGCCGAGTTCGCCGAGGTCGATGGCGTTGCACGACCAATCGGCCGGCAGTTCGGCGATGACGTCGTCCCAGACATCGGCGCGCTCACCGGCGCCGTGGAGGAAGATCAATTGCGTGTTGGCTGCGTTCATCGCGTCTCCTCGGGTCTCGTGATCATTCTAGATCCCGCTCTGGCATCCTGGTAGACATGGATTCGCTCTTCGCCGATGAGGCCTTCGACCGCCGACCGAGAATCGTCGCCCCCGGCGCGGTCTGGGTACCGGGTTTCCTCAGCGCCGAGGCGCAGCAGTGGATCATCGCCCGCTATGCCGATTGGCAGTCCGGTCCGGTTCCTCCCCATGCGACGACGATCGCAGGGCATCCGATGAGTGTCACGACGATCGGGCTGGGCTGGCATTGGCAGCCCGGGCGCTACGACCGCCGCGCCGTCGACGTCAACGACAAGGTGGTGCTGCCCTTCCCCGATTGGATGACCCGTCTGGGCCGCCAGGTTCTGCAGTCCACAGCAGCGGTCGTCGAGGCTGCACCGGATCTCGCCCCGGGTACAGCCGCCGCGTGGGGATTCGACCCCGCCGACTACCACCCGGATGTGGCCCTCGTGAACTACTACGACGAGCACGCGAAGATGGGTATGCACCAAGACAAGGACGAATTCGACCCTGCTCCTGTCGTCTCCTTGTCATTGGGCGATACTTGCCTCTTCCGGTTCGGGAACACGGAGACACGTAACCGTCCCTTCGAGGATCTGCGGTTGGCCTCGGGTGACGCCTTCGTCTTCGGCGGCCCTGCCCGCTTCGCCTACCACGGGGTCAGGTCGATCCAGCCGGGAACTGCACCGGATGCGGGACGACTGAACCACCTCGGCGGGGGCAGGATCAACATCACGATGCGCACGACCGGACGGAACTGAGCTCACGTGATCAATGGCCGGGCAGACCCGACTGACTGAGTCGGCTCAGGAGTCCTTCGCGTCGGGGTCGATGTCGACAACCCCTTCGGGCGGCGCTGCCAGCCGATTCGGTGACGTCTTCCGGAATACCGGCTGTCCGGAGAGCACCGCCGACCTGGCCAGGGTGTTGCTCGCAACCGAGGACACGATGATCAGGCACAGCACGGCGATGACCGCCATGATCAGCGAACTCCAGGAGAACCCGGACGCGTAGAGGTCGTAGATGAAGGCCGCGATGACGATGAACGGCATACCCAGTCCGGTGGCCGGAGAGAACACATTGATCCGAGACAGGGCATCACGGACCCTGAACATCGCCAGAGCGGAGCCGAGCAGCAGCAGGGAGCCGGTGATTCCGAAGATCCCGACGAGGGTCGTGGCAAGTGCTTCATTCATCAGCGGTGCCCCCTCGTGAGGATTCGGGACAGAGCGATCGTGGCGAGGATGCCCACCATGGACGACAGGAAGATCACATCGAGGACGATCGACGAGGACACGGTGATGCCGAGCATGGTGACGATGGCGATCGCCGAGAAGTAGATGAGGTCCGAGACCACCGCGCGTGAGCCCTGATCGCGAGCAGTGAGCACGCGGATGAGGCCGATGATGATGGCGGCGGCGAGGATGACCGCACAGATGCTTGCGATGACGATCACGGACGGCCTCCCTGCGGATCGGCGTGTGGCCCCGGTGCTCGTCCGCGGGTCATGGACAGCAGTCGGGATTCCATATCGATGAGTCCGTCGAGAGCGGATTCCTCCGACTCCTCGAACAGAGCATGGACGAAGATCACCGGCGGGGTCGTCGACGTGCCGGCGGCGATCGCTGTCACCAGGGTGCCGGGAGTGATGGTGATCGACGATGCGAAGAGCGTGACTTCGAGGTCGGTGGCGCAGCGCATCGGCAGTTCGACGATCATCGGCTGGGCGTAGTCGCTGCGGAAGAGTCGGGAGATGATGGTCGCCGAGCCCGTGATGATCGCCCAGACGATGAAGCCGACGTATGAGATGCCGTGGATGACTCGCATCACGGTGCCATCACCGCCTCGATGTAGTCACTGTGATCGAGCAGACCTTCGGCTGCCCGATGTGTGAGGGCGAGCAGAGGCTCCGGGAAGCAGAAGAGCGCAACGGACAGCCCGATCATGATCGTGGCGGGCACCAGCAGTCGGCCCGGGATGCGCACGCTGCGCGTGATCGGTTCGGCCGGGGCACGCCCGGTCTCAGCCGAGTCGGGACGGTACGTCTGCATCGGCGGTCCCCAGAAGGTGTTGCGCCAGGTGCGCTGAAGCGCCAGCAGACTGATCAGTGCGCCCGCGACGATGACGGCGACCAGGACCCATCCGAAGCCGCCGCCTGTGTCCGTGGAGGCCCTGACGAGTCCGACCTTGCCCCACAGTCCCGAGGTCGGCGGCAGACCGACGAGTGAGAAGAGTCCGAGGATCATGAGGACGGTCGCCCACCGCTCTCGTGAGGCGAGGCCCGAGAGCTTGCGGAAGGAACCGGTGCCGTAGGTCTGTTCGACGGCACCCATGATGAGCAGGAGGCCTGCCATCGTGATCATGTGGTGCATCATGTAGAAGGCACCGGCACCGAGAGCCGCCGAAGTCAGCAGTGTGACGCCGATGAGGATATGGCCCACACCGGCCGTCATCTGGAATCCGAGCACGTTGCGCACCCGCACCTGCCCGAATCCGGAGATCGCACCGATGAGGATGCTGGCCACCGCGACGATGAGGATGACGGTCGCCCACGGGGCAGGTTCACCGTAGACGGTGGTGTAGATGCGATAGATCGCATAGAGCCCGACCTTCGAATGCAGACCGGAGAACAGTGACATCATGCCCGCCGAGGTGTTCGGATAGGAGAGGACGAGCCACCCGTGGAAGGGCGCGCCGCCGGCCTTGACGAACAGGGAGAGCAGCACCACGCCCAGAGCGATCGCGGCCTGTCCGGTCGGGCGGCCCTGATCTGCCAGGACGGCGAGGTTGACGGTTCCGGTGGCTCCGTAGACGAACCCGACACCGATGAGCAGCATCGTCGAGGTCAGCAGGTTGACCATGACGTAGAGACGTCCGATGCCGAGCCTGCGCCAGGTGCCGGTGACGGCGATGAGAGCGTAAGCGGGCAGCATCATCACTTCGACGAAGACGAAGAAGTTGAACAGATCACCGGTCAGCAGCGCACCGTAGACGCCGGTGAGCATCATCAGGATGAGGGCCGGGACGAATCTGTACTGGTCCTCTCCGGTGGAGATGAGGAACAGGCTGCTGACGAGCGCTACGAGCGAGGTGAGCACGAGCATGAGCGCGGTGAACGTGTCCGAGACGAACACGATCGCCAGGCCGGGCACATAGTCACCGACCGAATGGGCGATCACCGGGGTCGAGGCGTGCACCCCGAGCAGGACGATGCCGCTGCCGCCGACGAGCACAGGAACGGCGAGCAGGAGCAGCCGGTCGAAGGTGCGTGAGGTGATGAGCACGCTCAGGGCCGAGGCCAGGAGCGGGATGCCGATGAGCAGGAGGAGCAGTGCGGAGTTCATGAGTCGCGCTCCTCCCCTGTCTCGGGATTGCGTTTCTGATCGTCATCGTGGCCGAGCACGGCCAGCGCGAGCATGAAGATGGTCACCGCCAAGGTGATGACGATGGCGGTGAGGACGAAGGCCTGAGGCAGCGGATCGGCCGCCTCGGCGAGGTCACCGCGCCCGGCCAGAGGTTCCCCTCTCCACGCGCCGACGCCAGCCGAGAGCAGGATGAAGTTCGCGGCATGGGAGATGAGGGTGAGACCGAAGACTCCCCGGACCATGGAGCGCTGCATCATGAGGTAGACGCCGCCTGTGGTGAGGACGCCGATCGTCAGTGCCAGGATCATGCTTCCTCCTCATCTCCGTCGGCTGGTGGGTCCCCGTGGAGGATATGCGTCGAATTCGCGCGCACCTTCGCCTCCCCGGACGCTTCGACGCCGCGGCGGCGGCTGCGTTCGGGGCGTTCCCCGCGGATGGCCTCCATCGGACCGCTCAGCTCACCGTAGAGCAGCTCATCGGCACGTTCGCGTGTGCGTTCGACGTCTCGGCGGATGATGCCGTTGGTGAGCACATCGTCTCCGGCTGGCGTGGCCGCGGAGTCCGAGACGCCGAGGAGGTTGAACGAGAGCAGCATGAGGCCGAGTACCGCCAAGTAGACGCCGACGTCGAAGAGCATCGATGTCGTCCAATGCTGACCGGCGAATTCCGTGTGCATGGGCTGGAGGAACGAACCGGCGAGCAGGAGACCGATGATTCCTGTGACCACCGCCGTGGCGACTCCGGAGCCGATGAGATAGAGCGGCGCACGCGGCGGACCGAGCGCCCGGTCCTTCGGCGTGGACAGGTAGGCCAGACCGATGACGGCGGAACCGACGAGGGCGGCGATGAATCCGCCTCCCGGGGAGTTGTGACCGCGCCAGAAGATGAGCAGGGAGCTCAGCGCCAGCAGCGGCCCGAGAACCTTCAGAGTCAGCTGCAGAGGGATGACGTTCGGCCACGCCTCGTGGACAGCTCGATATGCGGTGGTGCCTTTGGGGCGGATCGACACCCACGGGGGCCTGGGCGGTTCCGGGATGTTCTCGGCCGGCGGGTCGATGAACTTGTCCTTGACCGTCGACATCACCGCGACGATGGCGATTCCGGCCATGCCGAGGACGGTCAGCTCACCGAGGGTGTCGAGTGCACGGAATTCGACGAGGATGGTATTGACGATGTTGTCTCCGCCGCTGATGTCCGGAGCCTTGTCGAGATAGTACTGGCCGAGGGCGGAGCGTTCCCGACGGCCGTTGAGCGCCAGAGTCAGTCCGGCGACGCTCGCGCCGACGATGATCGCCAGGAGCAGACGCGGTGTCTGCTTGCGCTTCGGGTACTTCCAGAACGAGCGCGGCAGCTTCTGCAGCACGAGCATGATGACGATGATCGTCATCGCTTCGACGAGCAGCTGTGTCAGGGTGACGTCGGGGGCGCCGAGAGCGAGGATCTGCACGGTGGCGAGGATGCCGATGGCCGAGAGCGCCACAACGGTGGTCAGTCGTGAGTGCGAGGTGCAGAGGACGAGCACAGCCACGGTGATGAGGATGAGCAGAATGATGTCCACCGGACGGCTGAGGTTCTCCTGCAGCGGCGGCAGTTCGGCGAAGACGACAGGCAGGGCCCCGATTGCGAGCACGCTCAGTCCGCCCAGGGACAGAGCGAGATAGGGCCCTGAGTTCATCGGCCGGACGAAAGCGGAGAGCCCGTATCCCAGCCGTTTGAGAGTCTTCGTCAGTGAGTCGATGACATCGGCTCCGTCGAAGGGCAGCGTGGCTTTGTGGAAGAAGACGAAGACTCGTGATCGGCGGAGGATGATGAACACGCCGATGACGATGATGAGCCCGGAGGCGAGCAGTTCGATGTTGAACCCGTGCCACAGCGCCAGGTGCACGTGTTCCGAGGCTGTCGGCACCGCTGCCCGCACCACCTGGTCGAGCAGGGTGTCGAAGAGGAACAGGACGAAGCTCAGGGGCACCGAGGTCAGGATCGGCAGGGCCGCTGCGATGAGCATGACGGGTGAACCGCGGTGGATGCGGCGCTCCTCGGGTTCGCGGCCGTCGATGAAGCTGCCCCAGACCGTCTTCGCGCAGTAGGCGAAGGTGAGCACCGAGGCACCCACGGCGACGAGCAGAGCCACCCAGCCGGCCCAGGGCCCGCCCGGGGTCTCCCCCAGCGCGGTGAACAGAGCCTCTTTGGACACGAATCCCAACAGCGGCGGAATCCCGGCCATGGACGCACAGCCGATGATCATCACCGTGAACGCCGCCGGGGCGGTGCGCATGAGCTTCGGAATACGTGCGAGGTCTCTGGTGCCGGCGAGGTGATCGACGACGCCGACCATCATGAACAGGCCGGACTTGAAGAGTGCATGCGCGATGACGTGGAGGGTGGCGGCGGCGATCGCAGCCTCGGTGCCGACACCGATGACCGCGGTGATGAGCCCGAGTTGGGACACGGTCGAATAGGCCATGAGCTTCTTCACGTCATGTTGGTTGAGCGCGAACCAGCCGCCCAGGCAGGCAGTGAGGAGTCCTGCCGTCACGAGCAGGACGTTCCATGCCGGCGTGGCGTGGAAGGTCGGTGAGAACCGGAGCATGAGGAAGATGCCGGCCTTGACGACGGCTGCGGCATGCAGATAAGCCGAAACAGGGGTGGCGGCGGCCATCGCATCGGGCAGCCATGGGTGGAAAGGGAACTGAGCCGACTTCGTCATGGCTGCAACGCCGACGAGGAGGGCCACGAGCGTCGTGACTTCGGGCTGGCCCGCCCACACCGGGGAGCTGATCGCCTCCGCGAGGTTCGTCGTCCCCGTCACGGCGATGATCACTCCGGTGGCCACCAGCAGGCTGAGGCCGCCGATGAAGGTGAAGAACATCGTCCGCAGGGCCGGTGCCTGCCCGGGGGATCCGGACCGGGCGATGAGGAAGAACGATGCCAGGGACGTCAGCTCCCAGCACACGAACAGCACGAGCACATCGTTGGTCAACACAAGGGCGACCATGGAGAAGGTGAAGATCACCATCAGCCAATAGAAGCTCGTATTGCGTGCAGGGCTGAGATAGCGCGTCGAATAGACGAACACGACCGCACCGATGATCAGTGCGATATAGGTGAACACGACACCGATTCCGTCGGCGCGCAGCGCCAGGTCGACGCCGAAGCTGGGAATCCAGGAGTAGGAGACTTCCGGATTCCGCCCGGCCATCACCTCGGCGGCGGTGGGAGTGAACAGGGCTGCCACGCCGAGATAGGCGATCGCCAGCGGCCAGCCGCTCTCCCGACCCGCAGAACGGGTGAGAACGGGGGTGAGTGCGACGAGTGCGGCCAGAGCGATTAGCGTTAGGATCATGACCGGGCCTCAACGGCCGCGGGCACAGGTGATCGTTCCTTCACTCACTGATCCTTCGTGCGCAAACTGATAGACACAGGCTTTCGAAGATTCAGACTATCGACTCGGAGTTCCATGAGCAAAAGCACAAAGAGCCTCCAACCGTCACCGAGGCTGTCGGTCTTCTTCGACGCACGCTTCACCCGCACGACTCATCACGACGGGATCTCCCGGTACGGTTCGTGTCTGCTCTCGGCCCTGCTGACGGCCGTCGAGGGCACGGAGATCGACGTGACCGTGATCATCAGCGATGAGGCTCAGTTGGCTCTGCTTCCCGAATGCTCGTGGGTGCAGCTGAGCGATCCCACCTCCCCCGCCGAGGTGGCCATCGCCGGGAAGCTCAATGCACTGGGCGCCGATGTCGTGTTCTCGACGATGCAGACGATGGGCTCGTTCGGACGTCGCTACGGACTCATCCTGACCATCCACGACCTCATCTACTACTCCCACCCCGAACCGCCGGGTGACCTGCCGCTGCCGGTGAGGCTGCTGTGGCGGGCGTATCACTTGAGCTTCGTCCCGCAGCGGCTGCTGCTCAATCGTGCCGATGCCGTGGCAGCTGTCTCCGAGACGACGAAAGAGCTCATCGCCGCAAACCGGTTGACGGATCGTCCGGTGCAGGTGGTGTCCAATGCCGCCGAGGCGGTCGCCGCGCCGGCGCGGACAGTGAACCGTCACGATGCGAAGACGCTCATCTACATGGGTGCGTTCCTGCCGTACAAGAACGTCGAATCCCTCATCCGCGCGCTCGAGCACCTGCCGGCGTGGACCCTGCACATCGCCAGCCGCATCGACGGCAGAAGGGAAGCTCAGCTGCGAGCCCTCATTCCCGACCGGGCGAAGGTCGTCTTCCATCGGGGAATCAGCGATGCGGAGTATGCACGTCTGCTCGACGAGTCGACTGCCCTGGTCACGGCTTCGCGGGAGGAGGGCTTCGGTCTGCCCGTGATCGAAGCGATGGCCAAGGGAGTGCCCGTAGCCGTGTCGGATATTCCGATCTTCCGGGAGATCGCCGCCGAGGCGGCCGAATACTTCGACCCGGAAGATCCGCGGTCGATCGCGCACGCGATCGACCGGCTCACCGATGCCGGCAGGTGGGCGGAGCAGTCCGCGGCCGGCAGGCGTCAGTCACAGGTCTTCGATTGGGCGAAGTCGGCAGACTCGCTGGTCGAGCTCATCAGATCCGTCGCTGCCAACCGCAAGACAGAGGGCTGAGTCCGAGCGGGCACCGATGCACGGATGTCCGCCTCCGGTTCGACAGTGGCGCAGCGGCCGGTGACCGAACCCGCAACGGTGCGACCAAAGGACTCAGTGAGAGCGCGTGCCCCAACTGCGCAGGACCCATTGGTCGCCGGTGTACCCGAACTCTCCATGACCGCAGTTTCCGAGAACCCCGAGCCGGCCGGTCCCGTTCATCTCCAGGAGAATTTCGGCGGCGGCGCGCAGCACCGCACCGTGGGCGACGATGGCGATCGTCGAGGCTTCAGCGGACCGCACGATATCGGTGATGGCGTCGGCGACGCGGCGACCCGACTGGGAACGCGATTCTCCTCCGGGAGGTGCGATATCGGCTCCGGAGGCCCATTCGGCGAGTTCGTCCGGCCAGGTCTCCGCCACCTCGGCGCGGGTGGAGCCTTCCCACTCGCCGAAGGCGGTCTCGCGCAGCCGCTCATCGCGAACGGGTTCGAGAGCGACGAGTGTCGCCAAGCTGTCGGCGGTCGCAGCGGCGCGCGAGAGGTCGGAGGAGACGATGAGTTCCGGTCCGAGTTCAGCGAGCCGCCTGGCGACCTGATCGGCCTGCGCGCGGCCGGTGTCGTTGAGGGGGACATCGGACTGTCCCTGGAACCGTCCCGCGAGGTTGAAGTCCGTCTGTCCGTGACGCCAGAACAGAACGGTCTTCGTCATGTGTCCGAGCCGGGTTCCGGCAGCTGCAGATCAATGACCGGGACGTCCTTCCACAACCGCTCGAGCGCGTAGTATTCGCGCTGTTCGGCGGAGAAGACATGGACGACGATCTCGCCGAAGTCGAGCAGCACCCAGTCCCCTCCCCGGCCCTCGCGGCGCAACGGGGTGCGGTCGTGGACGAGCTGCACTTCCTGTTCGATCGCGTCGATGACCGCCCCGATCTGGCGTTCGTTGTCGGCGGAGACGATGAGGAACGCGTCGGTGATGTAGAGCGTGGAGCTCACATCGAGGCCGATGATGTCGGTTCCGAGCTTCTCGTCCGCGGCTTTGGCCGCGGTTCGAAGCAGCTGGGTGGATTCGGCGATCTCGCTCACAAGATCCTTTCGCATGGATGCGGTTATCGAGGTGGTGTGTCCCGGGTGCTGCTCAGAGGAACATGACGAGGGCGATGACGATGAGGGCAAGAGCGAAGAATGCGGCCACGCCGAGGACGATATAGGGCATCTTCGAAGGCTCTTCGCCCATGAGGATCTGACCGTCCTGCCCGGTCACCGAGCTGGCACGGATGCGTGAGCCGGGAGGGTTGACGGTCTCTTCGTCTTCGTAGTCGGCGTTCGGCAGCGACCAGGCTTCGGGCACAGCGTCCATCGGCCGGGTCTCCGGATTGGCGGCCAGGGCGCGTGCCGCGTCGTCGGAGCCTGCGTCGCCGCCCGAATCATCGGTCCTGCCGGAGTCTGAGCCGGACTGCGGCTCGTCGGCACGACCGGACAGCGGCGTCTGCGGTCTGCGAGCATCGCTCTTGCGGGGTTCATCGACCTCGGGGATCTGCGCCGAGGCGGCCGTGACGACGCGGACTCCGGATGTCGAAGGCGGCTGCACGATCGGCATCCGTCGCGACCGGGACGAAGGCTCGGGCTCGTCCTCGGCATCAGGCTTCGCAGCCGGCTTGTCTTCTGGGACAGATTCATCCGCGGGGGCTGCTGCAGCGGCAGTACTCGTGGTCGGCTTGTCGGTTGAGGCGTTCTGATCCTCTGGGTCCGGCTCGTCCGGGGTCTCGGCAGGCTTCTCGCCCTCTTCCTCGGTGCCCAGTGCAGGAGCGTCGCCGTCGAGAGCCGAGTACGGCATTGACAGTGCGTCATAGGGTTCGCTCTCCACGGTCGTCGGCCGCGGAGCCGAGGCAGGCGTGACAGGCGCCTCGAAGTCGCGGGCGGCGACCTCGTCGGAGGCTCCCCCGAAACCGGCAGTGTCATAGGATTCGTGCTCAGTCACAGCGGACTTCGCGTCGGATTGCGAATCGGCCGCCGATTCCTTCGCAGCGGATGCCGAAGCCTGAGTTTCGGCGGAGTCTGCTGTCGGCGTCGCAGATTCCGAGCTCGAGTCCGCGGATTCGGAATCCGAGACTTCCGGGATCGGTCCTGTCAGTCGACCTTCGGCAGCGGCCTGGCGTTCGGCCAGTTCCTTCTCGTCGGCCACAACGGGCATCGCGCCGGTGGACAGATCGCCGTACAGCGAAAGTCCGTGTTCGCGCAGGTATCGCTTCTTCTCAGCGCGCGATTGGAAGTGCGGCAACGGGGTTCTTGTCGGGTCGAGACGGTCTTCGGCATGTACCGGCGGCCGGGACTCCTGCGGGTGATCCGATGCCAGGGCGCCGCGCTCATGGCTGGTCCGCGGCGAGGGCTCGGGGTCGATGCGCGAGGCGGTGTCGTCACTGGTCTCGGCGGCGGGTTTCGCACCGGGCTTCTTCGGGGGCAGCGGACTGAGGAGTCCGGCGCGAGAGTTCGGAGCCTCCTTCGGCTGCTCAGGAACCTCTCGTGCTTCGAACGCCTGTTCCGCCGCCAGCCTTTCGGCTTCCCGCCGTGCTCGACGTGACGTGAACTGCTCCTCAGCCATTCTCACTCCTGTACAACTCGTATTTCGCGATGTACTGCACTACGCCGTCCGGTACGAGGTACCAGACGGGTGCACCATCCATCACCCGTTGTCTGCAATCCGTGGACGATATCGCCAGCGCAGGGATCTGCACGAGACTCAGTCGGTCGACCGGCAGTCCCTCACCGCGGAGTTCGTGCCCGGGCCGGCTGACCCCGACGAAATGGGCCAGGGAAAACAGCTCATCCACATTCTTCCACGTCAAGATCTGAGCCAAAGCGTCCGCGCCGGTGATGAAGAACAACTCGGTATCGGGACCGTAGCTGCTGGCAAGGTCGCGCAGCGTGTCGATCGTGTAGGTCGGACCCGGTCTGTCGACGTCGGCTCGGGAGACGGTGAACCGCGGATTCGATGCCGTGGCGATGACGGTCATCAGGTACCGGTGCTCGGCGCTGCTGACCTCTTCGACGTCCTTCTGATACGGCCGTCCCGTGGGGACGAAAACCACCTCGTCGAGGTCGAAGGTCGCCTGGACCTCACTTGCCGCGACGAGGTGGCCGTTGTGGACGGGGTCGAAGGTGCCGCCCATGACACCGACTCTGCGTCTGTGCTCTGCCATATCAGTGGCGGTGCGAGATGCCCTTCCACGACCGAGACACAATGCCCATCGTGATGAAGATCGCCAGGGTGATGAGTCCGTACCAGATCGGATCCATCGGCAGCTCCACGTGGGCTGCGTGCTCCCCACCTTCGGCCGCGGCGGCCATAATGGCTGCGTTCACGTCATTTCTCCTTACTCAGTGATCCGTCGCGCGCAGAGCGCTTCGGGGTCGTTACCTTCTCAGTTTCTCATGAACCATCCGGGAATCCGGCATCGACATGAATTCTTCCCTCTCCGATGTCTCCCCTGGTCGGGCGGTGAGTACCCTGATCGCGGAGTGTCGGAGTCGATTCGGGCTCAGGAACGGACCTGGCCGTTGCCCATCATCACCCATTTCGTGGTCGTCAGCTGTTCGAGTCCCATGGGGCCGCGAGCATGCAGCTTCTGGGTGGAGATGCCCACCTCCGCACCGAAGCCGAGCTCTCCCCCGTCAGTGAATCGCGTGGAGACGTTGACTCCCACCGCCGCAGCATCGATGGCGGTGACGAAGGTGTCCGCGTTGTCGAGGTCCTTCGTCACGATCACCTCGGTGTGGCCGGAGCTGTAGGCACGGATATGGTCGATGGCCTCTTCGATACCGGAGACGAGCTTGATGGCGATCTCCAGTCCCAGGTACTCCTTGGCCCAGTCTCGCCGCGACACCCGTCGGACCTTCATCCCTGCCGGTGCCAGTGCCGAGACGTCCGAGTCTGCGTGGACGATGACCCCGGCGCCGTCGAGGCGTTCCAGGATCTTCGGCAGCACTCGTTTCGCGGCTTTCTCATGCACGAGGAGGGTCTCCAGTGAGTTGCACACGCTGGGTCGATGCGTCTTCGAGTTGAGGACGAGGTCGACGGAGGTCTTCACAGTGGCGGTGGAGTCGATGAACATGTGCACATTGCCCACACCGGTTTCGATGACGGGCACGATCGATTCCTGCACGACCATGTTGATGAGGTCGGCGCCGCCTCGGGGAATGAGCAGATCGACGTAGTCGCGGGCGTGCATGAGCACGTTCGCGCCTTCGCGTCCGTACTGGTCGATGCCGTTGATCGAGTCGGCAGGCAGTCCCGCCGATTCGACGGCGCGGCGGAGGATGGAGATGATCTCAGTGTTCGAGTTCTGTGCAGCCGATCCTCCGCGCAGGACCGAGGCGTTTCCGGATTTGAGTGCGAGGACGGCGATGTCGACGGTGACGTTCGGACGGGCTTCGTAGATCGCTCCGATCACGCCCATCGGCACACGGTTCTGGGTGAGTCGGATGCCGTTGGGCAGGGTGCGTCCGACAACGACGTCGCCGACGGGATCCGCGAGATCGATGACGTCCTCGACGGAGTCCGCGATCGCCGCGATGCGATCGGCGTCGAGGCGCAGACGGTCGAGCAGAGACTCGCTCATTCCGTTCTCGGTGCCGGCGGCGATGTCGGCGTCGTTGGCTTTGGCGATGCGGTCGGTGCTGCTGCGCAGCGCCTCGGCGATGGCGCCGAGAGCGGCATTCTTCTCGGCGGTAGAGGTCGTTGCCAACAGGCTCGAGGCGGATTTGGCGTTGCGGACGATGCGGGTCACTCCGCGCACGGTCTTCGGGTGGATCTCGGCTGCTGCTGTCATGTGCTATCTCCCCCCGCTCACCTGTGTGAGAACGAGATCGTTTCGATGGATGACCTCTTTACGGTAATCATTTCCCAGACGGGTGCCAAGTTCCTCGGTCGTGGAACGGAACATCAGCGGCAGCTCGTCCGAGGAGAAGTTCGACATACCGCGGGCGATGACCTCGTCGTCGAGATTGCGGATCTCGACCGGGTCCCCTGCTTCGAAGTCTCCGCTGCAGGAGGTGACTCCCGCGGCGAGCAGGGACGTCCCCCGGGAGAGCACAGCTGTTTCGGCTCCTCTGTCGATCGTGACCGAGCCGAAGGTCCGGGCGAGATGGCGCAGCCACAGCAGGCGGGTGCCCCGTCGTCTGTGGGTGACAGCGAAGTATGTGCCCACGGTCTCCCCCGCCAGCGCCGAGGCGGCCTGCGGTGCCGAGGTCAGCACCGCCGGGATCCCCGAATCGGCGACCATGATGGCGGCATCGACCTTCGTGGCCATTCCGCCGGTGCCGGTTCCGGCCGTCCCGACACCGCCGATGGCGAGGTCATCGAGGTCGCTGGGTCCGTGCACACGGCTGATCAGGCGGGAGCCGGGCTGATCCGGGGGTCCCGAGTAGAGCGCATCGACATCGGAGAGCAGCACGAGCGCATCGGCGTGAGCCAGGTGAGCGACGAGGGCTGCGAGCCGGTCGTTGTCTCCGAAGCGGATCTCCTCGGTGGCCACGGCGTCGTTCTCGTTGACGATGGGCAGCGTGCCCAGGGCCAGGAGTTTGTCGATGGCGCGCTGCGCGTTCTTGTACTGGGTGCGTCGGATCAGGTCATCGGCGGTGAGCAGCACCTGGCCGGGAACGAGGTCGTAGCGTCCCAGCGCTCGCGTGTATGCGGCCATGAGCAGTCCCTGACCGACCCCGGCCGCCGCCTGCTGGCTGGCGAGGTCTCGAGGGCGCTTCTTCAGCCCCATCGGCTCCAGTCCGGCCGCGATCGCGCCGGAGGAGACGAGGATGACCTCATGACCGGCTGATCGATGCGCCCCGATGACATCGGTGAGCGCGATGAGTTTGGCTTCGTCGAGTCCGCCGTCGATCGTCGTCAGCGAGGACGATCCGACCTTGACGACGATGCGACGGGCTCGGGCGATGTCGTCACGGAACGATCCTGCGGAAGAGTCCGCCTGAGCTGCGGCGCTCACTCCTCGCCGGCTCCCTCACCAGACTCTGTCGCAGGTGCACCGAGGCGGCTCTCGCGGTGTGCTCGTTCGGCCAACCGTTCTTGTTCGAACTCGGCCCGGGTGGCGGCCTTCGCGTCCATCTTCTCGTGATAAGCGGCCTTGCGTTCCTTGCGTGTGGAGCGCGTTTCCTCGTCGAGTCGGGCGTCCGATCCGCGGGAGCCGAGCAGTTCGGCTCCGCCGACGGTTGTGGGATCCCAGTCGAAGACGACGCCGTCGTCTCCGCCGACGACGATGGTGTCGCCGGGTTTCGCTCCGGCCTTGAAAAGAGCCTCTTCGACGCCGAGGTGCTCGAGGCGGTCGGCGAGGTAGCCGACGGCTTCGTCGTTTCCGAAGTCCGTCTGCTGCACCCACCGACGAGGCTTGTCGCCGAGGACGCGGAACAGCGGGCCATCGGAGGTGCGTTCGGAACGGACTTCGAATCCGCGATCGTCGACGGCCTTCGGACGGATGACCACGCGCTGCGGTGTCGCTTCGATCTCGGCGCGACGTTCCCGTTCGGCGAGCACGAGCTCGGCCATGGCGAACGAGAGTTCCCGCAGACCGGCATGGCTGACTGCCGAGATCTCGAAGACCCGGTATCCGGCGGCCTCGAGATCGGGCCGGACGATATCGGCAAGGTCGCGACCGTCGGGGATGTCGATCTTGTTCAGCGCCACGAGCTTCGGGCGCTGCGAGAGCGGCAGGAGTCCGCTCCCGTCGTCGAGGTCGACGGCATAGGCGGCGAGTTCGGATTCGATGATCGTGAGGTCGGAGACGGGATCACGTCCGGGCTCCCACGTGGCCATGTCGATGACATGGACGAGGCCGGCACAGCGTTCGACGTGGCGGAGGAACTCGAGGCCGAGTCCCTTGCCCTCAGATGCGCCGGGGATGAGTCCGGGAACGTCGGCGACGGTGTAGCGCGTGTCGCCGGCCTGAACGACCCCGAGGTTGGGCACGAGTGTCGTGAATGGGTAGTCGGCGATCTTCGGCTTGGCGGCCGACAGCGCAGCGATGAGGCTCGACTTGCCCGCCGATGGGTATCCCACGAGGGCGATATCGGCGATCGTCTTGAGTTCGAGCACGAGGCTGAGGGTCTGCCCGGGCTCTCCGAGGAGCGCGAAGCCGGGGGCCTTGCGCTTCGTCGAAGCCAGCGCGGCATTGCCGAGACCGCCGCGGCCACCGGCGGCTGCTGTGAATTCGGTTCCTTCTTCGACGAGGTCGGCGATGACGTCACCGTTGGTGTTCTTCACCACGGTGCCCTCGGGGACGTCGACGATGAGGTCTCTGCCGTCGGCGCCGTGGCGCAGATCGCCCTTGCCGATCCCGCCGTCGTCGGCACGCACGTGCGGACGGTGGTGCAGGGGAAGCAGGGTGGTGGTCTGACGGTCGACGCGGAAGATGATGTTGCCGCCGTTGCCGCCGTCGGCGCCGTCGGGCCCGCCGAGCGGTTTGAATTTCTCGCGCCTGATCGAGGCACACCCGTCCCCACCTGCGCCTGCGGCGAGGTGAACGGTGACACGGTCTACGAACTCGGTGGCCATAATGTCCTTATATCAGATGAAGGGTGAGTCGTTCGACTCACCCTTCATGCTCCCTTTTCAGGGAGAGATCATATTGACGACGGAACGGATCCGGGAAGGATCAGGCTCCGACGATGTTGACGATCTTGCGACCGTTGCGGGTTCCGAATTCCACGGCACCGGCGGTCAGAGCGAAGAGGGTATCGTCTCCTCCACGGCCGACATTGGCTCCGGGGTGGAACTTGGTTCCGCGCTGGCGGACGATGATCTCGCCGGCCTTGACGGCCTGGCCGCCGAAGCGCTTCACGCCGAGGTACTGTGGGTTCGAGTCGCGACCGTTGCGGGTCGAGCTGACTCCCTTTTTGCTTGCCATGTGAGAAGTCTCCTCTTACTTGATGTTCGTGATCTTCAGACGGGTGAGGTCCTGGCGGTGGCCCTGACGCTTCTTGTACCCGGTCTTGTTCTTGTACTTCTGGATCACAATCTTGGGACCGCGGAGTTCACCGGCGACCTCAGCGCTGACCGAGACCTTCGCCAGTGCGTCGGGATCGGTCGTGACCGTCTCACCGTCGACAAGAAGTACGGCATCGAGTTCGACGCTGTCTCCAGCCTTCGCCTTCATTCGGTTGACTGTGATGATATCGCCGACGCTCACCTTTTCCTGGTGGCCTCCGGCGCGGACGATGGCATAGACCATGGTCGAACCCTCTTTCTGTTGAAAACAAACGAACGGCGGTTGTCCCTTGGCTGCCGCAGAACGAGTCCCGCAGACATCCCATTGAGAGGAATCACCAGCCGTGGTGCGTCACGCGCACCGACGATCAATTCTAGTCGAGAGTGCACAGCAACGGCAAACCCGCCGCTCATGCTCGAGGGGAAGACCTGCCCATTGTGAGCCATCTCTCGTTCACTCCCGGAGGCAGGCGGCTCCCCGGGCACGTCGACTCAGCTTTCGCGCGTCTCCGCGATGCGCTCGTGCCGGCGGATGACCTCGGCGACGATGAACGCCAGGAACTTCTCTGCGAACTCCGGATCGAGATGGGACTCCTCGGCGAGTTCCCGCAGTCGGGCGACCTGCCTGGCTTCCCGCGACTCGTCGGCCGGGGGCAGACCGTGGTCGGCCTTGAGTTCACCGACGCGTTCGGTGAGTTTGAAGCGCTCGGCGAGCAGGTGAACGAGGGAGGCATCGATGTTGTCGATGCTGCCTCGCAGCTCCTGCAGCCGTTCGACTGCGCGTGTTCTGTCGTCTCTGTTCTCATCCACGCTCCCAGTCTATCGATGCCCGGACATGCCCGTGCGCCGCATCCGTTTGGGCGCGGCGCACAGGCATCCTTGATCGAGCTGGTGCTCCTCCGATGTCGACGGAGGTCGGGATTCAGGCGGGCTGGTCGACAGGGACGGCGTCGGCGGTGTCCGGGTCGTTGAGCGTTCCGGCTTTCCGGTCGGCGAGGTATTTCCTCATCTCCTTCTTGACCACCGGCATGAGCATGTAGAGGCCGAGGATATTGATGAACGCGCACATGAACAGGGCCGCATCGGCGAATTCGACGACCTTGGAGAAGCTGGCGATGCAGCCGACGACGACGAAGAGGCAGACGAGCGTGCGGAAGATCATGATCGTGGCTTTCGAGCGGCCGAACAGATAGCTCCACGCCCGCTCCCCGTAGTACGCCCATGTGATGAGGGTCGAGAAGGCGAACAGTGCGACGGCGATGGCCAGCAGGATCGGGTACCACGAAGCGACGGTGGAGAATGCATCCGAGGCGAGAGCAACTCCGCCGATCTCGCCCTCACCGAGGTCATTTCGGTACGAAGCCTGGTTGGCCACGATGATGGTCAGCGCGGTCATGGTGCAGATGATCACCGTATCGATGAAAGGCTCGAGCAGTGCGACGAATCCTTCGGAGATGGGGCGACGGGTCTTGACAGCGGAGTGGGCGATGGCCGCCGAACCGATGCCGGCTTCGTTCGAGAAGGCCGAACGCTGGAAGCCGATGATCATGACTCCGACGATGCCGCCGGCCACTCCCTGAGGGTTGAACGCTCCAGCGAAGATCTCGCCGATGGCGTTCGGGATGTTCGCGTAGTTGAGACCGAGCACGAGGAGGCATGACACGACGTAGAAGATGGCCATTCCAGGGACGAGCTTGTCGGTCACCTTTGCGATCGAGCGGATGCCGCCGAGGATCACCAGTGCCACGAGCCCCGCAAAGATGAGTCCGAACACGAGTGAGGCAAAGGGGCCGGCCAGGAAGCCGTCATCGCCGCCGGTGGCGGTGCGGACCTGGGCGAAGGTCTGATTGGCCTGGAACATGCCGCCGCCGACGACACCGAAGATGAGGATGGCGACGGCGAACAGTCCGGTCAGAGCGGTCGCCACGGGCTTCGAGAAGCGTCGGAACGCAACGGGGAGGTATTTGAACGGACCGCCGTGGACGACGCCGTTCTCGTCGATCTCACGGTACTTCACCCCGAGGGTGCATTCGACGAACTTCGTGCACATGCCGAGGAGGCCGGCGACGATCATCCAGAAGGTCGCTCCGGGGCCGCCGAGGGCGATGGCTACGCCGACACCGGCGATGTTGCCGAGGCCCACGGTGCCCGACAGGGCAGAGGCAAGGGCTTGGAAATGGGTGACCTCACCCGGGTCGGACTTCGACGAGAATTTTCCGCGGATGATCTCGAGAGACAGCTTCGCCCCTCGAGCCTGGATGAAGCCGAAGTAGACGGTGAAGACCGCTGCGGCGAAGATCAGCCACAGGACGACGAAGGGGAATGAGAAGTCTCCGAAGGTGAGCGGAAAGAAGATTATGCTGCCGAACCATGTGGCGATCGGGTCGAACCAAGAGTTGATGGCATCGTCGACCGGTGAGACCGGCGCTGCTGAGATATGAAGATTGTCCATAGTGCGACAACCTACTGAGACTTGCGTCACATTCAAGCGTTCCATGTTGTGGGATCGTTTCAGTTATCGAACCGTTACCAAATGGGGCGTTCGCGGGACTTTTGAGATCCGCGTCTCATTACCTGACTTAGACTGGGGGCATGACTCAGAATCCTCAGCAGCCCGGTCAGCGACCGAATCGATCCTCGGGCCCGAACCCCGATCGCGGCCCCGTCCCCAGCGGTGATCAGAGCACACATATCCAGGCCGGACACAGTCAGCCCGCGGCCTATCCCGGGGCTGAAGCAGTGACGAATCCCAATGGCCACTATGGTTCGCAGGGTGCTCAGTCCGGGTCGATCGGCGGTTCGGGCACGACGCCACCGTATGGCCCGCCCGCCGGCGCCCAAGCGAACACCGGTGCGCCGCCGCACCACCGTGAAGGCACACCGCTGCCACCGGCACCGCAGAGTCGTCGCACGGACGGACAGCCTGCCGGTTCAGGTCCGGTCCCGTCCACCGGGTCCGGACCTGTCTCGTCGCAGGCACCGCCCCCTGGGAACCGACGGTCCGCTGCGCAGACGCCGAATTCCCACCGCGGCCCATCCGCCTCGGGGCAGGGGAATTCTGCCCCCAAGCGCATCGTCTCCCCCGATGGCGAACGTGTCCGAGAGAAGCCGGCGGGCGGGGTCTCAGGCTACTTCGCGATCGTCGGCGCCATCGTTCTGCTGCTCCTCGCCGTGCTCCTGGGCATCGTCGGGTTCGTCATGACCTTCGCCCAGGTCGCGGTCGGTGTCGTCCTCTTCATCGTGGCCGTCCTCAGCTTCATCGCTTCGATGTTCCTGTTCAAGGGCTGCACCTCGGTGGCGCCCGGACATGCCGTCGTCCTCCAGCTCTACGGCAAGTACGTCGGAACGGTCAGGCAGTCGGGTCTGCGATTCGTCAATCCCTTCTACACGAAGGATCAGATCTCTACGCGCATCCGCAACCATGAGACCTCGACGCTGAAGGTCAATGATCTCGACGGCAATCCGATCGAGATCGGCGCCGTGGTGGTCTGGCAGGTCCGCGATACCGCACAGGCGATGTTCGAGGTCGATGATTTCGAAGAGTTCGTCGCCATCCAGGCGGAGACTGCGGTTCGTCACATCGCCAACTCCTATGCCTACGATTCGTCGGATCCCGGCCGTATGTCGCTGCGTGACAACGCCGACGAGATCACCTCGCGGCTCTCCGATGAGGTCGCTGCCCGGGTCATGGCTGCGGGAGTCACGATCATCGAGTCGCGCATCACCCAACTGGCGTACGCCCCGGAGATCGCCCGTGCCATGCTCCAGCGGCAACAGGCCACGGCCGTCGTCGCCGCCCGCCAGCTGATCGTCGAAGGAGCTGTGGGCATGGTCGAGACGGCGATCGAGGAGATCGAAGGGCGCCAGATCGTCAGGCTCGGTCAGACCGAACGCAGCGACCTCGTATCGAACCTGATGATCGTCCTCTGCGGTGACCAGGCCGCACAGCCGACGATCAGCACCACCCGCAATCAGCAGTCGGCAGGCTGACCTCCCGGAGCTGGGTGTACCGCACACCGCAGCGCCCCGTCGACGTCATCCGTCGGCGGGGCGCTGCCGTGTGTCTCAGCTCAGGAGAGGTGTTCAGTCCTCACCGATGATGACGAACGAGGCAGGCAGCTGCTCCTGCTTGGGGGCAGGGGCCCTCTTCGCCGGTTCGCGCTTCTTCGCCGGAGTGCTCTTGACCGGTTCAGCGGCGGCGACCTTCGTCTCGCTGTCCGCGCCGATCATCAACGGCAGATCCTTCGGCTCTTCGGCGACTGGCTTCTGCTCGGCCGCCGGCTTCTGTTCAGCGGACTGTGTCTGCTCGTTCGCAGGCGTCGCTTCCGCCGGTGTGTGCTCAGCGCCGTTCGACTTCTCGTTGCCACTGGACTTCTCGTCGGGCGTCGCGGCCTGCGAGTCGTCGCTCCGGTTCGAGCGCGAACGTCGCCGGCCGTTCCGTGAACGCGATCGGGACTTGCCGTTCTCGCCGTTGTTCGCCGAATCATCGGACTGAGTCTGAGCGTCGGACGTCGATTCGGGCGAATCGGCGTCATCCTTCTTCAGGGTGGCCTTCGCGATCGCGGCGACGGCTGACCGAGAAGCGTCCGATGACACTGTCTCATCTGTCGATTCGGCCTCATTGTGCTTGGACTTCGAGCCTGAGTCTCCCCGGCGCTTGCGGTCACGGCGGTTGTCGTGGTTCGCCGAGCGGCCGCCGCGGTGCGCCTTCGATCCGTCTTCTTCCGAACCCGGCAGCAGCAGGCCGCGGCCGGTGAGGTCTTCACCGGCGCTGACCAGGGATTCGGCGAGTCCGGTGCCGATGCGCTTGCGCGTCATCTGCACGAGTCCCAGCGATGTCACTTCGGCCACCTGATGCTTCGTCCGGTCGCGACCGAGGCACTCGACGAGGCGGCGCACCACAAGGTCGCGGTTGGACTCGAGCACCATGTCGATGAAGTCGACGACGATGATTCCGCCGATGTCGCGCAGGCGGATCTGCCGAATGACCTCCTCGGCGGCTTCGAGGTTGTTGCGGGTCACCGTCTCCTCGAGGTTGCCCCCGGAGCCGGTGAACTTGCCGGTGTTGACGTCGACGACCGTCATCGCTTCGGTGCGGTCGATGACGAGTGAACCTCCCGAGGGCAGGTTGACCGTGCGCTGCAGCGCCTTCTGGACCTGCTCTTCGATCCGGTAGTGGTCGAAGATGTCCTCGTCCTCGTTGTAGCTGTGGACACGATCGAGCAGGTCCGGTGCGACGGATTCGACATACTCGTGGATGGTGTTCCATGCGCCGTCGCCGTCGATGACGAGCGAGCTGAAGTCCTCGTTGAAGACATCACGGATTATGCGCACGATCATGTCCGGCTCGCTGTAGAGCAGCTGTGGGGCCAGCACCTTCGTCGACTTCGACTTCTTCTCGATCGTCTCCCACCGTTTGGCGAGACGTTCGACATCACGCGAGAGATCGGAGTCGGTGGCGCCCTCGGCAGCGGTGCGCACGATGACGCCGTTCGAATCGCCGACGAGCTGTTTGAGCAGCTTCTTCAGCCGTGCGCGTTCGTTGTCGGGCAGCTTCCTCGAGATTCCGGTCATCGAATTGCCCGGAACGTAGACGAGGAACCGCCCGGGCAAGGAGATCTGGCTGGTCAGACGGGCGCCCTTGTGTCCGATCGGATCCTTCGTCACCTGCACGAGCACGGCATCGCCGGGACTCAGCGCGGTTTCGATGCGGCGCGCCTTGCCGTCCATGCCGAGGGCGTCCCAGTTGACTTCACCGGCGTAGAGCACGGCGTTCCGGCCCTTGCCGATGTCGATGAATGCCGCCTCCATGCTCGGCAGCACGTTCTGAACCTTGCCCAGGTAGACGTTGCCGATGAGCGAGGACTGCTGACGGTTCTCCTTGAGGTAGTGCTCGACAGCGATCCCGTCTTCGACGACGACGAGTTGAGTCTGGTCGCCGCTCTCCCGCACCAGCATGGTCCGCTCGACGGACTCACGTCGAGCGAGGAATTCGGCTTCGGTGATGATGGGTCGGCGACGTCCGGCTTCGCGGCCCTCCTTACGACGCTGGCGCTTGGCCTCGAGGCGGGTCGAACCCTTGAGCGAGGTGACTTCGTCGCGGTCGGTGCTGCGGGTGCGAGACCGGCGACGGCGGCGTCGGCGCGAACCGCCGTCGGAGTCGTCATCACCATCGTCCGAATCCGAATCGTCGGAGTCCCTGTGGTCGGACTCCTTGTGATCGGAGTCTTGATGATCCGACTTCGAATGAGAGTCCTCGGCGTCCGCATCGGAGCGTTTCGAACCGCGATTGCTCGACCGAGATCCCCGCTTCGACGACTTCGCGTCCTGCTTGCCGGCAGAGTCCGAGGAGTCGTCCTCGGGGTCCTTCGAGTCGTCGTCGGAGTCCGAGGAATCGTCGTGGGAGTCATCGCGACCCCGCGATCGGCGCCCGCGGCCGCCTCGCCGCCGACGCGGACCGCTGGAGGAATCGTCCTCACCGCGGTCGTTCTGGCGGTTCTCCTGTGAGGACGACGTGTCGCCATCGGAGTCGTGGGAATCATCCCAGTCGTCGGAGTCATCGTCGTCGATCGTGATGACCTCGGCGTGTTCGGCCTTCGGCACCTGGAAGATCAGGCCGCCGTCATAGGGCACAGCTGGAGTGGTGCGGGGTTCGGGTGCGGCAGTCGGAGCGGCCGGAGCCGCGAAGGGATTGCGCGGGTCGAAGCTCGGCGATGCCTGCGACGCAGCATCCGACTCATCGTCCTCGTCGTCGCCATCGGCATTGTCAGAGTCGTCGTGATCATCGTCATCGTCGCCCGAGTCTCCGCGGACGAATTCCTCGAAGACGAGTCCCCGATTGGCCACGGCATCGCGAGCGGACTTCTGCCCGCCTCGGCGAGGGGTCGGTTCTTCGTCCTCTTCGTCGTCGCTGTCATCGGCATCGCCGATACGCAGCGACTCGGCCGCCTCGGCGATGTCATCGAGGCGCGCACGCACGCTGTCGTCGACATCCTCGTGTTCGGCGTTCTTGGCACCCGCCGACTGCTGCAGATTCGCGAGGTCCGCGAGAATGCCTTCGGTCGGATCTGTCGCCTCTGTGCCGTCGTTCGACGTATCGTTCATCGTATCTCCCAGTCCGAAGACGCCGTCCACACCGTACGGATCTTCGGATCCTTGCATGGTCCGCAATGGACCGAAACCTGTGGATGGCACATCCGGCTCGCGCTCAGCGCGTAGGCCTTCCGTGCTGCCTCATCTTGTTGTCGACCTGCGAGGTCATACCCTCGACTCGGTGGAGGCACTTCTCCTGCTCGGTGTGAGAACAGGTATCCGTCCGACCATTATGTCACAGAAGTGCCTCTGCGCTGAGGTTTCGACGGGGACGGGGTTTGCCGCACGGGACATGGCCAGGCATTCTTGAGGAGTGAACACCACACTGACTCAATCCGATGATCTCGAGTCCGCCGACACCACCTCGTCGTGGGTGCTGAGATCGGTGCCGTTCGGGATCTTCCTCATCATCGCCTCTGCCATCGGCTTCCTCGCCTCGTTCTCCCTGTCGGCGGAGAAGTACGAGAAGCTGGCGAACCCGGACGTCGTGCTCTCGTGCGACCTCAACCCGTTCTTCTCGTGCGGTTCGGTCATGGAACATGCCGAAGCCGAGCTCCTGGGCTTTCCCAATCAGCTCATGGGCGTGGCAGCCTTCATCATTCCGCTGCTGCTCGGTGTGCTCATCCTGTCCGGCACCCGGCTGCCCAGCTGGGTGATGGTGGGACTGAATATCGGACTGGGCTGCGGCGTGGCGCTGGTGATGTTCCTGTTCTACGTCTCGATCTACAAGATCGGAGTCGGCTGCCCGTGGTGCATCATCGTGTGGACCGTGACGATTCCGATGTTCATGGCCGTCACCGCCCGCAATCTGCTCACCGGAGCCTTCGGTCGGCGCGCCGCCGACAATGCCGTGCTGAGGGTCCTGGCGAAGGAGAACATCGCCCTGTCGGTGCTGTGGATGCTCATCATCTTCGCCTGCATCGTCGTACAGTTCTGGGCATTCTTCTCCAACCTGTTCTGAGGCTCCGCAGCCAGTTCTGGACGTCTGGCTTTGTCCGCAGATGCAGTGAGGGTGCCCCACCAAACGGTGGGGCACCCTCACTTATTCGACCGGCTCGGCTCAGACGTCGGCCGCGTGCGGTCTTCTGCCTGTCATCAGCCTTCGGCCGGGTACCAGATTCCGATCTCGCGTTCGGCCGATTCGGTGGAATCGGATCCGTGGACGAGGTTCTTCTGCACCTTCTCACCCCAGTCGCGACCGAGATCGCCGCGGATCGTGCCGGGGGCTGCTGCCGTCGGGTCGGTGGCGCCGGCCAGGGACCGGAAGCCGGGGATGACGCCCTGTCCGGAGGCGATGATCGAGACGATCGGCCCTTCGGACATGAAGTCGACCAGCGGCTGGTAGAAGGGTTTGCCTTCGTGCTCGGCGTAATGGGCTGCCAGTTCGGCGGCGGTGGCCGAACGGAGATCCAAGGCGTCGATCGCATAGCCCTTGGCTTCGATTCGGGCCACGATCTGTCCGACGAGTCCGCGAGCGACTCCGTCGGGCTTGATGAGGATGAGCGTACGTTCCATTCCGGTCCTTCCAATGTCGTGTGGACGTCGGTCCACAGTCTACCCGGGCACCGAGGCGCTCCCGCCTCGGCGTTCTCACAGTTCAGCCGCGCGCGGCGACCTCACGATCGATGCGAGCCGACCAGTACACGGCCACGGCCCACAGAGCGATGAACAGCGCTGCGACGAAGAACATCGAGGTGAGAACGAAGCCGGAGGCCAGCAGCAGCCCCTGCACGACCCAGCCGATGATGACACCGGGACGCTTCTCACCGATCCGCCGCGGCAGCAGGATGACGGCGATGATGGCCAGCACTGCAATGACCGAGGCGCCGATGAGCAGCTGCGCCAGGGTCAGGGTCTGCGCTGACTTCACCGACAGGCCGAAGGTCGTGAGCACGGCGAAGTAGACGACGACGAGCTCGCAGATGAGGATCGATCCGCAGAGCACGGGGTACTTCGATTTCATCCCTCCTCCCCACGTCCGAGCAGCAGGCGCGCTTCGGCCACTGTGTAGATGGAGCCGGTGACGACGATTCCCGGACTCTTCGCATCGACGCTGTTGGCCAGGTCGATGGCTTTCATCAGAGCGGCATTGAGATCGGAGGCGACGATGACGGAATCCTCGTCGACCCATTCCCGCGCCGCCTCGGCGAGGTCGCCTGCCGGCAGCGCACGGGAGTTGAGATTCTCGCTGACGACGAACACATCTGCGCTGCGATGAAGCTCTTCGATGACACCGTCGCTGTCCTTGTCCGCCAGCATCGCCAGCACGATGACGACATAGTCGAAGTCGAACGCCTCGTCGAGGGTCTCGGCCAGCACATGCGCGGCATCCGGGTTATGGGCGCCGTCGACGACGACGCTCGGTCCCGTGCGCAGGAGTTCCGCGCGGCCCGGTGACGTCACGCGGGCCAGCCCCTCGGCCACCGTCTCCTGATTGAGCGGCTTGTCTTCGGCTCCCAGGAAGGCCTCGGCTGCGACGATCGCGACCGCGGCATTGTGGGCCTGGTGAATTCCGTGCAGCGGCAGGAACAGGTCGGAATAGACGTCTCTGCGGCCCTGGACCGTGATGAGCTGACCGTCGACGGCCCGCTGCCGGTCGAGGAGACGGAAGTCCCGCTCCTCAGCGGCCAGCGGAACCTCACGGCGGGCAGCTTCCTCGTCGAGGACCGCCTGGGCGGCCTCGTCCTGGACAGCAGACACGGCAACAGGTTCGGGAGCCGGGCTGTCCTCGACGCTGCGATCGAGGATCCCAGCCTTGGTGGCGGCGATCTCCTCGATGGTGTCGCCGAGGAACGCCTGATGATCGAGACCGATCTTCGTGAACACGCACACCTGGGCATCGGCGACGTTCGTCGAATCCCATTGTCCGCCCATGCCGACCTCGGTGACGACCACATCGACCGGAGCATCGGCGAACACGGCGAAGGCCAGAACGGTCAGCGCCTCGAAGTAGGTGAGCTTCGCGCGTCCTTCGGATTCGAGCTGGGCATCGACGATCTCGAGGTACGGGGCGATCTCGTCATAGATGCGCACGAAGGTGTGAGCGGACACGGGGGCGCCGTCCACGGAGATCCGTTCGGTCACCGAATGCAGGTGCGGACTGGTGAACCGGCCGACCCGGAGCTCATGAGCGGTGATGAGCGAATCGATCATCCGTGCCGTCGACGTCTTCCCATTCGTGCCCGTGATCGTGATCGTCGGGGCCGCAGTGTGGATATCGCCGAGGATCTCACACGCCCGCCGAGTCGCGTCGAGGCGCAGCTCGACCTGCGTCTCCCCCGCCCGCGCCAGCAGCAGGGCATAGACCCGGGCGAGCTCGGCCCGAGTGGCCTCATCGACGACCGGTTCGGGCGGAGCCTCCGAAGCTTCTTCGTCCACGCTCTGCGGTTCCACGTCGGAGGTGGGGTCCTCGTCCGGGAGGGGCCCGTCGATCGGGGTGTTGTCCTCGGTCATGCCCGCTTCACCGCCAGACGGGTGCCGCCGGGGAGCTCTTCGGGGCTGAAGACCTCGGCATCGGCGTCGACCGGGCCGAAGTCCAGAGTGGTCGTCAGGGTCTCACCGGCGATGAGGTCGACGTGAGGCTCGAGCGCGGCGACCACCTCGGTGCCGGCTTCGATGGTGACGGCGATCCGGTCGGAGATATCGAGATCGAGCTGCTTGCGGATGCCCTGGATGGCGCGCACGGCATCTCGTGCCATGCCTTCGGCCTCGAGCTCGGGTGTGACCCGCGTGTCGAGGGCGAGGAAGCCGGAGTCGAGTGCCGCGAGCTCCATGCCCTCGGTACCGGATTCGGCCACGGATTCGAGGGTGTACTCGCCGTCGACGAGTTCGATTCCACCGCTGACGACGGTGCCGTCGGTGACGGACCAGTCGCCGGACTTCGAAGCCTTGATGACCTGCTGGACCTGTTTGCCCAGACGGGGTCCGGCGGCACGGGCGTTGACGACGAGATTCTGCGACAGGGAGAATCCGGCGGCCTCCGCCTCGGCGACGTCGAGGACCTCGACGGTACGCACATTGAGCTCATCGGCGATGATCTCGGTGAAGTCGGAGCTCAGGTCCGTGTCGGTGGCGACGGTCAGCTGCGACAGCGGCAGGCGCACCCGCAGCTGGTTGGCCTTGCGCACCGAGGAGGCCGTTGAGCAGATATCGCGGGTGAGGTCCATCGCCGCGACGAGGTCGGCGTCGGCAGGGAATGCCTCGGCATCCGGGTAGTCGGCCAGGTGCACCGACCGCTGCCCGGTCAGTCCGCGATAGATCTCTTCGACCGTGAACGGCAGCAGGGGTGCGGCCACACGGCAGAATGCCTCCAGGCAGGTATAGAACACGTCGAAGGACTCATGCGTGTCGGTGCCGCCGTCCCAGAACCGGCGACGCGAACGACGCACATACCAGTTCGTGAGCATGTCGAGGTAGTTGCGCACGAGTTCGCATGCCGTCCAGATATCGAGGCCCTCCATCGCCTCGGCGAACTCGGTGATGAGGTCGTGCGTCTTGGCCAGGAGGTACCGGTCGAGGACCTGGGACGAGTCGTAGCGGGACTGTGCCTGGTAGCCGGTCTTCTCCCCCGCCGGGCCGTCGGCCGCGTTGGAGTAGGTGGCGAAGAACTGCCATGTGTTCCACAGCGGGAGCACGACCTGGCGGACACCGTCGCGGATGCCCTGTTCGGTGACAACGAGGTTGCCGCCGCGCAGGATGGACGAAGCCATGAGGAACCAGCGCATGGCATCCGAGCCGTCGCGGTTGAAGACCTCGTTGACATCGGGGTAGTTGCGCAGGGACTTCGACATCTTCTGCCCGTCGGAACCGAGCACGATGCCGTGGGAGATGCAGTTCGTGAATGCGGGTCGGTCGAAGATCGCTGTGGCCAGAACGTGCAGCAGGTAGAACCAGCCGCGTGTCTGTCCCACGTATTCGACGATGAAGTCGGCCGGGAAGTGGTTGTCGAACCATTCGGAGTTCTCGAACGGATAGTGCACCTGGGCGTAGCTCATCGAGCCGGAGTCGAACCAGACGTCGAAGATCTCCGGGATGCGCTGCATCACCGACTGACCCGTCGGGTCGTCCGGGTTCGGACGGGTGAGGTCATCGACCCACGGGCGGTGGAGGTCGACGTCTCCGGAGTCGTTGCGCGGCAGACGTCCGAAGTCGGCTTCGATCTCGGCCAGGGAACCGTAGACGTCCGTGCGCGGGTAGGCCGGGTCGGAGGAGATCCACACGGGGATCGGCGAGCCCCAGAAGCGGTTGCGCGAGATCGACCAGTCGCGGGCGTTCTCGAGCCATTTGCCGAACTGTCCGTGCTTGACGTTGTCGGGCACCCAGTTGATCTGCTCGTTGAGTTCGACCATGCGGTCCTTGAACTCGGTGACGCGGACGAACCAGGAGGACACCGCACGGTAGATCAGCGGATTCCGGCAGCGCCAGCAGTGCGGGTAGGAGTGCTCGTAGGATTCGTGGCGGACCAGCAGAGCACCCCGCGATTCCATCGGACCCGTGTGGTTGCGCAGGTCTTTGATTATCGCCTTGTTGGCGTCGAAGACCTGCTGGCCGGCGTAGTCGGGAACGGTCGTATCGAAGCGACCGGCGTCGTCGACGGGACGGGCGGCGGTGATTCCGTAGGAGTCGGTGAGTTCCTTGTCCTCTTCACCGAAGGCGGGTGACTGGTGGACGATTCCGGTGCCGTCTTCGACGGTGACGAAGTCCGCGGCCAGGATCGTGTGCATGTTCTCGCCGAACTCCTCCTGACGGCCTTCGAAGTACGGGAACGGAGGTTCGTAGGAGGCGCCGACGAGTTCGCTGCCGGGGAAGGTGCGCACAACCTGCGGTTCGGCACCGAGTTCACGAGCATAGGCTCCCAGGCGCGCCTCGGCGAGGATGAGGGTCTTGCCCTGAAGCTCTTCGGCTCCGTCTTCACCGGGGATCACTGCGACGAGCGGGATCTCCGGGTTGACGGCCACGGCCTGGTTCGACGGAACCGTCCACGGGGTCGTCGTCCAGATGAGGACCCACTCGTCGGAGTCCTTGAGTCTGTATCCGAGGGTCACGGCCGGATCCTGACGCATCTTGTACACGTCGTCGTCCATGCGCAGCTCATGGTTCGACAGCGGTGTCTCGTCCTTCCAGCAGTACGGAAGCACGCGGTAGCCCTCGTAGACGAGGCCTTTGTCCCAGAGCTGCTTGAACGCCCAGATGACGCTTTCCATGTATTCGACGTTGAGAGTCTTGTAGTCGTTGTCGAAGTCGACCCACCGGCCCTGACGGGTCACATATTCTTCCCATTCCTGGGTGTAGCGCAGCACCGAGGAGCGGCAGGCGTCGTTGAATGCGGCCAGTCCCATGCGACCGATCTCGGATTTGTCGGTGATGCCCAACTGGCGTTCGGCTTCGAGTTCGGCCGGCAGGCCGTGGGTGTCCCAGCCGAAGCGGCGGTCGACCTTCTTGCCGCGCATCGTCTGGAAGCGCGGGACGACGTCCTTGACGTAGCCGGTGAGCAGGTGACCGTAGTGGGGCAGGCCGTTGGCGAAGGGAGGTCCGTCGTAGAAGACGAATTCGTTCTCGCCGTTCTCGCCGGCATCGCGCTGGGCGATCGACGCCTTGAAGGTGTCGTCCTCCTGCCAGTAGCGCAGCACAGCGTCTTCGATGGCAGGGAAGTTCGGGGACGACGAGAGTCCGAAGGTCGAGGTCGAAACCTTGGGATAGAGAGGCTGAGTCATGAGCGTCCTTCTGGGTCACTGCGGTCACTGTCACGAGGACGACAGTCTGCCGCGGTACCACCTCGCTTATCCGCAGTCCGACCGGTTCAGATCGGTCAGCGGATCGCTCATTCACTCAGACGATGACGGGTCCACCCGTCCGGGTCTACTGAGAACGCGGCGTTTCGAACGCTGGTTCCGTTCTTCCGGATGCTCCCCGGTGATAGCCGGATCGACACAAGACAATCGTATACCGTCGACTCCGCCCGAGACCACTCGGCGGCGCGGGGATCTCCCTCGCCGAGGCGGCCCCGGGCTGGAGCCGTGGGTGCTCACAGCCCCCGGTTGCGTGCGACCTTATGCTGAGCGGCCTGGGCGATCGGTCGGATGACCATGAGATCGACGTTGAAGTGGTGGGGCCGGGTGAGGGTGTAGACGACGGCGTCGGCGACGTCGTCCGCGGTCAGCGGGTTCTCGACGCCTTCGTAGACCTTCGCGGCCTTCGTCTCATCACCGCCGACGCGTTTGACGGTGAACTCGTCGGTGGCGACCATTCCTGGTGCGATCTCGATGACGCGCACGGGTTCGCCGGCGAGCTCGAGGCGCAGGGTCGCTGCCATCGAGTGGGTGCCGTGCTTCGCAGCGACGTAGCCACCGCCGCCTTCATAGGCCTGATGGCCGGCGGTTGAGGACATGACGACGATGTCTCCGCGGCCGGAATCGATGAGAGCCGGCAGCAGTGCTTTGACGACGCGCAGGACGCCGAGGACGTTGATGTCGAACATGTCCCGCCACCCGTCGACCGATGCCTCGGCGACGGTGTCGGTTCCGAATGCGGCGCCGGCATTGGCCACGAGGGAATGGACGGCTCCGCCGGCGAGCACCTGTTCGGCCATGGACACCACGGCGGCGTCATCGGTGAGGTCGGCGACGATGTAGTCGGCTCCGGTCTCCTCGGCGAGGGCCTTGAGCTTGTCCTCACGGCGAGCCACGGCGACGACGTCCCAGCCCTGCTCGCGCAGCTGTCGGACCGTGGCCGCACCGATTCCGGAACTGGCTCCTGTGACTACTGCTCTGAGCTTTTCCATCTGTGTTCTCCTCTGTCGGGTCTGTCGGCGGGTTTGAGTCTGGATCCCGGAAGCGGGGTTTCCTGTTCGCATCTCAGTCTACGGAGTCGGCTCTCGGCCGCGTGCGGTGTCTTCTGAGCCGAGATCGGTCTCGAAAGGGCCACTCCCGGCCGGCTCGGGTGGCGTCGTTTCTTCCGGGGTCGTCGACGCGGCAGGTGGGGCACCCTTCGCGCCCGGTCGGAGTTTCTTCACGCTCGGTCGGGTGTGCGGGTTGCGGGGCCCGCCTTCGCCGAAGACGGCACGGAAGCCGGGGATCTTCACTGCCACCCAGGTGACTGCGGCGCAGATGATCGCATAGGCGATCGGCATGATCACGGCGTGGAGGAGGACGCCTGGCACGGTGTCAGGCAGGCCCATGGCATTTCGGACAGGGTAGAGCAGGAGCGGATGGAGGAGGAACACACCGAAGGAATACGGGTAGAACCGGTGCAGCAATCCGAAGCCTTCGCGCAGATGGAAATGCAGGAGGAGGTAGGCGGCCATGGAGGCGAGGACGACTCCGGGGGCGAGGTATTCATACGGGAACATCCACGGCTTCTCACCGGGACCCAGACCTGCCCAGACCGCGGTTCCGGCGACCGCGATGATGAGGCTGACCCACGCCAGGACTGCACCCCTGACCGAGAGCACGATATCGCGCAGCACCCAGCCGAGGATGTAGAAACCGGCCATCGGCAGGAACCTGGTGGCGATATTGGCTTCGCCGACGTCGAAGACCATCGACACCCACTGGTCGGTCATGCCGATGCCGAGGAAGATCAGACCGGTCCCCCACTGCAGACGGCGGGAGCCATGGACGCTCAGCAGGCGGAAGAACGGGGTGAGCAGGGTCAGACCGGCAAGGACGTAGAGGAAGTAGAGCTGGACGAAGGGCGATCCGGTGAGGATCGCGATGCCCGGGTTCCAGGTGTCATCGTCGGGCTGCAGGTAGTAGCGGCGGAACAGAACGTACACGACTGTCCAGAACACGAGGGGGATGCCGATTCGCCAGACACGTTTGGACAGGAACCTGCGCGGTTTGCTGCCCCGGTCGGGGTCGAGGGCCAGAGCCCCGGAGATCATGATGAACACGGGCACCGACCACCGGCAGGCGGAGTCGATGGTGTTGGCCAGCCACCAGTCGGGTCCCATACTCGCGAAGTTCTCTTCGACGACGGTGCCCAGGGAATGGATGGCTACGACGGCGATGATCGCGATCGCACGTGCCGGATTCATCCACGCGGTCGACGTGGGCGGCGGATTCTCTGTCGGAATTCGGTCCAAGGGCGCCATGTGTCCATGATGTCATTGCCCGCGGCGCAGGCGACTCACTGCGCCTTCAGGGTGTGAGCCGTCCCACGCCGTCGGACTGGGGCGGCCGGGGCGCGAGTGCTGCACTCGAGCTCCGGTCGGGCTTCGCGCGGCCACTGGCGCGAACCGGTTTGGCCGATCGCGAACCGGGTGAGAAAATCAGCAATTATGAACACACCTGCCTTTTCGGACTCGACGCACGAGTCAGTGAACCTTCCTGACAAGCCGGCCCTCGAGGGGCTGCGGGACAAATGGGACGCCGCGTGGAGCGAGCAGAATGTCTACGCCTTCGACGTCGACACCGATCGCGAGCAGGTCTACTCGATCGACACTCCCCCGCCGACCGCCTCGGGGTCGCTGCATGTCGGACACGTGTTCTCCTACACCCAGACCGACATCATCGCCCGCTATCAGCGGATGACCGGCAAGAACGTGTTCTATCCCCTCGGCTGGGACGACAACGGCCTGCCGACCGAACGTCGCGTGCAGAACTACTACGGAGTCACCTGCGATCCCGGCCAGTCCTACTACCCGGACTTCCAGCCGCCGGAGAAGGCACCGAAGAATTCGCGCGACTTCGTCAAGGTCTCTCGCCAGAACTTCATCGAACTGTGCGAGAAGCTCTCCGCCGAGGACGAGAAGGTGTTCGAAGACCTCTTCCGCTCCACCGGACTGTCCGTTGATTGGAAGTACACATACCGCACGATCGATGACGATTCGCGTGCGGTGAGCCAGCGAGCCTTCCTCACCGATCTGAAGAACGGGCATGCCTATTCGCAGGACGCACCGACCATGTGGGACGTCACCTTCGGCACTGCTGTGGCTCAGGCCGAACTCGAGGATCGTGAGCGCGAAGGCGCGTACCACAAGGTGAAGTTCTTCCCCGAGGGCGCTGATGGCCTGGCCGACACCTCGGCGGAACCGATCATCATCCTCACCTCGCGTCCGGAGCTCATTCCTTCGGTCGTGGCGCTCGTCGCCCATCCCGATGACGAACGCTACGCCTCCCTGTTCGGCACGAATGTCGTTTCGCCGCTCTTCGGTGTCAGCGTCGAGATCCGCGCCCATGAGCTTGCGAAGTCCGATAAGGGCACCGGCATCGCCATGGTCTGCACCTTCGGCGACCTCACCGACGTCACGTGGTGGCGTGAACTCGATCTGCCGACCCGCGCGGTGATCAACCGAGGCGGCCGCCTCAACCTCGAGGTGCCCGAGTGGATCGCGAACTCGCCGAAGTCCGATGCTGTGGCCAACTATGAGGCGCTGGCAGGAAAGACGACGTTCTCTGCGCGCAAGGACATTGCGCAGATGCTCATCGACTCCGGTGACCTCATCGGTGAGATCGAGCCGATCACGCATCCGGTCCCGTTCTACGAAAAGGGCGACAAACCGCTCGAGGTCGTCACCAGCCGTCAGTGGTACATCCGCAACGGCGGGCGGTCGGCCGAGCTGCGGGATGCGCTCATCGCCCGCGGTCGCGAGATCGAGTGGCATCCGGCGTACATGCGCTCCCGCTACGAGAACTGGGTGGAGAACCTCAACGGCGACTGGCTGGTCTCCCGGCAGCGGTTCTTCGGTGTCCCGATTCCGCTGTGGTACCGCCTCGACGCTGATGGTCAGCCCGATTATGATGATCCGATCGTGCCCGAGTCGCTTCCGTGCGACCCCATCGCCGAGGCTCCCGCCGGCTTCACCGACGACCAGCGTGATGTGCCCGGCGGGTTCACCGCAGACCCGGATGTCCTCGACACCTGGGCGACGTCGTCGCTGACGCCGCAGCTGCTCGGCGGCTGGTCGCGTGACGAGGAGTTCTTCGACAAGGTCTTCCCCTTCGACCTGCGTCCGCAGGGACACGACATCATCCGCACTTGGCTGTTCTCCACCGTGGTCCGGGCGAACTCGCTCAACGATGCGGCACCGTGGAAGCACGCCGGCCTGTCGGGGTGGATCCTCGATCCGGACCGGAAGAAGATGTCGAAGTCCAAGGGCAATGTCGTGGTTCCGTCGGACATCCTCGGCGAGGCGAAGCCGGGATTCGGTCCTGACGCGGTCCGCTACTGGGCGGCCAGCGCGAAACTCGGTGCGGACACCGCTTATGACGTCACACAGATGCAGATCGGCCGCCGGCTGGCGATGAAGCTGCTCAACGCCTCGAAGTTCGCTCTGGCACAGGGTGTGCATGCCGGTCTCATCGGTCAGCTCGGCGCCGTCACCCACGATCTCGATCGGGCCCTGCTGGCAAAGCTTGCCGAGGTCGTCGAGCAGGCCGGGAAGCATATGGCCGCTTACGACTATGCTCATGCACTGCGTGTGACCGAGAGCTTCTTCTGGGAGTTCACCGATGACTATGTCGAGCTCGTCAAGGACCGTTCCTACGGCTCATCGGGATCTGACGATCAGCTGTCGGCGCACGTCACCTTGGCCACTGCTCTGGATGTCCTGCTGCGTCTGTTCGCTCCGTTCACTCCGTTCGTCACCGAAGAGGTCTGGTCCTGGTGGCGCACCGGTTCGGTCCACCGTGCGCCGTGGCCGGCAGATGAGGTGCTGAGCCATCCGGAATCGTCCGTCGATCCCGAGCTGCTAGCCTCGGTGGCAGCCGCACTGACCGAGATCCGCCGCACGAAGACCGAGGCCAAGGTGTCGCAGAAGACCGAGGTCGCTTCCGTGACCATTCAGGCGCCGGCCGCCGTCGTCTCCGCGATCACGGCGGCAGAAGGCGACCTCACGGCGGCGGGCCGTATCAAGTCCCTGAGCACCGAGGAAGCCGGCGATGAGATCACCATTGCCTCGATCGACTTCGTCGACCAGGACTGAGCCGAACACCAGCCGGCCCTGACTGCCAGAAGAAGCAGCTTCCGGCCCCACCGGCTGAACTGAGACCCGAACTGGTCCCGCAGAGCCCCGCGACATTCGTTCCTCCGCAGCGTCGGAGCAGTGGATGCCGTGGGGCTCTGTTCATGTTCCGGAACGGATACACGAAATGACCGGGGTCTGCGTTCTCTCCGCCGTACTATGGTTATCGACCACTGAAGAAACACCGAAGTCCTCCCTGAACGAAAGGTCCCCAGAACCGTGAGAAGCGAACTCTTTTCCAAGCGCAACGCCGAGGTCCAGAATCAAGAGCGGTGGACGCTCCAGTCGAACAAGATGCTGCGTTCGGTGGTCACACCGAACGCTCCGATGATCGCCACCAAGGGCGCGATGGTCGCCTATCAGGGCGATGTCCGCTTCACCCACCAGGGGTCGAAGTCGGTCGGCCAGTTCATGAAGAAGGCAGCCACCGGCGAGGGCGGGAACGTCATGCGCGTCGAGGGACACGGAGAAGTGTTCTTCGCCAGGGAGGCCTCGAACATCTTCATGATGGCGCTCGAAGGTCCGCAGGACGCACTGACCGTCAACACCGCGAATCTGCTCGCCTTCGACGACGCGCTCAGCTGGGAGATCAAACGCATCAAGGGCGGTGTCGGTGCGATGGTCAGCGGTTCGGGACTGTTCAACCTCGAACTTGCCGGACAGGGCACTGCCGCCATCTGCTGCAAGGGTGAACCCATGGTCCTCGACTGCTCGCAGCAGCCGACCTTCGTCGACCCGCAGGCCGCCGTCTGCTGGTCCTCGGCGCTGGCCCCGCAGATCAAGACCGACGTCAGCGTCGGCACATTCTTCGGTCGCGGCTCCGGTGAGTCCGTGCAGCTGGCATTCCACGGCCCCGGCTTCGTCGTCGTCCAGCCCGCAGAGAACGCCGTCTACTCGGCCACCACCAGCTGACGCACCTGGCGGCCGTCCGCAGCATCACCACGCTGACGCACCCCCGACCTGCAGCTTCGGCAGCGAGTCGGGGGTGTCGTCGTCTCCCCCGCGCATCTCCCCATGTTCTCGCATCGGGCGCCCCTCACCCGTCGTGACTCAACGCCTTGGTGCACAACGGTGTTTCGACAGGACGGGAGAGGGATGCACCAGCACCGGGGCGTTAAGACACCAACGCGGTAGAGCGAGAGCAGCACTGAGAGATGCGAAAGTACTGGAGCGTCATGGCTCTTGCAATCCGGTGTGAGTGGTACGCGGCAAGCTGCGCGACAATACCCGAAAGCGCAGAAGAGTCGGGCTATCCTGACATGTCGGAGAAACCGAGTCCGCTTGGCTCATTCGGGGCTCGACGTCGACTCTCCGCTGGGGCGTCAGGCGTTCAAGCGCACGGGTCCGGGGTGACCGGGAATACTGGCCGGAATGGAGCAGTCCCTCCGGGACGACGACTCGCGCAGATTCGGGGACGACTCGTAGCAGGAGTACGGTCGAACGTAAGGTCTGCTTGATGGATCAGGCAGTGGGGACAGTGTGCTCGTGCCCGCCGCGTTCGACCCGGTATTTCCGGAAGGTCGGAAAGGCCACCGCACAGGCGAGCACGAGAACGATGACGGCGATGCCGCCACCCGCCGAGGCGACCGTGGTGTCTGTGACTGCAGCAACGGAGCCGTGGAGGACGTCCGCGATACGAGGTCCGCCGGCGACGACGACGATGAACACTCCCTGCATCCGACCGCGCATCGCATCGGTTGCGGCTTCCTGGAGCATCGTCTGCCGAAAAGCGCCGGAGACGATATCGGCTCCTCCGCCGACCGCCATCGCAGCCAATGCGACGACGAGTGCGGTCAGCCAGAACCCAGCCGCCAGCTCAAGGGACAGTCCGAACACCGTCATTGCCGCACCCCAGACGACGATGGCGACGATGACGGCCAGTCCCTGGCGCTCCACACGTGAGACCCACCCCGAGAAGATCCCGGCCAATGCACTTCCGCCGGCCAGCGCGGCGAAGAGCAGCGAGAAGACGATGCCGCCCTCAGGCGGACCGTCGAAGGTCTCCGCGGCGATCTGCGGGAACAGGCCCCGTGGCATTCCGAAGACCATCGCAATGATGTCCACCAGCAGAGAGACCATGACGACGGTGTTCGTCCGCAGATACCGGAACCCGTCGACGATGCCTTTGAACCCCGACCGAGTATCGAGCTGTTTCTGCGGCGGCAGCGACGGCAGTCGCATCACTGCGTAGAGCGTAGCGAACAGGAACACGGCGTCGATGACGTAGAGCAGCTGGTACCCGAACAGAGGGATCAGCGCTCCGCCGACGACAGGGCCGACGACGGCGCCCAATGTCATCACAGTCATGTTCAGCGAGTTCGCCGCGGGCAGCAGGCCGAGCGGGATGATCGACGGCAGCAGAGCTCCCCGAGCCGGCTGGTTGAGTGCGAAGAATGCCTGCTGCATCGAAAACACCGACAGCAGCAGCCAGACATTGTCGATGCTGAGCACCGCGATGAGGGCAAGTATCGCGCTCGTGACGATCAGACCGACCGTCGAGATCACGAGCAGTCTGCGTCGATCGATGACATCGGCCAACGATCCGCCCCACAGTCCGAAGACGATAAGAGGAATCAGCCCGAACGCACCGGCGAGCCCGACATACCCGGACGACCCGGTGATATGGAAGATCTGTGCGGGGATCGCCACAACAGTCATCTGCGCACCGATGACGGTGACGATATTGGCCACCCACAGTCGTCGGAACGACGCGTAGCGCAGTGGGCGTGTGTCGGCCAGGAGTCTCATGCGAAAAGAGACTCAGGCAGACTTCTTATTCGTCCTGTTCCGTGACTTCGGCACGAGGGTCGGGGCGACATTGGATTCGACGACGTCCTTGGTCACGACCACCTCGGCGATGTCTTCGCGTGAAGGCACATCGAACATGACCGGCTGCAGGACCTCTTCCATGATCGAGCGCAGGCCACGAGCGCCCGTGCCGCGCAGCAGAGCGAGATCGGCGATCGCCTCAAGTGCCTCGGTCTCGAATGTCAGGGAGACATTGTCGAACTCGAACATCCGCTGGTACTGCTTGACCAGGGCGTTCTTCGGTTCCGTGAGGATCGACATCAGCGCTGCCCGGTCGAGGTTGGACACGGTGGCCAGCACCGGCAGGCGGCCGATGAACTCCGGGATGAGGCCGAACTTGAGCAGATCTTCGGGAAGGATGTCCGCGTAGAGGTCCTCTTCGTCGTTCTTCGACTGCAGCAGGGCGCCGAAGCCGATTCCGTGCTTGCCCTTGCGGCCGGCGACGATCTCCTCCATCCCGGCGAAAGCGCCGGCGACGATGAAGAGCACATTGGTCGTGTCGATCTGCAGGAAGTCCTGGTGCGGGTGTTTGCGCCCGCCCTGCGGCGGCACCGACGCCTGGGTGCCTTCGAGGATCTTCAGCAGTGCCTGCTGCACGCCCTCACCTGACACGTCACGGGTGATCGACGGGTTCTCCGACTTGCGAGCGATCTTATCGATCTCGTCGATATAGATGATTCCGTGCTCGGCACGCTGGATATCGAAATCCGCGGCCTGAATGAGTTTGAGCAGGATGTTCTCGACGTCTTCGCCGACGTAGCCGGCTTCGGTCAGCGCGGTGGCATCGGCGACCGCGAATGGGACATTGAGGCGTTTGGCCAGCGACTGGGCGAGGTAGGTCTTTCCCGAGCCGGTGGGACCGACGAGCAGAATATTCGACTTCGCGATCTCAACCTCGGACTCGCTGGAGCCGAGGGTCTTCTCGTCACCGGACTGCAGCGAACGGATGCGCTTGTAGTGGTTGTAGACGGCTACCGACAGTGCCTTCTTCGCCGGTTCCTGACCGACGACGTACTCCTGGAGGAAGTCGAAGATCTCACGAGGTTTGGGCAACTCGAGTTCGGCCTGCTCCGGACTGGATTCGCTGAGCTCCTCTTCGATGATCTCATTGCACAATCCGATGCATTCATCGCAGATGTAAACACCAGGTCCGGCGATGAGTTTCCGAACCTGCTTCTGAGACTTCCCACAGAAGTTGCATTTGAGCAGGTCTGCTCCGTCCGCACTGCGAGCCACTGTCACAACCTTTCGCCAGGACGCTTGGCCCCAACTCTACCGCTCGTGTTTCCTGTACCTCAATAGCTTCCCATACGTGGCTGACACGAGCCCCCAGCCACGACTCGGTGTGTCGGCGGAAGGAACCGAGAACGGGTCCGCCGATCGCAATCGCACGAACCCGTTCTCAGTGTCTCCCTGTCCTCCGACAGGTGATCAGCTCGCGTTCTTGCGCGAAGAGAGCACCTGGTCGACGAGACCGTAGTCCTTGGCCTGCTCGGCCGTGAGGAAGAGGTCGCGTTCGATGTCGTTCGAGACCTGTGCGGCCTCCTTGTTCGAGTGCTTGGCCAGAGTTCCCTCGAGCCATTCGCGCATCCGCAGCACTTCAGCGGCCTGGATCTCGAGGTCAGAGGCCTGACCCTGTCCCTGCCCCTGCATCGCGGGCTGGTGAATGAGCACTCGCGCGTTCGGCAGGGCCAGACGCTTGCCGGGAGTGCCGGCGGCCAGCAGCACGGCAGCTGCGGAGGCGGCCTGACCGAGGCAGACGGTCTGGATCTCCGGCTTGATGTACTGCATCGTGTCGTAGATGGCCGTCATCGCCGTGAACGACCCACCCGGCGAGTTGATGTACAGAGTGATGTCGCGGTCAGGATCCTGCGATTCGAGGACGAGCAGCTGAGCCATGACATCGTCGGCGGAGGTGTCATCGACCTGTGCGCCGAGGAATACGACGCGGTCGTCGAAGAGCTTCGTGTAGGGATCCTGGCGCTTGAAGCCATAGGGTGTGCGCTCTTCGAACTGCGGCATGACATAACGCGACTGCGGCATGTTCGACGCCGTCGAACCCGGCATAAAGTTCATTGAATTCATTCTTCCCTCACTCCTGCTCAGTTGTTCTCGACGTCGGACGCGCGGGTGACCATCTTGTCGATGAATCCGTATTCGAGCGCCTCTTCGGCGGTGAACCAGTGGTCGCGGTCGTTGTCCTGGAGGATCTGCTCGAGCGACTTCCCGGTCTGCTGAGCAGTCAGTTCGGCCATCTGCTTCTTCATGTGCAGGATCAGTTCGGCCTGGATCTTGATGTCGGTGGCCGTGCCGCCGATGCCGCCCAGCGGCTGGTGCATGAGGATGCGGGCGTGCGGGGTGGCGTAGCGCTTGCCCGGGGTGCCCGAGGAGAGCAGGAACTGTCCCATCGACGCGGCCATGCCCATGGCCACGGTGGAGACATCGGGCTTGATGTACTGCATCGTGTCGTAGATGGCCATTCCGGCGGTGACGGAGCCGCCGGGCGAGTTGATGTAGAGCGAGATGTCCGCTTCGGGATCTTCGGCGGCCAGCAGCATCATCTGCGCGCAGATGGCGTTGGCGTTGTCGTCACGCACTTCCGAACCGAGCCAGATGATGCGCTCTTTGAGAAGACGATTGAAGATGTGGTCGTCCAGACCCATTCCCCCACCGGCGTCGAGGCCGACGGGCGCTGTCATGTCGTATGCGCTCACGTTTCACTCCTGTGTTCTGTGGATGGCTTGTTATGGACTCTAACCGCTCTCCCCCGGGTTTTAGTCCGCGGCGAGGCCTGTGTTCGCCCTCAGCGTGATCGGGACCTGCGCAGATGCGAAGACGGTGGGTACGGATCGTGATCCGTACCCACCGTCTCATCAGGATTCCACCGCCGAGGCGGCTCGTCCTCAGTTCTCTTCGGCGGCCTCTGCAGGTGCTTCGTCCGCGGCTTCCGCGCTCTGCGCAGTCGCGTCGGCATCCTCGGCGCCGGCTTCCTCGGCGTCGTCCCCGGCGGAGGTGAAGGCCTCCATGTCGACGACGTTTCCGGCGGTGTCCTTGACCGTGGCACCGGCGAGGACAGCGGCCAGGGCCTTGCGGCGCGAGACCTCGCCGACAAGCGCATTGACCTGGCCGGAGCTGTCGAGCATCTGGGCGAACTCGTTGGGGTTCATTCCGTACTGCTGCGAAGCGGAGATCAGGTACTCGATGAGTTCGGGCTGGCTGACCTCGACGTTCTCGGCTTCGGAGACCGCATCGAGGATGAACTGCGTGCGCAGGTTGCGCTCGGTCTCCTCGGTGACCTCCTTGCGATGTTCGTCGTCGTCCGAACGGTTCTCGGACTCGAGGTGACGCTCGACCTCGTCGGTGACGATCTTGGCCGGGACCGGAACGTCGAGGGTCTCGATGAGGTGTTCGAGGACCTTGTCCCGTGCCTGGACGCCCTGCTCAGTTTCCTTGGCCTTGCCGGCCTGGACGCGCAGGTCCTCCCGCAGTTCGTCGATCGTGTCGAACTCGCTGGCCAGCTGAGCGAAGTCGTCGTCGGCCTCGGGAAGTTCGCGTTCCTTCACAGCGCCCAGGGTGATCTTCACAGTGCCCTGTTCGCCGGCGTGCTCGCCACCTGCGAAGGTGGTCTCGAAGGTCGTGGTCTCTCCGGCGGAGAGCCCGTCGAGCGCTTCGTCCATGCCTTCGAGCATCGTTCCGGCGCCGACCTGGTAGGAGATGTCGGAGGCGGTGTCGATCTCTTCGTCGCCGATGGTGGCGACGAGGTCGAGAGTCACGAAGTCGTCCTTGGCCGCGGGGCGATCGACGGCGACGAGGGTTCCGAAGCGGGTACGCAGCTGCTCGAGCTCCGCATCCACATCGGCGTCGGTGACCTCGATGGGGTCGACCTCGATGTTGATCGTGTCGTAGGCAGGCAGCGTGACCTCGGGGCGCACGTCGACCTCGACGGTGAAGCCGAGTTCGCCGTCTTCGGTTCCGTCGAGACCGGGAACCTCGGAGATCTCGACCTCGGGTTGGCCCATCGGCTTGAGGTCGTGCTCTTCGACCGCGTTGCGGTAGAAGTCGTCAAGACCGTTGTTGATGGCTTCCTGGATCACAGCAGGACGGCCGATGCGCTGATCGATGATGCGCGCGGGGACCTTGCCCTTACGGAACCCGGGGACGGTGACCTGGGCCCCGATGGTCTTGTATGCCTCGTCGACGCTCGGTTTGAGTTCGGCGTATGGGACTTCCACGCTGATCTTGACCCGGGTGGGGTCGAGTTGCTCGACGGAGCTCTTCACAGTGTGACCTTTCAAATTCGACAGTCATGCATTTTCGGTCATCTCCGACCTGATCATCCGGGTTCGTGACCGCAAACGGCCATCTCACAGCCTGATCGGTCATCTCGTGACCTTAGAGGGAGCGAAAGTCCACGAATAGTTCGCGCACGTCCGCAAGACGCAATCCCCTATGTTACGCGAAACCCCGCCCGATACGCGAAACCGGGGTGATTTCACGAGCTCGCTCCACCTCGGTGCCCATAGAGTTCGTCGAGGGTGATGATGACGTTGGCCGCAGTCCACGACAGTGGCGCCACGGAGACCGGATCGCCGTCCCCGCTGATCTTCTCCGGCAGAGACCCTGCGCTCGTGCGGTGCCCTGCCAGCCAATCGAGGATCGATTCGGCTCGGTCGCTGATCCCGAGGCGCGCGAAGCCGAGCGCCATGAGCGACGTCGACGGCGTCCAGCTGGAGCGGTCGATGATCCAGCCGTGTCCGGGCTTGATCCCTCCGGCCGGCTGCTCGAGGTGGTCCCAGACGCCGGCGAGAACCTCGGGTTCGAGCGCGTAGATCCCCTCTGACCGATTCGGCACGAGCCCGGCCGCAGGCAGGTAGGCGATGGCCGAATCCGATCCGCCCGAGGTGGGGTACCGCTGCATCCCATTGGCTCCGAAGGTTCGAGTGAAGGTCGCACGAAAATCATCCGCTGCGAGCAGAACGGCTGCCGCATCCTCGCCGAGGCGGCCCCACAGTTCCGAATCCGCCTTCGTCAGTGCGGTGAGTGAGTTCATCCCGACCAGAGTCGGTCCGGCCAAGCCGAGGGTGACCTGGGATTCTCCGACCTCCCAATAGTCCGGGCCGACCGGAGGCAGGCTGCGACCGCGGTCGGTGAGGTCGAAGAGACGCCGGGTGGTCCGTCGCAGAAGGTCATCGAACTCGCCGAGGTCGAACTGAGCGGCCGTCGCCCTGGAGACCGAATGCACTTCGGAGATCGCCCACAGGACGAGACCGAGGGAGTCGAACTGCGACTCGCGATCGTCCGGAGGCAGTCCGGTCGACGGGTCGACGCGGGCGGCAAACGACCCGTCGACCGCTTGTACGGACTGCAGGCAGCGCAGATGGCTCCATGACAGTTCCGACAACCCGACCCGCGCCAGAGCCACTGCAGAGAAGGCCGTGTCCCGCGGCCAGACATAGCGCCAAGCACCGGCCCATCCGGCGACCGGCGCGGGCAGCTCGTCGCTGAGGACCCACAGGTCGAGCAGGGCGGAGACAGCGAGGTCGCGGCGATGGGCAGGCAGAGATCCCAGCCACGATTCGCAGCTGTCGAGGAATTCCCGCTGCCTCCGGGCCGGGCCCGGATCGGACAGATCCGGCATGACTCGTGACTGTGCGGGCAGGCGTCGCGCGGCGACGGCGTCGAGGGCCTCACGCCGGCCTGATCCGGTGTAGGCGGCGGTGACCGAGCGGACGGGATCCGGTTGGGCCGCCTCGGCGAGGGCTGCGGTGATCGCCGAACCGAGACCGATCGCACCGATCCCGGCGACCGCTCCGGTGAGCATCGCTCGCCGGCTGGGCCGGGCGATCGCCGACGCAGTGTCCCGCTCATCGCGCAAGGGCGTGCTCTGCGGCGGCTGATCGACTGTGGTCATCTGAGGATCTTACCCGTCCGGGAATGAAGAAACCGGCCTGACCATCAGGTCAGACCGGCTTGTGGAGGGGATGACGGGAATCGAACCCGCACCATCAGTTTGGAAGACTGAGGCTCTACCATTGAGCTACATCCCCGTGTTGCGAGTTCGACTATAGTCGAGAACTTCTTCGAGCGCCAAATCGACATTCGGTGACCTGTGTCACCCCTGCGATCTCAATGTGAGGTGCATCGCATTGACGGGTTTGCGCGATTCACAAGGTGCACGTCGCGACCCGCCTGTGGTTAGATAGGAGCCGTCGCGGGATGTGGCGCAGCTTGGTAGCGCATCTGTTTTGGGAACAGAGGGTCGCAGGTTCAAATCCTGTCATCCCGACAGACTCCAGCCGCCCGGACCGATCGGTCCGGGCGGCTTCGTCATGCCGAAATACGCTGGCCCCCAATTACTACCTGAGGGCGGCCCAGATACCTGGCGCTAGGTTGCTCAGCCGCCGTCAGGTAGTACCAAAGGAGACATCTCAGGTGAGGCTCACGCCTCGAAGTCGATGACCTGCCTGACGACCGTCCCGTCGGAGAGCGCGTCGAAGGCCTCGTTGAGCTCGTTCAGCTTGATCGTGTCGGAGATGAGCTCCTCGACGGGCAGCTTGCCTTCTCTCCATAACTGGGCATAGACGGGGATATCCCGACTCGGCACTGCCGACCCCAGATAGGAGCCGATCACGGTCCGGGCCTCGGCTGTCAGGGTCACCGGGGTGATGTGAGACTGCGCGTCCGGGGCGGGCAACCCCACCGTCACAGTCGTCCCGCCGACGGCTGTGGCCGTGAACGCGGTCTCGAAGGCCCGAGCATGCCCGACGCATTCGATGACGATCGGAGCCTTCCGCTCCCCGAGCTGTTCGGGGGTGTAGACCTCGATGGCGCCGAGTTCCTTCGCCCGCACCAGCTTGTCGGGGTTCGCGTCGACGCCGATGACTCCGGCCGTCTCGATCGACAGAGCCGTGATGAGTGCGGCCATTCCGACTCCGCCGAGACCGACGATCATCACCTCATCATCCGGTCCCGGCCGTCCCGCATTGAGCACCGCTCCCCCGCCGGTGAGCACGGCGCAGCCGAGCACCGCAGCGATGGAGGCGGGAACATCGTCGTCGACGGGAACCACGGATGCCCGGTTGACCACTGCGTGAGTGGCGAACACGGACGCACCGAGGTGGTGGAGCACCTCGGCGCCGGTGTCGTCGTGGAGACGCACCTTGTGTCCGTCGAACGGCAGGGTCCCTGCTCCGTTCGTCGCACTGCCAGGCGTGCACGGAAGTTTTCCGTCGGTGCGGCAGTTCGCGCACTCCCCGCAGCGAGGCAGGAACACTGTGACGACCTGTTGGCCGATCTCGAGATCATCGACGCCGTCGCCGAGCTTCTCAACGACTCCCGCGCCTTCGTGCCCGAGCAGCATCGGCAGCGGGCGGGGACGGTTGCCGTCGACGACAGAGAGATCCGAGTGGCAGACCCCGGCCGCCGTCATCCGAATGAGCACCTCACCGGGACCCGGCTCATCGAGTTCGAGGGTCTCAACCGACATCGGCTGCGACTGGGCAAATGGCCGAGGCCGCTGCATCTCGCGCAGAACAGCGCCGTGGATCTTCACAGTGTTCTCCCTCTTACAGAGCCTGCCGGCCCTGCTCCTCATACTTCGCCATGATGTCGATGCGACGTTCGTGACGCTCATCGCCGGAGAACGGCTCGGCCAAGAATGCATCGACGATCGCGATCGCATCGGCTTCCGGGTGCTGGCGGGCACCGACGGCGACGATCTGCGCGTTGTTGTGCTGACGGGCCAATTTCGAGATCTCCGGGTTCCAAGCCAGAGCGGTGCGTGCACCCTTGACGAGGTTGGCGGCCATCTGCTCGCCGTTGCCCGATCCCCCGATCACGACTCCGAGTGCTTCTTGACCGGCGGCCTGATCATCGACGACGGCCTGTGCCGCGGCGATGCAGAAGGCCGGGTAGTCATCGAGCGCGTCATATTCAAGGGCGCCGTGGTCGACGACGTCGTGACCGGCCGACTCGAGATGGGACTTGAGGACCTCCTTGAATTCGAATCCGGCGTGGTCGGTGCCGAGGTGAACCTTCATATGTCTGCCTTTCGGTGGGATCTGTTGATCGATCGAGTCCGCTGATTGTGCGGACCGTTGAGTCTCAGTCGAAGTTCGGGCCCTGGTCACGTGTGCGCTTGAGTTCGAAGAATCCCGGCGTCGAGGCGACCGCGAGGACTCCGTCGAAGAGGCGTCCGGCGTCCTCTCCCTTCGGAGCGGGGGTGACGACAGGACCGAAGAACGCGGTTCCGGCGACACGGCAGATCGGTGTGCCGACATCGTCGCCGACCAAGCTCAGAGCCTCGTCGTGGGAGGCCTGGAGCTGCGCGTCGTAGTCATCGGTCTCGCCGTACTTCATGAGGTCGGCGGGCAGCTGAAGTTCGGCCAGAGCCTCGGACACTGCCTTCTCGAAGTCCTTCTCTCCGCCCGGGTGGATCCTTGTGCCGATCGCGGTGTAGAGAGGTTCGGCAATCTCCTCACCGTGCTCGGCGATCGCGGCGGTGACGATGCGCATCGGGGCCAAGGCCCGGTTCATCAGTGCCCGGTAGTCCTCGGGAATGTCCTTGTCCCGATTGAGGAAGTTCAGGCTCATCGGGTGGAACTTCACCTCGACGTCGCGGACCTTCGCCACTTCGAGTCCCCAGCGTGAGGTCATCCATGCCCACGGGCAGGCCGTGTCGAACCACAGATCGAGTGTTTCCTTGCTCACTGTCTCTCCTCCGTCAAACGCTCGAGGGTCCCGTGCCGGGCACCCATCGTGTCAGTGCTCAATCTATCAAGACCGGCCATCCTCGGTGACGGTGGCCGAATCGCGATCCGTCGCACCGACACCGCCGCAGCGGAGCCTGTCCATGAAAGAATGACCGAGTACACCCGGTTCCCGAAGCGAAGGTCACCTCACTGTGCCGCAACACAATCTCACACGCGACGAAGCACGCGAACGTTCAGCCATCGTGGACGTCTCGAGCTACGAGCACACTCTGATCCTCACAGGAGTCGGTGAGAGTTTCCGCGTCCGTTCACGTATCCGGTTCACCGCGGCAGCGGATTCGACGACATTCATCGACGCCATCACCGCGAGTGTCGAGCGCGTCCGACTCAACGGCACGGACCTCGACCTCGCCGAGGTGGTCGCACCGGCCCGCATCACCCTTCCCGGCCTCGCCGCTGAGAACGAACTCATCGTCGATGCCCATTTCGCCTATATGAACACCGGAGAAGGTCTGCACCGATTCGTCGACCCGATCGATGACGAGGTCTACCTCTACTCTCAGTTCGAGGTCCCTGACGCCCGCCGTGTCTTCCCCGTGTTCGAGCAGCCCGATATCAAGTCTCCGTACTCCTTCACCGTCATCGCGCCGGAGAAGTGGACCGTCGTCTCGAACTCCCCCACTCCGACTCCGAGCGACGCGAAGGAGACCTTCGCCGAGCTCGGAGAGGAACCGCAGGAGGGCATGGCGGTGTGGCAGTTCGCCCCGACCACGCCGATTTCGTCGTATATCACCGCGATCATCGCCGGCCCGTATGAGTCCGTGCATTCGCAGCTGACTTCCTCCGACGGTTCGATTGTTCCTCTGGGCCTCTACTGCCGCGCGTCTCTGCTCGAACACCTCGATGCGACGAAGCTGTTCCGGATCACGAAGGCCGGTTTCGAGTTCTTCGAACGCGAATTCGGTGTCTCCTACCCGTTCGAGAAGTACGATCAGCTCTTCGTGCCCGAGTTCAATGCCGGAGCGATGGAGAATGCCGGCGCCGTGACGATCCTCGAGAACTATGTGTTCCGGTCACGTCCAACCGAGGCTCTTGTTGAGCGCCGGACCGTCACGATCCTCCACGAGCTCGCCCATATGTGGTTCGGCGACCTCGTCACCATGCGCTGGTGGAACGATCTGTGGCTCAACGAGTCCTTCGCCGAGTTCATGTCGACGCTGGCGACGGCCGAGGCCACCGAATTCGCCGATGCGTGGACGACCTTCGCCACGATCGAGAAGTCCTGGGCCTACCGACAGGATCAGCTGCCGAGCACGCACCCGATCGTCGCCCCGATCGAGGACCTTGCCGATGTCGAAGTCAACTTCGACGGAATCACCTACGCCAAGGGCGCTTCCGTGCTCAAACAGCTCGTGGCCTGGGTCGGTCGCGAGGAGTTCTTCTCCGGCCTCAAGAGCTACTTCGACAAGCACGCGTGGTCGAACACCGAGCTCTCCGATCTGCTCACGGAGCTCGAGGCTACCTCGGGCAGGGATCTGGAGAGCTGGTCGAAGCTGTGGCTGGAGGAATCCGGAGTCAACCTCCTCGAGGCCGTCGTCACCACTGGAGCCGGTGATGGCACGGCCAAGGCATCGGGAACGGACGAGCAGACGATCTCGAGCCTGCGCGTGACTCAGCAGCCCTGGTCGATTCCGGGTCAGCCGACCCCGTCGCTGCGTCCGCACCGGCTGGCCGTCGGCTTCTATTCGGACAACGGGCAGGGACGTCTGCAACGCACTCATTCCTTCCCCCTCGACATCGACGGAGAATCCGCAGAGGTGGACGAGGCTCGAGGCCTGGCCCTGCCCAATGTCATCGTCGTCAACGACGCCGATCTCAGCTATGCGAAGGTCCGCTTCGACGCCCGCAGCATGGACACTGCGGCGAACAGACTGGGTGACTTCGACGATTCGCTCACCCAGCTCCTCGTGCTGGCAACGCTGTGGGATGAAGTCCGTGACGGAGAACGGCCCGTCCACGACTACATCAACACTGTGCTCACCCATCTGGGCGCCATCACCCATTCCTCCGGACTGCTCACGCAGATGCGCCAGCTCGATACCGCGGTCGGCTCCTACCTGCCGCCGCAGGAGCGCGAGAGGATGCACGCCGAGGTGGCTGACCGTTTCCTCGAGGTCCTCGAGGCGACCGAGGAAGGATCGGACCAGGCCTTCCAGTTCGTGCGCGGATTCATCCGTCACGCGACCACACCCGTTCAGCTGGATCGGCTGAAGTCCTGGTTGCGACCGGAGACCGAACGCGTCTATGGGATCGCCCTGGACACCGATCTCACATGGGAGATCATCATCGGCCTGTGTTCGAACGACGCCGTCGATGATTCGACAGTCGAGGAGATGAGCCGCAGAGACCCCAGCGCCACCGGTGTCCGCCACGCCGCGACAGCGCGGGCCAGCCGCCCCACCTCGGCGTCGAAATCGCAGACCTTCACACGGATGGTCGACGATGCAGATCTGCCGAACTCGGAACTCGGGGCGCTCGCTCTCGGCTTCGGTACCGGGCTGCAGACGAACTCCGGGGATTCCATCGCCGCCGAGGCGCCGCTGCGGTCCTTCGCCGACGAATACTTCGCACGGGTGGCAGGCTGGTGGGAGACGCGGACCCTGGAGATGGCGCAGACGATGACTCTGCGGCTGTACCCACCGGTGAGTTCTGCCACAGTCGACGCCACGTCACAGTGGCTCGACGATCACCCCTCAGCACCGAAGGGCCTGGTGCGGCTGATGCGGGAGAACCTCGCCGATGCGAAGCGGGCGCTGCAGGTTCAGCGTGTGTCCAGCGCTTCCAAGGGATCATTGAACCTTCACAGTTAGTCTCGAAAGATCATGACAACCGATGCAATAGATTCCACTGTTCAGAACGCAAGTGACTTCGATTGGGCAACCTTCCTCCTCGGCGCTCCGCTGAAGATCACCGTGATCATCATCGGCGCCATCGTCGTCAACCTCATCATCCGGCTCTTCATCCGCCGGTTCACCACTGCGGTGGCCAAGGGCACGGTGGGCAGCGAGAAGGCCGAAAGCGCGGGCCGAGCGAAGTTCTCCGCCACGGCGCTTGAGGCTCAGCGGACCGGGATCGATGAGCAGACGATCAAGCAGCGCCGAGCCCAGCGGGCGAAGACCGTGGGGCGCATGCTTTCGTCGGTGACGACGATCCTCGTCAGTGTCATCGCGGTCCTCATGATCCTCGATGCGCTCAGCTTCAACATCGCCCCGATCCTCGCTTCTGCCGGTATCGCCGGTGTTGCCATCGCCTTCGGTGCTCAGGAGCTCGTCCGCGACTACCTGTCGGGATTCTTCATCGTCATCGAAGACCAGTATGGAATCGGTGACACCGTCGACCTGGGCGAAGCCGTCGGCGAAGTCGAGGACGTCGGCCTGCGCCGCACCCAGATCCGTGACCTCACCGGCACCCTGTGGCATGTGCGCAACGGCGAGATCCTGCGTGTGGGCAATCTGTCCCAGGGTTGGGCTCGTGCCGTGCTCGACATCCCGCTCGACTACCGGACCTCGATGGATGAGTACCGCGAGATGACCGCGGACATCACGCGCACTCTGCGGAAGGATCCCGAGCTGGCCAGTGCGATGTTGGAGGATCCCGAGATCGCCGGTGTCCAGTCGCTGTCGGGCTCCCACCGGGTCATCCGCACGATGGTCAAGACCAAGCCGAACCTGCAGTGGCTGGTCGAGCGTGCCTTCCGTGCCGAACTGATGACCCAGCTGGCCAAGCGCGGCGGACAGATCGGTATGGTGCAGGAGACGGTTCTGCGTACCCTGCCCGCTCAGGAGAAGGCGATGGCTCCGGCAGTCGCCGAGGATTCCGAGAATCCCTCGCCTCTGCCCAGTGACCAGGAGATCCGCAGCACCGTGCAGGAGGACTCCCCCAGTGAAGGATCGAGCGATGTCGCAGACAACAACTGACGGTTCCATCTTCGAGGCCGTCGGCGGGCATGACACGTTCACCCGCCTCGTCGACGTGTTCTACCAGCATGTCGATGCGGATGCTCAGCTAATTGCGATGTATCCCGACGGCCATGAGCTGGAGGGGGCGAAGCACCGTCTGCAGATGTTCCTCGAGCAGTATTTCGGGGGACCGTCGACCTACCAGGAGCAGCGAGGTCACCCGCGACTGCGGATGCGGCATTTCGACTATCCGATCGATTTCGATGCCCGGGACCGCTGGCTGCGCTGCATGCGCGCGGCGCTCGACGATGTGAGCCTGCCGCCGCTGTACGACGAGATGTTCTGGGACTACTTCCAGCGGGCAGCGACCGCGATGGTGAATACGAACCCGAACATCCGGTGATCACTCTCCGGTGACCACAGACCGCTGATCACAGTCCGCGGGCACGCGTGAGCAGGTGACCGCCTGGGGCGACGAGACGCAGCCAGCCTCCGGATTCCATGATGCGCAGCTGACGGTCGTCATCGCGCCCCGGCGGTGGAATGAAGCGCAGGGCAGCGGCTGCGAAGGCCAATCCTCCTGGCATCCCGGTTCCCTGCTCGCCCGCCATCGGACGTGACCACACGCGGGAACGCAGAGCTTTGACCGCGTGTCCCCCGGAACCCTCGGGCGCACCGGTGCTGATCTCTGCGATCCCCGACTCCGCAGTCTCGTGGAGCCGCCCGACGCTGATCGTGTCGTACTCGGACCAGCCCCCGCGTGGGGGCGCGATCCCGGTCCACGACACGAGCACCGAATTCGGCGGCACCGGCAGAGTGGTTCCATTCTCGTCTCGGGCGAAGCGGTCGAGCAGATTCGACAGCGGCACCGCCTCGTCGAATCCGTCTTGTTCGTGGTCGTGCAGGCGCAGCATCCGCATGGCCAGCACCAGCGGTGTCGAATCGCCGAGCCCGTGTGGGAACAGCGGTGCCACGGTGGCGGCCAGGACGTCGGAGGCGACCTGCAGTCGCATCGCTCCGTCAGCATCTGCCCTGTGCGCCAGAGAAGTGAAGGCGGAGAGATCCCGCATCGCCAGCGGGTCACTGATATGCAGATCCGTCATCGTCGGGCCCTCCGCAGCGGAACGGGCGTGCCGAGCACCGATTCCATGGCGACGGTCTCGGCTTCGCTGAGGCGTCGCGGCCGGCCGCTGGCGATGTCGATGAAGACGATGACGGTCTCGGCGACCGTGTAGGTGCGCGAACCGTCCGGTTCGCAGATGACATAGCCCACCGTCACCGAGGCGGGTCGCACATCGCTGATGACGAGATCGACGGCGATGGGTCCGGTCCGATAGGGAATCGGGGCACGGTATTCGATGGCGTGGGAGGCCACGAGCAGCTCGGTGGTGGCAGAGGCGTCGGCGAAGATCGTCGGTATCTCGACCCCGCTGACCGTCTCGGTCACCCCGTGCTCTCCCGGCGTGGTCGGTGCATCGGAGCTGTGAGTGGGAGAGCCGAGAGCACGGACGCGGGCCTCTTCCAGCAGTTTGAGCTGGGTGACGTTGTTCACGTGGCCGTAGGCGTCCATATCACCCCATCTCAGTTCCAACAGTACGCGGGTGAATTCGTCGAGAAGGGGGTTGGTGGCGCCAGAGTGCATGCCTCCCATCATGCCACCTTCCTCACGACGGTGCCGCACGCGATAGGATCGTTACTCGAACGCACGATTGGCCCAGTCATCCGAGGGAGAAGCCCATGACCGACGAAGCATCCTCCGAAGCGGAGGCGAACGTAGCTCGGCTGCACGAGATCCTCGATCTGCGCCGGCTCGAGTTCACTGCGGCGTCCAGCGAAACGGACTTCTTCATCGGACACAGTCAGTACAAACCCGACGGTCGAGTCTTCGGCGGGCAGGTGCTCGCACAGTGTGTCGTCGCAGCAGCTGCCACACTTCCCAGTGACCGCCTGATCCATTCGCTCCACGGATATTTCCTGCGCGCCGGCGATGTCAGTGAGCCCATCGAATTCGGCGTCGAGCGGCTGCGCGACGGCCGTTCGTTCTCTGCCCGCCGCGTCCACGCATATCAGAAGGGCGCGCCGATCCTGTCATTGAGCGCTTCGTTCCAGGACGACCAGCCGGGTCTCAGCCATGCCGAGCAGATGCCGACCGGTCTGCCGGCTCCCGAGGACTGCCCGGAACTGCTTGACTATATCGGTGACGAGGATTCTCCGGTCGTCAGCGACTGGCTGAGGAAGCGTCCCTTCGAAGTCCGTCCTGTCGAGCCGTCTCTGCACACCTCGGGCGTCTCGGATCCCTCGATCACCGAACAGCATTCCTGGTTCCGAGCCAGTTCGACGTTCGGCGACGATCCAGTGCTCAATGCCGCGGCTCTGGCCTATGCCAGTGACTTCAACCTGCTCGAACCCGTCCTTCGTCATCACGAACTGACGTGGCGAACCCCGGGGCTGCGGGTGGCCAGCCTCGACCACGCGATGTGGTGGCACCACCGTGTGCGCGTCGACGACTGGATGCTCTATGTGCAGGAGTCTCCTGCCGCACAGGGTGGGCGCGGTCTCGGCTACGGCCGCATCTTCGCTCAGGACGGAACCCTGCTGGCTACTGTGGCCCAGGAAGGCATGGTCCGGGTCAAGGAGGTTCAGTGACGAGTAAGGACCCGACGATGATGGACATCATCGGCACCATCCTCAGCCGACTGGTCAACGTGGCGCTTTTCCTCGTCATCGGGCTGCTCAGTCTCGTGGCGTTCATGGGGCGCACGGATCTGCATGTGGCGGTCTGCGGGCTGTTGGCCGTTGTGTGCGGAGTCATCGGCACGATCCTCGTCCGTCTGCTGTTCAGAGGGATCGCGAACCTCGGCGGACTCACCCGCCGCTCAGAGGACTGACTCTTCTCCTCATTCGGTCGAGGCTTCGGGCTGGCTCGTTTTGGACGGTCCGCCAGCGGACGCAGCGCACGTCTCCCACCGATTCTGTGCGGGCGCGTTCATCGTCCACCTGTTCCGCAAGGATACAGTGATGCCCCGGTCTCTATGACCGGGGCATCACTGTGTTCGAAAGAAGAGTCGGAACCGTTTCGGCTCAGACCGAACTGAGCTCAGTCTCGGGTGAGACGACGGTGGGTGACTCGGTGCGGGCGGGCCGCGTCTTCGCCGAGTCGCTCGACCTTGTTCTTCTCATAGGCTTCGAAGTTGCCTTCGAACCAGTACCAGTTCGCCGGGTTCTCTTCGGTGCCCTCCCACGCGAGGATGTGCGTGGCCACACGATCGAGGAACCAGCGATCGTGCGAGACGACCACGGCGCAGCCGGGGAACTCGAGCAGAGCGTTCTCCAACGAGCCGAGGGTCTCGACATCGAGGTCGTTCGTCGGCTCATCGAGCAGGAGCAGGTTTCCACCCTGTTTGAGGGTGAGAGCGAGGTTGAGGCGGTTGCGCTCACCGCCGGAGAGGACTCCGGCCTTCTTCTGTTGGTCCGGGCCTTTGAATCCGAACGCGGAGACATAGGCACGGGAGGGCATCTCCACCTTGCCGACCTGGATGAAGTCGAGCCCGTCGGAGACGACCTCCCACAGGTTCTTGTCCGGATCGATTCCGCCGCGGGACTGGTCGACATAGGAGATCTTCACAGTCTCTCCGACCTTGAGATCTCCGCCGTCGAGGTCTTCCATGCCGACGATCGTCTTGAACAGCGTCGACTTTCCGACGCCATTGGGTCCGATGACGCCGACGATGCCGTTGCGCGGCAGGGAGAAGCTCAGGCCGTCGATGAGTTTGCGCCCATCGAAGCCCTTTTCGATCTTGTCCGCTTCGATGACGACATCACCGAGGCGGGGGCCGGCCGGAATCTGAATCTCTTCGAAGTCGAGCTTCTGCGTCTTCTCCGCCTCGGCCGCCATCTCCTCGTAGCGGGCCAGACGTGCCTTCGACTTCGTCTGCTTCGCCTTCGGGTTCGAACGCACCCATTCGAGTTCGTCTTTCAGCCGCTTGGCGAGTTTCGCGTCCTTCTTGCCCTGGACCTGAAGGCGCTCCTGCTTCTTCTCGAGGTAGGTCGAGTAGTTGCCCTCATACGGGTAGAGGTGCCCACGGTCGACTTCGGCGATCCATTCGGCCACGTGGTCGAGGAAGTACCTATCGTGGGTGATCGCGATGACAGCGCCCGGGTAGGTCTTCAGGTGCTGCTCGAGCCACAGCACCGATTCCGCATCGAGGTGGTTCGTCGGCTCGTCGAGGAGCAGCAGATCGGGCTTCTCGAGCAGAAGCTTGCACAGTGCCACGCGGCGACGTTCACCGCCGGAGAGTACAGCGACGTCCGCGTCCGGCGGCGGGCACCGCAGAGCGTCCATCGCCTGTTCGAGCTGGGAGTCGAGATCCCAAGCGTCAGCGGCGTCGATGGCCTCCTGCAGCTTGCCCATCTCTTCCATGAGGGCGTCGAAGTCCGCATCGGGATCGGCCATCTCCTCGGAGATGGCATTGAAACGATCGACCTTTGCTTTGATCTCGCCGACGCCTTCTTCGACGTTGCCGAGGACGGTCTTCTCTTCATTCAGGGGCGGCTCCTGCATGAGGATGCCCACCGAGTACCCCGGGCTGAGTCGAGCTTCACCGTTGGAGGGCTGCTCGATACCCGCCATGATCTTCAGAATGGTTGATTTGCCGGCGCCGTTGGGGCCGACCATACCGATCTTCGCTCCGGGGTAGAACGACATCGATACATCGTCGAGGATGACTTTGTCACCGTGCGCTTTGCGCGCCTTGTGCATGGTGTAGATGAATTCGGCCATAGTGCACTCAGGCTATCGGTTCGGCGCACCCCAGCGCCACTTGACGCTCGGCATCCGCCGGGGATGTCCGAACTTCCGCCGAGGCGGCCAGACCTGCGTTGACGAGCGCTCAGCCTCCGCCGAGAGACGGGGCTTCACCCGAAGTGCCACCGTCGCTCGAAGTCTCCTCGGACCCGCCCTCACCGGAGGATCCGTCGGTGCCCTGAGAACCATCGGTTCCTTGGGAACTGTCAGTGCCTTCGGAGCCCGCAGTCCCTTCCGCTCCCCCGGTGCTTGCCGACGAGGAGCCGTCTTCACTCGGCACGGGGCTCTCGGTTTCCCCGTCCTTGCCGTTGATGTCCTCGCCGGGCAGGTGGCCGGCACCGTTCGAGTCGCCGTCTTCGTCGCGCTTCTCGCCCTTCGGCGCTTTGACACCTTTCGGCCGTTCCACTTCGCCGAACAGGCAGGAGCCCGTCGATTCCGTGGGCTGGACGAGGTCGGCGGTGGCTTTGCCCTTCCGGATCTCGCCGACGACGCAGCCCTTGTCGGTCTTGACTCCGAACATCTTCGAAGGAACTTCATTGCCGAGCGGCGATTCGTCGATCGTCGCCTCGAGCTGTTCGGGCTCATATCCGGCGTCGAGCATCGTGGAGAAGAACTTCTTCGTCGACGGCACCGATTCCTTGTCACCCGTCAGCGGTTTGAGTGCCTTGAGCACCTTGTCGACTTCGGCAACGGGCTTCGCCTGGGTCTGCTTCGGCTGCGGCTGCGAATCATCGGCGCCGAAGCCGAGAAGCGAGCAGCCCGACAATGCCAGAGTCAGTGCCGCAGCACTCAGCACAGGAACAAGACGCATCTGCAACCTCGGCGAGAGGGGACGATTGACAGTCTCACTCTAGCGGATGACACGGGCCGCGAGGCGCATCCATTCTCCAGGACGGCAAGGAATTCACGCGATCAGAAGGGCGCCGCGACTTTTGCGGTCTCCTGCGCGATCGGATCATCTTCGGCACCGGTGTCGATGTCGGCATCGGCGCCGCTCGCGGCATCGACGATGTCGCCACGATCGGTATCGCCGTCGGATTCGGACTCCGGCGGCGTTTCTGCGGTGCCCAAGGTGTTCCAAACCGAATCATTCGATCCGGCTGACTCAGAGTTCGACTCTCCGGTCGTCGACTGTGACCGGTCGGCTGCTTTAGCGCGCTTGTAATGAGCGGTTCCGTACCTCAGGTCGGGGCCGATATGCTCCGCGACCACCGTCGGCGAGATTCCGCTGCGCTCCTCGGTGGCCCATTCTCGATTCCTCAAGCTGCCCGATACGATCACTGCGGCGCCGGTGTTGAGCGACGTCGCGGAATTGCTCGCCAGGTCGCCGTAGCAGTCGACGCCGAACCACGAGGTGCCGTCTGAGACGAACTCGCCGGTGTTCTTGTCGACTCGCCAGTGGTTGACGGCCAGCCTGAACGAGGCGCAGGCTCGCCCGGACGGCAACGTACGCGCGCTCGGCTCGGTGGCGACGGTGCCGGTGACGGTGATCGGGATTGCGGACATCGGTGTCTCCAAATCGGTGTGATGAAACCATGCGGTCATCTGCGTCCGCATGGATCTCCAGTCAGCCCGGTCCATCGCTCCAGTGTCCAGAAACATGAAATGCCCTGTGGACAGAGGTTCTCCGTCCACAGAGCTTCAATGTCCGAGTCGCCCACGGAGTGTGTTCGAGTCGGAGACGCGCGTCTGCGTCTCAGCCGAGCATCTCGTAAGCCCGTCGGTGCTCTCCGATGACGCTCTTCACCGAGTTGAGATACGAGCTCTGGGCGACGCGGCCGACCGCGTCCCGCAGCTTGCCGTCGACCTCGGAGGCCGCCTCCTTCGCGCCTCTGGCCCGCGCAGACTTTGCCATCAGAGAGGTCACGAACGAACCGATGCAGCCGATCAGGAACAGCCCGATGCTGACGATCCAACACCACGTCGGCAGGGCACCCGAACCGATTGCGGCGACGAGGGCGGAGACGATGATGCCGAGGAGACCGACGATCGAAGCGACGAAGAAGATGATCTGCAGGGTGTGTGCCAGCGACCACCAACCAGGGCTCTGGCGAGTGATATCCACAGCGGTGACGGCCGAGTCGAGATTCGCCGACAGCTCGTCGGTGCTCTTCTTCTCTGCTTCCGCGGCCTCGTTCTGCCATGCCTGCGGCATGGTCGACACGGATTCTGCGATGAGTTCGTGGGCCATGAGCCGGACGTGGGAGCTCTGTGCCTTCGTCGTCGCCGGCACCGATGCGCGGACGAGCTCGTCCCTGTCCTGACCGTGTTTGGCACCCAGCGGATCGGGCGCATTGCGCTGGGCCCATGCGAGGATGGGGTACCCGGTCTTGCGGTAGGAACGGCGGATGTAATCATCGTGCACGGTCTGTGCCACGGCTTCGACACCGGCGGCTTCCGACATCGTCTCGACCAGTCGGGATGCACCGGCCAGTTCGTCCGGCGAGGAGACCGGTTCTCCGAGTTCCTTCCGGATCCGATTGGCCATCGCCTGCATATCGGCCAACAGCCTCTCGGCCGCTGCGTCGTTCGAGTCGACGGTGTCGGCGAGGATGCTGCGGATCTCTGGGATGCCCTCTCGGGTCACGGCCGAGGAGATGCGCACGTTCGTCTCGCTCAGCCCATCCTCGTTGAGCAGCTGGCGCAGATGGTCGGTTGCGGCCTTCTGCTCCTCCGGACTGAGTTTGTCGATCTGGTTGAGGACGACGACCATGTTCGCACTGTTCTCGGCGAGTTTGGTCAGGTACTCGGAGTGCAGCGAGAAGTCGGCGTACTTCTGTGGGTCGACGACCCAGAACACGACGTCGACGAGTCCCACCAGACGATCCGACTCGACACGGTGTTCAACTGCCGTGGAGTCGTGGTCGGGCAGGTCGAGCAGGATCAGTCCGTGCAGGCGTCTCTGATCGTCGCCGTCGAGCGCGGACTCGCGCCAGGTGCGGCTGCGTTCGGGCACGTGCAGCCAGTCGAGGACATCGTTTCCGCCCTCGCCCCAGACGCATGCGGTCGGTCGTGAAGTCGTCGGCCTGCGCACACCGACACGGGCGATCTCGAGACCGGCCACTGCGTTGAACAGTGAGGACTTGCCGGAGCCCGTCGACCCTGCGAAGGCCACGACGGTGAAGTCCTCACCCAGGCCCAGGCGGTCTTCCGCCCGGTCGAGCAGATTCTGAGCATCGGTGCGAACTTCTCCGCCGAGCTTGTCCTCACTCAGCGACAGGGCGTGTCGGATGCCTTCGGCGAGACGCCGGATCTCGGTCTGTGCGGAACTGTTCACAATGCCACCTCAAGTCGTTCACCGGAGGCGCGCAGGGCGCCCGCTTGCCGCGCCGGTACCGCGGATAGTCTCAGTGCGTTGTCGAAAGGAGTACGGCAGCCCGCCACGATGCCCACAGCCGCGTCGAGGAAGCGCTGTCGGATCGATGCGATGAGACCGGCCGCCTCGTCGGCTCCGAAGATCGTCTCCGCAAGATTGAGTGCGACTCCTGCCCCTTGTCGGGTGCTCTGCCCGCCATCGCTGGCGCTCCGCGGATCCCAGAAGGCCGCGTATTCGACGACGGCGCAGACTCCTGCAACGCCGAAGGAGAGGATCCGGGCCTTGGACTTCTTGCCCTGACCGATATCGCGCACTAGCGCGTTGACTTCATCCGACCACGTGGCCACCGCCGACTTCACTGAGTCCTCGAGCCCCGCGGCCACCGTGCGCAGTTCGGGTTGATCTTCGATGAGCGCTGCACCTGCAGCGGTGTTTCGCCATTCGGCATTGACTTCATCGACCACGTCGATGGCCTGTTCGCGCAGCGACACAGCCGCGCTGCGCAGGATGGCGACATGCAATGGAGTGGCCGCGTCATGTTTGCCGGTCACTGCGGCGGAGATGCGATCGCGCATTCGAGCCATCGTCGGCTCCAGTCCGCGGAAGAGCTGTCCTGTGCCCACGAAGTCCTGCCAGCGGGCATTGACCTCTCCGTGGAGAACCCGTCCGTCGGAGAAGACTTCGGCGAGTCCGGATTGAGCCGATCGGAAGCTCTTCTCCACTGAGCCGACCAGGGCGATGTGGGCCTGTTCCTGAGTTTCGGCGAAGTCGGCGAGCTCCCTCACCCGTGCGGGCAGGGCAGCGATCGCACCCGTCAGCGTGCGATTGCGGATGCGTTCGAGTGAGGTGCCCTCCGTGCCGACTTGAGAGATCCAGGAGCGAATAGGGTAGATCGCCGCATGAGGCAGCAGACCGTCTTCCAGCTCGAGCTCGGCGACGGAGAAGATCGGTGAGTTCGCCAGTCCTGCATCGGCGAGAAGACTCGACAGGTGATGCCTGACTTCGCGGTTGGCTTCGGGCGGAACCCGATCGAGAACGATGGCCACCGAAGTGCTTCGCGCAGCGGCCGTCTTCAACAGGGCCCACGGGGCGGCATCGGCGTACCGGTTCGCCGTTGTCACGAAGAGCCACAGGTCGGCGCTGAGCAGAACCCTGCGCGAGAGCGCACGGTTCGTCTCCGAGATGGAGTCGATGTCCGGACAGTCGAGGATGGCAGTGCCCGCTTCGATGTTCTCATCTGCGATGAGCACGACTCCGGGCATGGCCGACTGAGGATCGGAGCTGCGCGGCAGGTCAGGCAGGTAATGCTCTGATTCGAAGAACTTCGCATCGGCGGGGTTGAAGATGACGACCGGGTTGCCCGTCGTCGGTCGACGCACGCCGGCAGGACTGACATTGCGCCCTACGAGGGAGTTGACCAGTGTCGATTTGCCGGCACCTGTCGACCCGCCCACGGCGATGAGGAACGGAGTCCGCGAACGATTGATCCGCGGCAGCACGTAGTCGTTGAGTTCCGCAGTCAGTGTCGAGTGTGCTGTGCGAGCGTCGGCGAAGTCTTCGCTGCGCAGGGTGAAGCGCGTCTCCGAAACTCGCTTGACGATATCGTTCAACGCTTGGCCGACCGGCGGCGTCACGGCGCTCTTGCTCTCAGTCATCACGCCTCCACTCTCTATGTTTTCCCAGCTCGGCACCAACTGCCACGCCGTATCGGCGCGGAATTGCTCAGCGACTGCAGGGATCAGACGGATCCGCCCGTTCAACGGGTGCGGGCATGAGAAGCGCCCCCGGCGGGGCTCGAACCCGCGACCTACCGCTTAGAAGGCGGTTGCTCTATCCGACTGAGCTACGGAGGCTCAAATATCGTAACCGATGCCCGGATGAGAACAGAAAGCGGCCCCGGGTCGGTGCGGACTGTCTCGTCCGTCGCCTCGAACCGGGGCCGACGCGCTGCCGTGAAAGCTCGGCAGGAACATCTCAGTAGTGACGGGCTGCGTTCTCCATCGACTGCCTCACCGTCACGAATGACACGGCCACCACTCCCGTCATCGCAAGAATGACTGCCACGGCTTCGATCCCAAAGGCGAAGTCGACGATGATCGGGAAGAATCCTGCGAGCATGAAGCCCAGCAACGCGACAAGCGTCAGTGCCGTGGCAACTGAGAAGAGCTTTGCACCATTCATTGTCCATCTCCTTCGATCGATGCATCCGATGGAGAAAGACTAACGCCAGATGAGACTCACGTCACTGAGAATTTCGGAAGAATTCGACTCAGCCTTCGCCCCGAGCGTCGATCGCCTTCTCCAGACGCTCGAGTTTGCCGTCGATCTCGCCGGTGTAGCCGGGACGGATATCGGCCTTGACCACCAGGGACACTCGAGTGCCGAACTGGCCGACAGCCTCGGTGGCCTCTTTGATGACCGCGAAGACCTCGTCCCATTCCCCTTCGATGGTCGTGAACATCGAGTCCGTCCGGTGCGGCAGACCGGAATTGCGGACGATCTCGACAGCCGCTGCCACGGCATCGTGGACCGAGGCGTCGGCCCCTTCTCCCCCACTAGGAGCGACTGAGAAAGCTGCGAGCATGTTGATGGTCCCTTCTGTCCGGTCCGGTGGGGAGCCGATCGGCTCCCCACCGGTTCATCTGGCTGAATTGAGGTCGAACGACTCGGCTCAGGCCTGAGTGGGCACTGTCACGATGAGCGAGTCACCCTGCCCGCCGCCTCCGCAGAGTGCGGCGATACCCGTGCCGCCGCCTCGGCGCTGGAGTTCGAGGGCAAGGGTGAGGACGACCCGGGCTCCCGAGGCACCGATCGGGTGGCCAAGTGCGACGGCGCCGCCGTTGACGTTGACCTTGTCCTCGTCGATGCCGAGGTCCTTGGCGCTGGCCAGGCCGACGGCGGCGAAGGCTTCGTTGATCTCATAGAGGTCGAAGGAGTCGGCTGCGACGCCTTCACGCTCGGCAGCGACCTTGATCGCCTGTGAGGGCTGGTGCTGGAGAGTCGAGTCCGGTCCGGCGGTCCAGGCATGCGAACGGATCTCGGCGAGGATCGGAGCGCCGAGCTCTTCGGCCTTCTCACGCGACATGACGACGACAGCGCAGGCTCCGTCGGAGATCTGCGAAGCGTTGCCGGCGGTGATCGTTCCGTCCTTCCGGAAAGACGGCCGCAGCTTGGACAGGGACTCGGCCGTCGTGTCAGGACGCACACCCTCGTCTGCGGAGATGGTGACATCGCCCTTGCGCGAGCTGATGGTCACTGGCACGATCTCATTCTCGAAGGCACCGGCCTTCTGTGCCGCCGCCGCGCGCTGGTGCGAACGAGCGGAGAACTCATCCTGCTCAGCGCGCGAGAACTCGCGGTCACCGGCATTGGCCTCTTCGGTCAGTCCGCCCATAGCCTGATCGGTGAATGCGTCCCAGAGTCCGTCGTAGTCCATATGGTCCTTGGCGACGACATCACCGTACTTGTACCCCGAACGCGATTTCATCAGCATGTGCGGGGCCTGGCTCATCGATTCCTGCCCGCCCGCCACGACGACGTCGTACTCGCCGGCTCGGATCAGCTGAGCCGCTTGGGTGATCGTGTTGATTCCCGACAGGCACAGCTTGTTGACCGACACAGCCGGAACGGACATCGGAATGCCGGCTTTGACTGCCGCCTGTCGACCGGGGCCCTGACTGTTTCCGGCCTGCAGAACCTGGCCCATGATCACGTAGTCGACGTCGGAGCCCTGAATGTCGGCACGATCGAGTGCCCCGGCGATGGCTTCGGCGCCGAGCTCGACGGCACTGAGTTTCGACAGCTCTCCCTGCAGTCGCCCGAACGGTGTGCGCGCTCCGGCGACGATCACTGCATCAGCCATATTTCCTCCTCGGATATCCGCGCTGCGGACGCGTGTCCGCAGCACGTATGCATTTCGACATCCACCAGCCTAGTCGAGGCCCATGTGGCCTGCATCACGGGGTCCGCGCGGCCATGGATCAAGCCCTCGTCCACACTCTCGCATTCGCACCCAACACTCATGGAGTCTCCGTTAGAGTAGGACGAGGACAGCCTAAGAACACCCCCTTTCCAAGATGACAGGAGTTCGCTTCAGTGACGCCCACCGAAGAATTCCGCACAGCGATGCGCGGCTACGAGAAGAGTGAAGTCGATTCGCGACTGCAGCAGCTGCGCACCGAGGTCGAGTCGGTCCGCAAGGCCCTGGCCGATGCGCGAAGCCAGGTCATCAATGCAGATCGGGCGAAGCTGCAGATCGCAGGTGAGCTCTCCGAAGCCAAAGCACAGCTGAAGAAGGCTGCCAACGACAATGCAGAGGCGGCAGGGCCTCCCGGAAGCCGCATCGACCATCTTCTCAAGATCGCCGAGTCGCAGGCCCGCGAGACCCTGGCTCAGGCCAATTCCGATGCCGAGACGATTCGGAACAAGGCCCGCGCCGAGGCGGCATCCGCTCGCGCTCGGATGCACACCGAGAGCAACGACACACTGTCCAATGCTCGCTCGGAAGCCGATGCGATCACTTCCTCGGCCGAGCTGCGCGCCGAAGAGACGATCAAAGCTGCTGAGAAGCGTGCAGCCGAACTCAGCGCGACCACCGAACGCGAGACCAACCAGGCCAAGGAAGCGAATGCCGCTTCCGCCAAGGAGGCTCGTGAGAGTCTCGATCTCGAGCTCTCCGAACTGCGGGCGACCGCTGAGAAGGAAGCTGCGGATCTGCGTGCCGAAGCCAAGACCGAGGCAGAGGAGACAGTGGCGGCTGCTCAGGCGCAGGCCGATGAGCTGCTCAAGTCCGCGAAGGCACGCGACGAGGCATCGAAGAAGGCCGGAAACGACTTCGACGTCGAGCTCGCGAACAAGCGCAAGGAAGCCGAGACCGAACGCAAGAAGCGCTACGAAGAGGCTCAGGTCGAGAACAAGAAGCTCGTCGAAGAGGCTCAGGCACGCGCAGCGAAGGCCGACACCGAGGCCAAGGAAGCTGCCGAGCGTGCGGAGCAGACTCGCACCGACGCGGTGAAGAAGGCCGACGAGATCATCGCCGACGGAAAGTCCCGCGCACAGACGCTCATTGCGGAAGCTCGCGCCACCGCCGAGGCAACCATTGAGGAATCCGCGGCAGAGGCCAAACGCAATGTCGCCTCCGCACAGTCGCAGGTCGATCTGCTCACGAAGCAGCGCAAGACGATCACTGCTCAGCTCGACCAGCTCCGTTCGCTGTTCGCTATGCCCGGGGTCATGGGCGGCGACTCAGTGGATCCGGCGAAGGCCGAATCGGCGTCTCACGCCACCGAGCAGATCGCCGACGGTCAGGAGCTCGAAGACCTGCTGGCCGACGATGACTCGTCGGATGCGCCCAAGGCCGACGACTCCGCGAAGTCGACCGATGACGCAGGATCGAACGACGCCGAAACCTCGAAGTCCGGATCCGCCTCGGGCGGGGGTTCGAAGTCGACCGGTCCTGCGAAGAACGATGGTGCCGGAGCCGAGGACAACGGCCCTGCGAAGGCTTCCGACGAGTCGGCCGAAAGCTCGAAGTCGACTCCTGCTTCGAAGAACGCTGCGGAGTCGAACGCTGACTCTGCCGCTGATGAGAAGGACACGGCAGGCGAAGATCTGCCCAACGGCGCCACCGACGAGGACACGATCTCGATCAACGCTCAGGTCTCCGGCTCGAAGGACAACTCGAAGACCTCGCGCTCGCGCAACTCGCTGCGCTGAGATCGATTGAGTCGAGACCGACCGGGTCCAGCACGATTGATCTGAGACCGGCCGAATCGACTATGACGATGGGACCCGCTGATGCGGGTCCCATCGTCATTGTGAGGCACGTTGGCTGACTGAGGTCTCAGTCGACTCCAGCCCTGTTGACGACAGCCCGGAGATCATCTGACCTCACCGGAAGCGGTCGAAGCAGTGCTGGTGCCAGTGCCGCCTGCTTTCGACCCCGATCTCGATTCCGTGGGGAGCATCCTGACGCCACGCAACGACATGGCTCGAGGCGGCACTGACATCCCGGCCACATCCAGGGCAGACATAGACTTTGCCGGATTCGTTTCCCTTCACGGTCTGCACGGACCAGGTTCCGTCCGGCAGTGAACGGCTTGTCCTCATGCCTGCCACAGAGTCGGACAGATCGCGGGGAGACTGCTGCCATTTGTTCTTGCGACGCGAGGATGAAGATCGTGGCATTGAGTCATTGTCTCACGTAGGCTGAAGCGCGTGCGTCTAGTCATTGCCCAATGCTCCGTTGATTATGCCGGTCGTCTGACCGCCCACCTTCCGATGGCCACCCGCCTCATTATGCTCAAGTCCGACGGCTCGGTGCTTATCCATTCCGACGGCGGTTCCTATAAGCCGCTGAACTGGATGACTCCCCCGTGTACGGTTCGGCATATCGAGCCCGACGCCGAGCAGGCCGAAGCCGGCCTGACGGAGCTGTGGGAGGTTTCCCAGACGAAGACCGGTGACCGTCTCGTCATCTCCATCGCCGAGGTCCTCGCTGACGACTCCTATGAGTTCGGGGTCGATCCCGGGCTGGTCAAGGACGGGGTCGAAGCGCATCTGCAGGAACTGCTCGCCGAACATATCGAGACCCTCGGCGAGGGCTACAGTCTGGTGCGCCGCGAGTACATGACCGCGATCGGTCCGGTGGACATCTTGGCTCGTGACGACGGACAGAAGTCTGTGGCGGTGGAGATCAAGCGCCGCGGCGATATCGACGGTGTCGAACAGCTGACCCGCTATCTCGAGCTGATGAATCGCGATCCACTGCTGAGCCCAGTCAACGGAGTCTTCGCTGCTCAGGAGATCAAACCGCAGGCACGTACTCTCGCTGAGGACCGCGGCATCCGCTGCGTCGTTCTCGACTACGATGCTCTCCGCGGAATGGACGACCCCGAGACGCGCCTCTTCTGATCACCCACGATCAGCCGGTGGATCAGCCCACGGTCAACCTGCGGGATGGCCGGCCACCAACTCCAGCGTCGCCGATCAACCCGCGGGAAAGCCGGCCACTCACTTCAGCCGCGCCGATCAAGCCGAGCCGTGTCGCTCCCTTCGTGCAGCGTCCGTAGCTCCTCAGCGCGGGCCCAAACCGTCGATCAAGGCGGACAGCGTCTATCGCCCCGTCTACGGAACGACTTGCGCTGTCCGCCTTGATCGAGCGTCAGGATCACGCTTCGCGACGGCTGTCGTCCATGACTAGTCGTCGTCGCACTGACTCTCCGATCCGCAGGAAGAGGTCGGCGGAGAAGAGATCGCTCCACCGGACACGGAAGACCAACCAGCCCTCGTTGCGCAGCGCATACTCGCGGCGCTGTTCACGTTCGAAAGTCACTTGCGGATCCGCTCCGTCGAGGTGGTACTTTCCTGCACCATCGAACTCTGCGATGACCTTCGCCCGTCTATTGGCGGAATCGGTACGGCCCAAGTGTTTGCCGGCTCCATCGCGAATGTCGACCTGCGGCTCGAACCCCGGAATCGAATGCTCGACTAACCGCACCGCGCAGATCGACTCAGCGACGCTCTCGCGGCGTGCATCGACATTCTCCAATACCTTGACGATCTTCCGTGTGCCTGTGCGAACAGGATGCGCTTCACTGAAGGAACGCATCTGTTCGACGGTCACGACCGAGCTGCGCACCGCTGCATCGAGCGCCGCGACAGAGAATGCGAGCGGACAGTCCCGAGCAATGTCGAGCAGCGTCTGCAGGACCGTCGTCACCGGGATCCCATCGACGAACTCGTACCCTGCACGATCTGAGACGCGTCGCCGCACAAGCATCTTCGCCAGACGAACTCCGCTGCGCGGACTCACCGATTCGGCGAAGACATCGTCCCGCTCGACGTATGGAATCGGAAGGCCGTGAACGATGAGTGCACTGCGGTGAGAGAATACTGCGTCCGGAGGCAGGCGATCGACGTACGACCGGACGAGGATTCTCAGATCCTCCACGCGTTTGCGCAGGCCCGTCGACTCTATCGGCAGTGTGGTTGTGGGAGCCGCGGCTATCGCACTGACGAAACTGTGCGCCGGATCAGAACATTCTGCGGTGACAACATATCGCCCTCGTTCCAATCGTCGCAGACAGCATCGCTCGGCGGCTCTGATCCGATGACAGTCCCACCCGGCCTCGAGCAGTGCGGCAGTCGACAGACATCTATACATGCCTTCAAGCATGCGTGACGAGACGCGGGAGAACCAGGATGAGAAGTCGGGCTGTGGACAACCCTCGACTCTTCCACACAGACCGCATCGTCACGAGGAACGGCCGACGTGCGGGACCGCGGAACCACCGCGCAGGCCCTCGAACGGCGGTCGGCCGCAGTCGCCGTTCAAGGCGAAGCGCGAATTCCGCGCCGTTTACCTATCGACAGACGAGGGCGACCTTGAACGAGAGAGCGAACCTCGGACAGACGGGGGCCGGCTTGAACGAGCGCGACGACTACCGAAAACCGACGACCGACTTGCACGAACGAGGCAAATCCTGACTGCCAGGGTCCGCGGGGTTCGTCGAGTGAGAGAACTAGTCGAAGCTGAGGACGTCGCGCTTCTCGACACGTTCGATGTCGACACCGAGGGCGCGAAGATTGTCGACGAAATTCTCGTAGCCGCGTTCGATGTGATCGATTCCCGATACCTCGGTCACTCCCCCGGCCCGGAGGGCGGCCATGACCAGGCCCGCTCCCGCGCGGATATCGGAAGCTTCGACTTCGGCACCGGAAAGACTCTCGCTGCCGGTGACGAGTGCATGGTTGCCGTCGATGCGGACCTTCGCACCGAGGCGGGCGATCTCCTGCACGAAGCGCCAGCGCGCTTCGAACAGATTCTCCGACAGCAGACCGATACCGTCGGACACCGAGTTCAACGCGATGACGAACGGCTGCAGATCCGTCGGGAATCCCGGGAACGGCATGGTGGCCACCCGGATGGCATGAGGACGCGAGGCGCCGATGACGCGGAAGCCCTTGCCCCGCGTTCCGTCACCGAGGATGATCTCACCGAGGTCTTCCACCGTGGCGCCCGAATCCCGAAGCTTCATACCGATATTGGGCATGATGTCGAGCCCGACTCCGCGCACGGTCACATCGCCCGCGCTCAATGCGGAGCCGAAGGCGAAGGTTCCGGCGACGATGCGGTCGCCGACGGTGCGGTGGGTGACCGGCTGCAGCGATTCGACACCGGTGATGGTGAGGTCAGAGGTGCCGATCCCCTCGATCTGCGCCCCCATCTCGACGAGCATCGTACAGATGTCGACGATCTCGGGCTCGCGTGCGGCGTTGGCGATGGTAGTGGTGCCATGGGCGAGAGTTGCCGCCATGACGAGGTTCTCGGTGGCTCCGACGGAGGGGAACTCGAGGACGATCTCGGTACCGCGCAGCCCCGTCGGAGCCTCTGCGACGAAATAGCCGTGGTCGAGGTGGACGACAGCGCCCAGGGCCTCGAGACCGGCCTGATGCATGTCGAGTCCCCGGGAACCGATGGCGTCACCGCCGGGAAGAGCCACATGTGCAGCACGCATCCGTGCGGTCAGTGGGCCGAGGACGGAGATCGAAGCCCGCATTGCGCGGACGAGTTCATAGTCGGCTTGGATGCCGACTTCGGCGGGGACGTCGATGCTCACGACGCCGTCTTCGGCGTCATAGTCGACCTCGCAACCGAGGCGGACGAGCAGTTCGACCATGATCCGCACGTCGAGGATGGCCGGGACGTTGGTGATAGTCGTGCGTCCCACGGCGAGGAGACTCGCCGCCATGAGTTTGAGGACGCTGTTCTTGGCGCCTCTGACGTCGATGGTTCCCGCCAACTGTGCGGGCCCGGTCAAGCGGAAGACATCCATTAAGTGAAACGTCCCATCGTCGGATTGAAGCCAGGAGGTGATGATTCGAGCCACGAAGCCATCGTGGACAGGGATTCGGTGTCCATTGCCAGAGACACGGAACGCGGACGACCGTCCGCCTTGCCGTACGAGCAGTCGACAACGACCGCTTCGGGCAGAACCGAGTACTGCTCACCGGAGGTGGGCTTGCGCCGGACGAGGATGTCGAGATCCGCGCGCGGCAATCGGAACGCGGCGCGCCGCGTCAGTGCGAAGACCGGATACCAGTCCAGTGAAGTGACCGAGAACACGGCCACGCCCAAACGCCAACGTGGGCGAGAAGAGTACTCCTCGCCCACGTTGATGGAACAGTCAAAGGCACCCGAGAGCTTCGAGATCGACCTGCGTCGGATCGTGACGACCACGATCAGAGCAAGCGCAAGTCCTACCAACGAGAGCAGAACGATCAGCAGGACAGAAGGGTTCACGGTTGCCAGTGTAACCTGCGGATCAGAGAAGTTCGGCCTGATCAGCGGCAATGATCACACGGTTGTTCTCCACCGAGAGGAATCCGCCATCGGCTTTGACCCTGATGGTGTCCTCTCCCGGAGTGAGAATCCGCGCTTCGCCGTCGGCGACGACACCCAGCACGGGCTCGTGGCCCGGCAGGATGCCGATCTCGCCGTCGAGGGTACGGGCGATGACGCGCTTGGCCTCACCGACCCATACCTCGCGATCAGCAGCCACGACATTCACTTCGAGTGTCGCCATGGCTTACTTCTGCATCTCTTCGTAGTTGCGCATGACATCGTCAAGGCCGCCGACGTTGAAGAATGCCTGCTCCGGGATGTGGTCGACTTCGCCCGAGCAGATCTTCGAGAAGCCTTCGATCGTGTCGGCCAGCGGCACGGTCGAACCGGGAACCTGAGTGAACTTCTCAGCGGTGTAGGTGTTCTGCGAGAGGAACTGTTCGATACGACGCGCACGGTGAACGACGAGCTTGTCCTCTTCACCGAGTTCATCGACACCGAGGATGGCGATGATGTCCTGCAGTTCCTTGTTCTTCTGCAGAATCGCCTTGACCTCGTTGGCCACGCGGTAGTGCTCGTCACCGACGATCAGCGGATCGAGGATGCGCGAGGACGATGCGAGCGGGTCGATCGCCGGGTACAGACCGCGCGAAGCGATGTCACGGCTGAGCTCCGTGGTCGCGTCGAGGTGGGCGAATGTCGTCGCAGGAGCCGGGTCGGTGTAGTCATCGGCGGGAACGTAGATCGCCTGCATCGACGTGATCGAGTGACCACGCGTCGAGGTGATGCGCTCCTGCAGCAGACCCATCTCGTCAGCCAGGTTGGGCTGGTAGCCCACGGCCGAGGGCATGCGACCCAGCAGGGTCGAGACCTCGGAGCCGGCCTGGGTGAAGCGGAAGATGTTGTCGATGAACAGCAGCACGTCCTGGTTCTGCACATCGCGGAAGTACTCCGCCATGGTCAGCGCCGACAGCGCCACGCGCAGACGAGTGCCTGGCGGCTCGTCCATCTGGCCGAACACCAGCGCGGTGTCCTTGAAGACTCCTGCCTCATCCATTTCCATGATGAGGTCGTTGCCCTCACGGGTACGCTCGCCCACACCGGCGAACACCGAGGTGCCCGAGTGGTTGTGCGCGATACGGAAGATCATCTCCTGGATGAGCACGGTCTTGCCGACGCCGGCGCCGCCGAACAGACCGATCTTTCCACCCTGGACGTATGGAGTCAGGAGGTCGATGCTCTTGATGCCGACTTCGAGGATCTCGGTCTTGGACTCGAGCTCGTCGAACGACGGTGCCGGACGGTGGATGGGCCACCGCTCGGAGATCTCCAGCTCCTCGCCGTCGGCGAGGTTGAGGCAGTCACCGGTGGTGTTCCACACATGGTGCTTGGTCACGTCTCCGACGGGAACGGAGATCGGTGCGCCGGTGTCGACGACTTCCTGTCCGCGGACAAGTCCGTCGGTCGGCTGCAGCGACACTGCGCGGACCAGTCCGTTGCCCAGGTGAAGTGCGACCTCGAAGGTCAGCTTCCGGGTTCCTTCGGACAGTTCCACCGACGCGGTCAGTGCGTTGTAGATCTCGGGCACGGAGTCGAGCGGGAACTCGATGTCGACAACCGGGCCGATGACTCGGGAAATCCGGCCGAGGGCAGTGCCCTGTGCCGGAGAGGTTTCCGTTGCTGTGGCAGTCATGGTCTCTTTCTCTCTGCTCTCGCCGGTCAGTCGCCGGCTGCCGATGCCGCGAGGGCATCCGCCCCACCGACGATCTCGGTGAGTTCCTGGGTGATTTCCGCCTGGCGAGCCGTATTGGCCAACCGGGTGTAGGTCTTGATGAGATCATCCGCGTTGTCCGTGGCTGTCTTCATCGCCGCCTGTCGCGAGGCCTGCTCGGATGCTGCTGCGCTGAGCAGCGCCGACAGAATGCGCGAATCGATGTATCGCGGCAACAGTGCGTCGAGCACAGCCTCCGCACTCGGTTCGAACTCATAGAGCGGGAACGCGGGTGCATCGGACGATTCCCCAGCCTGTCCGCCGGTCGATGCCTCTTCGGCGTCGACGACCTCCAGCGGAAGCAGTCGCCGGTATTCCGGGTCATGCGTGACGCTGGAGACGAAACGGGTGAAGACGATGTAGATCTCGTCGATCCCTGAGTCGGCCGACTCCGGGTCGAAGTTCTCCAACAGCGCCTCGCCGATCTCACGTGCGTGTTCGGCCAGCGGGTTCTCGGAGATGCCTGTCCAGGACTTCTCGATCTTACGATCGCGGAAGGTGTAGTAGTTCTTGGCCTTGCTGCCGATAGTGAACAGGTCGACGCTCTTGCCCTCGTTGCGCAGCAGCCGAATGAGTTCCTCGGCTTCGCGCAGCAGGTTCGCGGAATAGGCACCGGCGAATCCGCGGTCGGGTCCGATCACGAGGACGGCAGCGTGCTTGACGTTGTCCGACTCCGTGGTGAGAACGTGGTCCACGTTCGACTCGCTGGCCACTGCCGACACGGCCCGGGTCAGGGCGTTCGCGTACGGGCTTGCGGCCTGCGAGCGGGCAATGGCCTTCTGGATCCGCGAAGCAGCGATGAGCTCCATCGCCTTGAAGATCTTCCTCAAGGACTGAGTCGAGCGGATCTTCTGTTTGAAGACCCTCTGCTGGGCTCCCATCAGTTCTTCCTTTCGCCGTTACGGAACAGGTTCAACGCTTCTGCCGAACGATCTGCTCCTGCTCGACCTCGTCGGAGGACGCGGCTGCGGTGTCTTCGCTGCCGGCCTTCGAACCGCTCTGGTCCGAGCTGGCGAAGTTCTGGGTGAACTCGGCCAGGACGCTCTTCAGCTCTTCAGTCGTGTCGTCGTCGAGCTTCAGGGTCTCACGGATGGTCGTGAAGATACCGGTCTTGCGCTCGATGTGATCATGCAGTTCGGACTCGAAGCGGAGCACGTCGTCGACAGGGATCTCGTCGAGGTAGCCGTTGGTTCCGGCGAAGATCGACACGGTCTGCTTCTCGAACGGCATCGGAGCGTACTGACCCTGCTTAAGCAGCTCGGTCAGACGCGCACCACGGGCCAGATCCCGCTTGGTCGCGTCGTCGAGATCGGATGCGAACATCGCGAAGGCCTCGAGCGAACGGTACTGAGCCAGCGAGATCTTCAGCGTGCCCGAGACTCCCTTGAGAGCCTTCGTCTGAGCGGCACCACCGACTCGAGACACGGACACACCGACGTCGACAGCGGGACGCTGGCCGGCGTTGAACAGATCGGACTGCAGGAAGATCTGACCGTCGGTGATCGAGATGACGTTGGTCGGAATGAACGCACCGACGTCGTTGGCCTTCGTCTCGATGATCGGAAGACCGGTCATCGAACCGCCGCCGAGCTCATCGGAGAGCTTCGCGCAGCGTTCCAGCAGACGCGAGTGCAGGTAGAAGACGTCGCCGGGGTAGGCTTCACGGCCCGGCGGACGACGCAGCAGCAGGGACACGGCGCGGTAGGCCTCAGCCTGCTTCGACAGGTCATCGAACACGATGAGGACGTGCTTGCCGTCGTACATCCAGTGCTGACCGATTGCGGAACCGGAGTATGGAGCCAGGTACTTGAAGCCTGCTGGGTCAGACGCGGGAGAGGACACGATGGTCGTGTACTCGAGCGCACCGGCCTCTTCCAGCGAACGGCGGACGCCGGCGATGGTCGAACCCTTCTGGCCGACGGCCACGTAGATGCAGCGGACCTGCTTCTTCGGGTCTCCGGTCTCCCAGTTGGCCTTCTGGTTGATGATCGTGTCGATCGCCAGAGCGGTCTTACCGGTCTTGCGGTCACCGATGACCAGCTGACGCTGACCACGGCCGACGGGGATCATCGCGTCGATGCTCTTGTAACCGGTCTGGAGCGGCTCACGCACTTCCTGGCGGTCCATGACGCCGGCGGCCTGAAGCTCGAGCTCACGGCGGCCGACGGTCTCGATGTCGCCGAGTCCGTCGACGGGACGACCCAGCGGATCGACGACACGGCCGAGGTACCCGTCGCCGACCGGAATCGAGAGGACCTCTCCGGTGCGGTACACGTTCTGCTCTTCGGCGATTCCGGAGAACTCACCGAGGATGACGACGCCGATCTCGCGTTCGTCGAGGTTCTGTGCCAGGCCCAGTGTGCCGTCTTCGAACCGCAGGAGTTCGTTGGCCATGGTGCCGGGCAGGCCCGAAACGTGAGCGATACCGTCACCAGCGGTGACGACCTTGCCGACCTCGGTCTTTTCCGAGCTCTCCGGGTTGTACGAGTCAACGAACTTCCCGAGAGCGTCCCGGATCTCTTCCGGGCGAATTGTCAGTTCCGCCATCTGGTTTCCCTGCTTCCTTTACTCAAATCTTGCGTCCGACGACCGGTGGGCCGCCGATGCCGGAGAAGCCGGCCACTAGTGTCAACCTGCGAGCTTGCGCTGCACATCGGCCAGTCGATCGGCCACGGTCGAGTTCATCATCTCGTCGCCGACCTGCACCCGGACTCCCCCGAGAACATCGGGGTCGACCTGGACATTGAGGACGAGTTCGCGACCATAGCTGGCCGACAATGCCGCCTGCAGCCTTTCGGTCTGCGACTCGCTCAGAGGTCTGGCGACGGTGACGTCCGCAACCGACCGCTGCTGGCGGGCGGCGAGGATATCGCTGTACTGGTCGAGCGCCTTCGCCACGCGGAGTCCGCGAGGGTGCAGAGCTGCCTGTTCGACCAGCTTGATGGTGTCTAGCTGTGCCTTGCCGGTGAGCAGGTCCGAGACGAGAGCGCGCTTGCTCTCTTCGGTGGCCTGCGAATCAAGCGCGCGGGACAGCTCGTGGTTGGATTCAAGCAGACGCGCGAAGCGGAAGATCTCCTCTTCGACCTGTCCCAGTTTCCCGTCGGCCTGTGCGGCAGCGGCGATCGCTGTCACACCGGCGACTTCAAGGCTGGTGACGAGGTCCTGGGTCCGCGCCCAACGATGACCGACGGCCTTGTCGCTGATACGCAGAGCCGCATCCGTGATCCGAGTCGAGAACAGAGTCCGCAGCAGCTGCTGCTTCCTCTCGGCCGACTCGGAGGAGTCTGCCAGAGCCTTGCGCAGTCCGACATTCTCGGCGAGGACGCCGACGAGTGCCAGAGTCTCCTCCCCGATCTGTCGGGGGTCTCCCCCGGAGATCTCGGAATTCGCGGTCTCGAGGACGGCCTGCAGGGACAATCTGCTCGACTGGAGCATCACGCCCCCTTGACCGGCTGCGCGGACGAGTTGGACTCGAGATCGGAGATGAAGCGATCAACCACATTGGCCGAACGCTGATCGTCCGTGAGTGACTCACCGACGATGCGCGATGCCAGGTCCGTGGCGAGAGTGCCGACCTCGGAACGCAGCTGCACCATGGCGGACTGACGTTCGGCGTCGATCTGAGTCTGTGCCTGAGCGATGATGCGATCAGCCTCGGAATGAGCCTGGGCCTTCATGTCGGCGATGATCTGGGCGCCCTCTTCCTGAGCCTCGGCGCGCAGTCGTGCAGCTTCGGCACGACCGTCGGCGAGCTGCTTCTGATACTCGGCCAGAGCCTGATCGGCTTCGGCCTGCACCTTCTCGGCCTTCTCAATTCCACCCTGGATGCGCTCAGCACGCTCGTCGAGGGTCTTGTTGAAGGCGGGAAGGACGTACTTCCAGACAACCAGGAAGACGATCAGCAGACAGACGGCACTCCAGAGGATGTCGTAGGCCGCCGGGAGAAGCGGGTTCTCCGCGTCGGCGACGATGTTTACCGGAGTCATCTTTCAGTCCTCTTCGAGATCAGGGGAGGAAGAACGGGGTGGCGATACCGATGAGGGCCAGGGCCTCGATCAGAGCGATACCGAGGAACATGTTTCCGCGCAGGGCGCCGGCCATTTCGGGCTGACGAGCGGTTCCCTCGATGGTCTTGCCGATAACGATTCCGACACCGATACCGGGACCGATTGCGGCGAGGCCGTAACCGATCGTCGAAACGCTACCTTCAACTGCGGCGAGCATATCCATAGGATGCTTTTCCTTTCATAATGAAGCCGGGTGGTTGGCCCGACCGTGCAACTCGTGAGTTACGGATCTGGGGGTGCGATCTCAGTGTTCGTCCGAGATCGCGGCATTGATGTAGACACAGGACAGAAGAGCGAAGATGTAGGCCTGCAGCACGACGATGAGCATCTCCAGGATGAAGACGAACATGCCGCCGGCGAAGGTGACGATGCCGAAGAACTGGAATCCGTTGGCTGCGTCGAAGAGGAAGAAGCTCGTAGCGGAGAAGCAGAGGACGAGCAGGAGGTGGCCGACCATCATGTTCGCGAAGAGTCGGATCGCCAGAGTGAACGGCTGGGTGACGAACTTCGTGATGAACTCGATCGGGATGAGCAGGATATGCATTGCCGGCGGGACGCCGGGCAGGACGAGCGAATCCTTGAGATAGCGGCCGAGGCCCTTCTCGGCGATGCCGGCCCAGTGGTAGGTCACATAGACCACGAGGGTCAGCACGATCGGCATGCCGATGACGCCGGTGCCCGGCATATTGAGGAACGGAATGAGCTTCGTGACGTTCCAGAAGAGGATTCCGAAGAAGATCGCCACGATGAGCGGCATGAACTTCTTGGCCTTCTCCTTGCCCATCGTGTCCTCGGCGATGCCGACGGTCACGAATTCCATGGCGAGCTCCATGCTCGACTGGAAGCGGGACGGAATGAGCTTCATGCGCTTGGCCCAGACGGCCAGGAGCACAACGACGGCGACGGTGGCGATGATGCGGATGAGCATCACGCGGTTCATTTCGAACGGTGTGCCCTCAAAGAGGAACGAGGCTGGAAAGAATTCAGCCATCGACGGTGCGTGGAAGCCGCCTTCTGCAGCACTGACTGTTGTGTTCGCGGCGTTGAGTGTTCCCACGTTTTTACTACTCTCCCATGGTCAAGGGCCCTGATGGCCTGGCCTTGGCCCCGCACTGATGGCGAGGCTTGAGGTTCAGGAGCGACAAAGGGCGAAGATCCGCCCAAGCACCGGGTCTACTCTACCAACTGTAGAGAGTGACCGACAAATTCATCAGGCTTCTCTGTGCAATTTCTGTCAACGATTTTATACGACACGTCATTCGTCTTGCGCCTCACCCCACGACGCGTCTCAGATGGGAGCGACGATCGGTCTCCGCTCGCCTATCTCGCCTCCGGATCGACATAGGGCACGCGTCCCTTGACCACGGTGATCGCCTCGACGAGCGAGGAGCCGATGACCGCGACGACGATGGTGAAGAAGGCGACCGTGCCGTCGAGCCAGGTCGCATCCTTGATGCGCCAGATGACGATCATGAAGATGAAGGCCTTGAAGAGGAACCCGATGCCGAGGAACCCGGCGATCGCGGTCAGTCCCATGTTCCGTCCGACGTACATGACGACGAGGGTGATGATGATGAAGACCGCAGCCAGTCCCCCGCCGACGGCCCCGCCGACGAGTCCCGTCATCCCCGAGACCAGCCAGCCGATGCCCATTCCGAGGGCCGCGACGACGAGGACGAGGATGATGCCACGGATGAGCAGGGTCCTCCAGACGCGGGTCCAGGCTGCTTCGACTTCGGTCTCTCGGCGCGGTATCGGGTCGGTCACGAGATTTCCTCTCTGGCTTTCTGACGCATGCGTAGGGGATAGAAGGTGAAGATCAGGGTGATGGCAGCGAGGCCGCCGATGACGCAGGCCGAGAACAGCCAGCCCTTGAACAGGAGCAGCACCGAGCCGAAGGCGATGAGCGCCGTCCAGGTATAGAGGATGAGCACCGCACGCGCATGGGAATGTCCCAGACGCAGCATCCGGTGGTGGAGGTGTTTGGCATCGGCGGAGAACGGAGACTGTCCGGCACGCAGCCTGCGCACCACGGCCAGTCCGAGGTCGAGCAGCGGCAGGAACATCACGGCCACCGGCAGGATGATCGGCATGAATGTGGCGAACGCTCGCTCCTGGCCGATCAGCGCCGGGTCGACCTGGCCGGTGACCCTGATCGTCGAGGCGGCGAGCAGCAGGCCGATGAGCATCGACCCGGAGTCGCCCATGAAGATCCTCGCCGGATTGAAATTGTGCGGGAGGAAACCGAGGCAGGCGCCGACGAGGATCGCGATGATGAGCGAGGCGAGGTTCGCATACGACTCCGGTGAAGCGTCACGAGCGAGCCAGTAGGAGTAGATGAAGAAGGCGCTGCCGCCGATGGCGACGACGCCCGCGGCAAGACCGTCGAGCCCATCGACGAAGTTCACCGCGTTGATGGTCACGAGGACGACGAGGACAGTGACGATGATCGACATCCGCGGGGAGCCGATGATGACTCCGCCGAAGGGAATCGACAGCAGCGCCACTCCCTTGATCGCCATGAAGCCTGCGGCGAGAGCCTGGCCGGCGAGCTTCGCCATCCAATGCAGGTCCCAGATGTCGTCGATGACTCCGAGCAGACACAGCAGGCCGGCGGCTCCGGCGATTCCGATGATCGGGCCCAATTCGACGAAGATCCGATTGAGGAACGGCATCTGGGAGGCGAAGATGAGGCCGGCCAGAAGCCCGCCGAACATCGCGACTCCGCCCAGCCTCGGCGTCGGAATGGAATGGACGTCGCGGTCACGCAGCGGTGAGAAGATCTTTCCTCGTTCGGCCACCCGCTTGACCATTGGAGTCAGCAGGTACGCCACGAGGGCGGAGACAACGAGGATGAAGAGGTAGGCGCGCACTCAGCCGTCCAGGTCGATGAGTTCGGGGACGATTTCGCGCAGGTCCTCGGCGGTGATCGGACCGCGGCGCAGGATGCGGGGCACGTCGCCGCTGAGGTCGATGATCGTCGAGGACAGCCCCGACTCCCGCACTCCCCCGTCGACGTAGATGTCGACATCGTCGCCGAGCATCTCCTGCGCTTCGTCGGCGGTCCTGGCGGCGGGCTGTCCGGAGATGTTCGCACTCGACACGGCCAGAGGCCCGGTGCGGCCGAGCAGGGCCAGCGCCGACTCGTCGTCGGGCATGCGCACGGCCACGGTTCCGTGGGTATCGCCGAGGTCCCAGTCGAGGGAGGGCTGAGCGTTCGCGATGATCGTCAGCGGTCCGGGCCAGAATTTCGCGGTCAGTGCCAGCACAGTCTCATCGACCCCGTCGACGAGCCCGAAGATGGTCTCCGCGCGTGGGACGAGAACCGGAGGCGGCATGTCCCGTCCCCGGCCCTTGGCCGCGAGCAGAGCCGCAACGGCCGATGCGCTGAAGGCATCGGCGGCGATCCCGTAGACCGTATCGGTGGGGATGACGAGCAGGTTGCCTGTGTCGACGACTCGCGCGCACTCGTCGAAGACGAGTTCACGGATCTCTTCTTGGCTGACGTCGAATCGTCTCGACACGAGTTCTCCGTTTCGAATGTTCGGGTTGTGGTTTCGGTACTGGGCAGTACGCGGCGGGAATTCGTCTCCGAGATCCCCTACGCCTCACGGCGCGCCACTGTATAGCGGTCGCGTCCAGTGTAGTCCTGGAATGTGGCGGCATGTCTCAGACTGGCCGTGGCCTCCAGGAGTTCCCGTGCCCCATCGCCCTGTTCCTCGCTGTGTTCCATGAGGAAGAGTCCGCCTGATCTCAGCAGCTGCTCGGCTTGACTGATGATGAGTCCCGGAATCTCCAAACCCGAATCCCCGCCGTAGAGCGCGGCCGCGGGATCGTGTTCGGCGACCTCCGGGTCCCGCGGCACGGCGGAATCGGGAACATAGGGCGGGTTCGTCACCACGATGTCGGCACGCCCGCACAGATCCGGCCGAGCCTTCGTGATCGTCGTCGCATCACCGGAGATGAACTCGACCGTCGACTCGCCGAGGCGGCACTGCTCGAGGTTCTTCAGTGACCATTCCAGGGCCGCGGATTCGCGTTCGACGCCGAGGACGTCGACGGAGTCGAATTCGGTGGCAACGGAGAGGGAGATCGCTCCCGAACCGGAGCACAGGTCGATGACGAAGGGACGCCGAGCCTTGTCGTTCTCCGTCGTCGAGTCAGTTTCGGCGAGTTCGGACAGTTCGCTCAGAACGGCTCCGGCGAGCAGCTCCGTCTCCGGTCGGGGCACGAAGACTCCGGGGCCCACCTGCAGCTGCAGATGCCGGAAGTGGGCGATGCCGGTGAGATGCTGCAGCGGTGTCCGCCGCCTCCGCTGGTCACAGAGTTCGGCGAATCGAGTGCTCACCGACTCCGGCACGGGTTCGTCGAAGAGACGGCGGCGGCTCAGCGATGCCCTGTCGATCGACCATGCGTGGGCGAGCAGTTCGAGCGCATCGGCTTCGGGACTCGCTATGCCTGCTTCGGTGAGGAGCGTGGTCGCCCCGCGAAGGAGGTCGGAGACGAGAGTCGGCCTGACAGTGTCCAGGTCAGTCCCCCAGCGCGTCGAGGCGTGCGGCCTTGTCGGCGTCGCGGCAGGATCCGATGACCGGATCGAGATCGCCGGCGAGCACCTGATCGAGATTGTAGGCCTTGTATCCGGTGCGGTGATCGGTGATCCGGTTCTCCGGAAAATTGTAGGTGCGGATGCGTTCCGAGCGATCGACGGTGCGCACCTGCGAACGACGGATGTCTGCGGCTTCCGCTGCGGCCTCTTCGGCCTGCTTGGCCAAGATCCGAGCACGGAGCATGCGCATCGCTGCGTCTTTGTTCTGCAGCTGGGACTTCTCGTTCTGGCAGCTCGCTGTGATTCCGGTCGGCAGGTGCGTGATGCGCACAGCGGAGTCCGTGGTGTTCACGGACTGGCCGCCGGGTCCGGACGAGCGGTAGACGTCGATGCGCAGATCGTGTTCGTCCAGCTGGATCTCTTCGGGTTCATCGACTTCGGGGAAGACGAGCACACCGGCTGCGGAGGTGTGGATGCGTCCCTGCGATTCGGTGACCGGGACCCTTTGGACACGGTGCACTCCGCCTTCGAACTTCACCCAGCCGTAGGCGCCGTCGTTCTTCGCCTTGACGGCCATGGTGACGTCCTTGTATCCGCCGAGATCCGAATGCGTGGCGTCGAGGATCTGGCTCGACCAGCCGCGCGAGTCGATCCACCGCTGGTACATCCGCAGCAGGTCACCGGCGAACAGTGCGGATTCGTCGCCGCCTTCGCCGGCTTTGATCTCGATGATGGCGTCTCGGGAGTCATCCGGGTCGCTGGGTACCAGGAGATCTTTGAGCTCACCCTCGGCCGTCTCCATCTCTGCGGACAGACGCTTGGCCTCCGCAGCGAAGTCGGCGTCGTCCTCGGCCAGCTCCACGGCGGCTGCGTGGTCGGCTTCGAGTTGGGCGAAGTGCCGGGCGGCCGCGGCGACCTTGTCGAGTTCCGCGTACCGCCTGGTCAGCTTCTTGGCCCGGCCGGCGTCAGCGTGGACCGCGGGGTCGGAGAGTTCCTCCTGAACCCGGGCGTGCTCATCGAGCAGTGCGCTGACGCTGGCCGTGAGGGTGTCGTCGACCATCTCAGCTGTTGTCGGTCGACGACTTCGGCAGCGGGGTCGTCTTCTGCACCTGCATGAGGAACTCGACGTTCGAGCCGGTCTCCTTGAGCTTCGACATGAGCAGTTCGACAGCCTGCTGCTGCTCGAGGCCCGAGAGCAGTCGGCGCAGCTGCCACATGACCTTCGTCTCTTCCTTGGTCATGAGCATCTCTTCGCGGCGAGTGCTCGAGGAGTTGACGTCGATGGCCGGGAAGATGCGCTTGTCGGCAAGCTGACGGCTCAGACGCAGCTCCATGTTGCCGGTGCCCTTGAACTCTTCGAAGATGACTTCGTCCATCTTGGAGCCGGTCTCGACGAGAGCCGTGGCGAGGATGGTCAGCGAGCCGCCGCCTTCGATGTTGCGTGCAGCACCGAAGAACTTCTTCGGCGGGTAGAGCGCATTGGCGTCGACACCGCCGGAGAGGATCCGACCGGATGCCGGCTGGGCGATGTTGTAGGCACGTCCCAGGCGCGTGATGTTGTCGAGCAGCACGACGACATCGGAACCCATCTCGACGAGGCGCTTGGCGCGTTCGATGGCGAGTTCGGCGATCGTGGTGTGGTCGTCGGCCGGACGGTCGAAGGTCGAGGCGATGACTTCGCCCTTGACCGCACGCTGCATGTCCGTGACTTCCTCGGGACGTTCGTCGACGAGGACGACCATGAGGTGCGCTTCGGGGTTGTTCTCCGTGATCGCGTTGGCGATCTGCTGCATGATCGTCGTCTTGCCGGCCTTCGGAGGCGCGACGATGAGTCCGCGCTGGCCCTTGCCGATGGGGGTGATGAGATCGATGAGACGGGTCGAGTGCAGCTTCGAGGTGGTCTCGAGGCGCAGACGATCCTGCGGGTAGAGCGGAGTCAGCTTCGAGAACTCGACACGGCTGCGGGCATCGTCGACGGTGAGTCCGTTGACGGAATCGAGGCGCACGAGGGCATCGAACTTTTCGCGCTTGTTGTTCCGCTGTTCGTTCTCACGCGGCTGACGGATCGCGCCGGCGACGGCGTCGCCCTTGCGCAGACCGTTCTTGCGCACCATGGATGCCGAAAGGTAGACGTCGTTCGGCCCCGGCAGGTAGCCGGAGGTGCGGAGGAAGGCGTAGTTGTCGTGGACGTCGAGGATGCCGCCGACGGGGATGAGCACATCGTCGTTGCGGATGTCCGGCTCGTCGTTGCCGCGGCCGCGGCGCTTGCGGTCACGACCCCGTCCGCGGCGGTTGTTGCCGCGATCGTCATCGTCGTTGCTGCGGTTGCGACGATCGTTGCGGTCGTTGTTGCCGCCCCGGTCGTTGCGGTGGCTGCGATCGTTGCCGCCGTCCCGGTCATTGTTGCCCCGGCCGTTGCCGCCACGGTTGTCGTCGGAGCGGTCGTTGTTCCGGCTGCGACGGTCGTTGTCGCGCCCTCCGCGATGGTCACGGTCGGAGCGGTCCTGGTCGCCGGAGCGATCCTGGCCGCCGCGGTCGGCCGATTCCTCACCGTTGCCGTCGCGACCCTCGGTCTGGGACTCGGAGCCGCGGGAGCGAGAACGGCTGCGGCGAGAGCGCTGACGATCCTGATCGCCGCTGTTCTCCTCGGAGGCTGCTCCCCCGGACTGGTCCGCACCGGACTCGTTCGCCGTCGAAGACGACGAGGACTCGGTGTTCGGTTCGATGATGAGCGCCGGAGCGTCCTCGGACGCGGAAGCGGCAGAGCGACGCGAAGAGCGACGGTTCGTCGACTCCTGCTTCTTCTCGTCCGGCTTCTCCGCCGGCTTCTCAGCCTTGGCGGCCGCTTCCGCGGCGGGCTTCTTCTCGGTGGGGACGGACTTCTTCTCAGCAGATCCGCCCGAGTGGCTGTTGATGGCGTCGATCAGTTCGCTCTTGCGAAGGCGACGGTAACCCTTGATTCCCAGCCCGGCAGCCATTTCCTGGAGCTGAGGCAGCCGCAGCGCTGTGAGGCTGCCTGTGCGCGGGGTGGAATCCTGAGTGGTGGTTTCAGACACGAAGGTCCTTCTCCCTCTTTCGGCCGTGCGGCATGTGCCGTTTGCTCACGGCGACGGAAACACCATTGACGGTGCGTTGTGAAAGAAAACCTGCTAAAGAATGAGCAGGAGATGTTCCAGAATGTATGACATCGGCGACGGACCTGTGCAGAACAGCGGGAAGCCGTGCCCTGTCGGAACACCCACAGTCTACTTGTTCGGAGACGATCTGGCGAATCGTTTCCTCAGATTTCTCGGCTCACCCGGTAACCACCGAGGTCAATCGCGGTGCGCTGAGCGACGAAGCCTTCCGGCACGAGGGCGTCGGGAACCGCCTCGGCGAGGACGAGCACCGTCGGTCCGGCGCCGGAGACGACGGCCGGGAGACCTTCGGCGCGCAGTGCGTCGACCAGAGCCATCGACTCCGGATAGGCGCCGCGGCGGAACTCCTGATGGAGCTGGTCGCGGGTGGCTTCGAAGAGCACCTGGGAGTCATTGCTCATCCCATGGACGAGCAGGCCCGCCCGAGCCGAATTGTCGGCCGCGATCGCGTGATCGATGTCGGCGGGAATGAGTCCACGGGCGACCTCGGTGTCAAGGCGGAACGAGGGCACGAGCACGGTGACCGCCTGGACGGTGCGCACTGGCACCTGCCACGACTTCACAGGCTCCGACAGAGAGACGGTGAGTCCGCCGAAGATCGCGGGGGCGGCGTTGTCCGGATGCCCCTCGACGGCGGTGGCGATCTCGAGGATCCGGTCCCGGCTCAGCTCGACTCCGGTCGACCAGGCTCCGAGCTCCGCTGCGAGGGCGATGCCGGCTACGACGGCCGCGGCCGAGGAGCCCAATCCACGGGAATGAGGGATCCGGTTGTCGCACTCCAGCGACAGACGCGGCCTCAGCTCTGCCGCGACGGCGGGAAACTCCGAGTCGAGCACCTCACCGATGATGCGCATGATCAGGTGCGAGCCGTCCCGGGGCAGCACCTCGGCGCCCTCCCCCGTGACCTCGACGCAGCGGTGAGGATCGACCGCTGCGTCGTGGACGGTGAGGATGAGGGTGTCGACGATGTCGAGGGCCAGCCCGTACGAGTCGTAGCCGGGCCCCAGATTCGCCGAGGTGGCCGGGACCTCGAGTCGGACGCGCACCCTCAGCTGTCCTCGAGTCCCAGGGCGCGTGCGGCGCTGACGGCGTCGACGGAGACCCGCTTGGTCTCGATATCGGACCCGTCGGCGGTGTGCAGGGCCCAGCTGGGGTCCTTGAGTCCGTGACCGGTCACGGTGACCGCGATCGTCGCAGCGGCAGGGACCCGACCGGCGTCGGCCATCTTCAGCAGACCCGCCACCGAGGCGGCCGAACCGGGTTCGACGAAGATGCCCTCTTCGCTGGACAGGATCTTATGGGCGGCGAGGATCTCGTCGTCGGTGACCGAATCGATGAGACCGCCCGAATCGTCACGCGCAGCTTCGGCCTGCGTCCAGCTGGCGGGGTTGCCGATGCGGATGGCGGTCGCCACCGTGTCCGGTTCGTCGACGGGGTGGCCGAGCACCAGCGGTGCGGCACCGGCGGCCTGGAAGCCCCACATCTGAGGCAGCTGCTTGGAGATCCCGTGTTCGCGGTATTCGTTGTAGCCCTTCCAGTACGCCGTGATGTTGCCGGCGTTGCCGACGGGCAGAACATGGATGTCGGGAGCGTCGCCGAGGACGTCGACGACTTCGAAAGCCGCGGTCTTCTGGCCTTCGATGCGATCGGGATTGACCGAGTTGACGAGGTGGACCGGGTAGGACTCCGAGAGCTTGCGGCACAGCGTCAGGCAGTCGTCGAAGTTTCCGTCGACTTCGAGCAGGGTCGCTCCGTGGGCGATGGCCTGGCTCATCTTCCCCGGCGCGATCTTGCCGGTGGGCACGAGCACAGCGCAGGTCAGTCCGGCCTTCGTGGCATAGGCGGCGGCAGAGGCCGAGGTGTTGCCCGTCGAGGCGCAGATGACGGCTTTGGCACCGTGGGCCACAGCCTTGGTGATCGCCATCGTCATACCGCGGTCTTTGAACGACGCAGTCGGATTGAGGCCCTCGTACTTCACCCACACCTGGGCACCGGTGCGTGCGCTGAGCTTCTCCGCCCTGATCAGCGGGGTCCCGCCCTCACCGAGTGTGACGGCAGGAGTGTCAGCGGAGATGTCGAGGAGGCTGCGGTATTCCTCGACGACGCCCTGCCACTGGTGTCTGGGGTAGTTCATAGTCACTGTCCTTCTACGCGGATCACGGATTTGACGGTGTGGACGACCGGCAGATCGACGAGTCGATCGACCGTCTTCTGCAGAGTCGAGTCGGTGTTCGAGTGGGTGGCCAGCACGAGCTTCGCGTGCTGGACGCCGTTGTCGTCGATGTCCCCGATCGTCTGTCGCATCAGTTCGATGGATGCCCCTTCATCGGCGAAGACCTCGGAGACCGCGGCGAGCACACCGGGACGGTCGACCACGTCGAGGGTGATGTGGTACCTGGTCGTGATCGCCGAGATCGGCAGGATCGGGTAGTCCTCGTGGAAGGGGCGTTCGTACTGTCCGCGTCCGCCGAGCACCTTGCGCCTGGCCACGGACACGAGGTCGCCGAGCACGGCGGATGCGGTCGGTGCTCCACCGGCTCCCTGTCCGTAGAACATCAGCTCGCCGGCGGCTTCGGCCTCGATGAACACGGCGTTGAAGGCACCGCGGACGGATGCCAGTGCGTGTCCTCGGTCGAGAAGCGCCGGATAGACGCGCGCCGAGAGACCGGCCCCTGCCGGTGATGAGGCCACACGTTCGCACACGGCGAGGAGTTTGATGACGAAGCCCTGGTCCCGGGCGGTCTCGACCATCTCGGCGGTGACGCCTTCGATGCCTTCGACGTGGACGTCATCGATCGACACGGGTGCATGGAAGGCCAGCGAGGACAGGATCGCAGCCTTCGCCGCCGCATCGTGTCCGCCGATGTCAGCGGTCGGATCGGCCTCTGCGTATCCGAGCCCTTGGGCGGCAGTGAGAGCCTGGTCGAAATCCCAGCCCTCGGAGTCCATCTGGTCGAGGATGTAGTTCGTAGTGCCGTTGACGATGCCCATGATGCGTTCGATTCGGTCCCCGGCCAGCGAATCGCCGACAGGTCGGATGATCGGGATCGCCCCTGCCACCGCCGCTTCGTGCTCGAGGCGCACACCAGCGTCGTCGGCAGCGGACATGAGCTCGCCGTAGCTGGCGGCCAGCAGAGCCTTGTTCGCGGTCACGACCGATGAACCCTGGCGCAGCGCTGCGGTGATGAGCGAGCGGGCGGGTTCGATTCCGCCCATCAGCTCGACGACGATATCGGCTCCGGCGATGGCCGCCTCGGCGTCGGTCGTCAGCAGCTTCTCGTCGATTCCCGGACGGGCCTTCGAAGCATCGCGGACGACGATGGCGCTCAGCTCCAGCGGAGCGCCGATGCGCTCGGCCAGGCCCTCCGCGCGATTCTGGATTCGGGCGGCGACCTCCGTGCCGACGACTCCGCATCCGAGCACGGCAACCTTCAGTGCCTGCATTTCCTCACCTTTTCCGCTCTTGTCTCTCGCACTCATCAGTTCGACGCCACTCCCCCGGCCATTCCCGGGTCCGTGGCGAACATCTGCGTGTGGTCTTCGGGGGTCACGATCCACTCAACTCTATCGGCCTCGACGGCCAGCACGCCCGGCCGGGGCAGATGGTTGTAGTTGTTGGCCAGCGAGCGGCAGTACGCCCCGGTGGTGGGGACCGCGACGAGATCGCCTGCAGTGACGTCTGCGCCCATGTATTCGTCGCGGACGATGATGTCACCGGATTCGCAGTGCTTGCCGACGACCCGCACGATCGCAGGCTCGGCGTTCGAGTTCCGGTTGGCCAAGGTGCACGAATAGTCCGCGTCGTAGAGTGCCGTGCGGATGTTGTCGCTCATTCCCCCGTTGACAGCGACATATGTGCGAGTGCCGCTGTCCGTGCTCACCTGTTTGACGGTGCCGACCTCGTAGAGAGTGAACACCGCCGGGGAGACGATGGCGCGACCGGGTTCGATGGAGATCCTGGGGACGCTCGTGCCCAGGCCCCGGCATTCCTTGGCCACGACGGCGGCGAGCTCTGCGGCCATCTCCGCGACCGGGATCGGGGTGTCCTGGGAGGTGTAGCGGATGCCGAAGCCGCCGCCGAGGTCGACATCGGGCAGGTCGATGCCGTGTTCGCCCATGATCTCGGCTCGGAAGGCGAGTACGCGGGCGGCGGCGACCTGGAATCCGGAGATGTCGAAGATCTGCGAACCGATGTGGGAGTGGAGACCGTCGAGACGCAGATGTTCGGATTCGGCGACCAGCCGAGCGGCCCGGGCGGCGGTGCCGTCGGCGAGCGAGAGCCCGAACTTCTGGTCTTCGTGAGCCGTGGCGATGAAGTCGTGGGTGTGCGCTTCGACGCCGACCGTGACTCGCAGCATGACCGGGGCGACCGTTCCTCTGGCCGCAGCGATGGATTCCAGACGTGCGACCTCATCGAGGCTGTCGACGAAGATCCTGGCCACGCCGTAGTCGAGGGCGTATTCGAGCTCCGACGCCGATTTGTTGTTTCCGTGCAGCCCGACGCGGTCGCCGGGGACACCGGCGGCGCGGGCGATCATCATCTCGCCCAGGGAGCAGGTGTCGAGGCCGAGCCCGGCCTCATGCACCCAGCGGGCCACAGCTGTGCACAGGAATGCCTTCCCGGCGTAGAACACATCGGCGCCAGCCAGTCCCTTCTCCACGGAGAAGGCGTTGGAGAATGTGCTCAGGTAGGCCTCGGCACGGCTGCGGAAGTCAGCGACGTCCATGAGGAGAGTAGGGGTCCCGTATCGTTCGGCCAGGTCCGTCACGGAATGACCGGCGATCGTGAGCACTCCGTCGTCGGTCTTCGTGACGTTGTCCGACCACAGACTCGGCAACAGGGCATTGACGTCATCGGGATAGGGCAGCCACACCGGGGCCGGTGTCGCGTGCAGAGTCCCTGCGATATGTGCGGGCATCAGATCCTCTCCGGGGCCGAAGCGCCCAATTGTCGTAGTCCTGCGGCGAGGACGATGATGACGGCTCTCAGAGCGAAGAGCCGGGAGGCATGGGTGACGGTGATGTCCTCATCGACCGTCGGAGTGACCGGACAGCGGCGGATCCAGTCCTCGACGGCATCGCCGAGGTCGATAAGAGCGTTGACGAACAGATCGTTCTCGCCGAGGCGGCGCGAGCGTTCCAGCGCTGACGGCAGTCCCGCCACGGCATTGAGCATTCGCGTCTCGCTCGGATCCTCGAGTCCCGCCGCGTCGACGGCCTCGGACGGGATTCCCGCCCGGTGCGCCCGCCGCTGCTCCCGGCAGGCGGCGGCATGGCCGCGCTGCAGGCTGTTCACCGCGACCGGGTCGACGTCACGGTCGTGGTCGCCGGTGACAGGCGCCTGTGCCGATTCCCGGTCCGCAGCGACGAGCAGCGTGCGCAGCGGCGACCCGTCCTGTTCCGCTCCTTCGATCGAATCGGTCTCCCCCGCTGCGGTGATGATGTCGCTGAGCACATGTGCTCGGCCAGCGGGAGTGAGGGTCACGTTGACGAAGCCGGGCCCGGCGATGACGGCATCCGCCACCCCGGTCAGGGCACGCAGTTCGGTGCACAGATGTGCGGCGAGCTCGGTCCGCTGCTCGGGTGCAGCGGCGGCGCGCAGCGCCACGGGCGTCGTCCAGTCACCGAGTTCGGAACGGTTCGGAGCCAGGACGTCGATCTGCATGGCGAACCCCGGTGCGACGAGGCCTGCCTCGGCCGTCGCCAAGGCGCGCGCGAGTGCAGTCTGCAAGTCTTCCGGGGTCACTCGAACAGAGTACTCGGGCCCGGACGGCGAGGACGAATCCGATGACATCTTCGCTCTCATGACGAGACGGAAGCCCGCCGGGCCTCAGATGGCGCCGGGTCGGCAGGCGGCGTGGCTGACGAAGAATTTGACGGCCACCGAGGCGAGCACCACGACGAATGCCGGCCACATGCTGTCGAAGCTCTGGAGGAGAAAGGCGAAGATCAGCGGGCCGGTGGCCGCGAGAAGATACCCTCCGCCCTGGACGAAGCCGGACAGGGAAGCCGCCGCCTCGGCGTTTCGCGCCCGGAGGGTGATGAGTGTCAGAGCGAGTGGGAACGTGGAGATGCCGATGCCCAGCAACACTGTCCACAGCACGGGAGCCGCTGTCGGCAGCCGCCACAGACCCAGGTACCCCACGGCCAGGCTGAGGCAGAAGCCGACGACGATGGGATAGGCCGAGGTCATCTTCTGAGCCAGGGTCGGCAGGACGAATCCGAGGACGAGAGGGATGGCTGTGACCAGCGCGAGCATCGCCCCGCCGAAGGCAGCATCGAACCCGGAGCGGGTGAGCAGACCCGGCAGCCAGGTGAAGAGGATGAAGTTGTTGAACGACGTCAGACCCGTCATCGTCATCAGCGCCCAGGCCCGAGGGCTGCGCAGAAGGCGGGAGAGCTCACTGCCGCCGACGACGGCGACGGCCACCTCGGCGGCGGGTGCGGGCCTGGCCATGCGGATGACGATCCACACGACCGCACCCAGAGCCGCGAAACCGGCCCAGACGAGCAGTGAGCCTCTCCAACCGACACCGGAGGCGAGGGGAACCGCCACGAGCGGCGGAATGAACGTCCCGAACTGGAGGAGCCCGACGTGCACGGTCGACATGAGGGCCACCCTGTCGGGGAAATACGATTTCACCAGGGGCGGGAGGACGACGTTTCCGATGCCCATTCCCAGCAGGGCCAGCACGCTCAGCGCCAGGAACAGCGACGGCGAATCGATGACCGAGCGGACACCCAGTCCGATCATGACCATCACCATGGCGGCCAAGGTCAGGCCGAGTCCGGAGAAGCGGGCATAGAGCCGCGGGGTGATGAAGCCGCTGATGCCGTAGAGCAGCGGCGGCAGCATGCCGATGACGGCCAGGAACACCGCGCTCAGTTCGATCTCTTCGCCCATGGTGTCGAGCAGAGGCGAGAGCCCGGTGACTCCGGGGCGCAGATTGAAGGCAGCGAAGACGATTCCGAGGACGATCAGAATGCGGATGCGCGCGGAGTTCATGAGCTCTTTCCTATCAGACACCGACGTCCGGTTCGGTGGCCGGGGCCCATCAGAAGTCGAGTTTGAGACCTTCGACCGGTGAGAGTCGGGACGCTCGCCTGGCCGGTGCCAGAGCGGAGAGGATGCCGGCGACGACCGCCACGCCGAGGATGCCGAGGAAGGACGGGGCAGAGAAGTCGACGATGAGGTCGGTGGAGTAGTCGTGGGTGACCAACCGTGTGCCGACGATGCCCAGGGCACCGCCGAGCACGAGTCCCAGCAGTGCAGCCACCGATGAGATGAGCACCGCTTCGAGCGCCAGCAGAGTCCGCAGCTGCGCAAGGCTCAGCCCCAGCGCCCGCATCAGCGCGTTCTCCCGGCGGCGCTCGATGACGGAGAGGCTGACCGTGTTCGAGACGCCGATGAGCGCGATGACCACGGAGACGAAGAGCAGAGCCACGGCCCCGGCCAGCATGACATCGATGAGTTCGGAATAGGCGCCCCGGGCGACGGCCGAGCCGCCGACCTCGTCGCTGGATACGTCGAGCGTCTCGGCCACGGACTGACGGATGCGGGTGATCTCGTCGACGTCGACATCCTCGTCGAGGCGGACGAGCACGGCCGTCGTCGTCGCCGAGATGCCGAGATCGTTGCCGACGTCGGGGGTGGTGAAGAAGGCGAGACTGGAGAGGCCGTCCCTGTGCACGGGCACGCTCATCTCGTTGAGCCCTTTCACCCGCACTGTCGGTGAAGGATAGTCTTCGGGGACTGTGACCCGTCCGGACACGATGTTCGCGGCCGCGTCTCCGAGTACGGTCTCGGCGCTGTCCGGGTCGATGACGAAGATCTCGGGACGGGAGCCCTTGAAGTCTTCGACCGCCTCGGCGCGGTGGGCGATGACCGCGGTGGACACGCCGGGGATCCCGCGCACATCGTCGAGTTGGTCATCATCGACGAGGCCCGACAGCGGCACGGAGATGTCAACGGGATAACGCTGGTCGAGGCCGTGGCTGAGCGTCGCTTTCGTCGACATGCCGCCCACGAGGATCGTCGCCACCAAGGTCACGCCGATGATGAGCGCCGTGGCTGTGGCCGCGGTGCGACGCGGATTGCGCAATGTGTTCAGGGTCGCCAGCTGACCGGGAACGCCCCAAGGGCTGAACAGCACCTCCCCCGTCCATGCGACGACGGGCGGGATGATCTTCGCCGCGCTGATGACCAGCCCCGTGACCACGAGTCCCCCACCCAGCGCTCCGCCGAGGATCCAGAGCTGCGAAGCCGACACCGCATAGACCGAGACGATGACGAGAACCACACCCAGCCCGATGCAGCCGAAACCCACGAGGTGGCGCGGACGAGCGCGGGTGCTCGGCGAGATGGATGCGTCGAAGGGCTGGAGTGCTTCGAGCGGGGTTACAGCGATGGCACTGCGAGCCGGTCGGATGGTGGCCACAATCGTCAGCAGGGCACCGACGACGACACCGCTGAACAGGGCGGAGACAGGAACGGTGAGAGTGTCGTAGGGGAACTCCTGCGGCCAGTAGCGCACCGCTACAGCCATCAGTACGCGACTGCCGACGACCCCGGTGAGCACACCGAAGATCGACCCGAGCAATCCGACGAAGAGCCCTTCGGCCACGACCGAGCCGTACATCTGCAGGCGGGTGGCTCCGAGGCAGCGCAACAGAGCGAATTCCCGACGGCGTCCGGCGACGATGACGGAGAAGGTATTGGAGACGACGAGGATGGCGACGATGACGGAGATTCCGGCGAAGACGAGCAGGAGACCGGTCACGACGGCGTTGCCGCCGGAGAGGCGGTCGGTCTTCGCTTTCACGGCATCGTCCACGGAGAGCGCTTCGAGGCTGCCGCTCAATTCCGAACCATCGATGACCCTCTGCAGCTGAGTACGCACAGCCTCTGGGTCCGCGCCGCTCTCCAGGGCGATCTGAATGGCGATGACATCGCCCTGCTGGGCGAAATACTCCTGATAGCCCGATGCTGTCGTCAGCGCTCGAGTGGCGCCGGGCAGGGCCGGATCCTGCCCCATTTCGGCGATGCCCACGACGGAGAAGGTGACGCTGCTCTGACTCGGACCCCGGTAGATCGGCATGTCATCGTCTCCGCTCTCCACTGGCACAGCATCGACGGTGAAGCGAATCTCATCGCCGACTCCGACGTTGAGATCGCTGGCCGTGCGAGTGTCGAGCACGAGGTCCGTCGTCGCTTCCGGTCGCTGACCGGAGACCATATCGAACGTGTCGAGCCGTTCATCGGCGGGCACCGGAGACAGCGCAAAAGAGCTTTCGGAGAATGCGGCACCTCGGCCCGTGGTCACTGTGCGGGCCGACAACGACGCGGTAGCCACCCCGTCGACTTCGGCCAAGGGGCGCAGCAGCGGAGAGGCCTCGTCTCCCCCGACGAAGACGTCTCTGTCCGGGACGACGGTGAGGTCGGCTTTCTCGAAAGAACGACCGACGGCGTGTTCGAGGCTGTCCTGCAGCGAGGAATTGATGATCAGGGTGGTTGCGACGAATCCGGAAGCCAATGCGATGCCGAGGCCGATTGCGAGGAATCGGGCCCAGTGGATCCGAATCTGCGCGAGGGCGACTGCGATCACAGAGAGCTCAGTTCACTCAGCGCCGTGACCACGCTCTCGCGCGTCGGCTGACGAACTTCACCCGTGGCTCTCCCGTCCTTGAGCAGAACGACCCGGCCAGCGTGCGATGCCGCGACGGGGTCGTGGGTGACCATGATGATCGTCTGCCCGTACAGGGTCGTGGCCCGACCGAGCAGGGACAGGACCTCCGCTCCGGCATGGGAGTCGAGGTTTCCCGTGGGCTCATCGGCGAAGATGACATCCGGCCGCGTCAGCAGAGCCCGGGCCACGGCGACTCTCTGCTGCTGACCGCCGGAGAGCTCGTGCGGACGATGCTGCAGACGATCGCCGAGTTCGAGTCGTTCGACGACTTCGGCCTTCCACTCACGATCGATCTTCTTCCGGGCCAGCGAGACCGGCAGTTCGATGTTCTGTTCAGCGCTCAGCGTCGGGACGAGGTTGAAGGCCTGGAAGATGAAGCCGACGCGGTCACGCCGCAGCTGGGTCAGCTGCCGGTCGTTGAGACGGGTGATGTCCTGCCCGCGCATGATGATCGAGCCCGAATCGACACGGTCGAGTCCGGCAAGCACATGCATGAACGTCGATTTTCCGGATCCGGAGGGCCCCATGATGGCGGTGAAGCGTCCCGATTCGAAGTCGACGCTGATGTCGTCGAGAGCGTCGACTGCCGTATCACCGCGGCCGAAGCTCTTGCGCAGACCCTGCGCTCGGAGGACGATCTCATCGTCCCCCGCGCCGGTCTGGACGGGCTCTTCAGCAGATTCCGACATCGTATGCCTCACATCGCGGTCCGGGTCTCGTCTCCGACTACCTTAGATCCTGTCTGCACCATCGACCACTCGGACCGCGAATGCAGAACCGCCCACCTCAGAAGTTGAGATGGGCGGTGTCGTGGTGCCCGCGACAGGATTCGAACCTACGACCTTCTGCTCCGGAGGCAGACGCTCTATCCACTGAGCTACGCGGGCAACGGATGCAACTCTATCACCGTTGGGCACCACCTCCCAAAACGGCACCGCGGGCAGTCCTCGAGGACTGCCCGCGGTGCCGTAGGGCTGTGATCAGAGATGTTCGAGCAGATCAGGCACCCTTCATAGCCTTGCGGCCGGGCACGTATTCCCAGTGCCAGAGCTCATAGGAATTGCGCTTGGCCCAGTCCGGATTCTCCCACCCGAACTTCTCGGCGTTGGCGACGAGCCATTCGTACTGCTGGCCGGTTCCGTTCTGCGTTCCCGCGCCGAGGTCCAGTGCCAGGCCCCAACCGTGGTTGGAGGTTCCGGGACGAGCCGCGAAGCCGGGTTTGCGTGCGGCGACGGAGACCTGTGATTCCAGCGAACGGTAGGAGTCGGTGACTGCGAGGTCTTTGCCGGTGTCCTTCTTGAAGGCAGCGTTCATCTTCGCGAACGACACGGCCGCATCGGAGCGCAGCTTGTGATTGCCCACGCCGATCTCGCACAGCCATCCGTCGGGCAGCTCGCCGTTGCTCGCCTCACCCTTCGGGGCTGCTTCGTCACAGCCGGGCAGAACGGTCTTCGTGATCGCGCGAGACGCCGCGTCGACCTTGGTCTGCTTGGCGCTCGGGGCGCCGATGGTCATCGAGGTCTTGTCATCGTCGTCGACCTTGATGTCGGCGGAGACCGATTCGGCGTTGATCGCACGCGGCTGGGACTGTGCGGCCGTGTCGTCGACCTTGACTTCCTGGTTGCCGCTCATGTTGCCGGCGACCATCACGGCAGCGATGGCGGTACCGGTGACCGAGACGGTGGCCAGAGCGGAGAAGGTGGTGACCTGACGGCGGCGGACCGAGCGCAGCAGCGAACCGTCGGAACCGCGGTTGCCGAGCTGAGCCGCGGCCAGCGTCGACGTATGACCCGCAGGGGTCATCGGGAGAGAAGCCTCTTTGGCCATCGCTGCCCGTCGCGGTGAGCCCGCTGCTGCGCGGGCCTCGGCGGCCATCGCCGCGCGACGAGGTGAGAGGGCTGCGGATGCGCTGTTCCGCGACTGCGATGTCACGGGATGCGAAGAGTTGATCGTCGAAACCTGCGAAGAGGCGTTCTGCTTCCGCAGATCACGTCGGCGGACCGGCGGCGCCTCGACGGTCGAGAGCTCACTCGACATAGTGCTCCATACTGTTGGTGAAGATTGTGCGGTGGAAGCCCTCTGCCGGGCACCCGAAAGCTTATGTCACAACACTATAACGACATCGTTACAGAATGTCACCTTCAGTTCATACACAGCGTGTGACCAGGTCATTTCCTGACGATGCATGGTCACAGATCACTACAGGCGCCCTACTCCAGGTGTCCTGAATGACTGTTTCGTTACGAACCGTTACACAGTCGGTCACGTCTGGGACTCCGCGCCGAACGGCACTTCTCACGAGCACAGGCATGGCCTCACGGCCGAACACATGGCTCCGCGCACCGACACAGCGCCGGGAGCGGACGCGACGGCTCGACGGCGGCCTCCCCGCAATCAGGAGACCGCCCGCGAGGCGACTGGGTGAGCCGGGCGGATCGGCCGGCACAGAATGCTCAGCGGCGGAAGTCGAATCGTCCCCGCTGCATCGCGTCCTGGACTTCGCCGACGAGCTCTTCGAGCACGTCTTCGAGGAACAGCAGGCCGAGGACCTGCGCCTGCGAGTCGATGACGCGGGCGACATGGATTCCCGCCTTCTGCATCTGCGCCAGCGCCTCTTCGACCTCGTCATCGGCGGTGACCGTGAACAGGGGACGGAAACGCTTGCTCTGCACTGGAGCGTCGAAGGCCTCTTCGGTGTCTGCGTAGAGGACATCCTTGATGTGGAGGTAGTCCTGCGGATACCCGTCGTCACCGACGACGAAATATCGGGAGAAGCCTGTTTTGCCGACCAAGGTCACAAGCTCGTTCGGGGTCACCTTGTCCGAGATCGTGATGAGTTCGGACATCGGGACCATGATGTCGGACGCAGTCTTGTCGCTGAACTCGATGGCGCCCTTGAGCAGCCCAGTGTCATCACTGAGCAGTCCCTCGCGCTTCGACTCGGCCACGATCGATTCGACCTGCTCGATCGTATAGGCCTCATTGACCTCGTCACGGGCCTCGATCTTGAACAGGTGGAGGACCCCATTGGCCAGGCCGTTGAGGGGGCGGATGACGAAACCGAAGACTCGCGCCAGGAACACCAGCGGTGTCGCCAGCAGCATTACGGCCTGGCCGGAGGCGGCCAGCGCCAGGTTCTTCGGCACCATCTCACCGATGACCACGTGCAGGTAGGTGACGACGCCGAGCGCCAGGACGAAGGAGATCGTCGAGGACAGTCCGGCGGGAATGCCCAGGCCCTCGAGGGGACCGGCGAGCAGGTGGTGGATGGCCGGTTCGGCCACATTGCCCAAAAGCAGGGAGCACACGGTGATGCCGAGCTGGCAGATCGCCAGCATCAGTGATACGTGCTCCATCGCATAGAGAGCGGTCTTGGCCGCCGCGGAGCCTTCGGCCGCTCGCGGTTCGATCTGTGATCGCTTGGCAGCGACAATCGCGAATTCGGCGGCGACGAAGAAGGAGTTGCCCAGCAGGAGAACGACCAGCCAGACCAGTCCGAACCAATCGGCGCTCATCGAGTCTCACCTCCGGTTTCGAAAGCCCCTGCGTCGGCGGCGCGCAGCACCACCCGGAGGCGTTCGATGCGTCGTCCGTGCATCCGTTCGACCACGATGCGGGCATCGTCCATGCGGACCTCGTCACCCGGTTCGGGAATCCGCCCGAGCTCCTTGAGGACGAATCCGGCCAGAGTCTCGTAGTCCGAGTCCTCCGGGATCGTGACCCCTATCGTCGACGAGATCTCATCGGGCCGCAGCTGACCGGGCACGATCCAGGAGCCGTCGCGAGCCGGTCGTGCCGCGACGCGCATCCGATCGTGCTCGTCGGCGACCTCGCCCACGAGCTCCTCGACGACATCCTCGAGGGTGACCACTCCAGCTGTGCCGCCGAACTCATCGACGACCACAGCCATCTGCAGACCGGTGGCGCGCAGCTCCAAGAGCAGCGGGTCGAGGCGCTGCGTCTCCGGGATCTCACGGACCTCGGTCATCAGCCCTCCTGCATAGGCGTCGTCGCGGTTGCTCGGAGGTACGGCGAAGGCCTGTTTGACGTGAACGACTCCGACGATGTGGTCCTTGTCCTCGTCAGCCACGGGGAACCGGGAGAATCCGGTGTCCCGAGCCTGTTCGATGATCTGTCGAGCCGTGGTGTCCTTGTCCACCGTGGACATGCGCGTGCGCGGAGTCATCACGTCTTCCGCGGTGCGCTCGGAGAAGCTCAGAGTCCTCTCCAGCAGACCTGCTGTCTGCTCATCGAGCACGCCCTCTTCGGCGGAGTGCCGCACGAGTGAGGTCAGCTCCTCCGGGGAACGCCCCACCGAACCTTCTTCCTGCGGCTCGATGCCCATCGACATGAGGATCTTGTTCGCCGTGCCGTTGAGGACGGCGATGACGGGCTTGAAGACGATCGAGAAGACGTACTGCATCGGTGCGGCGATGCGACCGGTCGCCAGCGGAACAGCGATGGCGAGGTTCTTCGGCACGAGCTCTCCGAAGATCATCGATCCCACGGTGGAGACGATGAGGGCGATGGTCAGCGCCAGCGGGGCCGCGAGGCCGGGGCCGACGCCCCAGGCCTCGAACAGCGGCGCCAGCAGCCTGCCCAAGGACGGTTCCATGAGGTAACCGGTGAGCAGAGTGGTGATCGTGATGCCCACCTGCGCTGCCGAGAGCTGGGTGGACAGATGGGTCATCGAACGCCGCAGCGTCTTCGCGCCGACGACACCTTCTTCAACCGCTTTATCGGCTGTATGGCGGTCGAGCGTCAGCAGCGAAAATTCGGCTGCGACGAAGACTCCGGTGCCGAGGATGAGCAGCAGCGCGAGGGCGAGGAGTATCCATTCCATCAGTGACTGTCCCCGCCGATCGCTATCTGCTCAGCAGAGCAGTTGAGGTGTGAGACCCTCGCGGGGTGAGGGTCGTCATCTGGGGCGCCGGCTTCCCGCCGGCCGGGACTGTCACTGTGCATGAGGAGATCTTACCAACTTCCCGACAGCGGTCGGCCCTCTTCGTAGCCGGCGGCGCTCTGAACACCGACCGCGGCCAGACGCGCGAATTCTCCGAGATCACCGGCCCCGGCATAGGTGCAGGAGCTGCGAACGCCCGAAGTGATGCCGTCGAGCAGGTCCTCGACCCCAGGAGATTCAGGGTCGATGTACATAGTTGACGAAGAGATGCCCTCTTCGAACAGTCCTTTGCGAGCGCGCGCAAAGGCCGATTCCGCTCTGGTCCGGTTGGCCACGGCCCGAGCCGAAGCCATGCCGAAGCTCTCCTTGTACTTCCGACCCTCTCCGTCGACGAGCAGGTCGCCGGGCGATTCGTGGGTCCCGGCGAACCAGGATCCGACCATCACCTGAGAGGCCCCGGCCGCCAGGGCCAGAGCGACATCGCGGGGGTAGCGGACTCCGCCGTCGGCCCACACGTGGGCACCCAGCTCGCGAGCCGCCTCGGCGCATTCGAGCACTGCGGAGAACTGGGGACGACCGACCGCGGTCATCATCCTGGTCGTGCACATGGCTCCCGGGCCGACTCCGACCTTGACGATGTCGGCGCCGGCAGCGACGAGGTCGCGGACCCCTTCGGCCGTGACGACGTTTCCGGCCACGATCGGCACCCCGAGCTCGGCATCCGCGATCGCCGACAGTGTGTCGAGCATCTTCACCTGGTGGCCATGGGCGGTGTCGACGACGAGGACGTCCGCGCCGGCTTCGACCAACGCAGCGGCACGTTCGACCGCGGCACCGTTGACGCCGATGGCCACGGCGATCTTCAGCCGTCCTCGATCGTCGACATTGGGCGTGTAGATGGACGAGCGCAGCAGCGACTTCGGAGTCAGGCTGCCGAGCACCGTGTTCTCATCGTCGACGACAGCGGCGAACTCGGCTCGCGACTCCGTCATCGACTCGAAGAGGGACTCCAGCTGTGCAGCGTCCTCCCAGTCGACCTCGGAGGCGCGGATGACATGCGGTGAGGAGTCCAACAGCTCCGCCACCGAGGTGAAGCGATCGACTCCGCGCAGATCTGCAGCATTGATGATGCCTTCGAGCCTTCCCCCGTCGTCGACGACGACGCCGAAGCCGTGCGAACGCTTGGCCAGCACGTGCAGAGCGTTGAGCACTGTGTCATCAGGCGAGAAGCGCAGCGCGGATTCGAAGATTCGGTCGCGGCTCTTGACCCAGGCGATGGTCTCCTGCGCGGCGGTCAGCGGAATGTCCTGGGGCAGCACCGCCAGTCCCCCGCGACGTGCCATCGTCTCCGCCATCCGTCGACCGGACACAGCAGTCATATTCGCTGCGACGAGCGGCGTCGTCGACCCGGTCGGATCGGTCGCCGTGAGGTCGACTTCGAAGCGCGAAGTCAGTGCCGAGGAGTTCGGCACGAGGAAGACATCGGAGTAGGTGAGATCGGTGTTCGGGTCATTTGAGATGAAACGCATAACACTATTGTCCCTTAACTGCACATTCGATGGCACATCACGTTAGGCTTGGAGATGTCGTTAAGCAGCAAGTCTTGAATCAGGAAGTAGGCGATCAACGCCGTGTCCGTCAATACTCCGAACCGCACCGTTGAAGACTTCGGGTCGAATGAGTGGCTGGTCGAGGAATTGTATGAGCAGTACAAGTCAGATAAGAATTCGGTCGACCAGTCCTGGTGGCCCTTCTTCGACAAGTACGAGAAGAACGGCGGAGGCGCTCAGTCCGCTGCCGAGCCCGCCGCCAAGCAGGAGGCGAAGCCGGCCGCGAATAAGTCGGATGCCAAGGCCCCTGCTTCAGCTGCAGCCCCGGCGACCTCCCGTGAGACCTCTCGCGGCGTCTCCCCGTCTTCGGCTGAGTCCGAGACGCTGAAGGCAGAGACCAAGTCCGTGCCGAAGGTCACCGCGAAGGAAGCCGCACCGAAGCCCGCACCGGAGGAGACGATCACTCCCCTGCGCGGCCCCGCGAAGCTCATCGCCAAGAACATGGATGAGTCGCTCGAAGTCCCGACCGCCACCTCGGTCCGGGCCCTGCCTGCCAAGGCGCTCATCGACAACCGGATCGTCATCAACTCGCACCTCAAGCGCACCCGAGGCGGGAAGGTCTCCTTCACCCACCTCATCGGATTCGCCGTGATCCGCGCCCTGCAGAACTTCCCCTCGCAGAACGTCTCCTACGACGTCCGCGACGGCAAGCCCGTGATGGTCTCCCCCGCCCACATCAACTTCGGCCTCGCCATCGACGTGCCGAAGAAGGACGGATCACGCACCCTGCTGGTGCCCAACGTCAAGAAGGCCGAGACGCTGACCTTCCGCCAGTTCGTCGACGCCTACGACGGCCTCGTCGACAAGGCACGGCAGGGCAAGCTCACCGCCGACGACTTCGCCGGCACCACGGTCTCGCTGACGAACCCCGGCGGAATCGGCACGGTCCACTCCGTTCCGCGTCTGACCAAGGGCCAGGGCTGCATCATCGGTGTCGGCACGCTCGACTACCCCGCCGAGTTCCAGGGTGCCAGCCAGCAGACCATCAACTCCCTGGCCGTGTCCAAGGTGCTGACCCTGACCTCGACCTACGATCACCGCGTGATCCAGGGAGCCGGTTCGGGCGAGTTCCTCAAGCTCGTCCACAGCTACCTGCTCGGCGAAGACGGCTTCTACGACGATGTCTTCGAATCCCTGCGCCTGCCCTACGAGCCGGTGCGCTGGGTTCCCGACGTCTCGGCCGAAGACCAGGACGACGTCAACAAGACCGCACGCGTCATCGAACTCATCGATGCCTACCGCACGCGCGGTCACCTAATGGCCAATATCGATCCTCTCGTCTATCGTCAGCGGTCCCACCCGGATCTCGACATCAATCAGCACGGTCTGACCCTGTGGGATCTCGAACGCGAGTTCCCCACCGGCGGATTCGGATCGAAGCCGATGATGCCCTTCCGCAACATCCTCGGACTGCTGCGTGAGAGCTACTGCCGGACCACCGGCTTCGAATACATGCACATCGCCGACCCGGTCCAGCGCCGTTGGTTCCAGTCGAAGATCGAGGTCCCGCATCAGGAGCTCACCCGTTCGGAGCAGGGACACATCCTCGGTCGTCTCAACGCCGCCGAGGCCTTCGAGACCTTCCTCCAGACGAAGTACATCGGACAGAAGCGCTTCAGCCTCGAAGGCGGAGAATCCGCGATCGTCCTGCTCGACGAGATCCTCAACCAGTCCGCCGACACCGGCCTCGACGAGGTCGCCATCGGCATGGCCCACCGTGGTCGCCTCAACGTGCTGACGAACATCGCCGGCAAGTCCTATGCGCAGATCTTCCGTGAGTTCGACGGAACCATGTCCCCGGACAGCGTCCAGGGCTCCGGCGATGTGAAGTACCACCTGGGCACCAAGGGTTCGTTCACCTCACCGGCAGGCAACACCACCGGCGTCTACGTCGCGGCCAACCCCAGCCACCTCGAGACCGTCGATCCGGTCCTCGAAGGCATCGTGCGCGCCAAGCAGGATCTCGTCGACCAGGGCGAGTCCGGCTTCACCGTACTGCCGGTCCTAGTCCACGGCGATGCCGCATTCGCCGGACAGGGTGTGGTCACCGAGACGCTCAACCTCTCCGAGCTGCGCGGCTACCGCACCGGCGGAACGGTCCACGTCATCATCAACAACCAGGTCGGGTTCACCACTCCCCCCGCCTCGGCGCGGTCCTCGTTCTACTGCACGGACGTCGCCAAGTCGATCAACGCCCCGATCTTCCACGTCAACGGCGATGACCCCGAAGCCGTCGTCCGGGCGGCCCGCCTGGCCTTCGAATACCGCCAGGAATTCAACCGGGACGTCGTCATCGACCTCGTGTGCTACCGCCGCCGCGGCCACAACGAGGGCGACGATCCGTCGATGACCCAGCCGACGATGTACTCCCTCATCGAGAAGAAGGGCTCGGTGCGCAAGCTCTACACCGAATCCCTCGTCGGCAGGAAGTGCATCACCGACGAAGAGGCCGCCGAGGCGCTCAAGGACTACCAGTCCAAGCTGGAATCGGCTTTCGCCGAGACCAAGGAAGCCGAGACCGGCTCCTACGACGGAGAAGCGTTCAACGCTCCCTACGAGCCCAGCGACATCGAGACCTTCAACGATGCCGAGACGGCCATCAGTCCCGAGACGCTGCAGCGCATCGGCGAGGCCTTCACCGAGATCCCCGAGGGCTTCACGGTTCACAAGAAGCTGCGGGCGCTGCTCGAGAAGCGCAAGGAGATGTCGCTGTCGGGCGGAATCGACTGGGGCTTCGCCGAGCTGCTGGCCTTCGGTTCGCTGCTCATGGACGGCGTGCCGGTGCGGCTGGCAGGTCAGGACTCCCGTCGCGGGACCTTCGTCCAGCGCCACTCGGTGCTCATCGACTCGGTCAACGGCAACGAATGGACGCCGCTGCAGAACCTCACCGAGGAGCAGGCTCGATTCTGGGTCTACGACTCCCTGCTCAGCGAGTACGCCGCTGTCGGCTTCGAATACGGCTACTCCGTCGAACGCAAGGACGCCCTCGTGGCGTGGGAGGCTCAGTTCGGTGACTTCGCACAGGGTGCGCAGACCGTCATCGACGAGTTCATCTCCTCCTCCGAGCAGAAGTGGCAGCAGAACTCCGGTGTCGTCATGCTCCTGCCCCACGGCTATGAGGGACAGGGACCCGACCATTCCTCGGGTCGCATCGAGCGTTACCTCCAGCTGTGCGCGGAGAACAATATGACGGTGGCCTACCCGTCCTCGGGCGCCTCGTACTTCCACCTGCTGCGTCGCCACGCCTCGACGACGAACAAGCGTCCGCTCATCGTCTTCACCCCGAAGTCGATGCTGCGCCTCAAGGCTGCCGCGAACTCGCCGGAGGACTTCACCTCGGGCAGGTTCCAGGCCGTCATCGACGATACGGACGTCGATGCCTCGCAGGTCGAGCGCGTCGTCCTCGTCTCCGGCAAGCTCTACTGGGAGCTCAAAGCCAAGCGGGAGAAGGACAACGACACGAAGATGGCGCTCGTCCGCCTCGAGCAGCTCTACCCGCTCGACGAGGCGGCCATCACCGCTGTGCTCGACCGCTTCCCGGCCGATGCCGAGATCGTCTGGGCCCAGGAAGAGCCGGAGAACCAGGGTGCATGGCCGTTCATGGCACTGCACCTGCCCGAGCTCCTCGGCGGCCGTGAGGTCAAGGTCATCTCCCGTGCCGCTTCTGCCGCCACCTCGACCGGGCTCAAGCACTTCCACGAAGCTCAGCAGAAGGAACTCGTCGACCGGATCTTCAGCCGGTGAGCAGCGACGTCACCACAACCATCGCCGTGGTCGGAGGCCCTTTGGTCGCCGGCCACGGCGATGGCCGTGGCCTCGGGTGGGTCGGTCGGGTGACGGCGAGGACTCTGCCGAGTCTGCCTGAACTCAAGGTGTATCCCCTCGCCGTGCCGGCCGAGGATTCCGCTGGTCTTCACGGTCGGACCATCGCCGAGGCGTCCCTTCGGTTCACTCGGGAAGGGGACAACCGTCTGGTGCTGGCTCTGGGGTCCGGGGATCTCGATTCGGGGCGTTCGGTGGCCAGGGCCCGGCTCGATGTGGCCAACATCCTCGACGAGGCGTTGGCTCGGAAGGTCTCGACGTTCGTGCTGGGCCCTCCGCCTGAACACGACGGTGACCGCAATCGTCGCATCGCCGAGCTCAATGCCAGCTTCTCCGATGTGGCCAAGCGGCGCGGCATCACCTATGTCGACACCTTCACGCCCCTCCTCGGCCATCCCGTGTGGCAGCGCGAGGTCGCATCGTCGCGGGACCATCTGCCGGCGCAGGAAGGATACGGTCTGTTGGCCTGGCTGGTTCTCCATCGCGGCTGGTTCAACTGGCTGGGAGTCCAGGACGTCCTCGGCGACAGCTGAGACGTCGATGGGGTGCCCGACCGAAGAACTCTGCGATGTCCGGCCGACGAAGAGCTCAGCCGTGACAGTCGCATCATCTTGTCAGACGAATTCGGCAAGGTGGGTGACCTGGTCCGACTTTGCTCTGCTCGGGTGATCATGAGACAATTGAGCGTCTATCAAAGGAGGGCACAATGAGCAAGCGTGGCCGTAAGCGTCGCGATCGCCGCCGTAAGAAAGCAAACCACGGCAAGCGTCCAAACGCATGATTCGCTGATACGTTCGGTGAATGACGAAGGCGGGAAGAGATTCGAATCTCTTCCCGCCTTCGTTGTGTCCGTGGACTCCCCTGTGTCTGGGCGCCGGTCAGGAGTTCTGTTCGAGCGCGATCCGCTGCCGGATCTTCTCTCGCAGTCCCATCGGGGCACGGTCGTGGCTGCACGAACGACGCACGAGCTCTTTGAGCAGCGCTTCGATCTCGTACTCGTCATGACACGACGGGCACTGTTCGAGGTGGATCGAGATCTCGCGGATCTCCGTCGTCGTCAGTTCTCCGTCCAGGTAGTGGTAGATGCGCATCAGTGACTCGGTCCTGACGCTTTCGCAGCATCCTTCGTCGCTCATTTCGCACCTCCCTCAGGACTCACGAAACCGCGCTCGGCGGCATAGTCGGCCAGCATCTCCCGCAGCTGTCGGCGACCGCGGTGCAACCGGGACATCACAGTGCCGATCGGCGTCTCCATGATCTCGGCGATCTCCTTGTACGGCAGTCCTTCGACATCGGCATAGTAGACGACCATGCGGAAGTCTTCGGGCAGTGCCGAGAGCGCTTCCTTGACGTCGGAGTCGGGAAGGTGGTCGAGGGCTTCGAGTTCGGCGGAACGACCGCCGGAGGACGAGTGGCTGTTCGCCTGTGCAATCTGCCAGTCCTCGATGTCTTCGCTGCCGTGTTCCTGCGGCTGACGCTGCTTCTTGCGGTAGTTATTGATGAAGGTGTTCGTCAGGATCCGGTACAGCCAGGCTTTGAGGTTGGTTCCGGGCTTGTACTGGTGGAAGGCGGCATACGCCTTCGCGTAGGCTTCCTGGACGAGGTCTTCGGCGTCGGCTGGATTCCGGGTCATACGCAGAGCAGCTGCGTAGAGCTGGTTGACATATTCCAGAGCATCCCGTTCGAAACGCGCCGACCTCTCGGCGTCGGTTTCGGGGGCTTCTTTGACTGATTCGGTCATCGCAGTCAATGGTACGCCCGTTCTCTCCAGGACGGCAGTGGCGCTCATAGACTTCTCCTTCTGCCTGTCGACTTCCCGACGGGTGCACCCGTCGAATGGCTTCACCCGGTACAACATCGGACCGACGTCCCACTATTCCCACCTCAGCAGTTATGCTTGCCAGTGAGATGACCGCCACGTAGGAAGGACCACTGTGTCTCCCATTCGTCTTATCGCACGGCCCATGCTGGCCGCCGGCTACATCCTCAACGGCGTCGAACGACTGCGCAAGCCGGAGGCAGCGGCCGCATCGGTCGGCCCGCTCCTCAACCAGGCTCGCAAGCAGGTCGACGTCCCCGTCGACGCAGTGACTCTCGCCCGAGCCACCGGTGTTGCACAGGTCGCTGCCGGTTCGATGCTCGCCATCGGACGCTTCCCCCGCCTCAGCGCATCGATCCTCGTCGGCACCTACCTGCTCGACACGGTCGGTGAGCGTCTGTCTGCTGACAAGACGACGTCGAAGGAGGAGAAGAAGGCTCGCAACGAACGCACTCTTCTGCGGACCTCGATGCTCGGCGGTGCCCTGCTCGCCGCCGTCGACACCGCTGGACGCCCCGGCCTGTGGTGGCGGACCCAGCACGCGGCCGAAGACCTGTGGTCGAGCGTGGAAGACACCTCGAAGCAGGCTCTGAGCGCACTCGGAGTTGACTGACATCTCCACGCACACTCCCCCGGCGACCGGCGACTGGCAGCCGCCGGTCGCCGGTTCCGCCGTCTCTGCCACTGTGACCGTTCCCGGTTCCAAGTCTCTGACGAACCGCTATCTCATCCTTGCGGCTCTCGCCCGTTCCGGATCCGATCTCAAGGGATGGCTGCGCAGCCGCGACACCCTTCTCATGGTCGACGCCCTGCGTCGCCTCGGCGCCGTGATCGACGAAGACGGCGATGAGCTCCACATCGAGCCGATCCCCTTCCCGGACGGACACGCGCCCACAGACGCAGCTGCGCAGGATTCCGCACCGATCACCATCGACTGCGGTCTCGCCGGAACCGTGATGCGCTTCATCCCCCCACTTGCCGCGCTCACCGGTCGTGAGGTCGTCCTCGACGGCGACGAACAGGCCCGGGTGCGGCCGATGTCGGTGACGATCGAGTCGCTGCGGGAGCTCGGTGCGTCGATCACCTCCGCCGCGAGCACATTGCCGATGACGATCCACGCCGACTCTCAGCTGCGCGGCGGCCACCTCGGCATCGATGCCAGCGCCTCCAGTCAATTCGTCTCTGGTCTGCTCCTCGCCGCTCCCGTCATGCCTTTGGGACTCGAACTCACCAACACTGCGGACTCGGTGCCCAGCCGAACGCACGTGGATATGACGATCGAAGTCCTCCGCGACGCGGGCGTCGACATCAGCGAGCCCGAACCCGAGCGCTGGATCGTCGAACCAGGACTTCCGCGCGGTCTCGACGTGCGGGTCGAACCCGACCTGTCCAATGCCGCAGCCTTCGCAGCGGCGGCCGTGGCCACCGCCGGATCCGTGACCATCGCCGACTGGCCCGTGCACACCACCCAGGCAGGTGACGGCTTCCGCGAGATCGCCGAGGCGTTCGGAGCCACGGTGCGCCTCGATAGGGAAGGACTGCATGTGCAGGGCCCGGACCGGCTCACCGCGGTCGATCTCGACCTGTCGGCCGTTGGCGAGCTCACCCCAGTGGTCTCGGCACTCGCAGCTATGGCAGAAGGAACGTCGCAGCTGCGCGGAATCGGGCATCTGCGTGGGCACGAGACCGACCGTCTGGCGGCTCTGACCAGAGAGTACGGTGCCATCGGCGTCGATGTCGTCGAACATGCCGAGGCGCTGACGATCACCGGCACCACGCACCTGCGCCCGGCGCTGTGGCATACCTACCACGACCACCGCATGGTCATGGCCGGTGCCGTCCTCGCCCTGCGCAATGACGGAATGGTCATCGAGAACGCCGGCACTGTGGCCAAGACCCTGCCTGCCTTCACTCAGCTGTGGGAAGCCATGCTCACCCCCGGAGCCTGATATGGCGAAGATCTTTCGCGATGAGGACTACCGCCCCCGGCCGAATCGACGCGGTTCGCGACCGCGGACGAAGAGCCGCCCCGACCACAAGGACGCTGTTTCGGGTCTGGTCACCGCGGTCGATCGGGGCCGATACCGGGTCATCCTCGCTGACGACGACGGGAACTTCCCGTCAAGTCCCCCGATTCGGAAGAAGGGCAAACGGTCACAGGGGGCCACCTCGGTGACCGCGGTGCGCGCCTCGCACCTGCGCAAGCAGGCGATCGTTCCCGGAGACGTCGTCCGCCTCGTCGGCGACACCTCGGGGGCCGAGGGCACCCTGGCCAGGCTTGTGGAGATCACCGAGCGGCAGACCCTGCTGCGCCGCAGCGCCGATGACACCGACCCGACCGAGCGCGTCCTCGTCGCCAACGTCGACGTCATGGGCATCGTCACGGCCACCGTGGACCCGGTTCCCTCGTTCGGTCTCATCGATCGCGCACTCGTCGCGGCCTTCGATGCAGGGATCACTCCCCTGCTCATCGTCACGAAGACCGATCTGCGCCCGGCGACGGAGCTGAAGGAACGCTTCTCCGCGTCCGGGATCGACATCGTCGAATCCTCCATCGATCCCGATGCCGAGCCGACCGATACGACGGACGCCGCGAACGATGCGGCCCGCGACGAGGCAGAACGCCACGCCGAGGTGGCCGAGCGTCTCCGTGGACGCATCAGCGTCCTCGTCGGCCATTCCGGGGTGGGCAAATCCACGCTGACCAACGTTCTCGTTCCCGCCGCCGACCGAGCGACGGGCCATGTCAACGACGTAACCGGACGCGGACGTCACACCTCGTCCTCGGCCGTGTGCCTGCCGTTGGAACGCGGCGGTTGGCTCATCGACACCCCGGGAGTGCGCAGCTTCGGCCTGGCCCATGTGGACCGCGAGACCCTGCTCTCCGCGTTCCCCGAACTCGTCGAGGCCACGGCCGATTGCCCCCGCGGATGCACTCACCTCGCGGACTCCCCCGGCTGCCGACTCGATGAATGGGTGGCCGACGGCAAGGCCGGACCGGGAGGAGTCTCACGGCTGGAGTCCCTGCGCCGGCTGCTGCCCTCGACTGGATAGGCTGGAGGCATGAACGACCTCGACTTGGCGATCGAACTCGCCGATCTCGCCGATGCCATCAGCCACCCGCACTTCCGGGCACAGGACTTCGCCGTCGAAACCAAACCCGATCTCACTCCGGTCACCGAATGCGACCGTGCGGTGGAGAAGGCGATCATGGATCGCCTCACAGAGGATCGACCCGATGACAGCGTGCTCGGTGAGGAATTTGGTGCACACGGGCAGTCATCGCGACGGTGGATCATCGATCCCATCGACGGAACGAAGAACTTCGTGCGCGGGGTGCCGGTGTGGGCGACGCTGATCTCCCTCTACGACGGTGACCAGCCGCTGCTGGGAGTCGTCTCCGCTCCCGCGCTCGGTCGCCGATGGTGGGCAGTAACGGGCCAGGGCGCCTACGCGACCGAGCTCGGGTCCCCGGCCGAACGCATCGCTGTGTCATCCGTCGATTCTCTCGCCGATGCGTCCCTGTCGTATTCGTCGCTGTCGGGCTGGAAGGAACTCGGCATCCTCGATGAGTTCCTCGATCTCTGCGATTCGCTGTGGCGCACTCGCGGATACGGCGACTTCTACTCCTATATGCTGCTCGCCGAGGGTGCTGTCGACCTCGCCTGCGAGCCCGAGCTCGCGCTCTACGATATGGGAGCGCTCGTACCCATCGTCCTCGAAGCCGGAGGCACCTTCACGAACACGGCCGGACTTCCGGGGCCCTTCGGCGGCAATGCCCTGGCCAGCAATTCTCGCCTCCATGAAGCCGCACTCGATCGACTCGGTCGGGTCGCTCCCGCGGAGGTCTCCTGATGCCGGACATCATGGGAGCCCCGCTGTGGCATGAGATGGCCGAGGCCGCAGGACTCACGAATCCGGACGGGTCGATCGGTGAGACGATCTACGGGCAGATGACGAAGTTCGCCGCCGAGGTCGGAGCCGTCAACCTCGGACAGGGCGCTCCGGGCACGGAGCCTCCGGACGAGCTCATCGCCGCGACGGAAGAGGCGATGCGGGCCGGTTTCAATCAATACGCCCCCGGTCAGGGATACCCGCAGCTGCTCGAGGCCGTGGCCGCTCAACGCGGACGCGACTTCGGACAGCACGTCGATCCTGACGAGGTGCTCTACACTGCTGGCGCCACGGAGGGCCTGACCGCCGCGATCCTCGCACTGCTGCCGCCGGGCGGCTCTCTCGTCGCCTTCGAACCGTTCTACGACTCCTATCCGGCGGCGATCGCCGCCGCCGGCGGAACACTGCACACGGTGCCGATCCTGCCCGATGGCCGTGGTGACTTCGCCCCGGACTGGGAGACTTTCGACCGAGTGATCGCCGAGGTCGATCCGGCGATCATCCTCGTCAACACTCCGCACAATCCCACCGGGTTCATCTTCTCTGCCGCTGATCTCGGCCGGATCGGACGAGCCGCCGAGGCGGTCGACGCCTGGGTGCTCTCCGATGAGGTCTACGAGCAGCTCGTCCTCACTGATCTTGGGCATGTGCCTCCCGCAGTTGCCATCGAGGATTCTGCACGCGTCGTCACGGTCTCCTCGGCGGGCAAATCATGGAACACGACAGGGTGGAAGATCGGCTGGGTCATCGCCTCTCCCGAGGTTCGCCAGGCCATTCAGACCGTCAAGCAGTTCCTGTCGTTCACGGCCGGCGGTCCGATGCAGATCGGAATGGCCGATATGCTGGACGGCGATTCGCAGTTCGTCGCCGAGAACCGAGCTTCGCTGCGGGCACGCGCTGAGGTCCTCGTGCCCGCCTGTCGCTCGGTGCCGGGCGCTGAAGTGTCCACTCCGCGCGCCGGCTATTTCACAGTGGTTGACTTCTCTGCGCTGACGGATCGCGATGCCTTCGAGCTCAATGAGCTGCTGGCCAGAGAATTCTCCTTGGTCGGAATTCCCGTACCAGCTCTGTGCAGGCAGGGCAGCCCGGCGTACGAGGCCTATAGGTCCTCGATCCGATATTCGTTCTGTAAGTCCGTTGCCGATGTCGACAAGGGCGCACAGTTGTTCAACGCACTCGGAGGGCACCTGCGGGAGCACCCGGACGCGCTGCGTCGGAGGAACTGAGTATCGCTGGCTTTCGTGGTCGAGGCAGATTGAGTTCCGGATACGAGGGACGGTACGGGAATCGCCGCGCCGAGGGACAGGAGTCGCGGCGCCCAAAGACGCCAGAAGGGGCGAACCGCATAGACTGTTCGCCCCTTCTGTCTCGGGCAGCGACGCTGCCCGCTGAGTCTGGCTCCGTGTCGGCGCACGCGCCGATCAGCAGCCCAGCTCAGGGCATATCAGGCTTTGACGAGCTCCAGTTCGAGTTCGATCTTGATCTTGTCGGAGACGAGAAGCTCTCCTCCGCCGAGGACGGCTTCGAAGGACATTCCGAAGTCCTTGCGGTTGACCGTGGCGGTGGCCGAGAGGCCGGCGACCTGGTTGCCGTTCGGATCGGTGGCAACTCCTGCGAATTCGGTGGCGAAGGCGACTTCCTTGGTCACGCCGCGCATCGTCAGTTCGCCGACGGTCTCGAACTCATCGGCGCCGTCGGCCTTGATCGCGGTCGACTTGAAGCTCAGCTTCGGGTGTTCCTCCGCGAGGAAGAAGTCACCGCTCTTGAGGTGACCGTCACGCTGTTCGTTGCGGGTGTTGATCGAGTTCGCTGAGGCCTCGGCGGACACGGCGCTGTCTTCGAGGGTCTCACCGACGTTCACGCTGCCGGCGATCTCTTCGAAGTGGCCGCGGACCTTCGAGACGCCCGCGTGGCGAGCGGTGAAGGTGAACTCCGAGTGGATGGGGTCGATGTTCCAGGTTCCGGCGGTGAGTCCCTGAGGCAGAGCAGTCATGATTTCTCCTTTTGGTTGAAATTTGAAGTACAAGAATGACTATAGTTCAACTTTCAACCAGATGCAACCGCTGCAGATGAACGGCAAGTGACCATGTGGCGGAGGTCACCTGTATTCGGTTTGGCCGCCAGGTGACCCCTCGTGTAAAGTTAAGAACACGCCGCGGGGTGGAGCAGTTCGGTAGCTCGCCGGGCTCATAACCCGGAGGTCGGGGGTTCAAATCCCTCCCCCGCCACGATAGCGGCAGAACCCCCAGTCAGTTCTCTGACTGGGGGTTCTTCTCATTCACACTCCTTGCCGACCGACTTTGCAGAGTCGATTCCCTGCCGGCCGCTCGACTCAGCGTCGACCGCTCGCCGCATAACTCGATACAGTGACGGCAACTCGAGCGCTCGGCACGTCGAACGCCATCAAGCACCCAGGCAGATGTCGATCTGCAGAGCGCACGGCCCTGTTTCACCGCACAGCCTTCATCTCGCATCAAGCCGATGCCGAATCTCGGACTGACGCAGCGCCACAGACAGGTGCGTTGCCCTCAGCTGACGCAGCACCTCAGACAGATACCGCGCACCTAGGCTGACGCAGCGCTGCGAGTGCGTCCAGAGAAGCGAGCGACGCCGGTCTCACCTCCGGCGAATCCATTGCGAACGACGAACGCCCCTGGGATGTCCCAGGGGCGTTCGTCGCGGAAAGTCCGAACTCGGTCGGCACGGCCTCTCAGCGCCGTACCGGTTCGCCTCCGACTCAGTTGCCCGAGTCGCCGCCTTCGTCAGCCGGCTCCGAGGCGGGAGCGGAGGATTCCCTGCCCGCCGCATCCTCGGCCAGCGACGGGTCAGCGGCGACGGCATCCTCAAGTGCCTTCTTCAAGCGATCCTGAGCCTTTCCGTACTCCGCGAAATCGCCGTCCTTCAGCGCGGCATCGGAGTCCTCCATGGCCTTCTTCGCCTCCTGCAGAGCATCGTTGAGAGCCTTGTCCGGCGAGCCGGACTTCGAATCCGCGTCCTCTCCGCCGGAGGTCGATCCCGACTCGCCGTCTCCGCTGTCCTCGGTTCCGGCATCGCCAGCCGAGGCTCCGGAGTCTCCGCCGAACACCTGGTCGAGCGCCTCGTCGAGGGTCGGAGCGAACCCGATGTCCTCACCGAACGCCACGAGCACGTGCTGCAGCAGCGGATAGGAGGTCTCACCGGCGGACCGGACATAGACCGGCTGGACGTAGAGCAGACCCCCGCCGATCGGCAGAGTCAGCAGGTTGCCGTTCTCGACTTCGGACTCACCCTGACGCAGCAGGTTCAGACTGCGCTGCACATCGGGCGCGGTGTTGAAGTTGTTCTGAGCCTGACCAGGTCCGGGCACAGTGGTGTTGCGCGGAAGCTGCAGCAGCCGCAGCTTGCCGTAGCCCTCGGCTGTCTCGCCCTTCTTACTGCCGGCATCGGCATCGGCAGAGAGGAACCCGGTGAGGTTGTTTCTCGACTGCCCCTCGGACGATCGAGCCGGGATATACGAGCTCGTCAGCGAGAACGACGGCGACTGCTGGCCCGGCATCTGCAGGGTCATGTAGAACGGCGGCTGCGTCAGTCCGCTGCTCGCCTTCGTCGTCGGATCGGTCGGCAGGGTCCAGAAGTCCTGACCGGAGTAGAACTCACTGGCGGAGGTGACATGGTACTTCGTGAGCAGGTCGCGCTGGACCTTGAACATGTCTTCCGGGTACCGGACGTGGCTCATCAGATCGCCGGACATCTCCGAGGACGACTTGATGAGTCCGGGGAACACCTTCATCCAGGTCTTCAGGACCGGATCGTCCTTGTCCCACTGGTACATGTCGACGGAACCGTCGTAGGCATCGACGGTGATCTTCACCGAGTTCCTGATGTAGTTGACCTCATCGTCCGGCAGAGTCGCCACCGAATTCGGAGCCGACGCCGTGGTCGAATCCTCGGTGGCCTGCTGGAGCGGCTGCGGTGTCGAGTACGGGTAGTCCTCGGCAGTGGTGTAGCCGTCGAGGATCCACTTGATCTTCCCGTCCACGACGGCCGGGTACGGATCTCCGTCGACCTTGAGGAAGGGTGCGAGCTTCTCCACACGCTCGCGCGGGTGACGATCGTAGAGGATCTGGGACTCTTCGTTCAGCGCGTCCGAGAGAAGGATCTGCTCGTCCTGGAACTTCAGGGCGTAGGCGAGGCGGTTGAACACATTGCCCACCGACGGTCCGCCGTCACCGGAGAAGGTGCTGTTGACCTGGCCGGAGCCGCTCTTCTCATCGGAGGGGTAGTCGAGCTCACGCGGAGTCGCGCCCTTCGGGGCGCCCACGATCGAGTAGTCCGGAGATGACTCTCCGAAGTACACACGCGGCTCGTAGTCGGGGAACTCGCCCTTCGGCGGAATATCCGACTCCATGAACAGCGGCTCGCCGTCCGGGTTGCGCTGGTTGCCGTTGGCTGCGACCACACCGAATCCGTGGGTGTAGACGATCGCCCGGTTGAACCAGCTCTGGTTGTTCACCGAACTCGGGGCGAGTTCGCGCACCGAGATGACGGTGTCGCGCATGTCTCCGTCGATGTTGTAGCGGTCGACGTCGAGCTTCTGCGGGAACGAGTAGTACGGTCGCACCTGCTGCAGCTGCCGGAAGGTGTCCGAGACGAGGTTCGGGTCCAGCAGACGGATCGACGCCGCGGTCTCGGCGTCCTTGCGCAGGTCGCCCTTCTTGCCAGTGGTGCTCGGCGAGTACGGAGTCACTTCGATGTCATCGAAGTCGAACGCATCGCGCGTGGCATCGATGTTGTGCTGGATGTAGTCAGATTCCTTGCTCTGCTGCGACGGATTGACCTGGAACTGCTGAAGCAGGGCCGGGTACGCGATGATCGAAACGCCGCCGAGCACGATAAGGGTGAGCGTGGCGATGATCGAGATCCGCCAGTTGCCCTTCCACGCGGTGTAGACGAACAGCAGTGCGACCAGGACGGCGGCGATGGCAACGATCGCCATGGCCGGCAGGGCGGCATGATCATCGACGTAGGTGACGCCGGGGACGATCCCGCCGGCAGCGGTCATCCGGTCGTAGCGGGAGAGCCACAGCCGACCGGCCTGAACGATGACGAGAACCGCCACGGTGATGCCCAGCTGCCACTGGGCAGCCTTCGTCAGGATGACGCCCTTCTGCTCCCCCGGACGGATTCCGCCGAAGAGGTAATGGGCGACGAGGGCGGCGATGAGCGCCAAGAGCAGCGCCATGCCAAGCTGGTTGCCGATGAGGCGCAGGCCAGGAAGGACGAAGACGAAGAACGACTTGTCGAGACCGAACTGAGGATCCTTCGAGCCGAAGGACGTCGAGTTGATCCATTCGAGGATCGTGTTCCAATGCGCCGAGGCGGTGATGCCGGCGAGGACACCCATGACCGCGGGAATCGCGATCGTCGCGACCCGACGCAGAGGCTCGATGGCCTCACGATAACGGTCGAGGTTCTCCTGTCGCGGGGTCGTCGGCGCGTAGACCGGACGATGGCGGTAGGCCAGATGAAGACTCAGCCAGACCGGGACGGCCATGAGGATGAATCCGCCGAGGAATGTCAGCCCGCGGGTGAGCCACATGGTTCGGAAGACGTTCGCCGCGTCGATCTGGCGGAACCACAGCACCTCGGTGTAGACCTGGGTGAAGGCGATGAAGGCGATCAGCAGGATCGCCACAGACACGAGGGTGAGCAGAAGCGGCGAACGTCTTGGCCGATTCGCCGGCATGCGTGCGGAGGTGGGTGAGGACGAGGTGCTCACTACTGCCCTTTCTCATTGTTGTCGGCACCATCGGCGGGACATTTCGGCAGGTCCGAAGTGTTGCCGGCGGCGTACTGCTCCACGGTGGTCTGCGCGTCATCGAGCGTGTCGATGCGCGCCACCGTGATCTTGGATTGGTCCGCGGCGGCCATGACCTCCGCGCAGTTGTCGGCGGGCGAGAGGAACAGCGTCGCTCCCTTCTCGGTGGCGGCGGCCACCTTCTGGCGAGCACCGCCGATCGGGCCGACCGTTCCGTCAGGGGTGATCTCTCCCGTGCCAGCCACATGCTTGCCGCCTGTCATCGCACCGGGAGTGAGTTCATCGATGATGGCCAGCGCGAACATCGTCCCGGCTGAGGGACCGCCGACGCCGTCGACGTTGAACTTCACGTCGACGGGGAACTCGAAGTCCTGCTTCATCGTGATGCCGATCGCCTTGCGGTCGTCGACCTTCGCGGGAGTCAGGGAGATCGTCTTCGATTTCCCGTCGCGTTCGATGCCGAGCTCGACGGAGTCCGTCCCCTGCACTGTCCTGCTCATGATCTGCGCGGCCTGGGGATCGGAATCGAGCTTCTTGCCGTTGACCGACATGAGTCGGTCTCCCTTGCGCAGCTTGCCCTGAGCCGGAGCATCGGCGACGACGTCATCGACCGACAGATGCACGGAGTACGACTTGTCCATCTGGCCCATGGCGGCGGCGATGGCGACATCCTGGCTCGAGGACATCTCGACCGCATTCGATTCGGTCACGTCCTCGCGAGTGGTGTCCAGCGGGTAGTACGCCTCCGTGGGGACGACGGTCTGTTCGCCGTTGATGAGTGCGCCGAGTGCCTGAGAGGCAAAGATGTCGCGACCGGGTCCGCCGCTGACGGCGACGGTGAGCATGTCGATGCGGCCTGCAGTCGGATAGGTCTTGGCTCCGGAGACGCTGATCATGGGGTCGCCCTGGTAGTCGCCGAGGGTGTTGAAAACCGGTCCCGGCAGCTGAAGCATGTACGGAACCGGCAGAAGCACGGCCAGCGCGATGAAGACGTAGGTGAGGACGCCCGAGGTCGTGGCCAGACGTGGAGTCCGTCGTCGTTTGGTGCCGCGTGTCGGTGCCGGTGACGCCGGCACGGCCCGAGGGGCGTTCTCTGTCATGTAATCCTTTCGCTGCACCGCCCCACCAGTCTAGTTGAAACCTCAGCGTCCGTTTCACAGACTCCTTTCGCCCGGTGCGAACATCCTGCGAAACCTCCCGGAATTGGGAAGCTTCGCACATTCGGAACCGTTAACGTTGATGTCAAACCGATTCTTGGGGGCTGTAGAACAATGACCGATGACAACAACAACGAACAGAATCCGTTCGAGCAGATCTTCGGAATGCTCTTCGGCGCCAATGGTCCCGGATCCGGTCAGGGAGATGACAAGAACAGTTCGGGCATGCCGCAGGGCTTCTCGATCGATCCGGCGATGATGTCCACGATCATGAATCAGATGCAGGGGCTCTTCGGGCAGGGTGCCGTTCCGCAGGCCCAGGCAGTGTCGATCGCTCAGAAGGCGGTTCCGACTCCCGACCCCTCTGTATCCGAGGACGCTGAGCGGGCGACGACCGATGCGTTCCGTCTGGCCGAGCTCTGGCTCGCCGAGGCCACCGACTTCTCCGTCGCCAACCGCTCCGCCCGTCCGCTGCGCCGAGCCGACTGGGTCAAGGAGACGATGCCCGGTTGGCAGAAGTTCGTGCTGCCCATCAAGGAGAACATGTCCTCGGCCCTGACGGACACGCTCGAGTCCCAGGTCCCGGCCGAGATGAAGGGCATCCTCGCAGGCGCATCGTCGATGTTCGGATCGATGAGCGATTCGATGTTCGCCATGCAGATCGGACAGGCCGTCGGCGCGCTGTCCGAAAGCGTCCTCACCGGCACCGAGGTGGGACTCCCGCTGCTGCCCCACGACACTGCCGTGGTCATCGAGAAGAACGTCGAGACGTTCGCTTCCGAGATCGACGTCGACGTCTCCGAGGTCCGCATCTACCTCGCGGCTCAGGAGCTCGCCCACCTCGCTCTGTTCGAGCGCGCCCCGTGGCTGAGCGCCCAGGTCGAGACCGCTCTGACTCGTTATGCGCAGGGACTGAAGGTCGACACCTCGCAGATCGAGGACATGGCGTCGAACATCGATCCGTCGAACATCTCCGACCTCAGCGACAATATTCGCCAGGGACTGTTCAACCCGCCGACGACAGACGATCAGAGGAAGGCGCTGACGTCTTTGGAGAACCTCCTCGCCGTCATCGCCGGGTGGGTCGACGTCGTCGTCTATGAGGCGTGCAAGCATCTGCCAGGTCGCGATCAGATCCGCGAAGCGCTGCGCCGTCGGCGGGCAACCGCGGGACCGGCGGAGAAGACCTTCTCAACCCTTGTGGGTCTCGAGTTCAACCCCCGTCGCCTCCGCGATGCCGCCGCGCTCTTCGCGTATCTCGAGACGCAGGGCGGCGCCGAAGCCCGCGATCGCGTGTTCTCCCATCCGGATCTGCTGCCGACCACGCAGGATCTGGACGACCCGCTGGGCTATTCCGAGCGACGTCAGGCCGAATGGACCAACGAATCGAGCATCGATGAGGCCCTGTCCCGCATTCTCGCCGAGGGACTTGAGGGAGCCGGCGGCAGCGATGCGAAAACAGAGTCCGAAGAGACGGATCGCAACGACTCTGCGCCGACCGGTGACAGCAGCTCCGACGACGACAGCTCCGACGATCGCGACGATCGCTGAATGATCGATCTCGATACCGCCCGGCAGGAAGTCGAGCGCGGACCGCGGAACTCATTCTCCGCGTCCTTCGCGGAGCTCTTCGACCGGCAGGGTGCCGACGCCCTGCACCGCTCCGGCGGTGAGCACCACCTCACAGCCAGCTGTCTGGTCATCGATCCGGTCACCGAGGCGGTTCTACTCAACCACCACCGGAAGGCCGGGCTGTGGGGTCAGTTCGGAGGACACCTCGAATCTGTCGACACCTCGCTGCATGATGCCGCTCGCAGAGAGGCCGAAGAGGAAAGCGGTCTGCGCCCGCTCGCACGAGTCACTGCCGATCCCATCGACGTGCATGTGCATGACCTCTCGGCCGCGTTCGGGACCTGCACCCGACACTTCGACGTCGTCTTCGCAGCCCAGGCTTCGACTGACGATTCGCCGAATGTGTCGGAGGAGTCCTTCGACGTCGCCTGGTTCACTCTGGACCGACTGCCCGCTGACCTCATGCTCGACCTGCCGGACCGGCTGCCGGGCCTCTTCCGCTCCGCTGTGTCAGCGCTCAGCTCCCACGCCTGAAACGCTCCCCATCGCTGAATCCTTCGAGATAGATCTTTGCGTCGGTCTGCCGCGGATGGCGATCGGCCAATGCATGGAATTCCTTCGAGTGGGGACCGATCTGGAGATGGACGAGTTCATGGACGACGACCGTCTCCAGCACCCAGCGCGGCACGGCCTGCAGGCGATGGGAGACGCGGATGTCACCCGTCGACGTCGTCGTTGACGCCCATCTGCTGACATTCTGATTCGTCACCCAGCGGATCGACGTCGGTCGCAGCCTGCCGCCGAAGAAACGACGGCTCATCTCCTCAGCCAGCTCGGCGAGGTCGGCATCCGACGAGTGATCACGGGCGGAGAGGCGATTGAACAGATCCGTCAGCGAACGGATGTTGCGCTCCACGCTGTAGCGCTCAGGAGTGCGCAGCACGTAGGTCTCGACCTCCTTCGAGACGGCGACGGTCTTCTTCCGCCGTGCCGATCGACGCACTTCGATCTCACCCCGGGCGATCGCCCGCAGCACCTCTTCTTCACTCCACCGCTGTGCTCTGTTCACCGGACCATCATAGGAAACCGCACTGACACGGTGACAGTGCCACCGGCACCGTGGCGGCGTCTCTGCAGCGGTTCTGAAGACGAACAGCCTTCGGAGTTTGTGAGTTTCCTGAGTCTGCCGAAAAGTTGAGGTCGAATCCCCCGTCCACAGCCGCCTCCGAGAACGCAGTCCCCGCAGAACGGGAGCTGATCCGACCCGGGAGCGTGTTTATCAACAGTCATATCGACACTCAAGGCGCCTTTCCTCCACAGACTCCACGGCGATTCCCACAGGTTTTCCACAGGCTGTTGACGTGTCTGTGCATGACGGTGCATTGACGCGGAGGCTTTTGCGGAATAAGTTCTATGCTTGACCCCGGAAAACCCGAGGATGCGTGCGGAAGGGGAAGCCGCACGAGTCCTCGCGAGCGCCTGGGGCACTATGCGGCTGAGGGCATGCCGGGATGCGTTTCCCGGCCTGTCCTCAGCCGTTTTTCCACAGGGTTGTCCACAATTTCTCTCCCACCGTGGCCATTCCGGCTCTCGTTCACTACTGTGGAAGTCTCCAGGATGGCGAGGCGGAGGGGCCGAGATGTTCAGAATCTTTCCGAGTGTTCCCATCACATGGCGTTCGTCCTCGTGCATCCAGTTCGGCGCAGATGATCCTGTGCTCATCGATGGGCTGCTGCTCGGTGACGCCAGTCTCATCGAAGATCTCCGTCTCGGGATCGGCTCGGCTCAGTTCTATTCACGCGCTCAGGAACTCGGGGTCGACCTCAGCAGGGCGAGCTCCCTCATCACCCTCCTCGGGGAGGCAGGTGTCCTCATCCCGGCCGACGCGGACGGCGGCGCCGTGCCGAAGGAGTCCCCGGTCTTCGCCGCGGCGCGCATATTCAATCTGTCGCCGGATCGGGTGTCCCAGGTCCTCGGGTCCCGGCCTGTGCTTGTCACGGGTCCATTGCGCTCCCATGTCGAAGGGCAGCTGGCGGCTCTCGGATTCGCCGTCGCCGCGGCTCGCCGTGTCGAGGAGCTCGATCTCATGGCTTCACCGGTGGTGGTCACGAGTTCTCACCTGGTTCCGGATCTCAATTCCGCCATGTGGCTCAGTGATCGCGAAGTCGACCACTGTCAGGTCGTCCTCGGTGAGCAGTCTGTGGAGATCACGGGACTCATCCGGCCCGGTTCGACACCGTGCTCTGTGTGTTCCTGCCTGCACCGGAAGGACAGCGATGCCGGTTGGCTCGATCAGCATCCGCGTCTGCGTGCCCTGCCGGAGCGTGAGAGCCTCAGCGATCCCGCCGCACGCATCCTCGGTTCGGCGCATGTTGTTCAGATGCTTCGTCAGGCGCTGCTGCGCCCCGAAACAGCACCGATCCGACGCGTGGTCACCTTGGATGCCGGCGAGGTCACGGATAGTGGAATGACCTTCCACGATCGCTGCCAGTGTCGCACGCCGGTCCCGGATTTCGGGTCAGTCGCCGAGCAGACCCAGTAGGTGAGTTCCGTAGAGTTCGAGCTTCGTCGCACCGATGCCGGGGACCCGCGCAAGTTCGTCGAGGGTGCGGGGACGGACCTCCGCGATGACTGACAGCGAGGTGTCCGTGAGAACGAGGTACGGCGGCAGTCCCTGCTCCATTCCGATGCGCACCCGCCAGCGTCGCAGACGGTCCAGCAGCTCGAGATCGATGTCGGCAGGACAGTCCGCACATCGTCCGAGTGCACGGTCGAGGTGCGAGACCAATGCCCTCCCGCAGCCGCGGCAGCGGTTGAGCGCCGCAGAGTTCGACGCTGTGCGGCCATCTCCCATCGTCGGTCCCGACTGCCCGAGTTCGGCGAGGAAGCGTGATGACCTCCGCGGTCTCTGTTTGGAGTCGAACCGGGCCAGCGACCAGCTCATCCGCAGGTCTGTGCCTGCACGCGTCAGCGCCACGTAGAACAGGCGACGTTCCTCAGCGATGGCTCGAGGCGTCTGGGCATAGCTGATGGGCAGCAGACCTTCGCTGAGACCCACCAGGTGCACACTGTCCCATTCCAGGCCCTTCGCCGCGTGGAAGGAAGCCAGAGTGACGCCTTCGATGTCCGGGGCGAACTGGTGCTCGGCACGATCCGACAGGTCGCTGAGGAAGACCTCCATCGGCACAGGGAGTTCCTGACCGTGCTGATGCTCCTCGGCGAGGTCGACGAGGGCTTTGAGCGATTCCCAACGCTGTCTGCCGGCTCCGGCGGCCGGCGGCTCTCGGGTGAATCCGAGAGAGCCGAGAACCTCTGTCACGGCTTCGGTCAGACGCTGTCCGCTCGAGGTCGCGCGTGCGGCCTTGAGCATGAGAACGGCCTCCTTGACCTCTTTGCGCGCGAAGAAGCGCTCTCCGCCGCGCAGCACATAGGGAATCCCGGCTGCGGCCAGAGCCTGTTCGTAGGAGGGACTCTGTCCGTTCGTGCGGAAGAGGACTGCGATGTTGCGCGGACGACGTCCGGCCTGGATCTCTGCCGAGATAGCCTGGACGACCCCGGTGGCCTCGGCCTCGTCGGTCGGATACTCCACCATGCGCGGCTGGCGGCCCATCGGGTTGTCGGTCCGCAAGGTCAGCGCGGTCCGAGAGGTGTGTCGCAGCAGATTGTTCGCGGTGGACACGATGGCCTGGGACGACCGGTAGTTGCGCACCAGGCGGATCGTTCTGGCCTCGGGCATCGACGTGCTGAGCGAACCGAGCAGGCTCGCATCGGCTCCCGCGAAGGTATAGATGGTCTGAGCGGGATCGCCGACGACGCAGAGATTGTCACGGGGGCCCAGCCACCGGGAGAGAACATCGTATTGGAGCGGCGAGACGTCTTGGAACTCGTCGACGACGAAGTGCCTGTACTGTTCGCGGATCTCGGCTGCGATCGCCGGATACTCGGCCAGAACTCCCGAGAGCACGAGGAGCACATCATCGAAATCGAGCAGCCGTCCCCGTGTCTTCGCCTCCCCGTAGGCTTCGAAGATCCGCACCATATCGTCGACGCTCAGCTGACCAGGGAGGTCCCGGGCCGCTGCCTTCGTCGCATAGTCGTCGACGCCGAGCAGGGACGAGGCCGCGAACTCGATCTCCGACGCGACGTCTCTGGTCAGTTCCCGACTGGTCTCCAACCCGAGGCTCTGCATGACCGAGCCGATGATGCCCGCCTTGTTCTCGATGATCCGCGGAAAGTCTCCTTCGGCGAACCGGTCCCAGAAGAACCGCAGCTGACGCAGCGCTGCGGAGTGGAACGTACGGGCTTGGACCGCGGGGACTCCGAGTCCGCGCAGGCGTGAGCGCATCTCCCCCGCCGCCTTGGCGGTGAATGTCAGCGCGAGGACATGGTTGGCAGGGAACACATCCGACGCAACTCCAAAGGCGATCCGGTGCGTCATGGCGCGGGTCTTACCGGTGCCGGCACCCGCGAGGACGATCACCGGTGAGTCGAAATGGGTGGCGACGGCGCGCTGTTCCTCGTCCAAGGCCTCGAGCAGGGCCGTGGCCGAAGCATTCATGCGTTGTCCAACCAGCTGTACAGGAGCTGACCGGCAATGGAGATCGTCGATGGAGCGCGCACCTCGCCGTTCGCAATGGCAGCGCGCAGCTCCGCCCGGGTGAACCAGCGCAGCGAGGCGATCTCAGCCTCGTCGGCGGCGAAGTCTCGGCTGGGAGCGACGGCCGAGAAGCCGAGCATGAGCGAACAGGGAAACGGCCACGGCTGAGAGCCCAGATACCGAGGTTCGGTGACTTCGAGATGAGCTTCTTCCCAGATCTCGCGGATCACCGCGTGTTCGAGTGTCTCACCCGGTTCGACGAATCCGGCCAGGAGCGAATACCGGTCGGATTCCCAGGCGGCGTTGTTGCCCAACAGGACACGTTCGACCCCGTCCTCATCGGTGTTGACGATGACGACGATGACTGCCGGATCGGTGCGGGGAAAGTGTTCGCTTCCAGTCACCGGATCGCGGCGGACCCATCCGCCCATGATCGGAGTGGTCGGTGCGCCGGTGCGCGGGGAGAACAGGTGTGCACGATGCCAGTTTCCCAAACCGACGATCTCGCAGGCCAGGGATACCTGCACATCGTCAAGGGCTTCGGCGAGATTACGCAGGGTCAGCCAGACGGGTTCGGAACTGTCGATCCCCTCTCCCGGAGCGGTCAGCAGATCGGTGGCGTCCCGGGCGCGAGAGGCGTCCAATCGGGAATCGACGTGGCTGCGACCGTCGTCGTCCAAGGACACTCCGATATATCGGGTGCCCTGTGGGTCTCGGCCGAGGTAGACCTCCGTCTGGCCCTCCGGCACAGCTTCGCGGTCGGTCAGGAAGAGCCCGCCGCCGGCGACGAGCAGCGATCCGCGATGTTCGAGGACGGCGAGGGCCCCTGAGGCCCAGATCTCGCTGAGGTCTCCGTCGTGGCCCCGAGTCAGATGGTCCCGATCGATTCCGTGTCGGGCGAGGCTGATCGGCTGCACTGGAGGCAATGGCTTCATGCCCTCCACGATATCTCAGCGTCCTGACACTCAGACCGTGGCCGTGAATGCCTGACCGGACCCGAATGTCCCCTCGGCAGACACGCTCGACGGCGAGTCCCGTGTCTCAGTCGAACCCAGACGGTAGATTGGGGAAGGTGGATACCAAGGCGCTCAAGTTGACTGCGATCGCGGCGACGATGCTCGACGGCTTCGTCCCGACGACATGGACACCCCTGCCGCCGCTGGATGCCGGAGTCAGAGTCCTGCTCGGCGATGACGATCAGCAGCTCGTCGCAACGGCTCAGACCCAGCTCGATCGGACCGCGGACATCGGCTCAGCAGCCGAGGCGGGACGAATCTACGAGTCCATGTATCCACACGCTGACTTCGTATGGCCGCGCCTGCGGGCCATCACCGAGGTGGACGCCGACTACTTCGACACGTCGTCCCCGACGACTGTGACACTGGCCGATCCGCTGCCGGGTGCGCCGCTGGGCGATGTGCCCATCTCCGACACTGCGCGGGCCAGTTCGCTGGCCCAGGCTCTGGCGACTCTGCATTCGGCTGCGCCCGAGCCCGTCGCCGATGCCGGTTTCCCGGTGGAGGATCCCTCTCGATCACAGTTCCTCATCCTTGAGCGCCTCGACCAGGCGGCGAGCACCGGACGAGTCCCGTCGTCTCTGCTGCAGCATTGGGAGGAGGAATTCGAGAAGGTGGCGCTCTGGCATTTCCTTGCCACGCCCATCCACGGTTCTCTCGATGAGACGAGCGTCTATACCGATCAGGAGCGAGTGCTCGCACTCGCCGAGATCGGTCGTCTGCGCGTCGCCGATCCGGCCATCGATCTGGCGGCGGCCTCCGCGCTGATCGATCCTGCCGCCCTGCCGACCTTCTACGAGGAGTACCGCAATTCCCGGCCCCGCGCCGACGAGCATGTCATTGCCCGCGCCGAGCTGTTGGCCGAATTCGCAGTGCTCGACTGGCTGCTCGAGGCGGTCGACTCCGGGGATGAGACCGCCGTCGAGGATGCCGCCGGGCTCCTCAGCTCGTTCAATGAGGTCCTGTTCGGTTCCTCCGCCGATGCAGCCGCCTCCGCTGAGGAACCGACTTCTGAGTCCGCGACCGAACCTGCAGACGGTGGAGACACTCGCGGAGCGGCCCCGAATTCCTCTGCCCCGGCAGCGGCCGATGCTCCCGACGTGGAAGCCGCGATCACGGAGACCGCAGCCCCCGATGTGTTCATTCCCGGAGCTCAGCCTCCGTCGGCGCCCTCGGAAGACGATTCGGAGTTCGACTCCGAGCCGGGATCGCAGGTGCGGACCGAGCCGACTCGGGACGCCGACGAAACTGATGACGGGGAAGAGACCGGCCGGATCCGCTGATCTCAGCCCATGTCGTTGTCTTCCAGCCATTCGACGACTTCGGCCTCATCAGGCAGATCTGTGAACTGCACGATGTCGTCACTGCCGACGAAGTAGAACGTCCCCGTCACCTCGGCGATCTCCGGATGCACCCTGAGAATCGCGAACCGGTAGAGCGCCAGCTGCCATTTCATCACTTCGAGCACTGCCGCATCGGGTTTCTTCGAGGTCTTCCAATCCACAACTTCGGCATGATCCCTGGTGATGAAGACCGCATCGATCTTCCCCGGCACCCGGAATCTGCCGAGGACGAGTTCGAAGGACATCTCCACATGGTCGGCCCGACGCGTCGCGAACTCGGAGGCTGAGAACGTCTCCTGCAGCCGTTGGACCGTCGCGGCGTCGATCGGTCTCACCGATTCGTCTTCGCCGATTTCGATGCTCGACTGGCCGAAGTGCTGTTCCACCCAGGAATGGAAGGTCGTTCCGATCTCGGCCGCCCGGCTGGGCGGAGCCGGGATCGGACGCAGGGTCTGCGTACGGAAACCCTGCGGGTCCCTCCTCCACGCGACCAGGGCCGTTGCCGAGAGACGGTCGGGCATGGCCGCAGCGGACACCGCTTCGGGCCGGTCACCGATGCGCAGGGCCTGAGCGGCGAACCGCCCGATCGTTCCCGGATTCTCGGCCAAGGACTCCAAGCTGACGTCCGGGCTCGCTTCGACCCAACCGGCGGCTCGCTGTGCGGCGGCGACCTGCTTCGTGCGCGGCACCGGCCATGGAGTGGTCTCGATGCGGTCCTCCGCCGTGTCGTCGGCAGGTTCCGGAATCTCCACTTCGAGGCCCAAGGCCTCGATCGCTTCGGTGAGGAAGGGCGAGGGATCGTCGGGGACCGCGCGGGCACCCATCAGCTCGGCACCGAGCCACAGATGCCTCTTCGCACGAGTGAACGCCACGTAGGCGAGGCGTCGCTCCTCCCCCTCGTGCGCATCGGCGATCCGTGGACGGATGAAGTCTCCGATCCACTCATCCAGGGCCTTCTTCGTCTCGAATTCAGCCTCCCGCAGGTCGAAGTCGACGAGGTGTGCGCGGTCACCGCGCAACGGGTACGGCAGAGCCGTGCGATCCATCCACCCTTCCTTGTCCCGCGGCTCGGTGGGAAAGTCCTTGACCACCAGAGACGGAACGGCGACGGCGTCGAACTCCAGACCCTTCGAGGCATGGACGGTCATGATGTTGATCGCATCGGCTGCCGTCGTCGGCTCGGCGACGCTCAGCGCATCATGAGCTTCCATGAGACTGAGCCAGGAAAGGAAGCCTGTAATCGAGGGTTTGTCATCGGTGGCCGAGTACTGGCTGGCCGCGGAGAGGAAAGCGTCGACGGAGGCTCTGTGCAGATTGCGCAGCGAATCGCCGAGGCCCCAGATATCCGAATCGATTCCGGTCTCGGACATCGCGGTGCGGATGATCGAAGCCACGGTGCCGGTTCCCGACCGGGTGGCCCGCAGCGCGCGAGCCAACCGGACCAGACGATGCAGCGCCTCCGAGCTCAGACCGGACTGCTGATAGTCGGCGATGAGTCCCCTGTCAGCAGCTGTCCGCGCTCCTTGGTCGAGGACGCGCCGCACTTCGATGAGCTCATCGATGCCTTCGACGATCGTCGCCTGGTCGATGGCTTCGGCGATCACCTCCTCGGCGGCCGGTTCGGTTCGCTCGGACGCTCGCCGCTCGGTCTGACGGCGAGTGAAGGCCTGCAGCCCCGCGATGTCGCCTGCGCCGAGGCCGAGCATACGTCCGCTGACGAGCCTCATGATCTCGTCGCCGGCCATAGGATCGACCGCAGCGGTGAGCACCGCGCGCAGATCTGCGACGAAGGGATCGGTCAGCAGCCCGGAGGAACCGTGCACGTGTACAGCGAATCCGGCGGCTTCCAGCGCCGCCGCGACCGGCGCGAAGTGGGCACGTTTGCGGCACAGCACGGCCTTCGACGAACCCGCGGGGATCGTGTGGAACCAATCCGTGAGTGCGCGCAGGCCCGTGGTGAGGAAATCGGGATCGTGGGCACCCGAGCTGATTTCGACACAGACTTCGCCCTCACCGGCATCATCGCGGGCCGACAGCGGGGACTCGCTGCTGTCAGCGAGTCCGGCGGCGATGCGGTTGGCCACCTGCAGGATCGAGCGGTCGTTGCGCCAGCTTGTGCTCAGCGACAGTGATTCGACGTCCCGGAAGTCCGATGAGAAACGCACCATGTTGTCGGCGCTGGCGCCGCGCCAACCGTAGATGGCCTGGCGGGGATCACCGACTGCGGTCACTGCGGTGGAGTGGAAGAGGTCGCGCAAGAGCTTCAGCTGAGCCACCGAGGTGTCTTGGAACTCGTCGAGGAGGACGATCTTCCACCTGGCTCTCTCGGCCTCGGCCGCGGCGGGCACCTCGTCGAGGATGCGTTGGGCGAATCGCACCTGGTCGGAGAAGTCCATTGCCAGATTGCGCCGTTTCGCGCGCATATAGGCATCAGCCAGGCGGGCCGTTCGGATCTTCGCTTCGAGCTTTGCCCGTCGTCCATTGGGATCGACGGGCTTGCCCTTGCTGGACACCAGGGCAGCCAGGCACTGCTCGAGATAGTCCGTGACGTCGTCGACATCACGACCGTGATCATTCATCTGCCCTGCCAGGGCGATGACATCGGCGATCATCGTCTCGCGGGAGAAATCGCCGGGGATCTCGTCGGGTGGCGTCGAATCGATGAGAGTCCCGGCGATGGTGTGTGCCGCGGCGTCATCGAGGAGGACAGTTTCGGGTTCGATGCCGATGCTCACCCCGTGTTCGCTGACGATGGACGCGGCATAGGAGTTGTATGTGGACACGGTCGGATTGTCGAGACCGGGCAGTGAAAGGTCCTGACCCCGGCCGAGGTTGTGCCGCAGACGCGACAGAAGCACTCGGATGCGTCCGCCGAGTTCTCCGACTGCTTTGCGGGTGAAGGTCAGGCCAAGGATCTCTTCGGGAGAGACGAATTCGTTGGCGACCAGCCACACCACACGCTGGGAGATGACTGTGGTCTTTCCCGATCCGGCCCCGGCGGTGACTTTCATCGACTGTGCCGGGTCGGCCTCGATGATCACCTTCTGCTCCGGGCTCGGAGGGAAGGCCTGGGCAGGGTCGGCAGCCGTGAGCTCGGCAAGCCGCTCGGCGGTGAAGCGCATCAGTTCTCCTCCAACATCTTCGGGCCGATCGCCGGGCACGATGATCGGACGGGGCACGACTTGCACTTCTGCGGGTCGACCCGTGCAGGGAAGCTCGCGGCACGCATCCTGCCGGACACGTCGTCGATGAGTTCACGAGCCCAGTCGGGGTTCTCATCGACGTCGAGCGCCGACTGCTCCCGAACAGTGCGAGCCGACTTGCGCAGGAAGACGAGTTCAGCGCCGAAAGCGTGTGCATCGAGCTCCTGGTCCTCACCGATCCTGATGGTCCCGGAATTGATGGCTTCCTGATACACACCCAGCTGTGCATGCCGGTCCATCTCCTTGCCGGCGACGACGTTCCTGCCGGTCTTGAAGTCGACGATGCGCAGTCCGCCCTCGACCTCCTCGACTCGGTCGAGGCGTCCGGTGACCTTCCACTCACGTCCGTTCGAGTCGACACCGACCGCATAGACCTGTGCTTCGACTCCGACGAGGCGGCCCGGAGTCTTCTTGATGTAGTCGCCGAGCCGGTCGGCCATGGTCATCGCCACATCGAATTCCCGTTCCCGTTCCCATTCTGCGTCGAATTCCAAGGACGCGAACTCAGTTTCCACGAAGCTGCGGATCGCGGAGGTGGGGCCCTCCGGATAGTTCTCGGCGGCGGCGTGGATGATGGTTCCGAGACTTTGGGCTGTCGACATCGGGCGGTCACCACCGTTGCGGGTGAGGAACCACCGCAGAGAGCAGTCGGTGAATGCTTCGACCTGGGAGGGTGAGACGCGAACCGTATCGGAGTCGGTGAAGAGCGGCTCATTCGTGGTGATGTCCTCAGCCTCGCGCCACCGCGTCGGTGACCCCACCGCCCCGCCACCAGCTGAGAGCGCCCGCATCAGCGCCGCCCATGACCGCGTGTCCGCGTCCGGAATCGCAGAGCTTTCGGCGCTTTCGGTCGTGGTGGCGTCCACAAGCGTCGACGATGGCCCCGCAGCTTCGACATCGGCCGCGGCAGCCGTTTGCAGCAGATGAGCGCGGGCATGTGCCGCCATCTCCGGCACCGTCAGCGGAGGCAGCTCATCCTCGTGGGTGATCGCATAGCCGTCGGCCGCCTCGGTGCCCTTGGCGGAGCCAGCGGCGAGCACATCGAAGAACGGGGACGGCTCGGTCTCCGCATCGGTGACGGCGGTGACGATCACGCGTTCCTGCGCACGGCTGAGCGCGGTGAAGAACAGCTCGCCCTCTTCACGCAGATTCGTCCGTTTCGCATGCGCGTGGTAGCCGGGGTCACCGGTGACCGTCTCACCCGTGGCGAGCACCGCCGTGAGATCGGTGAGGCCGAGGATTCCGCCGCGCAGCTTCGGGTTCGGCCAGACGCCTTCGTTGACTTCGGCGATGATCACCAGAGGCACACGCACATGGGCCAGTGAGGACGGGGTGCCCACCAGCACGTGGTCGGCGAATCCTGCGGTATCGGCCAGGGAATCCTGGGCGATGTCCTGTTCGGCGACGATGCCGGCGAACGAGCGAGCGGTGAAACCGCCGCGGTCGGCGATCTTCTCGGCCAGCGCGAACAGCCGGAGCACCGAATCGAGATAGCCGTTGGTCACCGATTCCGGGTCGCGCAGGGCTTCGATCTGCCATTTCTCAGCGACTCCGGCCGCGTCCCAGATGCTCCAGAGCGCTTGGTGGGGGTCGGTGGTGCCGACCTCAGCAGCGGCGTGGAGCATCCGTGAGATCGTGGCCAGTCCCTGTGGGGACGAATCGTCGATCGGGCTGCGCAGTGCCTGAGCCAGCGACGCCGTGCTGCTGGACGCCGGGAACTGTCTGCGCACTGCTCGTCGGAAACGGCGGATCTGCACGGGGTCGAGGCGGACGTAGATGCTGCCGGCCAGGGACAGAGCGAGGTCGGCGATCGACTCGTCATCGTCGAAATCAGGAGCGGCCGAAAGCAGGTCCAACAACGGTGCGGTCGCGGGGTCGACATTGAGCGGCTGCATGAGAGTGGCGATCGAGACCCCTGACGCTCTCAGCTCATTGGCGATCGCGCGAGCACTCGACGAATTGCGGCAGATGAGTGCGACATCGGACCAGCTGTGCCCCTGTTCGACGAAGTTCGTGATCCGACGGGCCAGATATCGGTGTCCGGACGCACTGCCCTCGAATACGTGCGTCTCCACGGCAGGCTCGGACGACACGGGAGACAGCTCTTCAACCGGTGCCGCTGTCGGAGCTGATTGCGGCACGGTCGCCGACGCCTCAGCGGAAGCCGCAGAATCAACAGCATCCTCGAGGGGACGTGGGCGCGGCATATGACCGGTCGACCAGCGCGTGGTGATCCTGGCTCCGAAGCCGTCGATGGTCGTCGCCAATGCAGGGTCGACATCCCACTGACGATCGAGCACGACCGTTTCGAAGCCGGCCTCGGCCGTCGCCCGATCGATGATCGACGCGTCGGCTCCGTGGAAACGTCCGGTCACCGTCTCGGGCGAGCCGAACAGAGCGATGGCACTCCCCCTGGCCCGCAGCTGTTCGAGGATTCCCCAACTGGCGGCAGGGAAGTCCTGGACCCCGTCGGCCAGAACCACTGTGGGCAATCGGTCAGGGGCGAACGTCCACGAACGTCCGGCCGTCACCTTGGCAGGTTCGCGGAGGATCTCGAAAGCGGCAAGGGCGAGAACGGTCGCGGAGTCGACGCCCCCGTAGCCGGGCATGGACATGATGCCCAGATATTCGTCGAGGATCTCAGCCACGGCCTGCCACCGAGGGTCGGGGTTGTCGGCAAGGGCACGATCCAGGGCGCTGCGACCGAAGTCGAACACGTGTTCTGCGATCTCCTGCGACGTGTCGGGCGTGCGCATTCCGAAATCGAACTCCATCACTCGGTTGAGCGCGTCGCGGACCTCGGTTCGGAAGGCCGAGGTCGAGCGCACCTCGGCGGTGATCTCCGACGGCCACGCCGGGCCGCGGGAACGACCGAGTTCATGTCCGGCGAGGAGATCGGCGAGGAACACATCCTGATCGGCACCGGAGATGAATTCGAGATCCTCCCCGGTCCGCGTCGTATGTGCGGCACGGGCGATCCCGTACGCGAACGACGCCAGACTGCGGGCCGGGGCGGAGGAGAGAACCGCGTCAGCGGGCAGCTCGAGACGATTGCGCAGCACATCGGCGTGATCACGGTCGGGTGTGAGAACGAGGACCGAGGCGGGGTCGATCGTCGACACCAGCTGTGCATAGAGCGACTCGAGCAGAGTCGTCTTCCCGGTTCCCGGCCGCCCGATGATATTCAGGCAGCCGCCCGAGAGCAGGGTGCTGCCCATCCGCTGCGTCATCTCATCCATACTCGTATTCCATCACGGCCCGCTGACATGAGACTTCCGAGCCCCTGACCGGCGCGTCGTCAAAGTGACAGCGCGGATGCCCGGTGCACAGCCTGTCTTCGCGTAGCATTGAAGAATGTCGAGTCCACAACAGAGATTGCCCCGTGACCAGCGCCGCGACCAATTAGTGGGAGTCGCACGCTCCGTTTTCGCCACCCGTGGATATCGGACGACCTCAATGGACATGATCGCCGAGGCAGCCGGTGTGTCCAAGCCTGTGCTCTATCAGCACTTCGATTCGAAGCAGGACCTCTATCTGGCGCTCATCGATTCCTCGGCGGCGCTGCTCGACTCTCGGCTCGCCGAAGCTCTGGGATCGACGACAGATCCGCATGAGCAGGTCCACGCGACCTATCGCGCGTATTTCGACTTCGTGGTCTCACACCGCGAAGAGTTCGTCATCATCTTCAATTCGGACGTCTACGAGCCGAAAGCCGAACAGAAGCTGCGCGCGCTGCGGGAGAGTTCGGCTACACGGGTCGTGTCGGCGCTGAAGAACTTCGCCCGCCTCAGCGACGATGAGGCACAGCTGCTGTGCCGGGCTCTCATCGGCACCGCCGAGGTCGTCGTCAAGCAGATCGACTCTCAGCGCGGTGTCGACGTCGACACCGCCGTCGAACTGCTCACCCAGATGAGCTGGGGCGGACTGCGGTCGTTCGCAGATCGCTGACGTTCCACCGGCCGCTCAGCCTTCAGCAGAATCCATGGGGAAGAAACCCAAGTCTGCGGACGTTAAGCTGAACACAGTCCAATCCGTCATCGATCACCGAGCATCGGCACAAGGAGCACCATGGAAATCAAGATCGGCGTCAAGCAGACTCAGCGCGAGATCACCCTCGAAACGGACGAGGATGCGAAGGCTCTCGCCGCCCGCGTCGAAGAGAAGATCCAGTCCGATGGACTGCTGACCTTCACCGATACGAAGGGCCGTCAGGTCTACGTCCCCTCCGCTTCGCTCGGCTACCTCGAAATCGGTGCCGAGACTTCACGTCGCGTAGGCTTCAGCGCCTGAGCTGCGCCTGAGCGGAAGGGCCCCGGTCGCAACGACTGGGGCCCTTTTCGCGTTCGCGGCGGAACCATGCGTCCCTCGCAGGATCCGCAGGTTCGTGCTGCAGACGCGGAATCGTGCTCCGCTGCCGGTGCAGGCGCCTATTGTGTGATCAGGCGACGAGACCGAGCGCCGACATCCGCTTCGAGTGATTCGACGTCACCGCCGGGATCAGCTCGACGACGAGATCTTCGTCGAGGCCGAGGAACGGATCGGTGAGCAGACTGCGTGCCCGTCCCAGGGTCTCGGCGACGAGCTTGCGGCCCCACAGGGCCAGCCGCGAGGCCAGCTGTGTATCGACAGCCACTTCGGAGGTCAGACGATTGCGCGCATATTCGCTGGCACGTGTATCATCGAGAATTGCAATAGCCAGGCTGTATCCGGGCTCCGCGAGTTCGTCCACCGCCGTGCGGTAGAAATCATTCATGATTCCGTCGAAGACGAATCCCTTCATGAGGCTTTCGTACCAGTCGCGAGGACGAGTCCTTTCAGCCAGAGTGCTGAAGGTCGGTTCGAAATGCTGACAGAGCTCGATCACATCCTGGCCCATCTGATCGATGTGCTGTGAGAGCTGTTCGAAGTTCGCGAATGACTGAGAGGCCAGCCGCGCCAGGATGACCTTGTCATCCAGATCCGCTGCGGTCGTCGCGTTTGTGGCCATACGTTCGAAACCGGTCAGCTCGCCGAACGCCAGAAGTGCGAGCGTTGCAGCATCATTACCGGCCAATGGGACAGAATCGGGCATAGTTCAAGACTACCGGTTCGCACCATGACAAGCGCGTACGCGCTAAAAGGAGTTTGGAATATGGCGGAGACAGAAGCGGATTTCGCGGAGCTGGGAGTCGCCGGACCGATCGTGGCCTCACTGGCCTCGGCAGGAATCACCCACCCCTTCCCCATTCAGGCGCTGACACTGCCCGTGGCACTGTCGGGAGCCGACATCATCGGGCAGGCGAAGACGGGCACCGGAAAGACCCTGGGATTCGGAATCCCCCTGCTCCAGCGTGTCGTCGGCAAAACCGAGGACTCGTCGGTCACCTCCGACCCCGATTCGACTCCCGACAGCGTGGGCGATGCCAAGGAGCCGCGGCTGCCGCAGGCCCTCGTGGTCGTTCCCACCCGTGAGCTGGCCAAGCAGGTCGCGGCCGATCTCGTCACCGCCTCGGTGCAGCGTGACATCGACATCATGACCATCTACGGCGGCATGGACTTCGATCCGCAGATCAACCGGCTCAAATCCGGCGTCGACGTCGTCGTCGGCACCCCCGGCCGCCTCCTCGATCTCTACGGTCGCAAGATCCTCAAGCTCCACCGCGTCCGCACCGTCGTCCTCGACGAAGCCGATGAGATGCTCGACCTCGGCTTCCTGCCCGACGTCGAGAAGATCATCAACGCGGTGCCCGCCCACCGGCAGACGATGCTGTTCTCCGCGACGATGCCGGGGGCGGTCATCACCCTCGCCCGCCGCTACATGAACCAGCCCACCCACATCCGCGCCCAGGACCATGAGGATCTGTCGCTGACGGGCAAGAACACCACGCAGTTCGTCTACCGCGCCCATTCGATGGACAAATCCGAGCTCGTCGCCCGCATGCTCCAGGCCGAGGGCCGTGGTCGCACGATCATCTTCACCCGCACCAAGCGCACCGCCGACAAGCTCGCAGCCGAACTCGAGGATCGCGGTTTCGCAGTCAAGGCGCTCCACGGCGATCTCGGTCAGTCACAGCGTGAGAAGGCTCTGAAGTCCTTCCGCGACGGAAAGGTCGACGTGCTCGTGGCCACGGATGTCGCGGCCCGCGGAATCGACATCGACGATGTCACCCACGTCGTGAACTACCAGTGCCCCGAGGACGAGAAGACCTACGTCCATCGCATCGGACGCACCGGTCGAGCCGGCAACTCCGGTGTCGCCATGACCCTGGTCGACTGGGACGACATGCCCCGCTGGCGTCTCATCAACAAGGCCCTCGGCCTCGACTTCGATGAACCCGCCGAAACCTATTCGACCTCGCCCCACTTCTTCTCCGAGCTCGGCATCCCGAAGGGCACCAAGGGCCGACTGCCGCGCCAGCACCCCGAAGGCGAGGACGAGAAGTCCTCCGGTGAGCGCCAGGCCCGTGAGTCTGATCGTCGCGGTTCCGGCCGTGGCCGTTCGGATTCTCGCCGAGGCGGCTCATCCGACCGTCGTGACGCCTCGTCCGCATCCGGCGAGGAGAGCCGCAAACCGCGCCGCCAGCGCTCACGTCGCCGCACCCGCGGCGGCAAGCCGGTCAACCGCGCGCAGGGCGGCCAGGCGGGTCAGGGCGGTCACCCGGCCACCGACTCCAGCGAGGACTGACTTCTCCGCGGGCGAGACCTATTCTCCGTACCGTCTGCGCGAAGGGCCCCGACCACTCGGCGGGGCCCTTCGTGCATCCTGTATTCGATTCGAGCCCTGATCCCGTTCGATTCTGTGACCGATGATGTTCGCACGCTTCATCATCCATCACGCGCATGCGCTGCGTCCGCCGAATCCTCGGCCGATCTCAACCGCCGGATGAAGGTTGGCGCAGATCGGAGCCGGGCTCAGCCCTGGATGTAGTCGACGCCCCCCGGCCGTGATGCCGCACGTTCGAGCAGCTTCGCGAGCATATGGTCGGAGGTGACGTGCTCGCCGAGGCGGTTGGGTTTGCCCGTGCCGTGATAGTCGCTGGAGCCGGTGACGATGAGGTCGTGCTCATGCGCCAGACGTCGCATCGCCTCTCGCTCCTGCGGAGGGTTGTCCCTGTGGTCGACCTCGAGTCCGTCGAGACCGGCGGCGATGAATTCGGTCATCGCCGAATCGGGCACGACCCGACCGCGCATGGCCGCGCGCGGATGGGCGAAGACCGAGACTCCCCCGGCCTCCCGAATCAGCCCGATCGCGGTGATCGGATCGATCGTCGGCAGGGACACATGATATTTTCCCTGGCTGGACAGAATCGACGAGAACGCTTCGGTGCGGGACTCGACGACGCCGGCCGCGACCAGCGCATCGGCGATATGCGGACGTCCGATCGTGGCGTCCTCTCCCGAGACGGAGAGCACCGCATCCATGTCGATCGGATAGTCTTCGGCCAATCGTTCGATGATGAGGTGGGTGCGATCGAGTCTCGCCCGCCTGGTCTCCTGCACGACCTCGGCCAGCCCCGTATCGTACGGGTCGTGGAGGTAGGAGAGCAGGTGCACGCTGATCCCCTCGTAGCGGCAGGAGATCTCCATTCCCCTCACCAGGCCGAGCCCGTAGACGCGGGCGGCATCTTCGGCAAGGGTCCAACCTGCAGTGGTGTCGTGATCGGTGAGTCCGACGACGTCGATGCCCTCCATCGAGGCTTCTGAGATGAGTTCGGACGGGGTCTGGGTCCCGTCCGAAAATGCGGTGTGCACGTGGAGATCGATGACCATGGTCACAGTCTATCTGCATCTGTCGTTCCGACTTCCACGTGTACACACCATGTCACTCCGCCCGTCTAGACTGGCGGCATGACAGAGCACAACTCAGATACCCCAGACTCGACTCAGGACCTCGCAGACCGCGTCAACAACCGCTCGCATCGCCCGAATTCCGCCGCCTTCCGCGACTTCGTCGCCTCCGGTTGGGATCGCACTCCCCTCAACGCCGAGGCTCTCGCCGCCGCCGGTTTCACCCCTGCCCGTCGGGACGCGGTCTCGGCGGCATTCCCCGGCGAACGGCTGGTCGTTCCCGCCGGCGGACTCAAGGTCCGCTCGAACGACACCGATTATCGCTTCCGCGCTCATTCCGCGTTCATCCACCTCACGGGTCTGGAAACCGACTCCGAACCCGACGCCGTGCTCGTCTTCGAACCCGAGGGCGACGGCCACGATGTGACGCTGTACTTCCGTCCCCGCGCCGGTGCCGATACGGAGGAGTTCTTCTCCGATTCCCGCTACGGAGAGTACTGGGTCGGACCGCGTGCCGATCTCGAAGCGATGTCCACCATGACCGGCATCGCAACTGAGAGCTCCGCCACTGTCGATGACGCCATCACGAAGGATCTCGGGGCCATCTCCGTGCGCCTCGTCCGACAGGCCGACGCCCGCATCGACGGAGTCATCGACCTGGCTCGCAGCCAGGTCCAGGCCGATCTCGAGACATCCGAGGCAGGCGACGCCGAACTGGCCCAGCTGCTCTCCGAGCTGCGCCTGATCAAGGACGACCACGAGATCGCGCAGCTGCGCGAAGCCGTCGCCATCACCCGCGCCGGTTTCGACAACGTGGTGGCAGCGCTGCCGAAGGCACTCGGACACCGTCGTGGTGAGCGTGTCGTGGAGACCGCGTTCGAGACCGCCGCTCGCTCCGACGGCAACGGGGTCGGCTACGACACGATCGCCGCCTCGGGCAACAATGCCTGCACCCTGCACTGGATCCGCAATGACGGTCAGGTCCGGGACGGTGACCTCATCCTCGTCGATGCCGGAGCCGAAGCCGATTCGCTCTACACCGCGGACATCACCCGCACCCTGCCCGTTTCGGGCACCTTCACTCCGGTGCAGGCGAAGATCTACGATGCCGTGCTCGATGCCTCCGATGCCGCGTTCGCTGTGGCCGCAGATCACCCCAACCGTCCTGTGAAGTTCCGTGAGGTCCACGAGGCGGCCATGGAGGTCATCGCGAAGCGTCTCGAAGAGTTCGGTGTGCTGCCGGTCTCCGCTGCCGTTTCGCTGTCACCGGAAGGACAGCAGCACCGTCGATGGATGGTCCACGGCACCAGTCATCACCTCGGCCTCGACGTCCATGATTGTGCGCAGGCGAGAGCGGAGATGTACTTGGACGCGACCATCGAACCGGGAATGGTCTTCACCATCGAACCCGGACTGTACTTCAAGTCAGACGACCTGCTCCTGCCCGAGGAGTTCCGCGGTAACGGTGTCCGCATCGAGGACGACGTCCTCGTCACCGCCGACGGAGTGGAGAATCTCTCGGCCGACTTCCCCCGCACCCGCGCCGAGATCGAGGCCTGGGTGCAGAGCCGAGCCCAGGACCGCTGATGACCTCGGATACCGCACGCGGTTCGGGCTCCGAGGCACGACCCGGCCCGTTCCGCGGGCGCGGAGTCCTCGAGATCCCCGGTATCCGCCTCGGCCATGCCGGTGAGTTCACCGACAGCCGGCTGACCGGGATCACCACCGTGCTGCCACCGATCGGTTCGACCATCGGCGTCGATGTCCGCGGGGGCGGTCCCGCCACCCGTGAGACCGATGTCATCGCAACGGGAACACATTCCTATGGTGCCGATGCCATCGTCCTCACCGGCGGATCCGCATTCGGGCTGGGTGCCGTCTCCGGAGTCGTCGATACCCTCGCCGAGGCGGGACTCGGATTCCCTGCTCCCGGACTTGCCGATGCGGTCATTCCGCTCGTTCCTGCCGCCGCGATCTTCGACCTCGGCCGCGGAAACGGTTCCGTGGCACCGCCGAGACCGGACGAAGGCGCCGAGGCGACACGAGCGGCGCTGTCCGGACGGACGGACGACGTCCGAGGCAGCATCGGGGCAGGCATCGGAGCCCGGTCCGGATTCCAGAGTGTGCGCGGAGGGCTCGGATCCTATGCCGTCCGGCTCCCCAGCGGAACCATGGTCGCGGCGCTCGTCGTGGCGAATTCGCTGGGAACGATCGGCACGCCGTCGGGCGGTCTGTGGTTGGACCCGCTGCTGCGCTCGATCGGCCTCGATCTGCCGAAGGTGCTGAGTCTCCCCGACTCGGCAGCGCCGGTCCCGGGGACTGCTGCGAAGAACACGACGATTGCGATCGTCGCAACCGATGCACGCCTCGACTCGGCACAGACCACGCGGATGGCATCGGGTGCGCACGCGGGCATCTCCCGAGCTGTGCGGCCCTCGCACACCCTCTTCGACGGCGACACGGTCTTCGGCATCGCCACCGGAGCGCAGGATCTGCCCTCCGATCGTGACGCCGCCACCCGAGAGCTCGTGATGATCTCCGCGGCGGCAGCCGATGCGCTGAGCTTGGCGATCCTCGACGCCCACGCTTCGGCGACACCCGTCGACAGCTCGTGGGGGCAGCCGCCGACGCTGAGCGAGATCGCACCGGATTTCGCCTCGGAGTTCAACGCTCTCTGATCACGGAGACGGGGCCCGCCGTTCTGCGGGCCCCGCTCCTCTCAGTTCTCCGCAGCTTCCAAGCGCCATCATCCGACGGCCGCACGAAGCTGCAGCTCCTTCTTCAGCTGTCAGTCGTTGCGAGCCGACTGAGCCTCTTCGGAGTCGAGACCCTTCGGGTCTCGGACTTCCTTCTTCTGCTGAGTATCGAAGCCATCCTGACGCAGCAGCTTCTGCGATTCGGTCTTCGCCGCGGCCTCATCCTCGACCACGGTGAACCGGACCGACTCGGTGAAGTCACGACCGTAGCGGTCGGTTCCGGTCACCTCGGCGGTGTGGGTGCCCAGGTCGAGGTTCGAGGGGATCTCGGTCCGCCACAGGTGCGAGCTCGACTGGCCCACATTGCCGGAGGTGCGCAGATTCTGAGATGCCGTGTACGGATCGGTGTACTCCCAGCCCTTGGCCAGAGCTTCGCCCTTGCCCGGCTGAGTGTGCTCGGACTGCTTCGGTGCTTTGCCGTCGAAGCTGACCTCCACTCGTGCGTCCGAGGTGCCGGCGAGGAAGCTCGAGGTCAGCCAGGTCTCGCCCTGCTTGAGGTCCTCGCGGGTGACGACGCGTTCGGAGATCTCCTTCGGAGCGGTGCCCTTCTTGTCCGCGTCTTGCCATTCCTGGGCTTTCTGCGCCCAGTCGCGCCACTCGGGCGAGTTCACGCCGAGCAGCAGCTGGTGGTCGTCGGATTCGTTGCGCACGGTGTAGCGTTCGCTGCGCGAAGCACCGTCGTATTCGAGGGTGAGCACGCCCGGTTCCGAAGCGTCCTGAGTGAATGAGTACGGCAGCCCGTCGGCGTTGAGGCCGCCGGAGTACCAGTCGCCGGAGACGGCACCGGCGACGATCTGCGTGTTCGGCAGCTTCTCGATCCCGGCTGCAGCCCATTCCTTCCTCGTCTCGCCTGCGACGAGGTTCTCCTGAGTGTGAGTGTGTCCGCCGACGGTCACGGCGTTCGGGTAGTCGGAGATGACGTCGTAGAAGTCCTTCGCGTTGTCGACGACGACCTCTTTGTGCGTGAGAATGGGCGCGTGGGTGGCGACGACGACCTGTGCGTTCTTCGGCACGTTCTTCAGATCGTTCTCCAGCCAAGTCAGTTGATCCTGACTGATCTTCTCCTTGTACTTCTTCTTGTTCGCCTTGCCCTCGTATTCGATGCTGTCGAGGACGACGAAGTGGGTTTTGCCGACGTCGTAGGAGAAGTAAGAGGGTCCGAACTGGTCACGGAAGGTGTCGAGGGCGTGAGCGTCGTCGACCGCGTCGTAGTCCTGGTCATGGTTGCCCGGGGCCACGCGCACGGGTCCGTTCATCTGGGAGTAGATATCGCGCAGTTCATCGTTGAGACTGAGGTCGTCACCGACGTTGTCCCCGAGCAGCAGCACTCCGCAGGCCCCATAATCACTGCGATCAGCAAGGTCACCGACGGCTCCGTCGCGGGCGTAGCCCATCTCTGTCTTGTCATAGGCCTGGGTGTCGGAGGCGATCGGGCAGTTCTGCTCGCCCTTTGCCGAGGCCTTCGACTCGACCATCGGGAAGTTCACGGCCTTCGGCGTGTCCCCTGTCGGTTCGATGCCGCCGTATTCGAGATCACCGGACCCTTCGGGCAGGTGGTTGTAGCTGAACTGTGCGACCTTGTCCTCATCGACGGGAACCTGCCAGCCGGACGGCTGAGTGATGGAAACGGTCATGTTGTCCCGCACGGGCAGCTCGTAGCGGCCCTCGCCGTCGGTCTGGACGACGTCGACGCCGTTGGACACCGCGACTCCGGCCACTCCCTTCTCGTCGCCGTCGAGCTTCGAGTTCTCGTTCACGTCATCGAAGACCTGACCGGTGAACTTCTTCGGGTCGGCGGCCTTGCCGCGGTCGATCTGGACGTGGCCCTCGTAGAGTTCAGCCGGTGCGTCCGCGGCCGTCGCCGAGGTCGGCGAGAGAAGCGGAGCGAAGAGCGAGAGCGCGGCACAGGCTCCCAAGCCTGCGGCAGCGGTGCGCGGGCGGATTCGTCGTGTCTGCATGGATTTCTCCTGTATTCGACTATGGCGGGTTCTGCCGAGAAATGACCCTAGGGAGACGGGGCGACATCGAGATGAAGCAGACAGGACGGCTTGATGAATAGGAAAAGTGGGCGAGTGGAACCCGACGCCCACTGCGTTCACCGCCCGCGAATGTGATCTCGATTCAATTCGTGGAGGCGATCACTGAAAACTCCATGCACCACGTAGTCTGAGAACATGAGTGGTCCACCGAAAAGAGTCTTCGTCGCCCGACTCGTCTCCGCCCCCGTGTTCGACCCTCTCGGCGATCAGGTCGGCCGTGTCCGTGACGCCGTCGTCGTCTATCGTGCGACGATGCGGCAGTTCCCGCGAGTCATCGGCCTCGTCGTCGAAGTGCCGGGCCGTCGCCGAGTATTCGTGCCGATGGGCCGGGTCACCGCGATCGACTCCGGCCAGGTCATCACGACCGGCCTGGTGAATATGCGCCGCTTCGAACAGCGCGAATCCGAGACCCTGGTGATGAATGACCTGCTCGACCGACGGTTGCGTCTGCGCGAAGACAACTCACCGGTGCTCGTCGAGGACGTCGGCATCGAACAGCAGGTGAACAAGGACTGGGAGGTCACCAGGCTGTTCGTGCGTCGTGTGCCCGAACGCAGCGCCTTCGCCGCGTTCCGCCGCCGCGGCGAGACCAAGCAGATCGACTGGACGGATGCCGACCATCCTGTGGATTCCGAGGTCGATCAGGAAGCCACTCAGCTCATCGCCGCCTATCAGGACACGAAGCCTGCCGACCTCGCCGATGTGCTCTTCGAGATGAACGCCGCTCGCCGCCTCCAGGTGGCCCGAGCCCTCGATGACGAACGCCTTGCCGATGTCGTCGAGGAGCTGCCGGCCGAGACCCAGATCGAGATCCTCACCGGACTCGAAACCGAACGAGCCGTGACCGTGCTCGAAGAGATGGCTCCAGACGATGCGGCAGACCTCCTCGGCGAGCTCAGCGATGAACAGGCCGAACGATTCCTGACTCTGATGGAACCGGATGAGGCCGAAGATGTGCGTACGCTTCTGGCGTACGACGATGACACAGCCGGCGGTCTGATGACGACCGAACCGGTCATCCTCACCCCGGAAGCCACTGTCGCCGAGGCGCTGGCCCATGTCCGGCGGGAAGACCTGCCTGCGGCGCTGGCTGCCGCGGTCTTCGTCTGCAGGCAGCCGGTAGAGACCCCGACTGGCAAGTATCTGGGTCTCGTCCACATCCAGGAGATGCTGCGCCATCCGCCGCACGAGGCCGTGGGCATCATGCTCGACACCGAGGTCGAACCGCTGTCGCCGGAGACTCCGCTCGGCGAGGTGGCGAAGCTGCTGGCCGCGTACAATCTGGTGTCGGTGCCGATCACCGACGACAACGATCGCCTCGTCGGTGTGGTCACCGTCGATGACGTCCTCGACGAGCTGTTGCCCGAGGACTGGCGAACCACCGGTCGAGACGATCGCAGCAGGGGGTAGATATGGCCGTCGATGATTTCGAGATCCCGCGGTCGAGCAAGCGCCGACTGCCGAGCTTCACCGTCTCCCCCGAGACCTTCGGACGCGGAGCCGAGGCCTTCGCTCGGTTCATGGGCACTCCCGCGTTCCTCGTCGGGATGACGGTGTTCTGTGCGGTGTGGCTGCTGTGGAATACCCTGCTGCCGGAATCGTGGCAGTTCGACCCGCGATCGCTCAACTTCACCCTGTTGACCCTCATCCTGTCCCTTCAGGCCTCCTATGCCGCGCCGTTGATCCTGCTCGCGGAGAACCGCAGCACCGACCGGGACCGCGTCGAGTTCGAACACGATCGGCAGCGCGCCGAACGCAACCTGGCCGACACCGAGTACCTCGCACGAGAGGTGGCGGCGCTGCGCATCGCCATGCGCGAGGTCGCCACTCGTGACTTCATCCGCTCCGAGCTCAAGGATCTGCTCAAGGAGCTCGAGGAGGAGAGACAGGACGAAAACGGGACCGACAAGGTCGATCCCCGGGCCTCCGAAAAGCGCCGAGGCGGCCCTCGAGGCGGATGACGAGACGACCGCCGAAGCGGTAGTGTTGAGGGCCCGGGAGCACTGTTCCGGGAAGGAAAGGACGTGGGCATGACTGGTCCCTCTGAGGACGCCGTGAGAGAGGCGCTGACCGGGGTCATCGACCCTGAGATCCGCCGCAGCATCGTCGAACTCGATATGGTCGAGTCGATCGTGATCGAAGGCGGCAAGGTCACCGTCACAGTTCTCCTCACGATCGCCGGGTGCCCGCTGAAGGACACGATCACCAAAGACACCAAGGCTGCGGTGGCCGGTGTCGACGGGGTCGCCGAGGTGGCTGTCGTTCTGGGCACGATGACCCCCGAACAGCGCAAGGAGATGAAGGAGAAGCTGCAGGGCTCCGGCACCCGCGATATCCCCTTCAATCGCCCGGAATCGCTGACGAAGGTCTATGCCATCGCGTCCGGAAAAGGCGGAGTCGGAAAGTCGTCGGTGACCGCGAACCTCGCCGTGTCCCTGGCGGACAAGGGCCTGCGTGTCGGCATCGTCGATGCCGATATCTACGGCTTCTCCATCCCCGGTATGCTCGGTCTCTCCGGCAAGCCGACCCGAGTCGATGAGATGATCCTGCCCCAGGTCGCCCATGACGTGAAGGTGATGAGCATCGGCATGTTCGTCCCGCCGAGCCAGGCCGTCGTCTGGCGCGGTCCCATGCTCCATCGCGCTCTGCAGCAGTTTCTCACCGATGTGTTCTGGGGCGACCTCGACGTGCTGCTGCTGGATCTGCCTCCCGGCACAGGTGATATTGCGATCTCCGTGGCTCAGCTGCTGCCCGGATCCGAGCTCCTCGTCGTCACCACACCGCAGTCGGCGGCCGCCCAAGTCGCCGAACGTGCGGGATCCATCGCCACACAGACGAAGCAGACGTTGGCAGGAGTCATCGAGAACATGTCATGGATGGAGATGCCCGACGGCACTCGGATGGAGGTGTTCGGCTCCGGCGGAGGTGCCAGCGTGGCCGAGAACCTCGCCGCCGCCCTCGACCAGGAGGTTCCGCTGCTCGCCCAGATCCCCTTGGACACTCGTCTGCGGGAAGGTTCGGACGCGGGTACCCCGGTCGTGCTCGGCGGTCCAGATTCGCCTGCGGCGAGGGCTTTCGACACCCTTGCGGAGTCGCTGCGGCGACGCAGTCGCGGCCTGTCCGGCAGGTCCTTGGGACTGAGCCCGGTCTGAGTCGGTGTCTCCTCTCTCCCCTCGCGATACCCTCGTCTACTCTGCCTTCGTCGGCCTCAGCGCTCTGACCACTCTCGTCCTCTTGGCCGGAGCTGTCGTCACTGCTCTTCGAGATGACCCCACCCCCGGACGGCCGGTGGAATCCGCGCAGCGAACGATCGCCGCCGAGAACCGGGACGCTCTCTCCGCAGTGCTGCGCAGCTACGCGCTCGTCTCAGACGAACGCACGCCGCGACTGGACGTCCACACCTTCGGTCTGCCCACGGCCGCCTCGTTGAATGCGGCGATCGAAGAACATGTGCTGTCTCTCATCGACGGTTCCGGAGGCTTCGCCGACCGCGCTGCCTTCGACCCCGTTCAGACAGCCCCTGTCCACAGGTGGCCGGCGACGGCTTTCACACCAGCCCAGACCAGCATCGATGACGCTCCTGCGTCTCGAGTCGACCCGCGTGCTGTGGACATCAGCACTCGGGTGTTGGCAAGCGGCGGGAAATTCGTCGTGACCGCAATCGATGTTCAGTCGCCGCATCCGCAGACAAGGCTGCTGCTGACCGATCTCGCCCACGACAGCACAGTCAATGCCCGCCGGCTCTTCGCCGCACCGGTCGACCCGGCCGCCGTCGGAGCCGATGACACCGGCACGCTGACGATCAATGACGATGCCGTCTCCGACACCGATCTGTCCTCCATCGGCGTCCGTGTCCAGAAGGCGCTGCACAGCAGTCTCGAACTGCCGCAGCCGTTCGATCTGCGCTCCCCCGACTTCTCCTGCGCGCTGCTGCCCTGTGTGGCGCTGACCTATGACGACGGTCCCGGAGAGGCGAAGACCGAACAGACGATCCTCGACGCAGCCGATGAGGCGAACATCCGTCTGACCTACTTCTTCCTCGGGAAGAACACGGTTGCCTTCCCCAAAGTGGCCGAGCGCATCATCTCCGCCGGCCATGAAGTCGACGATCACACGTTCTCGCATGTGCAGATGGACAAGACCTCCTCGGCGACGATCCGCAGAGAGCTCGACCGGACCGACAGGTCGCTGCGCTCGGTCGGTGTGAAGGACGAACCTCTCGTCCGTCCGCCTTATGGTGCCCTCGACAAACGCGCAGCACATGCTCTGGGCGGCCCTGCGATCATCTGGGACGTCGATACCGGAGACTGGCAGCACAGAGATGCGAAGAAGACGGCCCGACGCGTGCAGTCACTGACTCGCCCCGGATCGATCGTGCTCATGCATTCCATCCATCCGTCGACCGCGAAGGCTGCTCCGGAGGTGTTCTCGGCCGTGGCGGACAAGGGCCTCTACGCAGTGACCGTGCGCGAGCTCTTCTCCGGGATCGAATGGAAGAAGGGCGGGTCGTACTTCTGCCGCGGCTACGGCGATGAGCTGTGCTCGAATCCCGAACATCCCGCGGTGATGAAGAACTGAGCCACTGACGCTTGCACGGAGGTGGGAATGCAACATTCCCAACAGACGCCGTCGGCCCCAACCCCAGGTGGGTTCCGGGGGCGGCTCAGGTGGCTTCGGGGTCGAACGGTGCCGCAGCGGAACGGTCGCGCTGGTCGATCTGAGCTTGGAATCGTTCGATGGGTGACTTCTCCCGGGTAGGGGTCGCCTCGGTGTCGGTCTCAGTGGACAGGGCAGCACCGGAGGACTCAGCGGATGACAATTCTTCAGAGGCCCGTTCCTGACGTTTGGACTCGCGGATGGCTGCATCCTCTTCGACGAGTGCCTCACGTACGATGCGGCGGGGATCGTACTGGCGCGGATCGAGCTTCTGCCAGTCCACGTCCTTGAAGTCGTCGCCGAAATCGCGTCGGACGCTGTCTTTCGCGCCTTCGGCCATGCGACGCATCTGCCGCACGAAGTCCCGCAGCTTCTGAGCGTATTCGGGTAGGCGTTTGGGTCCGATGACGACCAACGCCACAACGACCAGAATCACCATTTCGGTGCCGTTGATACCGAACATGGTCTCAAGTCTACCGTGGACGGCGGTAGCATCGACTCATGGTCAGCTCAGGTTCGACATCCCGCTGCCGGGAGGTGCAGTGGACGAGATAGCAGTCGAACGGGTGCTGCGCATCATCGAACTCGTACCCGCCGCACGCGTCGTCGCCTACGGGACAGTCGGCGCCGTTGCCGATTGCTCACCCCGCTATGTCGGACGGGTGATGAGGGAATTCGGATCGAACGTCACTTGGTGGCGAGTCGTCAACGCGGCCGGGATCCTGCCGCCCGAGATCTTCGCCCGCGCCCGCATCCACTGGGAAGAGGAGGGCACACCGCATTCACATGAGCGGGTCGAACGCGCGGCATTCCTCGAAGTCGATGAACTCGATCGACTGTGGCGCAGCCAAGGAATCGACCCCGATTGCGGTTAGACTTGGGAGAACTCAGCACCAGAAGGGAGGGGCCGGTTGGCACGCGAAAATGCAGGTGATCTCACCTTCTCGGAACAGTACAACGGTCCCGATCCGCTGCTCGACGCCGCTCGCACCCACTCTCATGAGTTCGGGATCGCACCGGTGTCGCAGACCACGGCGAGGACGCTGACGCTGCTGGCCCGACTGCTCACACCGGTCGCGGCCGTCGAGGTCGGCACCGGTGTGGGAACGTCGACGCTGTCACTTCTGCGCGGGATGCCGACCGCCGGGATACTGACGTCGATCGACACGAATTCGACGACCCAGAGCGCAGCTCGTGACCTCGCCGACATGGCAGGAATCCGGCCGGGGCGACTGCGTCTGATGAGCGGTCGAGCCGAAGAGGTGCTCAAACGTCTCGCGCCTTCGGCCTATGACATGGTCTTCATCGACGTGGAGCCGGGCAGCCTTGAGAGGATGATCCAACCCTCTCTCCGCCTGCTCGATGCCCAGGGCCTGCTGGTCATCCACAAGACTCTGCTCAAGGGCGCCGTCGCCGATCCCGTCGATCGCAGTCCCCGGACTCAGGCGGCACGGAGCATGCTCAACCGCATCGCCGAACAGGAGCACCTCGAACGGGTTCTGCTGCCCATCGGAGAAGGGCTGCTGCTGCTGCAGAAGACCCGGTGAATGCAACAACAGCAGAGACTTACAGGTAAGTCTCTGCTGTTCGTGCGTCTCCGTCCGGCCGTGTTCTGCGGCCGTCGGCTCAGAGCCCCAGCGTCTGGGCGAGAGTGTCGTGGAGTCCGGTGGCTTCATCTCTGCTGAGTTCGATCACCAGACGGCCTCCGCCTTCGACTGGAAGCCGCATCACCATGCTTCGGCCTTCTTCGGTCACTTCCAGAGGTCCGTCGCCGGTGCGGGGTTTCTGGGCTGCCATATGGGCTCTTCCTTCCGTTGTCATTCAAAGACGGTTCACACCAGGTGGACCGAATGATGTACCTACGATTATTCCATGATCCGCGCGTTCCCGGTAACTCTCCCGCCCAACGGACGGTGACGGGGGCAGATCAGCAGGCGATCACGGCGGCAGATCGGCCGGCGGAGTGAAGTGCCACAGGTAGGCGACCCATACGATCTGAAGCAGGATATAGGCCACCAGCATCGCGGCCCGATAGCCTCGTGAGCGCACCAGCGACAACGTCAGGGCCAGCGGGAACAACGGCAGCAGCAGACGCAGGGTGGAGGTCTGCGGATTGAAGAAGATGAGCAGATACAGGCCGTACCCGAGGCAGAACAGCTGCAGTGTCCGTCCCATATGCGCTCCCGCCGGGGAGAAGATCAACGCGAGCATTCCGGCGACGACGATGACGAGAAGCACCGGACCGAGCGGACCGATGAGGCTGATCGACCGAGCCACCCACTGGACGACGAACGTGGTCTCGCCGGTGTGCCAGGCCGCCTCGGTGTCGGTATAGGCCGTCAGCGATCCGGTTGCCCACCAGGCATGGACCGGGTGGATGAGGGCCGCTGCGCAGGAGAGCACACCCAGGGCCCAGGACCGGATCACCTCGCCGGTCGGATACGGATCGCTGCGGCGGCGGAGGAAGCGGTCGATGAGGTGGAAGAGCATGAAGAACGAGAACGCCACGCCGATCGGCCGCGACAGATCCATGAAGACGACGACCGGGATCGCCGTGAGATAGCGGCGTTCGACGACGAGGAACAGCGCCGACGCCTGCAGCAGGAGGGTCAGTGATTCGGCATAGCCGGTGGAGAAGATCGCGGCCGGTGGGAAGAACATCACGAGCGCTAGGCCCATCAGCGCCTGACCGGCATCGACGTACTTCCGGAAGAGATGGAGGATGACGATCGAGGCCAGACCGGCCGCGATCGTGGACACGATCGGCGAGATGACTTCGTAGCTCAGCCCCGTGAGGTCGGCCAGAGTGGACACGATCGAGGGGTGCAGCGGATAAAACGCCCACTGGTTCTCCGCGACCGCTCCGGATTCGTCGACGGGCAGGATGCGGGGATAGCCCTCATCGGCGACGCGCCCGTACCAGCCGCCGTCCCAGAAGTTGAGGAAGTCATTGAGCGTCGTCGTCACAGGCGACGACGACCAGTTCGCCGGGTCCTGCCGTTTGAGGACTGCGGCGAAGATCGACATGCTCACGACGCGGGAGGCGAAGTACACTGCCACGGCCTGCAGCCACACGGGCAGAGCCATGAACAGTGCGCCGAGGCGGCTGAAACGGGAGGAGTCGAAGACTTCGGGGGCGAGGGTGATTCCGGGGAGGTCTGCGGGGCGGCTCATCGTGGTCCGGCAGCCGTTTCCGGTCCGTCAGGTGAGGTTGTCGGTCTGGTGGGCGATGCCGCCTCGGCGGGGGCGGCTGCGGTTTCGAGTTCGCTCAGGCGTGCCCGCAGCATCGCCATGGCCGCGTCGACGTCTTCCATCCGGTAGCCGCGCAGGGCGGGCCGGAACCGCACCGATTCCAGGTCCTTGACGGTGAACTCCGCCGGCAGCCCGGTCCAGCTCTCTTCGGCCTCGTCGACGGTTTCGGAGGAGAAGACGTTGAAGGTCGCTGCGACGACGAATACGAGGACGAAGACCGCAGCTGCGACACCGATGACAATCCACAGAGGCATGCCCCCATTTTCGCATAGGCGCCTGCACGGAAGGCTCAGCGCAGTCCGCGCACGGTGTGTCTCGGCGCCGCTTCGCCGGTGATCGCCACGGTCACGTCGATGGCGTCGGCAGTGGCCCTGACATCGTGGGTGCGGATCATCGCCGCTCCCTTCTCGACGGCCAGCGCGGTCGCGGCGATCGTTCCGTACAGCCGGTCCGACGGGGCGACCTCACCGATGGCCTCACCGACGAAATCCTTGCGTGAGATCGCCAGCAGCACCGGATAGCCGGTCGCGGCGAATCGGTCGAGTTCACGCAGCAGACGAAGCGAGTGGTACGTGTTCTTCCCGAAGTCGGGAGTGGGATCGATGATGATCCGGTCTTCGCGCACCCCTGCTGCACGCGCCGCCTCGGCGAGGTCGATGACGCCTGCCAAGGTGGAATCGACGACGTCACCGGCCTTTAGGCCATAGCGGTTGCGGTGGGCGTCGGTGCGCGGATCCAACCCCCCTGTGTGGGAGCAGACGATGCCGACATCATGTCGGGCGGCCACCTCGGCGAGCTTCGGGTCGATCCCGGCCCAGGTGTCGTTGAGCAGTCCCGCACCGGCCCTCCAGGCAGCCTCGGCCACTTCATGGCGCCAGGTGTCGACGCTGATGAGCACGTGCGGGTGGGACCTTGCGACTGCTTCGATGGTCGGGCACACGCGGTCGATCTCCTCGGCCACGGAGATCTCCCGTCCGCGGCCGGCGCGCACTCCCCCGATATCGACGATCTGAGCACCCGCCGAGGCGGCCGCCTCCACCGCCGTGATCGCCTCGTCGAGGGTGGCGGCGGATTCGTAGAACGAATCTGTGGTGCGGTTGATCACGGCCATGATCGCCGGGGTTCCGGGCCGAGCCCGGGCCAGATCGAACCGTTCGCCCTCCGGCACTGATGAGATGTCGCCCCTCATGGTCGACCGTTCGCAGGATTCGCGCCGGCCGAGTCCTGGCCGTGTCCCGGTCCGATCGCGGCGACGACTTCGTCGATGTCATCGGTGAGGGTGAACATGTTCAGGTCTGTTTCGCTGATCGTCCCTGCGGCCAGCAGGGTGTTCTGCATCCAGTCGACGAGCCCGCGCCAGTAGTCGGTCCCGAAAAGCACGATCGGGAATGAGGTGATCTTGCCGGTCTGGACCATGGTGAAGGCTTCGAACAGCTCGTCCAGAGTGCCCAGGCCTCCGGGCATGACGACGAATCCGCGCGAGTATTTGAGGAACATGGTCTTGCGGACGAAGAAGTAGCGGAAGTTCACGCCGAGTTCGACATGCTGGTTGAGTCCGGTCTCGAAGGGCAGCTCGATGCCCAGCCCGATGGACACTCCCCCGCCCTCGCAGGCACCGAGGTTGCCGGCCTCCATGATTCCGGGTCCCCCGCCGGTGATGATCGCATTACCGTTCTCGGCGATGCGGCGAGCGATCTCGCGGGTGTCCGCATAGGCCTGGGTGCCGGCTTTCAGACGGGCTGAGCCGAAGATGGACACTGCCGGTCCGATCTCGGCCAGCGAGCCGAATCCTTCGACGAACTCGGCTTGGATGCGCATGACACGCCACGGGTCCTCATGCACCCAGTCGGTGCCCGACTTCGATTCGAGGAGGCGCTGGTCCGTCGTCGTCGCCGGCACCTGGTCACCGCTCAGCCTCAGCGGGCCCTTGCTGTAGAAGCCCGGGTCACCTGTTGGGTCGTCTCCCCGGTCGCCTGTCTGATCGTCGGCGGAAAGGCGCCCGGGAGCACTCGAAAGCTCGCCATCGACGTCTTCTGTCGCTCTGGTCATCTCGTTCACCGGCCCTGAAGGTAGCTGCGCAGAGTTGCGGTGGCCTGTTCCACCTCGGTGACTCTCACATGCTCGTCCGACTTATGGGCGTACAGAGGGTTGCCGGGACCGAAATTCACCGCCGGAACGCCGAGGGCGCTGAACCTGGACACATCCGTCCAGCCGAGCTTCGGTGCCGGGGACAGACCGAGGGTGTCGATGAAGTCCTGGGCGATCGCCCGGTCGAGTCCGGGGCGGGCCCCCTCGGCGGCATCGGTGACGACGACGTCGAATCCGGTGAAGAGCTCGCGCAGGAAGGATTCCGCCTCGGCGGCCGACTTGCTCGGAGCGAAGCGGTAGTTCACGGACACCACGCACTCGTCGGGCACGACGTTGCCGGCGACTCCCCCGCGGATGTTCACGGCGGACAGGGATTCGCGGTAGTCGAGCCCATCGACCGTGACGGTGCCCGTCTCGAATTCGGCGAGCCGGGTGAGGATCTCGGCGGCAGCATGGATGGCGTTGACACCCATGAAAGCACGGGCCGAGTGGGCCCGGACTCCGGTGGTGGTGACGTCGACGCGGATGGTTCCGTTGCAGCCGCCTTCGACGGAGGCGTTCGAGGGTTCGCCGAGGATCGCGAAGTCACCGGCCAGCCAATCGGGATGGTTGCGGGAGACGCGGCCGAGTCCGTTGAGTGAGGCATCGACCTCCTCATGGTCGTAGAAGACCCAAGTGACATCGCGGTTCGGACTGGTCAGCGCGGCCGCGGTGGACAGCTGCATCGCCACTCCGGCCTTCATATCGCAGGCACCCCGCCCCCAGATGACCTCATCATCGGGGTAGTCGTCTCCGGACATGTGGGTGCGTACGGGCGGAAGGTTGTCTTCGACGGGAACGGTGTCGAGGTGGCCGGCGACGACGATGCGCTCGGCCAGCCCCAGGTTCGTGCGAGCGATGACGGTGTCTCCGTCGCGGAGGATCTCCAGGTCCGGTCCCGGACCCGCGCTGATCCTCTCCAGCACAGCGACGACGGCATCGGCGAGGACGGTTTCGTTCCCGGACACGGATTCGATGGCGCACAGTCGGCCGGTGAGTTCGGCCGGGTCACCCACCGCGGCGAACAGGTACTCGCCGAGGTCGCCGACGGGCGCGAATATGGCATCAGTCTCAGCAGATGGATCGACAATCATGTCTCTTAGCCTAGTACGGCGCCACCGTCTAGGCTTGAGGCATGACAGAACGCATCGTTTCCGCACGTGGACTCGCCACGATCCATTCCGACACCGTCCTCTCCGTCTGGTACCCGGTACTGAGCACCGGCGATACCCACGACACCGCCGAGGCGGCCGCCACCGCTCGCGCCGCCGACGACGGTCTCGACGCCCTGGAGGGCACCGATGAGGCTCGCGGCACCCGCTCAGAGGTCGTCACCACCACGATCGATCTCGACGCCGGTCCCGCCTCGGCGGCCGACGCCTACCTGCGTCTGCACGCACTGTCCCACCGCGTCGTGACCCCCAACGACGTCAACCTCGACGGAATCTTCGGCCATATCGCCAATGTCGTGTGGACCTCCTTCGGCGCCTGCTCCCCCGAGGACTTCGAGGCCACTCGCGCCAAGCTCCTCGCCCGCGGCCCTGTTGCCGTGTACGGGCTCGACAAGTTCCCGCGGATGACGGACTTCGTCATCCCCTCCGGTGTGCGCATCGCCGACGCCGACCGCGTCCGCCTCGGCGCTCACCTGGCTCCCGGCACCACCGTCATGCACGAAGGCTTCGTGAACTTCAATGCCGGGACTCTCGGTTCGGCCATGGTCGAAGGGCGCATCTCCCAGGGCGTCGTCGTCGGGGACGGTTCCGACATCGGCGGCGGAGCCTCGATCATGGGTACGCTCTCCGGCGGCGGCACGCACCGCATCTCCATCGGCTCGGGCAGCCTGCTGGGTGCGAATGCCGGTGTCGGCATCTCCATCGGCGATGACTGCATCGTCGAAGCCGGTCTCTACATCACTGCAGGCACTCGCGTGACGGTCCCCGGCGAAGACGATGCCGTGGTCAAGGCCGCCGAGCTCAGCGGGAAGAACAACATCCTCTTCCGCCGCAATTCGGTCACCGGCACCGTCGAGGCGATCGCTCGCGACTCCAAGAGCATCGAGCTCAACCCCGACCTCCACTGAGTCAGCCTCCGGCGACCGGCGAAACGGGTCTCATCGACCGACCTGCCGTTCGCAGCGACAACGCGCCGCGGCACTGCGGAGTTGCGGCGTTACGGCGCTGCGGAGTTGCGGCGTTTTAGCGCTGAGCTGACGGTGAGGCTGACGCCGAATCGCCTGCGCCGAGTACTCGAGGGCGCCTTCACATCATGTGGGCGCGCCCTCAGCGCATTCACCTCCTCGCCGACGCCAGGCGTCCCACATGCTTCGCGGCGAGTCACCCTGCTGGCGGCAAAACACCTCGCGCGTGCCATGACGCCCCGTTCCTGCAGGAGGTTCTGGCACGAAAGGTGATGGATGCTCAAGCAGATGTATGAACAGTCACCAGCGCTGAGAGTTGCTGCCAGCTGCAGAAGCAGCGTGCCTTCGACGGTTCTTCGCCGGGAAGCCCCGCATACCCCACCGGTACTGGCACATCAACGCGTTCCTGCAGGGGGTTGTGGCACCAACGGTGACGCATGCCCAGGTACGTGTATGAGATGCCACCACCAGCGCATAGTGGCACTACCGGTGCGTGATGGCGAACGAAGGCCCGCGGTGAGGACGTGTTGGCAGCGGGAGGCCTGCCGGAGAAATGCACCTGCAGAAAGGGCAGCGCGGAACGGACCTGGGCAGTTACGACTGTGCCGGGCAGGTGAATGCACAACGGCGCCGGGCAGACGAATCTGCACCGACGCCGTTGCGTCCGCCGGGACTCAGCGTTCGCTGATGTCCTTGTAGTTCCGGTTGTATTCGCCCGTGTAGATCTGTCGGGGACGGCCGATCTTCGTCTCGGGGTCCTTGATCATCTCACGCCACTGGGCGATCCAGCCGGGCAGGCGACCGACCGAGAAGAGCACGGTGAACATATTCGTCGGGAAGCCGAGAGCCTTGTAGATGAGGCCCGTGTAGAAGTCGACGTTCGGGTAGAGCTTGCGCTCGACGAAGTAGTCGTCGGCCAGCGCGATCTCTTCGAGCTGCTGAGCCAGTTCGAGCAGCGGGTCACCGCCCGACCGGGCGAGAACCTCGTCAGCCGTCTTCTTGATGATCTTCGCGCGCGGATCGTAGTTCTTGTACACGCGGTGGCCGAAGCCCATGAGACGGACGCCGTCTTCCTTGTTCTTCACGCGCTCCATGAACTTCTTCGGTCCGTCATCGGAGGCCGCGATCTGCTCGAGCATCTCGAGCACTGCGGAGTTCGCGCCGCCGTGCAGCGGTCCGGCCAGGGCGTTGACGCCGGCCGAGATCGACTGGAACACGTTGGCCTGCGACGAACCGACGAGGCGAACCGTCGAGGTCGAGCAGTTCTGCTCGTGATCGGCGTGGAGGATGAACAGCTGATCCATGGCCTTGACCGCCAGCGGATCCGGTTCGTATTCCTCAGCGGGAACGCCGAAGTTCACTCGCAGGAAGTTCTCCACGAGGCTCAGCGAGTTATCCGGGTGGATGACCGGCAGGCCCATGTTCTTCCGATGCGCAAGTGCCGCGATGGTCGGCATCTTCGCGAGCAGACGGAACGACGAGGTGTCGATCTGGTCTTCGTCAAAGACATCGAGGTCATCTTGGTAGAACGTCGACAAAGCCGCGACGGCAGCTGCAACCATAGGCATCGGATGAGCGTCGTACGGGAACGCACGGAAGAAGCGCCGCAGGTCCTCGTGGACGATGGTGTGTCCGCGCAGGCGAGCGTCGAAGGCGTCGTACTGTTCCTGAGTCGGCAGCTCACCGTAGATGAGGAGGTAGCAGACTTCGACGAAGTTCGACTGTTCCGCGAGCTGTTCGATCGGGTAACCGCGGTACTGCAGCTCACCGTTGTCACCATCGATGTAGGTGATGGACGACGAGGTGGTTGCAGTGTTGGCAAACCCTGGATCGTATGTGACCGCGCCGGTCTCTTTGAGCAGAGAACCGATACGGTATCCGTTGTTGCCCGCTGTTGCTGACACCTCGGGCAGTGTCAGCTCCGTATCAGCGATCCTGAGGTTCGCCTCCGAAGTCATTCGATCTCCTCACCGTTGACCGACCCCAAGAACTTCCTGAGGTGTTTTGCACAGTTCTTTCAAAGACTACCGACAACTGCGGGAATCAGAAAATCACTGCACGCTTCATTTACTGGCTGGTAATACGTCTGACCAGGGCAGATAACAGTTTTTCGCCCTGCATGAAGTCTTAGCAGGAACTTAGCGGACGCTCGGAAACCGTCGACTTCCTCGCACCGTGCCCCACCCTCGCAATCATCTCGCGGCGGCCCGAAGACGCTCGGCCGCGTCTCGAATGCGTTCGTCGGTGGCGGTCAGCGCAATCCGCACATGGTCGGCAGCCGCCGCTCCGTAGAACTCTCCGGGGCCCGCCACGATGCCGAGTTCGGCAAGGTCAGCCAGGGACTCCCAGCAGTTCTTGTCCGCGGTCGACCACAGGTAGAGACCGGCAGTCGAATGGTCGATGCGGAATCCGTACTCTTCGAGACCAGTTCGCAGCTGCTCGCGCCGTGACCGGTAGGTCTCTTTCTGCGCCAGCACGTGTTCGGTGTCGCGGAGTCCGGCGACCATGGCTTCCTGAATCGGGAACGGCACGATCATTCCCGCGTGCTTGCGTGAGCGGGTGAGATCGGAGATGAGCTCGGCGTCACCGGCGACGAACGCCGCGCGGTAGCCGGCGAGGTTCGACTGCTTCGACATCGAGTACACACTCAGCACACCGGCATTCGACTCCCCCGCGGCTGCAAGTACGCTCGGCGCCGGCTCATCGGATTCCCAATTGAGCAGTCCGTAGCATTCGTCCGATGCGACGACGACTCCGGTGGCACGAGCACGGCGAACCACCTCGGCGATGGTGTCGACGTCGAGGACCTCACCGGTCGGGTTGCTCGGCGTGTTGATCCACAGCAGACCGACACCGTCCAATGACTCGCCGTCGACGATCTGCGCGGCGTCGAGACGGCGGCATTCGACACCAGCGATCGTCGCACCCATCTCGTAGGTCGGGTAGGCAGCGGAGGGACAGGCGACGGCCAGTCCTCGCTCGCGCAGTCCCAACAGGGTCGGCAGCCAGGCTACGAGCTCCTTCGAGCCCACAGTCGGCAGGATCTCCGTGGCGGGATCGAGCTGAACCGAGTGCCAGTTCTCGTACCACCAGGCGATGGCTTCACGAAGCTGTGCGGTTCCGGCAGTCGTCGGGTAGCCGTGCGCATCCCCTGCGTCCGACAGCGCACGCCGGATCACCTCGGGGGTGGGGTCGACCGGAGTGCCGATGGAGAGGTCACACACTCCGTCGGGATGCTCGGCGGCCCGGTTGCGGTATTCCGTGAGACGGTCCCAGGGGTAGTCCGGGAGGTTGAGTCCGAAGGCGTTCGTCATCGGTCAGTCGTCGTGGTTCTGCGGCGGCAGGGCGGAGATGATCGGATGGTCCTTGCCGGTGTTGCCGAGCTTCGCGGCACCGCCGGGCGAACCGAGGTCGTCGAAGAATTCGACATTGGCCTTGTAGTACTCTTCCCACTCATCGGGCACATCGTCCTCATAGAAGATGGCCTCGACGGGGCACACCGGTTCGCACGCACCGCAGTCGACGCATTCGTCGGGGTGGATGTACAGGCTGCGTTCGCCCTCGTAGATGCAGTCGACGGGGCATTCGTCGATGCAGGCCTTGTCCTTGAGGTCGACACAGGGCTGGGCAATGATGTACGTCACTGGGCTGACTCCTCGAAAGACTCACAGATGGTGCGCATATACATCCCACAATACGCCTTCGCCCGATTCCCGTGACCACCGGTCTCAAGTGATTCGCATTGCATCTGACATCCCTGACCACGCCTGCACCCGACCGGGGCGCGCGTGTCATAGGGTGGGAGGGCATCAATTTCGCGGAGGAAGGCCAGAAGTGGACGATCTGCAGCCCGGCAGACGAGTGGTCGTGCGGTATTCGCTCGCACCCGGTGACACCCATTCGACGTCGGATGCCCTCGGCGTCGTCACAGCCGTCGACGAGGCGGGGCTCGAGATCGATACGAAGCGCGGTCCCCTGCGCATCGCTCGCGCCCAGATCCTCCTCGTCCACGAGGTGCCTCCGGCTCCGACGAAGGCCGGGCGCACGCATGAGATCGTCTCCGCCGTGGATCTGCGGCGCATCTCGGCCGCCGCTTGGCTTCCTCACGACGTGTCCTGGCTGCACGTGGAGAATCTGCGCAACGAAGGCACCGAGGCGGCCGCCGAGGTCAGCCTGCTGCAGAAGGGCTGGCTGCTGCGGCATTCGGAATCAGCGACCCGGCGCGCCAATTCCTGCCTGCCGGTGACCGACACCGGACTCGGGTGGGAACAGGGACTCGATGCCGTCGAAGAGTGGTATCGGACCCGAGGCAGGCCGAGCCGCGTCCAGATCTATTCCGCTGACGATTCCTCGACGCTGGCACCCGAATGTGAGGGGCTCGCTCCCCTGCTCTCGGCTCGCGGCTACACCCCTTCCGAGGCCACACTTCTGCTCACAGGCGCCACGGCAGAGGCAGCCGGCGGTGCATCCTCCCCCGCCGAGGCGGCCGCGGCCGGACTGATCGTCGACGTCTCCGATGCCCCGACCTCCGAGCATTTCGCCGCATGGACGTCGCAGCGCAACCCCGGTGAGGAACCGGGTTCAGCTGAGGCGTTCAAGACGCTCATCGAAGCCGATCAGCCGTGTGAGTTCGTCACCGCCTACGCCGAGCATCCCGATGGGTCCCGGACTATGGTGGCGGCCTGCAGGGTGGTCGAGCGCAGCAAATGGGGTGTCATCACCAACCTCATCACCCGTCCCGATCTGCGCAGACGCGGTGCCGGACGTTCGGTGGCCGCAGCCGCGGCAGCACTGCTCGCTCAGCGCGGGGTCAGGTCCTACCTCGTCGACGTCGAGTCGAGCAATGAGGCATCACTGGGCCTCTTCGCCTCTCTCGGAGCCGCAGTGCGTCACCGGTCCTGGTACGCCGAAGCACGCTGACCGGTCAGCCGGCCGGAATCCAGCGGGGAGGGCTCAGCCCTTGCACTCGACCTTGTTCACCGGCCGGTAGACCGTGGTGAAGCCGTCCTTCGTTGTCTTGCCCGAAGCGATGTCCTTCATGGTCCGGGTGATCCGGATCGACCAGCCGCCCTTCGGCGACTGCGGGGAGCAAGAAGGCCCGCTTTCGGTGACCGACCCCGGTGACGTGTGGTTGAACCGGTCCGAGGCGTCGGCCGACACATCGTACTTCTTGACGCCGAAGACCTTCGCGTGGACCTCTCCGTCTTTGAGGTACATGTCGAGGACGACCGGAGTCTTCGAGTTGTTCGTGAACTTCATATCGATCGACGACCAGTCGAGGGTCGACTCGCGGCCCTCCGGGTAGCGGGAGATATAGCGCGAATGCGCCTGGTGTTCGTCGAGTTCGAAGCCGGCGAAGAACGCCGCATTGAACAGGGTCGTCGACACCTGCGAGACGCCGCCGCCGTAGTCTTCCTTCATCTGCCCTTCGGAGATCACGCCGGCAGGTTTGTAGCCGTTTGCGGCGGTGCGCTGGCCCAGAGCTTCATTGAGGGAGAACTGCTCACCGGGCTTGAGAACCGTGCCGGAGACCCTCTTCGCGGCCACCCGCAGGTTCGTATCGCGGTTGGGTTCGGAGCTGTAGCCGGTGGAGAAGTGGGACACGGTGTCGGAGACATCGGCCTTCTTCGCGTCCTTCGTCGTGAACTCGGGTTTGACCGAGGCCAGAGTGACCGTGGGCTTGTCCTCCTTGCCGTTGATGGCGTCGGTGACCGCGGCGGTCAGTTCCTTGGCCTTGATCCCGATTCCATCGCGGGATGGCACGACCTCGGGCTTGCCGTCCTTGATCTCGAAACTCGCGTCTTCGGCCGGTCGTCCGATGTCCTTGTTCGCGGCCAGCACGGCCTTCTGCAAAGCCTCCTGATCGAAGACAGGCTTGAGCTTCGAGTCCTCGGCTTTGAACGTCAGAGTCTTCGCGACGGTCTTCGGGGACACGGTGAGGTCACCGCCCTTGACCTCCGAGTCCGCATCCTTCGCAGGCTTCGCCGTGATCGTGAGGTCCTTGCTCACGGCGTCTTTCGCAAATCCGTCGGCCATGTCTTCGGCTTCGGACGTGGTGATATCGGGATCGACGCTCTTCGGACTGACCGGGAGAGCATCCTCGGTGCGCAGCCAATGATCGTCGACGGCGGTGCGCACGGCGGCGGTCTCGACGGTCTGGCCGTTCTTGCCGTCCTTGACCTTCGGTGTGGTCTTGTCGAACTCGAGTTCGGCGTCCTTGGGATCGACGGCCAGGGATTCCGTGACCTTCGCGGTTTCCTTGTCGAACTTCTCCTCGTCGACCTTGATGACGGGATCGACCTCGTCTTCGCCGAACAGGCGGTCCCAGATGACGGTGGGGTCGAGGCTGAAGCCGGTGAGGCGCTCGACTGTCGCTTCCGAGTCGAAGGTGATTCCGGCCTTCTCCGGGTCGAGCTTCGCCGTCGGCTCTCCGGCTTTGAGGACGATGTCCTTTTCCGCGTCATCTCGCAGGTCGTTGCGCAGTGTATTCTCGGCGTCTGTCGCGGACTTGCCGCCGATGTCGATTCCGGCCACGGTCGTCCCCGGTGCGAGCATACGACCGCTGAAGAAGCCGATCACCACATAGATGGCGGCCAGCACGACGACGGCCACGAGGATGAAGGGCCAGACCGACTTCTTCCGGACAGCGCTGCCGGACGGGTCGGGCCCGCCTGCGTTCGAGGTTCCATCGGACAGGGTATTGGTCGGCATCATTCTCCCGAGGGTGTCGATAACGACTGATTCGGTGCGGTTCGCACGAGTCTATCGAGTGCGATCGTGCCCGCGCACGTTGATGAAGGAGAAGACAGCAGCCAGGACCATCGGTCCGAGCAGCCACACAACTGAACGCAGCAGTCCGGTAACGATCATATCGGCGCCGGGCAGCCACTTCGGCTGACCGAAGACGAAGGACAGTACGGCGATGATCACGGCGGCGACCAGCATCGGGGCGCTGCTGCGATACATCGTCTTCAGGTGCCACAGTCCCGCCGCGGCCAGAGCCAGGGCCAGCACGAGTCCCCACGGCAGGATGATCGGGGTCTCGCCGAGGTTGACCACCGTGACGTTGAGGTGCTGCATGGTGCCGAGGAAGGCGATGAGCAGTCCGAGCACAGCGGAGTGGAGGTAGGCGAAGATTCCCGGCTTCCGCGGTGCGCGTCGCCGTCGCAGGGGCTGAACCGCTGTATTCTCCTGAGCTTCGACCACTGCGACATCGAGGCCGGTGAGCACGTGCGGGGCCGATCCGGCGTTGAGGATCTCGGACGGGATCGGCGCTCCGGCTCCGATCGAGAAGTATTCGCGGTCGCCGATCTTCTGGCCGACACCGTTGGACAGAGCGAAGAAACCGCCTGACACACTCACCTGCGTACGGTGGGCTTCCAACGCTGCCCGTTTCGCCGGCAGCACCGCGCTGACGTCCTGGTCGATGACGATCTGACCGACAGGCGGTTTGGCCGGGATCGTCTCGGCGGGGGCGAATCCGGTGTCTGCGAAGCCTGCCTGGTGCGGGTCGAACGAATGGCGGGCCACCTCGGTGGGGGTGTCGACGTAGAGCAGTCGACCGGTCCGCCATTCGGCGAAGTCGATTGCCGCGTTCGTGGCCTCGTGCACCCGCACGTGGTCGGGGTGACCGTAGCCCCCGTTGGCGGCGTAGGTGATGATCGCATGCGGTTCGAAGGCGTCGATGACGGCGGCGATGTGTCTGGCCACGGTCGTGATGTCGGCTTCGCACAGAGCGTTGTCGGTCATCGATGCCGCGGGTCGAGCGTGACCGTCCGGTCCCCATTCCATTCCCGAATCCTCGAAGGTGCGCGTGGTCCCGCCGAGGAAGGTGTGCATACGCACGCCGAGAGCACGCATCGCCTCGGCGATCTCCTGCTCCCGGACCCGGGCGAGACCGGCCCGGTCGCCCTCGAGCTGCTTCAGCTCTGCGGGGATGACCTCGCCGCCCTCACCGCGGGTGGCTGTGAGCACCATGACCTCGGCACCCTCGGAGACCAATTCGGCGATCGTGCCGCCCGTCGTGATCGTCTCATCGTCGGGATGAGCGTGCACGAGGAGGACGCGTGGCGTAACAGTCATTGGTTCCTGGGTGCTCGAGGTCATTCGGTGCTGCCGGATCAAGGAATCCGGCTCAGGCGTTCTGGCGGCGCATCTTCGCGTAGAGCTTTGCGCGTTCCTTCTGATCGAGTTCGACCTTGCGGATGCGGATGGCACCCGGGGTGACCTCGACGCACTCGTCCTCACGAGCGAACTCGAGGCTCTCCTCGAGGGTCAGCTTGCGCGGCGGCGTGAGGTTCTCGAAGCTGTCGGCAGAAGCCGAACGCATGTTCGTCAGCTTCTTCTCCTTCGTGATGTTGACGTCCATATCGTCGGCGCGCGAGTTCTCGCCCACGATCTGGCCTTCGTAGACCTCGGAGGTCGGTTCGACGAAGAAGGTACCGCGGTCCTGCAGGTTGATCATCGCGTACGGGGTCACTGTTCCCGCGCGGTCGGCCACGAGAGATCCGTTGATGCGGAACTCGATGTTGCCGGCCCACGGTCCGTATCCGGCCGAGATCGTGTTCGCGATACCGGTGCCGCGAGTCTCGGTGAGGAACCGAGTGCGGAATCCGATGAGGCCGCGAGCGGGGACCTTGAACTCCATCCGCACCCAGCCGGTGCCGTGGTTCGTCATGGTCGACATGACACCCTTGCGGGCAGCCAGCAGCTGGGTCACGGCGCCGAGGTAGTCCTCCGGCACATCGACCGTGAGCTCTTCGAAGGGCTCATGGACCTTGCCGTCGACCTGTTTGGTCACAACCTGAGGCTTGCCGACCGTGAGTTCGAATCCTTCACGGCGCATCTGCTCGACGAGGATGGCCAGAGCCAGCTCACCGCGACCCTGGACCTCCCAGGCGTCGGGGCGTTCGGTCGGGACGACCTTGAGCGAGACGTTGCCGACGAGCTCCTGGTCGAGGCGGTCCTTCACCATGCGGGCGGTGACCTTCGTGTTCTTCTCACGGCCGGCCAACGGGGAGGTGTTGATACCCACGGTCATCGAGATCGCCGGATCGTCGATGACGATCGCCGGCATCGGCTTCGGATTGTTGATGTCGGTGAGCGTGTCACCGATCATGATGTCGGGAATGCCGGCGACGGCGACGATGTCACCGGCCGAGGCCTCCGTGGCGGGCACCCGGTCGAGACCCTGGGTCTCGAGCAGTTCGGTGATCTTCACCGAGCTGATCTCGTCACCGCGGGCCCAGGCGACCTGCTGGCCCTTCTTCAACGTGCCGCCGAAGATGCGCAGCAGAGCCAGACGGCCGAGGAACGGCGAGGCGTCGAGGTTCGTGACATGTGCCTGGAGGATGCCGTCGGAGTTGATCTCCGGTGCCGGGATCGTCTCGAGAATGGTCTTGAACAGCGGTTCGAGGTCGGGGTTGTCCGGGACCGCTCCATCGGCGGGCTGTTCGAGGGAGGCGGCACCTGCCTTCGCGGCGGCGAAGACGACGGGCACATCGAGGACGGAGTCGACGTCGAGGTCGGGGACTTCGTCGGCGAGGTCGGAGGCCAGACCCAGGAGCAGGTCCTGAGCTTCCTCGACGACGCCGTCGATGCGGGCATCGGCACGGTCGGTCTTGTTGATCACGAGGATGACGGGCAGCTTCGCGGCCAGCGTCTTGCGCAGGACGAAGCGGGTCTGCGGCAGAGGACCTTCCGATGCGTCGACGAGGAGGACGACGCCGTCGACCATGGACAGTCCGCGCTCGACCTCACCACCGAAGTCGGCGTGCCCGGGGGTGTCGATGACGTTGATGACGATGGGGTCCTCGCCGGCCGAGGGACCGTTGTAGAGGACGGAGGTGTTCTTCGCGAGAATGGTGATGCCCTTCTCCCGTTCGAGGTCGCCTGAATCCATGACGCGTTCGGCGAAGTCGCCGTGTTCGCTGAACACACCGGTCTGCCGGAGCATGGCGTCGACCAGCGTGGTCTTGCCGTGGTCGACGTGTGCGACGATTGCTACGTTTCGGCGGTTTTCCCGTCGTGTGATGGCTTCAGTCATCAAGAACCTTTTTGAGATAGAGAGATCGGTCCAGCCCGGACCCAACAGACAATTATACGGCCACCCGCACGCTCTCGCGTGCAGGTGGCCGTCAGCTTGGGCGGACTCAGGCGTTCATCGTGGCCTCGAGAACCGCGTCCCTGGCCTCCCGACGCTTGCGCTGCTCCTGCGGATCCGGAACGGGAACCGCAGACAGCAGACGCTGTGTGTACGGGTGGACGGGGTTCGACACGACCTGTGAGGACTTGCCGATCTCGACGAGGTAGCCGTGGCGCATCACCGCGATGCGCTCGGCGATGCGCTCGACCACGGCCAGGTCGTGGCTGATGAACAGACACGCGAAGCCGTATTCCTTCTGCAGACCTTCGAACAGGTCGAGGACCTTCGCCTGCACGGACACGTCGAGGGCCGAGGTCGGCTCATCGGCGATGAGCAGCTTCGGGCGCAGGGTCAGGGCACGGGCGATGCCGATGCGCTGACGCTGACCTCCGGAGAGCTCATGCGGATAGCGGTTGCGCATAGAAGTCGGCAGTTCGACCGCGGTCAGCAGCTCCTCGACCCGCTTGCTCAGCTCCGGCCCTTTCATCCCCTCGTGGAGGTAGAGCGGCTCACCGATCGACTCTCCGACCGGCAGTCGCGGGTTGAGCGAGGAACCGGGATCCTGGAACACGATCCCGACTTCCTTGCGCAGGGGCCTCATCTGCTTATTGCTCAGGCCCTTGATGCTCGTGCCGTTGACGACCATATCGCCTTCAACGGTGGGCAGCAGCCCGAGAGCGGCGCGCCCGATCGTGGTCTTGCCCGACCCCGACTCCCCCACCAGGCCCACGACTTCGCCGGGGGCGATCATGAGATTGATGTGATGAGCGGCGCGGAAGGCCTTCTTCCGTCCGATTGCGGGGTACTCGATCGCGGCGTCACGCAGCTGCAGGGCAGAGGGCTTCGAGAAGTCCGCCTGCGAACCTGGATGGTAGTACGTCTCCGTGGAGTCCATCTCAATATCGGGACGGTCCTGCGCGGTCACCTGAGCGCGAGCCTCGGCCACGGCCATATCGGCAGCCCCGGCCTCGGAGAGACCGTCGCCACCTACGGCGGAGTCCGGTGCGCCGACCGGGTCATCGGCGTGCGAGGCCTGATCGGAAGTGATATCGGACAGCGAGGCCTCGACATCGTCGATGCTGCCGCCGAATGCTTCGCTGTCGGTACCCTCACCGAGGTGGGGAACAGCCTCGAGGAGCTGCTTCGTATACGGATGCTGCGGGTTGTAGAAGATCTCCTCCGCGGTACCCGATTCGACCACCTTGCCGGCGCGCATGACGATGATGCGATCGGCCATATCCGCCACCACGCCCATATCGTGCGTGATGAGGATGATGCCCGCATCGAGCTTCGACTTCAGTTCGCGCATGAGCTTGAGGATCTCGGCCTGCACCGTGACGTCGAGCGCCGTGGTCGGCTCATCGGCGATGAGCAGCTTCGGCTGACAGGCCAGAGCCTGCGCGATCATGATGCGCTGACGCTGACCGCCGGAGAGCTGGTGCGGGAACGAATGGAACCGATCCTCCGGATCAGGGATCTCCACCAGCCGCATGAGCTCGAGAGCCCGTTGCTTCGCCTCACTGGGACCGATGTCGAGGTGGACGCGCAGCGTCTCCACGATCTGGTACCCCGCGGTGTAGACCGGGTTGAGCGCAGTCATCGGCTCCTGGAAGATCACGGAGATGTCGTTGCCGCGCACGGCCTGCATCTTCTCCGGAGGCATGCCGATGAGTTCGCGCCCATTGAGCTTCGCTGAGCCGGTCGCACGGCCGTTGCTCGGCAGGAGGCCGAGCAGTGACATGCTCGACTGCGACTTTCCGGAGCCGGACTCGCCGACGATCGCAAGAACCTCGCCGGCATTGACCGTGTAGTCGAGGTGTTCGGCGGCCATCCACCATTCGTCGCTGACCCAGAACTGGACTCCAAGGTCATTGACCTCGAGGATCGGGGAGCCCGTCTTCCGCTGGGCCTCTGCTTTCTTCTCAGCCATCACTTCGCCTCTTTCTGTGCCATGCGCTCGGCCTTCTTCATCTTCCTCCAACTCGGGATGGTCTTCATCCGCGGGTCGAACGCGTCGCGCAGACCGTCGCCGATGAAGTTCACACACAGAGCGATGACGATGATGAACAAGCCGGGCCACCAGAACAGCCACGGACGAGTGGCGAAGGAGGTCTGGTATTCGCTGATGAGCTGTCCCAACGAGATGCCGGGCGGTTTGATGCCGAAGCCGAGGTAGCTCAGCGAGGCTTCGAGCACGATCGCCTGACTCATGATCAGCGTCGTGTTGACGATGATGACGCCCATGGCATTGGGCAGCATGTGCTTGAACATGATCCGGAAATCGCTGGCCCCGGCCACGCGGGCCGAATCGACGAACTCCCGTTCGCGCAGCGACATGAAGTCACCGCGGACGAGACGTGCAAGACCCACCCAGAGGATGCAGCCCAGCGCCACACCGAGCAGCGGGCCGTTCGCTCCGCCGACGAGCACACCGAGGATCGATCCGACCACGATGACCGGCAGGATGACGAAACCGTCGGTGATGCGCATGAGCACCGAATCGACCCAACCGCGGTAGTAGCCCGCAACAGCACCGACGACCGTGCCGATGATCAGGCAGACGATGCCGATGATGAACATGACGACGAGAGAGATCTGTGTCCCTTTCATCACTCGGGAGAAGTTGTCACGACCGATCTCATCCTGACCGAAGGGATGATCACCGAGTGAGAAGAAGTTCGCAAACGACCAGGTCGGGGCTCCGCCGGGGTTGACCACGGGCCCGGACGCCGTATGACTGAATTTCCACCAACCGGGGATTCCCGCAAATCCCTGTGCGCTGAAGGCGAAGATGGCCACGAGCACAAGGACGACGATGGAGATCATCGCGCCTTTGTGACGGAGGAATTTGCGCAGGACGATCTTGCCCTGGGAAAGACCTTCGGTTTCCTTCGACTCGATCGCATTGTCCCCGACTTCGTCGAGGGCGAGAGCGTTCTGTTTGTCGTTGTCAGTACTCATGCGTTCACTCGGATTCTCGGGTCGAGGACGGCATAGAGGAAGTCCGCGACCAGGTTGGCGATGATAGCGAGCAGGCCTGTGATCAGGATGTAGGCCATGACCGGGTCGAGCTCTGCCTGTCTCAGCGAATCGATGAAGAGCTTGCCCATGCCGTTCCAGCCGAAGATCGTCTCCGTGATGACGGCACCGCCGATCATTGTGATGATGTCGACGGGAACGACCGAGGCCAATGGCAGCAGCGCATTGCGCATAGCGTGCCGCATGATCACCGTACGTTCGTTGAGACCTTTGGCTCGTGCCGTGCGGATGTAGTCCTGGCCCAGGACCTCGAGCATCGAACCGCGGGTATAGCGGGTGTACGAGGCGAAGGAGATGAGGACGAGAGCGATCGACGGCAGCAGCAGGTGAGTGAACGAGTCGAGGTTCGTGATCCAGAAGTCGCCGTCGATATTCGGCGCCGATGCACCGATCGTCGCGATCGGACGATTGTTGATGGCCGGGTCGTCCGAATACTCCTGCCAGCCCTGCAGCACACGGTCGGCGAAGATGAGCACTGCCACGATGATGGCCGTGAAGCTCGTCGTGCGCGCGGTATCCCAGGGATCCGGGCCTCGGAATGCCAGACCGATGCCGACGGCGACGGCGATCGCAACGATGAAGAGCCCGAACATCCACAGCCAGTTCATGTCGACGTAGTAGAAGAGGTTCATCAGCGGCCAGTAGAGCAGCGCGCCGACGGCCACCGTGATGAGTGTGGCATAGAGCACGCGGCGGTTCTTCAGGCCCGTCGACAGGTACGTCATGACGATGGCCGCACCGGCGCCGATGACGACCACGCCAAGGAGGCCGATCGTCGGGTGCTGCATCCAGCCGCTGGCGAGGATGTAGTAGATGGTGCCGAAGGTGATGACCGCTGCGGCGACGAAGGTGATCACGCGACGCTTCGCGCTGCCGCCGAGCGCACCCATCCAGAACAGCCCCATGGCCACACAGCCGATGATGATCGGCCACCAGGATTCCAAGGTCGGATCGTTGATGAAGTTGTTGATGTCGATCGCTCCGTACTGCTTGAGCAGCACCGCCACCCAGAAGACGGGCAGCGAGTAGAGGAGGAACGAGACGAAGGTGATGAAGTAGTCGAAGCCCGAGTACTGGCGGATGGCCGAGATCATGCCGACGGCGATGCCGAGGATGATGGCCACGATCGTCGAGGCGGTGATGAGCTTGATCGTGTTGACGATCGCGCCCTGCAGCTGTTCGGTGACTTCCTGACCCGACTTCCAGGCGATGCCGAAGTCACATTGGCCGATGGCGCAGCCGCCGACTCCTGCCAACCACTTGAAATACCGGACGATGGCCGGAGTGTCGAGGTCGAGGAGACGTCGACGCGACTCGTAGAGAGCTTCGATGTTCGGTGATGTGCTCGCGCGCAGGTCCCAGAAGAAGTCGAGCGCGACGTTGAGGAGCAAGTAGAGGACGAAGGTGACGACGAGGAGCACGAGCGCTGTCGACAGCAATCGTCGGAGGATGAATCTGATCATGATGGGAGTTCCGTTTCAATCTTCCGAAAACGCCGCTGTGGGGACCACACAGTGATCCCCACAGAAGGCTTGAGTGGAGAAGAACCGATCGCGTCAGTCGCGGATCAGTTGACTTCCCACTCCCAGTAGTTCCAGAACATCGTCGGCGACACAGCGGTCGACTTCACGTTCTTCACGCTGTCACGGTAGATCGTCAGTTCGGGGAACTGGAAGATCGGCGCACCGAAGGCATCTTCGGTCAGCTGCTTCTCCATGTCGATGAGGAGATCCTGCTGCTCCTCTTCCTTTGACACGAGAAGCTTGTCGAGGATCTTGTTCATCTTCTCGCTCTTGTAGCCGCCGTAGTTGTTCTGCGCACCGTAGCGGAAGTTCGCATCGTTCTCGGACACGCCGGTGCCCTCGGACTGCCAACCGAACAGCGAAACATCGTAGGTGCCGTCACCGAGGCGGGTGCCCCAGTTGACATCTCCGACGTCCTTGATCTTGAAGCCGGCTTTCTCAGCCGATTCCTTGATCAGCTGGAACTCCTGCTGACGACGCGAGTTCGTGTTGTCGTACATGACACGCACGGTCGGGGAGTCCACTCCGGCTTCCTTGAGCAGCTTCTTCGCGGCCTCGACGTCACCATCTGCGGCATCGGCGACGCCGTTGACCTTGGTGATCGCGTCGTACATCGGCGAGCCCGGCACCTGCGAGTAGGAATCACGGGTGACGGCTTTGTCGTTGAGGGGCTTGATGATCTTCTCGACGATGTCCTCACGCGGCAGAGCCTTGAGGAACGCCTGACGGACCTTCTTCGCCTTCTCCTCGTCGCCGCCGTTGGCAGCAGGATCGAAGGGACCCTTGTTGTCGAAGGTGAAGTCGACGTGCTCATACGTCGCACCATCGGCGGCATCGACATTGACTCCGTCGATCTTCTCGGCGGCGGAGAGGACGTCAGCGGTCGCCTGCGGCTGAGTCATATCGACCTCACCGTTCTCGATCGCCTGGATCATCGCCATCGGGTCGCCGTTGTAGCGGACCGTGACTGTCTTGACCTTCGGCTTCACCGGACCGGTGTACTTGTCGTCGAGCTCGAGGGTGACATACTGTCCCTCCTCGAACTTCGTCATCTTGTACGGACCGTTGTGGACCAGCAGGTCCTCGTCCTTCGGCATCGAAGTGAAGTCGAACCCGGTGTTCCAGGTGTTCGAGATCTTCGACAGCTTCTCGGTGTCCTTGTCCTTGATGGCCTTGAGGATGGCCTCCTTGCCCTTCTCGGCATCGTCGATCCCGAGAGCCTTCTTCGCCACGATATGAGCGGGCACACCGACGCCGTCGGCACCAGTGCCGAATTCGGTCTGCCAGTCGGCGAAGGGCTTGGAGTATTCGAGGGTGATCTCCTTGCCGTCGTCGGAGATCTCGGGGAACTTCTTGATCAGAGCCGAACCGGCGGTCGAGGAATCGAAGTAGACGGTCTTCGCGTCGTTCTTCTTCACCGTTCCGTCGTCGTTGTTGTTGGCTTCGACGGTGTTGAAGTTCGCCGATGTGCCGGCCCAGGTCAGCGCCAGGTCGGCGGCGTCGACGGGGGTGCCGTCGGACCACTTGGCATCATCATTGAATGTGTACTTGACCTTGAGCGGGTCTTCGGAAACCTGTTCGACCTTGCCGAGGGCTCCGTCCTGAACTTCGAGGTCACCATCGTAGTACCCGAAGTTGTCATTCATCATGTAGGTGAGAATGGCGTTCGAGGTTGCATTGCCGTTGGCGGTCAGCGTATTCATCGACCGGAACGATTCGTTCCAACCGATATTGATGGCGGTGTCCTTCGATGCTTCGTCGTCATCGCCTCCGCCAGGGGGTGTGCAGGCGGTGAGCACCATTGCAGCGGCAGCCACAGAGGCACCAGCCGCGAGGAAGCGCTTGTTCACGTTCTCTCCTTGTTGTTCTAGGGCGAGTCACCCTCGTTCTTGCACCCCAAAGCCGGAGTGCATTCCGGTCACGTGAAGCATTTCGGCAGAGACCGAAGCGCATGTGACCGCGTTCATGTTTTTCACATGGATTGCAACAAAGTTAATTCACCGGCGACTGTGACGGAGTCCACATAATGAGCAAATTTCGGAATCGTTACCGTTTCGAAACCAAGGGAACAGACAACTTTTGTTCAGTCTCAATGGATAGGATGATCAGGTGGCTGACAGTGAGATAGATCGCAATGAGACCAAGCCGACCGTCGTGCGGACGACGAGTTCGACGGCCCTGTTCTTCATCGTCGGCGGGCTCTGCGCCTTGGGCGTGCTCTCAATCCTCTTCGGCGATTTCACGCTGCGCGGTCTGGCCGCCGCAGGCATCCCTCTGGCCGTCGGCACCTTGGTCTTCATCTTCTACCGGTTCCCCCGCGTCGAGCTGCACAGACAGCAGCTCATCTTGGTCAATCCGCTGCAGACCGTGACGATCCCGTGGAACCTCGTCGACGGCTTCGAGACCCACTTCGGTCTGAGCGTGCGCACCCATGAGAAGAAGTTCGCCTCATGGCCGCTGGCCGGCAAGGGCAAGAAGTGGGAGAAGGACGAGCACGATATACGCCGGCTCGTCGAGAATCCGAGCCTGGCCGTCGACACAGTGCTCGAGCGCTATTCGTCGCTCAGCGACGCAGAACTCGCCAACCCCGGAGGGCAGCGTGTCATCGAGACGAGATGGAACATCGGCATCATCTCCGTGGGTCTCCTCGCCATCGTCTGGGCACTCTTCGGCTTCGCGGCACTGCCGAGCTGAGGTCACCAGCCGCGTTCGCGCCACTCCCCCAGTTTCGGACGTTCCTCGCCCAGGGTGGTCGAGTCCCCGTGTCCGGGCAGGACGAGAGTCTCGTCCGGAAGTTCGCCGAATACCCGCTCCTCGAGGTCGTCCATGAGTGAGGTGAAGTCCTCCGCCGACCAGGTCTTGCCCGGCCCGCCCGGAAACAGCGAGTCACCGGAGAACAGGATCGTCTGACCGCCGTCGCGCAGAAGCAGTGCGATCGAGCCGGGAGTGTGCCCGCGCAGTGCGATGGCTTGGAGGACGAATCCGCCGAAGTCCCCGACATCGAGGTGATCGACAGAGTGCGCGATCTCCACTCCTTCCGCCTCGGTGATGGCGGCCGCGTCCGCGGCACCGGCGATCGTCATCGCCTCCGGATAGTTCGCCGAGGTGGCCGGCAGTGCCCGAATATGATCCCAGTGCTGGTGTGTGGTGATGATCGCTCGCAGCATGGGTTCCGCGTCGGTGTCCTGGGCTCCCGAGTCGATGAGATCGGTGATCGCCTCGGCGTCGTCGGCGGCGTCGATGAGCACCTGGGAGCCGGTCTCTTTGGCGGTGAGCAGATAGACGTTGTTCGCCATCTCGGAGACCGCGATAGAGCGGATGATGACGTGCTCGGTTTCGATCGTGTGCATTTCCAAACTCCTCAATCTGTGCTGATGCTTCCGAGGTTCAGGGACAGGTCACCAGGCTCCGCGGGTGTACTGCGGAGGGTAGGGTCCGGGTTCGGCTCCGAGGACATGGGCGGCCCGCTGCGGCCAGGAAGGTTCGCGCAGGGCTGCTCGGGCCATGAAGATCGCATCGGCCTGTCCCGTGCTGAGGATGGTCTCGGCCTGCTTCGGATCGGTGATGAGTCCGACGGCTCCGGTCGGCACGCCCTCGGCGCGGATCGCGGCGGCCAGCGACACCTGGTATCCGGGACCGATGGGGATCCGCACCGGATAGTTGCCGCCCGAGGAGACGTCGATGAGGTCGACTCCGGCCTCCGACAGCGCACGGCTGACCTCGGCGGCTTCGGCGATGTCGAATCCGCCGTCGGTCCATTCGCTGGCCGAGATGCGTACGAACACCGGCACATCCTCACCGACCTCGGCGCGGACGGCCGCATAGACCTCGTGGAGCAGTCGGGACCGACCGGCGAGATTGCCGCCGTATTCGTCGCTGCGCTGGTTCGACAGCGGGGACAGGAAGGAATGGAGCAGATAGCCGTGGGCTGCGTGGAGCTCGACGAGGTCGAACCCGGCATCGATCGAACGTCGGGCAGCGGCCGCGAAGGCGGCGACCACCTCGGCGATGTCGTCCTTCGTCATCTCCACGGGCTCGGCCAGCTGCGGATAGGCGATGGAGCTGGCGCCGAACGTCGGCCATCCGCCCTCGGACTCGGGGACGCTGCCCTTCGGTTCACCGGTGAAAGGACGATAGGTGCTGGCCTTGCGGCCGGCATGGGCGAGCTGAATGCCGATGATGCTGCCCTGGGAGTGGACGAAGTCGACGACGGCCGACCATGACTCTGCCTGGTCGTCGTTCCAGATTCCGGCGTCCTGTGGTGAGATTCGACCTTCGGGGACGACTGCGGAGGCTTCGGTGAGGATGAGCCCGAATCCGCCCTGCGCCCGGGCACCGAGGTGGACGAGATGCCAGGGGCCGGGCATTCCGTCTTCGGCTTCGCAGGAATACTGGCACATCGGTGCCAGCCAGATGCGATTGGGGATCTCGGTTCCGCGCAGTGTCAGCGGTTCGAACAGCTCAGTCATGACATCAGTCTGCCAGTTCCGCTCGGACTCAGACACCGGTCCCGAATACCGGAACGGCGAAGATGCCGCGGTCCGCTCCACTCTAGAGCTGGCCGCAGAACTCCTGGATGTGATCGACGACGATCTCAGGGTGTTCGACCATCGGCAAGTGAGCGGAGTCCGGGATCGTGGCGAAGTGCGAACCTTCGATCTGTTCGGCCATCTCCGACATCGCTTCGGGAGTGCAGCCGGAATCCTGGGCGCCGGCGATGACGAGCGTCGGGGTGGCGATCGAGCCGAGCTTCCCACTCAGATCGTAGGTCTTCAGCGCCGAGGCGGCCGCGATGTAGGCCTCGTCATCGACCAGGGCGAGGTCGGACAGGATGAGGTGGCCGGTGGCGATGTCCTCGCCGAGGAACCCGGCCGCGAACCACCGGTCGGCGGTGTCATCGACAAGTCCCTTGGTGCCGTCGGCGCGGACTTCGCCGATGCGTTCGTCCCAGGATTCCGGAGTGCCGAACTTCTCGGCCGTCGCACAGGCGACGAGCCCGGTCAGCGAATCGGGGTGGTTGAGCGCCAGGGTCAGACCGATGCCGCCGGAGATCGAGACTCCGCAGTAGGTGAAGGACTCCACCCCGAGCTCGGCGAGGGACTCGACGACGCCGGAAGCCAGCGCTTCGACTGTCAGCGGGGCGGCCGCCTCGGCGAGGGAATCGCCGGCGGGAAGGGTATGTCCGGGAAGGTCGGTGAGATAGATCTGGAAATCGTCGGCCAGACGCGCGGCCACGGAGGTCCACAAAGGCATCCGAGTGCCCAAAGCGTTGCCGAAGACGAGGACGGGAGAACCGGGATTGTCGTTGAAGGCACGAACGGCGATGCGCATGGAGGCTCCTTGAGAACTGAAAGTGCGAACGGATTTCGACTGGATACGACGGTCGTCGATGAGCTGGATTCGACGGGGAAGCTGTGTCGGGATCGGTCAGGAGTCTGTCGTTGACAGCCTACCGCCGGAGTACTCGAGATAACAGCTCGGGCACAGTGACTCATAGGTCACGGAATTGCCGTCGATGGCGACCTGATCGCCGTCGAAGATGAACTGTCCGTCGACGAGGCGGCCGTTGAACATCGCCTTGCGGCCGCAGCGGCAGATCGTCTTGAGTTCCTCGAGGGTGTGGGCGATCTCGAGCAGTCGCGCTGAACCGGGGAATGCCTTCGTCTGGAAGTCTGTGCGGATTCCGTAGCACATCACCGGCACCGAGGCGGTGGTGGCGATCCGCATGAGCGAATCCACTTGGACGGGGCTGAGGAACTGCGCTTCGTCGATGAGCAGGCACGCGACCGGGATCTTCGGGGCGTCGATGGATTCGATGAGGGCATCGTGGTCGACGTAGTCGGCATGTTCGGCATAGATCCGCTCCACGTCACCGTCGGCGGGGATGACGAAGTCGACCTCACGGGTGACGCCCAATCGGGACACGATCTGCGATGCGCCTTTGGTGTCGATCAGCGGCTTGGCCAGCAGAACGCGCTGGCCGCGTTCCTCGTAGTTGAAGGCCGCTTGCAGAAGAGCGGTCGACTTGCCGGAATTCATCGCCCCGTACCGGAAGTAGAGTTTGGCCACTGTCGTCCTCTTTCTGTTGTCCGTGCCGACACAGAAGACTACCGGGTGCCACCTGGGGATGTGAGCACCATCATCGGCCGGGGCCGCCTACCGAAATGGCCCAGAAGGTAGGATGGAGGGCGATAAACCCCAAGAAGATGCGGAGTGGTCCTTAACTATGGCTAAAATCATTTACACGCGCACGGATGAAGCGCCGCTTCTGGCGACGTATTCGCTCAAGCCGATCATCGAAGCCTTCGCCACGTCGGCCGGTGTCGAGGTTGAGACCAGGGACATCTCTCTCGCCGCACGCGTGCTGGCCCAGTTCAACGACCGTCTGCCTGAGGAACAGCAGGTCGGCGACGCACTCGCGGAGCTGGGCGATCTCGCCAAGACCCCCGATGCCAACATCATCAAGCTGCCCAACATCTCGGCTTCCGTCCCGCAGCTGAAGGCGACGATCACCGAACTGCAGTCCCAGGGCTACGACCTGCCCGCCTACCCGGAAGAGCCTTCGACCGATGAGGAGAAGGACGTTCGGGCACGCTACGACAAGGTCAAGGGTTCGGCCGTCAACCCGGTGCTGCGTGAGGGCAACTCCGACCGTCGCGCTCCGCAGGCAGTGAAGAACTTCGCCAAGGCCCACCCGCATTCGATGGGCGAATGGTCCAAGGACTCGAAGACCCGCGTCGCCACCATGGGCTCGGACGACTTCCGCGACAACGAGAAGTCCGTGATCATCGAGGCCGATGACACCCTGTCGATCCGCCTGCGCACCGCTGCGGGAGAGACGAAGGTCCTCAAGGAGTCCCTGCCCGTCCTGGCCGGCGAGATCGTCGATTCGACGAAGATGAACGCCGCCGCCCTCGACGAATTCGTCAAGGACCAGATCGCCGCGGCCAAGGCCGACGACGTCCTCTTCTCCGTCCACCTCAAGGCCACGATGATGAAGGTCTCCGACCCCATCCTCTTCGGCAAGGTCATCGAAGCTTTCTTCCCCGACGTCTTCGCCGAGTACGGTGACGTCCTCGCCGAGGCGGGACTGACCTCCGACAACGGACTGGCCGCCATCCTCGCCGGGCTCGACACCCTGCCTGCCGAGGCGGCTGCCGGAGTCAAAGCCGGAATCGAGAAGGGTCTGGCCGACGGGCCCGACCTGGCCATGGTCAACTCGCACAAGGGCATCACGAACCTCCACGTGCCCTCCGATGTCATCGTCGATGCCTCTATGCCGGCGATGATCCGCGTCGGCGGCAAGATGTGGAACAAGGACGACCAGACCCAGGACACCCTGGCCGTCATCCCCGACTCCTCCTATGCCGGCGTCTACCAGACCGTCATCGAGGACTGCCAGGCCAAGGGCGCCTTCGACCCGCGGACCATGGGCACCGTTCCCAACGTCGGTCTCATGGCGCAGAAGGCCGAAGAGTACGGCAGCCACGACAAGACCTTCGAGATCCCGGAGGCCGGAACCGTCGAGGTCGTCAACTCCGCCGGCGATGTGCTCATGAGCCACGAGGTTGCTGCCGGTGACATCTGGCGTGCCTGCCAGACGAAGGACATCCCCGTCCGCGACTGGGTCAAGCTTGCCGTCACCCGTGCCCGCCTGTCCGAGACTCCGGCCGTGTTCTGGCTCGACGAGACCCGCGCCCACGACCGCAACATCACGTCGAAGGTCGAGGAATACCTCAAGGACCATGACACCGAGGGCCTGGACATCCGCATCATGAACCCGGTGGAGGCCACTCAGTTCTCCATCGACCGCATACGCGAGGGCAAGGACACCATCTCGGTGACCGGCAACGTCCTCCGTGACTACAACACCGACCTGTTCCCGATACTCGAGCTCGGCACCTCGGCGAAGATGCTCTCCGTCGTTCCGCTCATCGCGGGCGGCGGACTGTTCGAGACCGGTGCCGGCGGCTCGGCTCCGAAGCACGTTCAGCAGCTCATCGAGGAGAACCACCTGCGCTGGGACTCCCTCGGTGAGTTCCTTGCCCTGGCAGAGTCCTTCCGCCACGAGTTCAACGTCCACGGAAACGAGCGGGCCGGCGTCCTGGCCGACACCCTCGACGCCGCGACCGGCAAGTTCCTCGAGGAGAACAAGTCGCCGTCGCGCAAGGTCGGCGAGATCGACAACCGCGGCAGCCACTTCTACCTCACCCTGTACTGGGCGCAGCAGCTGGCCGAGCAGACCGCGGACGAAGCTCTGGCCGAGGCCATCTCCCCCGTGGCGAAGGCACTGGCTGAGAAGGAGGACGCCATCGTGGCCGAGCTCCTCGAGGTTCAGGGCAGCCCGGTCGACCTGGGTGGCTACTACTACCCGAACGATGCGAAGACCGAAGCCGCCATGCGCCCTTCGGCCACGCTCAATGAGATCATCTCCTCGCTGAGCAAGACCGTCTGATCAACTGATCGACTCCCCTTAGGAAAGAGTCCCGGCAGCGGTTGCCGGGACTCTTTCTGCAAACCTGACTTATGCGCCCCATCAGCAGTTATGATGGGGCGCATGAGTACTCAAGACCCGCGTGGCGATTCGCAGACGCCCGAAGAGCTCCTGGCCGAAACCGATTCAGTCCTCGGCAGCGATACTCCCGCGACGGGCGAGACCGCTGCGGTGGACAAGACCCGAGAGATGTCCCCGCAGGAGCGGCATGAGCAGACCCAGCCTCCGACGGGACACACCGGTGAACTGCCGTCGACGAAGGCCGGATCCGGAATGTCGGCGGGAATGTGGGTCTCCCTCATCCTCGGCGCCCTCATCGTCGTCCTGCTGCTCATCTTCATTCTGCAGAACAATGTCCCGGCCGAGTTCAAGTACTTCGGCTGGCAGTTCGAACTGCCCCTGGGAGTGGCGATGCTCTTCGCTGCGATCGGCGGCATCCTCATCGCCGGAATCATCGGTTCGGTGCGGATCTTCGTGCTCAACCGCAAGCTGAAGAAGATCAACAAGGCCCTGGGCCGCTGATCGATGGCGCACCACCCCAGCTTCACCGAACTGCCTACCGAGCTGCCCGTCAGCCTCGTCCTCGCCGATACCTCGGCCGAAGCGGCGTGGGCTCGGGATGACGATTCCGTGCTCACCGAGCAGGAACGCAACTATGCGAAGGAATTCGACGCCGAGGCGGCCGCCACCTGGTCTGCCGGCCGGGTCGTCCTCCGCCATGTGCTCGGAGCGCATCTGGGTCAGGACCCCGCCGCGATCGAGATCCGCCTCGACTCGGCGGGCAAACCACGTCACGACGAGTGCGAATTCTCCGTGTCGAGGTCTCGTCGCCTCGTCCTCGTCGCCGTCGCCGACGACCCGGTCGGACTCGACATCGAAGCGATCCCCGAGCGAGATGTCGCACTGGAGGCGATGCAGCTGCTCCATGAGAGAGAACGCGCAGAACTCGAAGCGCTTCCCGATGACGACTTCGCCGCCGGCTTCGTCCGTGTGTGGGCACGCACCGAAGCTTTCCTCAAGGCACTGAGCACGGGCCTGGCTCGCGATCCGGGTCTCGACTACATCGGTGCCGGACCGGAACCGAACTCACCGCATCCCGATGTCGACATCCACGATCTCGAGGCCGGTATTCCCGACGGCCATATCGCGGCCATCGCCTTCAACCGCTGAGCGCACCGTCGCACCACAGCGAGAATTCTCCGCCGATCAAGGCCTACAGCAGATATGTGCCGGTAGGCGTCCACAAATGTGCGCCGGCGCTTGATCGACGGAGAGCGGCGCGCGCCAACGCTTGATCGACGGAAAGCGCCGTGCGGGAACGCTTCATCGACGTAGGGCGGCGTGCGACAGCGGTCAGGGGTTCTGCGGCTCGTCTTCGCTGAACGACGGGCCGTTCTCGCCGGTCGTGAAGACCACGGCGATGCCCAACGAGCCCACTCCGACCAATCCGAAGAGGACCCAGGCGCCGGCAGGGTTGCTCGCAGCGGCGAGGATGAGGCCGACGACGACCGCGACGATGAGAAGCGCGTCGAAGACCATCGGGAACTTCAGGTAGCGCTTCTCCCCCTTGGTCACGGCATAGGAGATCTGGGTGGCAGCGCTGAGGAAGAGCAGCACCAGCGCGGTGACGACCAACCAGCGTGGGGCGAGGAAGAAGTCCTCGAGCCCGCCGATGAAGATGAAGCCGAGCACGGCCAGCAGCAGCTTGATGATGCCGTCGACTGCAAATCCGGAATTCCTCATGACTGAATCCTACTCAACAGGGACTTCACCGCCCCCAAGGCCTCCCGCAGCTCAGGGGCCTCGACGTTCGAATGGGCGATGACCAGACCGTGTCGAATCTCGTCGCCACCGGTCCAGCCGCGAGCCAACGAGGCGACGAGGATGCCGCGCTCGGCAAGCTCCCTCAGGAGGCTTTCGGCCCGGGCCTGAGACGTTTCGATGACGAGGGTGCGTCCCTCGTGGACGAGACCGGGGATCGGGCCGATCTCGGACACGACCTCCTCGGCGGCCCGGAGTCGCCGCCGTCCCCGGGAGATGCGGCGACGCAGCCCACCGGAGCCGAGGTAGGAGGCGATGGCCATCTGCAGAATCGGCGAGTAGGCCGGGCCGAGTGCCGCGCGCAGACTCATGAGCTCCTCCGAGATCGGTCCGCGAGCGATGACGTATCCGGTCGATACGGCCGAGGTCAGCAGGGCAGAGAAGGTGCCGATGTGGACGACCTGCGCGCTGCTGCCGGTCGATGATGCGAGGTCGAAGAGGGTCGGCAGCACTGTGCGGGTGAAGCGGGCCTCACTGTCGTAGTCGTCCTCGACGATGAGAACGTTTCCTCGAGCAGCCCAGTCCAGCAGGCGGGCACGCTGGTCGACCGGCATCGGTGTTCCGTGCGGGAACTGGTGATTCGGTGTCACGACGGCCGCAGCCACATCGGCCCGTGCCGGCGAGGAGCCGACCAAGTCCAAGGGCACAAGCTGCTGGTCGGTCATCGCCTGGCGCAGACCCGGGAAACCGGGATTCTCCACGGCGATGGATCCGGAGACGCCGAGGCTCAGCAGCAGGCGCAGACCATCGCGAGACCCGCTGGTGAGGATGATCTCGTCGGGGTCGACGGCCATCCCACGAGTCAGCCGCAGATAGTCGGCGATCGCCCACCGAGCACGGGGCTGGCCCAAGGGGTCGATCGGGCCCGGGTCGAGGTCGAGTGATTCCCTCCATGCCCGACGAAAGGCCGGTTCGCGCAGAGGATCGTCACCGCCGAACCCCGGGCGCAGGTCGACATAGTTGCGCAGGCGCCGCCTCGGCGAGTCCGGAACTCGGCGCTTGGGACGCACCGTCGTCGAGGCGGCGGGCAGGTCGGGATTGATCCGCGTGGCCGAACGCTCGGCGGCGATGAGGAATCCTTCCACGGCAAGCTGCGCATAGGCGGTCTCCACACTGCCGCGAGAGATTCCGAGATGCTTGGCCAACCGACGGCTCGAAGGCACAGCATCCCCCGGCCGCAGAGTCCCCTCCGAAATCAGACGACGCAGCTCCTGAGTGAGCTGATCCGGCAGCGGAGTCGACAGACCTTTGTCGACGTTCACCGGCAGAGCGATGCCCTCGGCCTGAGTGCCGTTCTGTGACTTCGTGACCATCAGTCGATCATAGAGCGATCACGTTTATCTGGCCTAAAATACTTGCATATTACTGGCTCTCTCAATGAGCCACTCATCGGTTTAGGCTGGTCGAGAACGGCCGTTCACCCCGAAGAACCACGATCCCTCCGACCTCCGGCAGCAGACAGAGATCCCTCTGTTCTGTTCCCCGTGGCGACCCGGATCGACTCCGCGACAGTGAATGGATCTACACCACAATGACCGAAACACAGACCCTGCTCAACACCGGACTGGCTCAGATGCTCAAGGGCGGCGTCATCATGGACGTCGTCAACGAAGAGCAGGCACGCATCGCCGAGGCGGCCGGCGCTTCCGCAGTCATGGCCCTCGAACGCGTCCCTGCCGACATCCGCGCACAGGGTGGAGTCGCCCGGATGAGCGACCCCGACCTCATCGACTCGATCATCAGCGCCGTGTCTATCCCGGTGATGGCCAAGGCCCGCATCGGCCATTTCGTCGAGGCCCAGATCCTCGAGACCCTCGGTGTCGACTACATCGACGAATCGGAGGTCCTCTCCCCCGCCGACTACGTCAACCACATCGACAAGTCCGTCTTCAAGGTGCCGTTCGTCTGTGGTGCGACCAACCTCGGTGAGGCTCTGCGCCGTATCCAAGAGGGCGCATCGATGATCCGCTCGAAAGGCGAGGCAGGAACCGGCGACGTCTCCGAGGCGATGCGCCACCTGCGGACCATCAACTCCGAGATCCGTGCACTGGGAGCGAAGAGCGAAGACGAGCTCTACGTCGCGGCCAAGGAGATCGCCGCCCCGTACCACCTGGTCAAGCAGGTCGCCAGCCTCGGCCGTCTGCCCGTCGTGACCTTCGTCGCCGGCGGCATCGCCACCCCGGCAGACGCAGCGATGATGATGCAGCTCGGTGCCGACGGCGTCTTCGTCGGCTCCGGCATCTTCAAGTCCGGCAACCCGGAGGCCCGTGCGAAAGCCATCGTCGAGGCGACCACGCACTTCGATGACCCGCAGGCCGTGGCCGAGGCATCCCGCGGACTCGGCGATGCGATGGTCGGCATCAACGTCGCCGACGTACCCGCACCGCACCGCCTGGCCGAGCGCGGCTGGTGAGAGTCGGCGTCCTCGCCCTCCAGGGAGCCTTCCGTGAGCACCTGCTCATGCTCGGCTCCCTGGGGGTCGACACCCTCAAAGTCACCAGGTCCGAACACCTTACGGGCCTCGATGCGCTCATTCTGCCCGGCGGTGAGTCCACTGCCATGGTGCGCATCGCCGCCGGCACGGATCTCTTCGCGACTCTGCGCGAACACATGGCCGGCGGTCTGCCGGTCTTCGGCACCTGTGCCGGACTCATTCTCCTGGCCGACCGGCTCAGCGACGATTCGCTGGGTGGGTATGACCGCCTCGGCGGGCTCGATATCACCGTTGCCCGCAACGCCTACGGTCGACAGCGCGAGTCCTTCACCGCCCCGCTGACCGTACGCGGACTGGACGAACCGGTCGAGGGCACATTCATTCGTGCCCCGCAGATCCTCGAGCTCGGGCCCGACACCGAGGTGCTCTCCCGTCACGACGACGTGCCCGTCCTCGTCCGGCAGGGCTCGGTCTGGGGTGCCAGCTTCCACCCGGAATTGGGCACCGACGGACGAATCCACGCAGAATTCCTCCACCACCTCGGTGCCGCTGTGTAAAGATTGACTCATGACTGAGCAGGCGTTGCAGACACTCAAAGACGGATACATCTTCGACGGCGAGACACTCGATCTTGGGGTCGCCCTGAACGGTGAAGAACCCTCGAAGGAGACCCCGATCTCCATCCCGTTGTCAATGCTCAATCGGCACGGCCTCGTCGCCGGTGCCACGGGAACCGGTAAGACCGTGACCCTGCAGGTGCTCGCCGAGCAGCTGTCACGGGCCGGAGTGCCGGTGTTCGCTTCGGACATCAAGGGCGATCTCTCGGGCATCGGCGCTGCCGGCGTCGAATCCGACAAGCTGCGCAAGCGCCTCGATGCCGCCGGTCAGGACTGGCAGTCGCGGTCCAATCCGACCGAGTTCTACACTCTCGGTGATTCGGGGCTCGGCACTCCCCTGCGAGCGACGGTGACCTCGTTCGGGCCGATTCTGCTGGCAAAGGTGCTCGAACTCAACGACACTCAAGAATCCGTCCTCTCTCTGGTCTTCCACTATGCCGATCAGGCAGGGTTGGCGCTGCTCGACCTCTCCGACCTCAAGGCCGTCCTCACCTTCCTCACCTCCGACGAGGGAAAGGCCGATCTCGAAGGCATCGGCGGGGCGTCGAAGGCCACCGTCGGCGTCATCCTGCGCAAGATCTCCGAACTCGCGGCCCAAGGCGGCGACGTGTTCTTCGGCGAACCGGAATTCGACACCGCTGATCTGCTGCGCACCGACGACAACGGTGCCGGAATCGTCTCGGTGCTCGAACTGCAGAAACTCAGTCAGTCGCCGGCCTTGTTCTCCACGTTCCTCATGTGGCTGCTGGCCGACCTGTTCCAGGACCTGCCGGAGGTCGGCGACCCGGACAAGCCCTCGCTTGTGTTCTTCTTCGACGAAGCCCACCTGCTCTTCGCCGGCGCGTCGAAGGCCTTCCTCCAGTCGGTGACGCAGACCGTGCGGCTCATCCGCTCGAAGGGCGTCGGCATCTTCTTCGTCACTCAGACGCCGAAGGATGTTCCCGAAGATGTGCTCGCACAGTTGGGTTCGCGCATTCAGCACCAGCTGCGGGCACATACACCCAACGACGCGAAGGCGCTCAAAGCGACCGTGCAGACCTTCCCGAAGTCCGACTACGACCTCGAAGAGCTGCTCACCTCGCTCGGCATCGGCGAAGCCGTGGTCACCGTCATGGACCCCGATGGTGCTCCGACCCCGGTGGCACCGACGCGAATGCGAGCCCCGGAGTCGAAGATGGGGCCGATGAGCGAGGACGAGATCAAAGCGGCTGTGGCGGAGTCGCCCCAGCATGAGAAGTACGGGACCGCGATCGACAACGAATCTGCCCGCGAGATCCTCACCAAGCGCCTCGAAGGCGGGTCAGAAGCTCACGCCGAGGAACAGAAGTCAGCTCCTGCCGATGCGCCCGCTGAGAGTCAGGGTCGCGACGCTTCAGCGGACAAGATCGACTTCCCGGAGGAGTCAGGCGGTTCTGGGAAGAAGTCGGCGAAGAAGGACGACGAGAACCTGTTTTCCCAGGTCGTGAAGTCCTCGGCGTTCAAGCAGTTCACAAGGACCGCGGCACGCGAGATCGCACGCGGAATCTTCGGTACCTCACGACGCCGGCGCTGATACCCGCAGTGTCTTCTCACCGGCGTTCACCCGCAGCTCCAGGCAGTCGCCGATGAGGTCGCCGTCGAGTTGTGCCGGTACCGGTGACTCGACGGTGACCGTCACCTCGGTCGTACGGCGATAGTTCATGAGCGGGTGGGCCTCCGGTCTGCCCTGCAGGCATGCCGCGGCGATTCCTGCCCAGGCTCGGCACCGGGCCATGGGTGAGTGCGGGAACGGGCCGACGGTGAGCATGGAGAAGGTCGGAGCATCAATGCGCGCTTCGGGGAACACGGCGATGGGACCGGCAGGACGGGCGACCTTCGACGCCATCACCGACCACACCGGCCCCGAGTCGGTTCCTTCCCCTGTGCTTGCGGTGTCTTCCGCTCTTGCGGCGTCCCTAATGCTCGCTGTGTCTCCCGTGCTCGCGGTGAAATCTGCGGCGAAGAGGGCCTGCGCGGCTCCCCAGGCGTAGCCGAGCAGCCCGAGCGAGGCATGGTGGTGGGCGACGGCCCGGGCGCCTCCCCCGATTCCTGCGAGACTGATGAACTCGGTGCGATGTCGAGCGCCGTCCACCGTCCGGAACTCCGCAGTATTGATCGAAACGTCCCGGAGGTTCGGCGGATAGCCGTCACGGATGATCGAGGCGATCGTGCGCTTGCAATGGTCAATGGCGTGCCGGGAGGATCGGAGGCCCATATGGCGGCTGAGCACGTTCGCGGTCCCGGTCGGGACGAGGAACGTCAGGATGTCCGCCTCGGCGAGTACCGGCGCTGTCGCTCGGATGGTGCCGTCGCCACCGAGGATGATGACGATGTCAGCGCCCCATTTGACGAGCTGTTCGGCTTGCCAACGACCGGAACGGTCGACGCTGGTGGTCATGCTTCGGTAGTGCGCGCCGGTATTGCGCAGTTCCGGCACGAGCTCGGCATACGCCCGCAGGGTCGCCGGGTGTTTGGGATTGAGGATGATCCCGACGGCAGTTCGGCCCGCCGGCGATGCCGGGCGGTCGTCCTCATCCACCCGGCCGGACACCTGTTCGAGTGGCATATGGCGATCGTCCACCGTCGGTCGTCTCTGCGTGCTCAGACGAAGGCCGGGTGGGTTGCACTCACCGATTCGACGGCCTCGAGGTCAACCTTCTCCCCTGGGAAGGTGTCGACGCGGACTCGCGGACCGGTCTTGCGGGGTGATCGTTTCCAGGTCGCGCGTGCGCGGGTGCCGGTCACCACCGTGTTCTTGAACATTCCGTTGCCTCCGGGCACAACGAGTCTCTCATTCGCAGGGTCGAGTGTGGCGCTGCGGTCCTTGTACCCGAGGATGATCTCGTCGAATCCCGGCAGCAGCATGGTCTCCTGCGCCGCCGTCTCCCATTCGGCCAGTCGGTCCTCCAGATCCGGTGCGTGAACGTAGTCGGTGCCGTCGATGTCGGTGCTCACGATCTCTCCGGCATCGATTCCGGCGCGGATGGCCTTTCTCATTCTCGTCTTCGGCAGTCCCGTCCACCGTGTCGCGTCATCGACTGTGACCGGTCCGTGACTGGTGACGAAGCGTCTCATCCATTCGTGGTCGGCCGCCTCGGTGTCCAGCTCTGTAGGTGTGGGCACCCAATCGGCGGTGAGCACGTATTTCATGTCATCTTTGCCCTCGATCACGGGGGCTTGGACGATGATGTTCTGCAGCGCCAGGGACGTGATGAGGTAACGGGCGTGGCCGTATTCGTCTCCGGCACCGATGGGAGCGAACGCTTCGAGCAGCTCTTCGCGCGTCAGCGGTCCCCGGTCCCGGATGGCTGCTGTGGCGAGTTCCGCTGCAGTATCGAGCATCGCGTCGGTGATGCCGAAATACTCGCGCCGTTTGGCCGTGGATTTCATGATCCGTGCCCCGGTGAGGCCGAGGATCCACCCGATGTCCTTGGCCGTGGTCAGATGGATGGTGCCGCGCTGGGTCCAGGAACGCACGATCTCTCCGCCATCGATGGCGGCACGGACCGCGGCCACACCGTCAGTGACATCCGGTCCTAGGCGCAGGGCGATGGAGACCAGTGCACCGCCGAGAGCTTGGGCTTGGACACAGCCGAGATGCTCGACGACTGCGCCGGCGGTTGAGAGGTCGGTTCCTGTCGGTGACTCGGGTGGAGGTCCGATGAGTCCCTGCGAGATCAGACGGGCTGCCGAGATCTGATGTGCGTCCATGGTCCAACGGTAGTGCACGCCGGTGACATGGCGGTTGTGAAAAGACGACAGAGCTGGGTTCGCAGACGGCGATCGTGCAGTTGAATCGTTCAGCCCATGATGTCGATGAGTCCGGGCACTCGCACCCGCGGCAGTGCGCCCGATGAGGCGAATTCGCCCCAGGTCCGGCGCAGCTCGGGACCGGCGATATCGGTGGTCGCACCGTAGTCGAGGAAGGAATCGTGCCAGATCTCGCCGGGGAAGATCAGCGGCAGATCTCCGGAGTGGGCAGCGTCGAAGAAGCTGCCGTCGCCACGGGAGACGATGAGCAGGCGGGCTCCTTGACCGCCGGACATCCGGTGGCGGTCGTAGAATTCCCGTCCGGCCCGGGTATAGACCGCCGACGTGATTCCGGAGATGAGGGATTCAAGCATCGGGGAGGTCAGGGTGCGGTCGTGGAGGCGACGCAGTGCGGGAACGAAACCGGCGAAGAACGCAATCTCCCGTTCCGTGCGGGTCATGAGCACGTCGAATTTCGGGGCGACCGCGGCCCAGGCTTCGGCTGCTTTCGCTCGTGATGGCAAAGGGTACTGGCCGTAGCGTACTCCGAAGCACATTCCGGCATGCAGACCCCCGACGAGGGCGGCCTTGTGCACTTCCTCCTGCGCTCGGAGGATGTCGTCGACGCCGGCTTCAGGGTCGATCTTCGCAGCGACTTTCCCCATTGCCCAGTTCATTGCGTCGGTGCCGCCGGCGAGCCCCAGGGGTGCTGAGGCCATGAGCACACGATGGAAGAGTCCTTCGGTGCCTTCGGCGATCATGAGGTGGGCGCAGGCGTCTGCCCCGGCGCTTTGCCCGGCGATCGTGACGTTGTCCGGGTTGCCGCCGAAGGCGGAGATGTTCGTCTGCACCCAGCGCAAGGCGGAGATCTGGTCGAGCACTCCGAGGTTGAGATGTTCGTCGCGCCCGGTTCCGAGGTATCCGAGGACGCCGAGGCGGTAGGTCACGGAGACGACGATGATGTTCTGTTCGGCGGCCAGGGCGTGCGGATCGTAGATCTCCGCGTCCCCGGCCCCGGCGACGTAGGCTCCGCCGTGGATCCAGACGAGGACGGGAAGCCCCGCCTCGGTGATGGTGTCCTTCGGCATAGTCACGCTCACGCGCAGACAGTCTTCGCTGATGGGCAGCCCGCCGAGCTGGTCGAAGGTCATTCCGGCATTCGGGTCGCGGCGCAGCTGCGGGCTTGCCGGGCCCGGTCGACCGCCGTCGATGAAGTCCACCGGAGGTTCATCGACGGGAGGGAGGAAACGACCTGCACGGGCGTAGCGGATGCCCCGTGCGCGGATCACGTCGTCGTTGACGTAGGCGCGCACGCGTCCGCACGGGGCGGCGATGTCCCGTGTCTCCTCCATTTGGTCAGCTTACTTGCTGGGTTCGACCGGGGGTTCGGCCGACCAGGGGAAGACGATCCACTGATCGGTGCGCTTCCACACGAAGTCCGGGTCGATGATCGATGCGGACTTCGCGTAGATGACGGCCGACTGGGCTTCCGCACCGTGTTTGCGCAGCAGTTCGAGGACGAGGGCGAGGGTGCGGCCGGAGTCGGCGACGTCATCTACGACGAGCAGCTTCTTGCCCTTGATCGCTTCGATGTCGAGCATCGGGGCGAGCAGGATGGGGTCGGGCAGGGTCTCGTGGACGTCGGTGTAGAACTCGACGTTGATGGCGTCGGAAAGCTTGAGTCCGAGCGCGTAGGCGAGTGCTCCGGCGGGCAGCAGTCCACCGCGGGCTACGGCGATGACGATCTCGGGATCGTAGTCGGAATCCGCGATGGTCTGCGCCATCTCACGCGCCGATCGGCCGAACATGTCCCAGCTGAGAATCTCTTTTTCGTCGAGATCGGTCGAATCGGCGTGATAGGCCATGGATGCTCCTTGTGTCTGCCCTTTTATGGTTCGAGCTTCAAGGATACGCTGTCGCCGGTTCAGCGCAGAAATACCTCGAGTCCGGCTATCTCCTGCGCCTGCGAACCGGTATGGGTCGGCGGGTTCGGGTTGACCCAGTACTCCCCCGTGTGGGCATTGCGTTCGAGCAGGCGGTAGTCGATGAGTTCGCGACGCAGCAGGGCGAAGTCCGGATGGAAATCCCCGAGGATGCCGTTGAGTCGTTTCTCGGCGTAGACCTGGTCCGGGTCGAGGGCGGCGAGGACTTCGATGAGGACGAGCACGAGGGCGCGTCGTTTCGTCGGAATGGCGATGATGTGGCCGTCCGGCATGAACGTTTTCAGTGTCTTCGCCCGAAACCGTGCGATCTCCGGGGCGATGACGGATTCGCTGCGGGAATCACTGTTGGATCCTGAACCCTGGTTCGCGGCGACCAGCGCGGTGCGGGCCGTGGTGTAGTTCTCACCGGTTTCGGTCATCCGCGTGCGAACGAGCTTCTTGAAATCCTTGTCCTTGGTCATGGTGTCACTTCCTCAAACGACCAAGTCTCCCCCAGCACGAAACCTGGTCAGGAAATCACCGTGCCGGTTTCGTCCGAGGATTCTCTCCCCTTCGCCATGCGGTCGGTGTGCTGGGAACACGACCTCGGCTGGGCGTTGGATGCGCCGAACACCAGTATAGACACAGTGGTCGGCGTTCGAAGCCGTTGCCGGTTGTCAGCTCTCGAGCGCTTCGAGGTACATCCACCGCCCGGCACGGCGGACGAAGGAGGAGTTCTCTTCGAGGACATGATCGCCGAGGTGGTCCCGGAATCGCGCACGGAAGTGCACGGTGCCGGTGACATCGTCGAATCCCCCGCCCGTGGTGGACACGATTTCGAGGCCGAGCCACGTGGTGGCGTCATCGACGCCGACATCGTCGGGTCGGGTCTTGGCATGCCAGGTGCGGAAGAGGTGGTCTTCGTTGCCGCGGACGAAGGCGGTGTAGCGGGAGCGCATCAGCGCCTCGGCGGTGGTGGGCCAGGATTCACCGTCGAGGGCGGGGCGGCAGCAGTCGTCGTAGGCGGTGCCGGGAGGCATTCCGGAGCAGGGGCAGATCATCAGTCGATGATATCGGCAGTGGACAGCCGTAGGCGGCGTGCGAAGATGGAGTCATGACTTCACTGTTCCTGTCTGGAGATCCCTCAGCTCTTCGGGACTCAGCCACCAACTTCTGACACGCGCAATGGTGTGACAGAGTGAACTTCCATATACCCGTGCCCCGATCACCGCAGGTTGTCCCGAAGTCGAATGTGCAGACTTCGCAAGGCATGGGACGTATTCCACTATCGGGATCTCGTCGCTATGCCGTCAGTATTGATCTTCGCGCTTAGTGGGCAAACGATTCAGAACGAAACCTATCTGCTTCTCGTTTCTTGAAAGACTTGAACAAGAAGATACCCAGCGACCACAAGAGCGGCGAAATCACGATAGGCACTGAGACGACAGTAACGAAAACCGCAGTTGCATACGCGCTCTTCCACCCACTCCCGGTAGTTCCTGCCCAGAACCAAACGAAGACGCAGAAAGCAACGACTAGAAGACTGACCGCAAGCAGTGCGAGGTATGCGATTTTCCAGCCTATCGATTTAGGAATCAATTATTCTTCCTCTCACCTTTGCAGTTACTCTTTCCGCCCGCCCGAACAGCAACGAACTACGTAGAACATCCGTCACCAGCACACGGTTCTACCCCGCCTTCCGCTATCTCTTCAGCAGGTCGTCTACAGAGACATTTCCCTCGATAGGTATTCCGTCCTTCTTGGCTTCCAGCATGGCACCCTGAAGTTGTTCTCCCTTTGCACGATCTGCCTCAGCAGAGTTGGCTGGAGCTATTGGACTGATCGTCTAAGCTCATGCTATGACCACAAAGCCAACCGGTGTTGCCCTGAACGGGTGCGCATTCGACACTGGGGATTCCGTTAACTAGAGGAGTGGTATCTACAGTGTGGCACAGCTCACACTTACGCGCAAGGCACCTTCCTTTGAAGGAAGGAAGTTCCCGCCTCACTGTGGCAGGCACGGATCTTTGGGACCGTCGTTCAGCCGCGGGCATTTGGCCGTCAGGCGTTGTTCAACTTCTCATTCGATTACCCCCTCAGTTCGACCACGAGCTGCAGCCCTCATGCGTTGATTCTGACGCTTTGCATGTGCTTGAGCAGGCTCCTCAGCTGCCAGACAACTCAGGGTTCGCTTCATCTAGCGCGTTCGCAGAGTCGTCTTTGTCGCCCTCAGATCTCCGTGTGTCTTGGGCATGCCTTACCCGCCCTGAAGACCGCTTCACTCGCCTGCCCATACGCGCTGCACGTTGCTCTGTGTCCGTGGCTGAGAAACTGGCACGCACCTTTTCGGAGAATCGTCCTGCCTGTGCGCAGGGCTATGTCGGGGCAGCATTCGAGCCGAAACCTGATATTCGGTGAACTATGGATCCAGCACACGTTCAAGATCGGTCGCTTTGCTCCCCAATCGGTCATCGGCGAAGAGAACCTAGGTGATGTTTTCCTGTTGCTTCAGAAGCTCCTGAATAGCCAGTCTCGTCGGTTTCCTAGTTGCGCCCAAAGAGCTGTCAGTGAACGTTTCCACCAGACCCAACCTCTCTCACCGTCGAGGGCTCCCTTTGCGTGGCGTGCGAAGATGGAGTCATAACTTCACTGTTTCCTGTCTGGAGATCCGAAGGCCGATGAACTCTTGGCCGAAAACCCCTTCGCACTGCCTGCCGGGATGCTGCTCAACCACAAGATCGCAAACCCACAACCCTTACGGAGAATCTTGGCATTCCCAACTAGAGTACACAGGCGCACACCATGAAGACCGGAATCGAAATCCGCTTCTTTCCTGATTGGGGACGGAAGGAACCACTCTGGAGCCACGACACTTATGACATTGTCGTGAAGACTTCAGACCTCCCAATTTCTGAAGAGCTTGCAAGCGGGCTTCACGAGTACATGGACTTCTGGGAGGATCACTTCAATCCGGTTGTCGACTACCCTGAATCCGGCTGGGATTCTGAAGAGAACCGGCTTTGGTTTGCTCAGGAAGGCGATCGGCTCATTAGCGAACTGACCGACGAGCTCATTGGAAAAGCCACCATCTTGGACGAACGGCTCTCAGACTCGCTATAGCTCCGGAGCCCCAAGCCGCCCCTCAACAGCAGAAACCTGGCTCGTAAACCAACAATGGCTAGGCCGAAACATGGACGATTCCCGGCCAAACAGAGCTGGGTGTCATCGCGGACGGCCTCAGGCGGATTCGAGGCCCTGCTCTGCGGGAGAAGTAGAGAGCTGAGCCGTGCAGCTCGCAGATGCCAGCAACGAGGCAACTCATCCTCTCTCTCGCTGCCATCGTGACCTCGCTCCCTGGCGTCTGAAGACCGACTACGGCAAGATCGGACGTATGACTATCAAATCCGTCTACCTGTCGACAGACCCAGCAGCCGATGCACTCTTGGCCGAAGACCGCTTCGCTCTGCTTGTCGGGATGCTGCTCGACCAGCAGGTGACTATGGAGAGCGCCTTCGCTGGGCCGGCCAAGCTGGCCGACCGGCTCGGCAAGCTCGATATCGACGAGATCGCTGAGATGAACCCGGACGATTTCCTCGACATCTTCGCCCAGACTCCCGCGGTTCACCGGTTCCCGAAGTCTATGGCTGGCCGGGTGCAGAAGCTGGCCGCGGCCATTGTCGACGAGTACGACGGAAACCCCGAGGCGATCTGGACTGATGGAGATCCCAGCGGTGCCGAGGTCCTCAAACGGCTCAAGAAGCTGCCCGGATTCGGTGATCAGAAGGCCAAGATCTTCCTGGCACTGCTCGGCAAGCAGTTCGCACTCCAAGCCGAAGGCTGGCAGGAGGCTGCCGGCGACTACGGTGACGCGGACGCCCGCCGTTCGATCGCCGACGTCGTCGATGACGTCACTCTGCAAGAGGTGCGTGCCTTCAAGAAGCAGCAGAAGGCCGCGGCCAAGGCGGCGAAGGCCGCGAACAAATAACCGCAGTCGCCGAAAGGTCGGTGCTCCCACACACTCGGGCGTGAGTTATCCACAGATTCGACTTCGTCTGTTCTAAAAAGCGTGCCTGTCGAATAATGTAGGGAATCCGGGCGTCGGCCAGCGGGGTCGCGCCGCAGTTGCAGACCACAGAGGCGTGGAATGAGAACTGGATCGTCCCGACCGAATCGTCGACCTGCCCAAATATTCGTCGCCGTTTTCTCCGCGCTGAGTTTGGTCGCGGTCGTCGGCTGTGCCGACAACTCGCCGGTAGCCGCGCCGACGTCGACCCTGCCCGCACAGCAGCCCGACGGAGGCTCGACCGAAAGCCCCGCCGAGGTGGCCATCCCCGACTACGAAACCGACCTCGACCTCGACAAAGAGGAAAAGAAGGCCGTCGAGGGCGCGCTGGTTGCGTTCGTCGGATACATCGACACAATCAACCGGGTATTTTCTTCAGGCGGGAAAGACTTAAACGATATTGAGAATTACGCCGCCGCCGATTCTCTGGAATCACTGCGCCAGAGCGCCAGCGATCTAGAAAGAGACAGCCAGTATATGGCGGGAGAGTACGACTACTACAACATTCGAGTTCCGGATGTTGGCATAAATTCGAACTCGCCAGACAAACACACGGTCAAAATTCTCTTCTGTTCACACGACTCAAAACACGCTGTCGTCGACAATGGCGATTCGATGCCGAACCAGCCGAAGACGAGTCTTACGATCCTACAAACAGCCAGCAAGCACAGTGGCAAATGGAAGATATCCAACCAGGAACTCTGGAGCAAGAAGTGCGAGTAAGTTTGCACCTGTTTGTCGTGAGTTTGTTTGTAATATCCGCCTGTACGCTCCTAGCTCAACCTGCACCTGCTGACAGCGGACCCGCTTGCAACTCACTCCAAGAGCGCGAGTGCAGTGTTGTAAAACCCCCGGTTCCCCAACCGCCTCCGGGCGGAGGGGGATCTGACGGCGGCGGGGGCTCCGGAGGTGGCGGCTCTGGTGGAGGCGGCAACGGCGGCGGTGGATCCGGTGGCGGAGGTGGTGCCGCCGGCGGAGGCGGCGGTCAGCCTGACTGCCCGACTGAAGACGTCGGCTATCTGTGCGTGAGTGAACCCGGCCCCGGTGGCGGAGGGGGCGGTGGCGGCGGCACTCCTGCGCGCCCCGATCCCCCGACACATATCCCCGAATCGCAGTTCCAGAATTTCGACATACCGGCTCCCACAATCTATGCCTGGCCGAAGGATTGGGCTGTCGTCGGCAAACCGGCGGCCTTCTGGACGGACATCGACGTCAGCTATATCGACATGACCCTGCTGACCTACGCAGTAAAGGTCAAAGTCACCCCAGAGCGCTTCAATTGGGACTTCGGAGACGGCTCGGGCACGACCACTACTGCGAAGGGGGCGAAGCCCCTGCCCGGCGGCACACCCCAGATCGGACACGAATACCAAGAATCCGGCAACGTGTCGGCATCGATGACTGCGACATTCAGCGGAGAATTCTCGGTCGACGGCGGACCCTGGCTCCCTATCGACGGATTCGCTCACGTCGCCAGCAACGACATCGGCATTGAGGTCTACCGCTACCACCGCTACCTTGTCGACGAAGACTGCTATTCGAATCCCCGCGGGCCGGACTGTGCCCAATCTGCCCGATGACGCCGTGACATTCTCAGTCGGAAAGGCTCGGCCCATCGCCCGGCCATGATCAGTGAACCCGTGACGAGAGAAACCTGAAACAATGGCCCCATGGTGTGCCGAATCAACGAGCTCCTGATCGACTCTCATTGGCCTATCGTCATCATCGGCGCGGGCCAAGCCGGACTGTCCGCAGCACATTACCTGTGGCGCGACGGCCTCGCACCGGGCAAAGACTTCATCATCCTCGATGCCGGAGACGGCCCCGGTGGTGCCTGGCGAGAACGGTGGGACTCATTGACACTGGGCACCACCAACCACATCTCCGACCTGCCTGGGTTTCCTCTCGGACGTCCCGACCCGAACGTCCCTGCCTCCGAGGTCGTGTCCGACTACTACTCCCGGTTCGAACGCGAACTCGAACTCTGCGTCATCCGGCCGGCTGAAGTGGACACCGTCCGGTCCGAAGAACCCGGACAGGGACGATTCACCATCACAGCCACCGTCGACGGTGAACACGTGACGCTCTCCAGCGACTACCTCATCAACGCAACCGGCACGTGGACCCAGCCTTACGTCCCCTTCGTCCCCGGCATCGCGGAGTTCGAGGGCCACCAGCTGCATACCGTGAACTTCCGTGACGTCGAAGACTTCCGGGGACTGCGCACGCTCGTGGTCGGCGGCGGAATCTCCGCCACGCAGTTTCTCCTCGAACTCGCCGAAGTGACCGACACTCTTTGGGCCACACGCCGTCCCCCGAACTTCACGTCCAGGGAATTCGACGGCCAATGGGGACTTGAGGTCGAACGAGCCGTTCGCGAACGAACTCTGTCCGGTCTGGCCCCAGCCAGCGTCGTCCGCACGACTGGCCTGCCGATCCGCAGAGAGTTCCGGGAAGGAATCGACTCGGGAGTTCTGGTGTCTCGAGGCATGTTCGACCGCATCCTTCCCCACGGCGTCCACTTCCCCGGACTCGGCGACACCGAGCTTCCGACCACGTCGGAAGGCTTGGGTCCTTCGGCCAGCGACTACCTGGCGGTGCCCGAATCATGGGCGCCGTTCGACGAACCCCGTGTCGAAGAGGTCGACGTGATCTTCTGGAACACCGGGTTCCGAGCAGCACTCAAACACCTTGCACCGCTGCGCCTGCGCACACCTGATGGCGGAATCTCCATGGAAACTGAGGTCGCGGTCAAAGACGATCCACGGCTGTTCCTCGTCGGCTACGGATCAGCCAGTTCCACGGTCGGCGCGACCAGGGCCGGGAGGATAGCGGCTCGAGAAATGCTCAAACGCATGTCTGGCAGTCGGCAGCCTCAGCGCAGGTCTGGGGCTTTGAGCACCTGATCGCCAAAGCGAACCGTCGGCAGCATCTGTCGGAACTGGTCTTGAGCCTCTGTGTCATCGGCTTGCGCAAGCATGTCGACGCTGACCTTGAAGAGTCGACCGTCGACAGATATTCCGGCAACTGCACCGAACATCACGGAGTCCTCTTTGTCGACAGCTCGCATGTCATCGGGTGCCAAGGTGCCGTGGAAGACCCAGTACTCTCCACCGCTGAGTGATCCGGTGGCCTCACTGGTCATGGACGATCCCGACGTGCTGAACATCCTCTCCCGCGCCTTGTCCACCAATTCTTGAGGTGACGACTCGTCGTCATCAATGCAGTTGACAGTGATGATCGCGCCAGAATCAGCTTCGTAGAGCCGATAGCCGTCGTAGCCGGACCCATCTGCCCAGTCGGCGCCCAAGGCCAAACTGACTTCGACGGGACATTGTCCGCCCAGGTCGACAGTGGTCTCACTCATCCCGTCGGGAATCGTCGGGCCGGTTGCGGTCGGCGAAGGCGACTGTCCGTCGCCGATTCCCACATTCGCCGGTTTGGATCCCGCATCTTCGGAGCTGCTGACCTTGAACGCCGAACATCCGCTGAGAGTCAGGCCCAGGGCCAGCGTCACCGCTACGAGTGGTCTGTTCATCATTGTCTGCCTTCACTCGATCGGTGGGGTCCTCCACATCGTACCCAATCATCTGGTCGTCCCCGATCTCTGGCGCAAGCGTCAACTGCCGCTTAGCCTGGACTCATGACTGAGATCCCGCTTTTCGATGACTCCGATATCAACCGTGTGCTCTGCGTGGTCGCCCATCCTGACGATATGGAATACGGGGGTTCGGCAGCCGTGTCGAAATGGACCGATGAGGGCAAAGAAGTCGCCTATCTTCTGCTCACCCGAGGAGAAGCAGGAATCCGGGACATGAGCCCGGAGGAAGTGGCACCGCTGCGCGCCGAGGAACAGCGTCGCGCGTGCAATATCGTCGGCGTCGACGATCTGGAGATCCTCGACTTCCCGGATGGTCTGCTGGAACCCACGCACGAGTTGCGTCGGGCAATCGCACGGAAGATCCGCGAGTTCCGCCCGAATGCGGTTGTCGTGACGACCTTCGACCTCCAAGTGCAGTGGGGGCTCAATCATGTCGACCATCGCCATGCCGGCGTTGCCACCGTCGATGCTATTCGCGATGCGGACAATCCCTGGGTCTTCACCGATCTCAAGGATGCGGGACTGGAAGCGTGGAAGGCCGATCGGCTGCTCATCAATGGTGCCCAGCCCACTCACGCAGTGGCGCTCACTGCTGCGCACGTCGACCGTGGTGTGCGATCGCTTGAGGCGCACAAAGTCTATTTGGACGCCCTCAGCGATCATCCGGCGCCGAAGGATATGATCCCCGGCATCACCACGAGCGGTGGAGAACTCGCCGGCGTCGACTATGCCCTGCCGATCACCGTCGTCGATATGTGAGCACTTCGCCGATTGCTCCTCGTCAGCAGCCGGCGTTCCGAACCACTTCGGCCGGCACGCTGCTGATACAGAACAACCGGGTGGGACGCGTGTGCGTCCCACCCGGTTCGTACTTTGCCAGTCGAACCTTCGACCCGCGGGAGGGGATCAGGCTCCCAGAGCTGCGATTGCCGAATCGTAGTCGGGTTCGGTGGTGATCTCGTCAACGAGCTGCGTATACGTCACGGTGCCCTTCTCGTCGAGGACGACGACAGACCGAGCGAGCAGACCGGCGAGCGGACCGTCGACCATGGTCACACCGAAATCCTTGCCGAAGGAGCTGCGGAATCCCGACGCCGTCACGACGTTTTCGATGCCTTCGGCGCCGCAGAAACGGGCCTGAGCGAATGGAAGGTCGTTGGACACGCAGAGAACGGTGGTGTTCTCCAGCCCGGAGGCGAGTTCGTTGAATTTGCGCACCGAGGCGGCGCACACTCCCGTATCGAGGCTGGGGAAGATGTTGAGCACGACGCGCTTGCCCGAGGTGTCCTGTGAGTTCACATCACCGAGGTCGCCGCCGACGAGGCTGAATGCCGGGGCCTGTTCGCCCGTTGCGGGCAGTTCGCCGACGGTCTTGACCGGGGATCCCTGAAATGCTGTGTTGGCCATGCTTGACTCTCTCCTTCTTCAGAGCTGACTGCTGTCACTCTCACTCTACGTGAGACGGCGCCGAGGGGAACCTGGTGAATGCAGACCGGTCATTCGACCGCCTCTCGGACCGCTGATTCCCACAGATGGCCGACAGCCGCTCAGCGACGACGGCGACGTGAGATGACCACGAGTGCCGAACCGAGTGCGATGATCGCAGCAGCGATGCCGATGCTTGTGGCAAGCTCGAGGCCTGTCCGCGGCAGGTCGGCCCCGCCACCTGCACCGGTTGCCGAACCGTCAGCTTCACGGCCGTCGGCGTCGCCGCCGTCAGAATTGCCGTCCGATGCACTGTTCGTCGAGCCGTCGTTCTCGGATGTTGCTTCTCCGGCATTGTCCTCCCCGTCAGCGCTTCCGGAGCTCCCGGAACCCGCGCCGTCGGAGGACCCACCGGCATCGGACTCGGCTCCAGCGGACGCCTTCGAGCCTGCCTCGGCAGTGGCTTCGCCGGAGCTGTCGGAATCCTCGCTGTAGCCGGAATCGTCATCGTCTCCGCCGGGTGCACGGCTGCTGGTGACGACTTTCCAGTTCTCGTCGAAGAAATCGGCGGGGTCGACGATCTGCTTCTCCTCGGCCCAGTCGATGAGTGCCTGACGAACCTCGACCTGTTCGTTGTAGACCTCTTTGAGTCCGTCGACCGGGTAGCCGCCGCCACCGGACTGACGATAGTTGTTGATGGCGAGGATGAACCGGTCATCGTCTCCGATTTCGCTGCCGTCAGCCTGCGTGAGGTTTTCGATCCTCTTCCCGGTCGGTTTGGAGACATTGATGTCGTAGTCGATTCCGGCCAGAGCATCGTAGTTGTAGTCCGGGATCGGAGATTCCGAGACTTCGTCGATCGCGTTCGTGCCGTCGATCGGGTCGAATTCGGCGCCTTCCTCGGTCTGTTTGAAATAGCGTGCCGAGTATTCGAGGTAGTCGCGCAGCTGAGCGCCATTGATCTCGACTCCGGCAAGAGTGTTGTCGTAGACGTAGAGTCCGGCCACATCTCGGATCGTGATGTCGCCGGCGGGGAACTCTGCGGTGCGGCTGAAGGGTGATGCCTGCGAGATCACGGGAAGATCGGCATAGTCCGTTCCCTTCAGTCCTTCTTCAACCGTCTCGGTTTGGACGTGGGAGATGAAGTCGAGGATGGCCGTGTCTTCATAGTAGGAGGTCTTCGCCGACAGTGTTTCGGTGACCGATCCGATCTTCGTGTTCACGTAGTCGATCGTGGTCTGGTGCTGCTCATCGACAAGGTCTTTGATCTCCTGGTCCTCAGCGACCTCCCCCTGGGTGGCAAGAGCGTCTGCGTGCGGCGCTGCCTCGCCCCAGTCGACGTGGTGGGTGTCAAGGTTGATCGGCAGTCCCACCTCGGATACCGATCGCGCCCAATAGTTCGGTTGGGTGATGAGCACCTGGGTGCCGTCGTCACGGTTCACGACCTGACTGGGTTCGTTCTGATGAGTATGGCCGGCGACGAGGACATCAACTCCGGGCACTTTCGCTACCGAGGTGCTGACGTTCTCCTGCAGCTGGTCCGGATCCCAGCTCTGTCCCTTCGGATCTTTGCCAGAGTGGGACAGTACGACGATGACGTCTGCGCCCTTCTGTTTCATCTCGGGGACGTACTTCTGTGCCGTCTCGACCGGATCGTCGAAGTGCACCTTCCCGGACAGGTTGTTCTTGTCCCAGATACGGCTGCCGGGTGTGGTCACGCCGAGAACGCCGACGGTGATCGTCTCACCATCGACCTGCTTGTCGACCATCGCGTACGGGTCCAAATGGGTCTGTCCGTCGGCATCGTCGATGACATTGGCTCCGAGCAGCGGAAAGTCGATCTGGTCGCGGTAGGTGGCCAGCAGGTCGAGGCCGTAGTTGAATTCGTGGTTGCCGACGACCTGTGCGTCGTATCCCAGGTGGTTAAAGGTCTTGGCCAGTGGGTGGGTTTGGCCGCTCGTCGTGATCGGTTCCTGTTTGGCGAAGTAGTAGGCCAAGGGATTGCCTTGGATCGTGTCACCGTTGTCGACGAGGAGCACGGAATCGGCACCTTTGTCCTCACGCACTCCCTTGATGAGAGTCGAGGCTCGGGACATGCCCAGCTCCTCCCCTGCCGGGTAGGGCTTGTTCGCGAAGTAGTCCCAGTTGAGTACGTTGCCGTGAACATCAGTCGTCGCCAACAGGGTCAGTTCTCCGGTTGTCGCCGCCTGAGAGTCGGCGGGGGCATCGGCACTGCCGAGTCCGGTCGCGGAGGCGGCCGCGGGACCGGTGACGATGAGAGCGAGGGCGAGTGTGAACGAGGTCAGGGTGCGCAGACGCATGAGTCTCCAGAGAACTGGTCAGAGAGGATGAAAGTGATCCAACTCTCTTACCCTAGTGGGCGCTGATCGTTTTCTGAATGGATCTTGAGAGAAATTTGCACAAACTCTCTTGCGTTCACGCTGTGGTGGAATCGGCTCTATCAGCCTCATCCTTCGCAGACGCAGATTTAGCCTCGACGATGATGAGGATGACGACGACGGCCGCGCCGAGGACCGCAAGCAGGATCGGACCGAGTACCGGGTCGACGGGGGCCAGCAGGCCGCCCGCTCCGTGTTCTTCGCCGTCGGCGCCCACCTCTGCAGATGACTGCCACGGCCAGAGCGCGCGGAGGGAACCGAACATCAGTCCTGCCATGACGATGAGGGTCCACCACCGGTGGTTGTGCAGGAAGTATTTGAGAATGTTGACGAAGACCGCCAGGCCGAGGATCGCGCCGAGCATGAAGATTCCGAGGTACCCGAAATCGCGGGAGTCGACGGCCCGCAGAGTGGTCGAGTACATACCCACTGCCAGCAGGAAGAACGATCCGGACACTCCGGGCACGACGAGAGCGCAGATGGCGATAGAGGCGACGAAGAAGACGGCGATGAGCGGTGGATTCTCCACGTCTGCCCCACCTGCCAGACTCGTCATCCAGAACGCGAGAGCGGCGGCGAGGATGAACGCCAGAACGCCGAGGAGCACGGGCTGCCGTGAGGAGCGGGCCGGCAACATCCTCAACGGCACCGCGATGCTGGCGGCGACAAGACCGAAGAACAGACCCCGGGAGAGTTCGGGGTTGCTGGTGACGAAGCCTTCCATGACACCGGCGATGGTGAACACTGCCGCGGCCATGCCCAACAGCACCGGAATGACGAGGAACCAGTCGGTGCGCCGCAGTTCCGCCAGAGCCCCCGCGGCACGGTTCGGTCCTGTCACGAGGGTCTTCGCGGCCGAAACGACGTGAGATGCGGAGTCGATGAGCTGGTCGTAGACGCCGGTGACCAAGGCGATGGTTCCGCCGGAGACCCCGGGGACGAGTTCCGCGCTGCCGATGAGAAAGCCCCGGATCAGGTCGAGCGGGAGGAGTGCTTTGAATCTCTTCGGCGCAGCGGCGGCAGCGGTCGGCGGGGTGTTCGTCATACTTTCCAGCCTATTAGATCCACCGGGCGCCGATGAGGTGCGACTCAGTCGCCGATCTCACCATCGATGTCTTCGCGCAGGATGTCCGCATGACCTGCGTGACGAGCGTACTCTTCGATGAGATGGATGAGGATCCATCGGACGTTGAACTTCTCTCCGTCACGGTCTCCTCGTTCGGTGAGCGTGTCGAGGTCGGCCACCTCGGCGAGGATTTCACGGGACTTCTCACAGGCCTGCTCGTGGTCCGCCAGGAGCTCGTCCGCGGTCATCCCTGACGCAGACTCGAAGTCCCAATCACGGTCGCTGTTCCAGTCGACGCTCGACCATGGCTCCCCCAGCTCTCGGCCCTGCAGCACTTCGACGAACCAGCTCTCCTCGACGAGCGTGAGATGCCGGAGGATGCCGCCGATCGTCAGAGACGATGAGGCCACGGTGTGGTCGAGCTGCTCGGGCGTCAGCCCATCGACCTTGCGTCTGACCACCTGTCGGAAGTACTCGACGAATTCTTCGAGCCCACGACGTTCGTTCGGGGAGTTGCTCGGATCGGTCAATGGCAGGGTCATGCTGAGCCTCTCTGATCATGCAGACGGCCTGATGTTCGAACCAGGTGTATGAGGCTCAGTCTAGTTTTCGCCGACCGATGTCGAAGAGATTTCCTTCGGGATCTTTCAGAGTCGTCCATTCGATCCCATATTCGTCGAAAGACGCGAGCTTATGTGCACCCAAGGAGACCGCGCGGTCGACGTCCGCCGGATAGTGCGGATCGTCGAGGTCGATGTGCAGCGGGTTCTTCCCCTCTGCCCGTTCGTCGACCTTGAGGAAAAGCATTCCCGGGGTCGGTGACTCGCTGTTGTGAACTCCCCCGATGCTCGCAACGAACTCGTTGGCGCCGGGATCGATGTCGGCACCGAGGAGGTCTGCCCAGAAGATCGATTGTGCTTCCACATCGAGGCAGTCGAAGGTGATGCTCAAAGATGCCAGCGACGCCATGAGCGCGGTCCTTTCGCAGTCGGATAGGTGTTGACCCGACTCTAGAGCACCCCACAGACATGACAAGTCGAAGGCGTCATCGTCGGTTATCCGCCGTCATCGTCGCGTCACCCGCGGGGCTGGCGCGCCAACTGCCGCGACTGAGCGACGAGGCGACCGGCCGAGTCCCACAGTTCGCAGTCCTCTTCGAACATTCCGCCGGCGATGTTCCGAGTGGACAGTCGCGCGCTGATCCAGCCGGGAGCGGGCAGGGCGCGGACGTGTGCGGTCAGTTCCATCGTCGGCGCCCATTTGAAGCGACCGAGGTCGAACATCACCGGCGGAAACGAGTCGAGGAAAGTCAGCAATGACAGCGGGTCCGGGTCGGTCCCGTCGATGAGCCGAATCCAACCTTGCAGCACTCCGCGACCACTGGGTTTGCCGACCGCGAATCCTGCGGTGGCCGGGTCGAGGCGCATATCGAACCGTTCGATGAGCGGCGCCGCCTTCTTGAAGTCCTCGCTGGCTTCGGCGGCGCCGACGCATTCTTCCGGTGGGGGCAGCTGGGGCGGCGTGGCTGTCGTGCCGACATCGTCGGGAAGGTCGCCGAGGTTGCCCATCGTCGCCATCGCCGAGATCGTCGGTGCCCCGTTCTGGGAGAGCTCGATGCCGTAGCTCGCCGTCGATCGGCCTTCGCGCAGTGCGCGCGTGGAGATGTCGACCGGACCTTCTCTGCTCGGTCCGAGATAGAAGGTGGAGATGACGAGGGGGTCCGGGGTGCTCGGGTTGACGGCCCGCAGGGCTTGTCCGGCGACTCCGAGGAGGTAGCCTCCATTCACGGCTCCGGCGACTTTCCAGCCGGCGTCGAGGTCGGCGGTAAAGCTGTGGTCGCCTTGGCGGGTGACTGCGGTGGCCTGTGAGAACTCACTGACGGTCGATTGACTCATATCACATACAGTACCAACAACTGAACGAACGTCCAGCCAGATTCAATGTCGACCGGACTGTCGTTCGTTGCCGTGACGATAGTGACCTGTTGCCCGTGCCAACAGCTGCTGGTCGGTGTCGTCATCTCGGCCGAGTTTGGGGATGAGCGCGGCAGCCTTCTTTCCGCCGAGCTCCATGACGGTGCGGCCGCCTCGGCGAATGAAGAGGATTCCGGATTTGGTGATTTGGTAGTCGAATGGATCGTCTTCAAGGCTCATGCCTGGACTCCTTCGTCGGGCGCACCTTGTCGCTTTCATCTCTGCGTTGAGTTGCTGTGAGCGCTCACCGATTAGTCTAAGCGCATGAGTGTGAAGCTGACCCGGGTCGATCCACATGGCTGCGACAATCATGATCTGACTGAGTTCTACACCACGGAAGAGTTCCCTTTCCACGCCAGGCTGTCTCGCTGGTCGGCAGAAGAAGTCCGCCAACGGATTGCGGACGGCTATTTCATCAGCGAGGAGACCGAGACGTTCTGGCTCGTACACAGCGAGCGTGGCCGGATCGACATCGTCCGCCTCGAGGATCTCAGCGACTCGACGCCGATGTTCGACCTTCGATTAGCTTCGCGATTTCGAGGTCGGGGCCTCGGCATTGAGGCATTGACCGCCATCGCCGCTCATGTCTTTTCCAGCACGCGAGCAAATCGGTTGGAGGGTCAGACGCGCGAAGACAATCACGCCATGAGGGCGGTCTTCGACCGGGCAGGCTGGACGAAAGAAGCTCACTATCGCCGCTCGTGGCCTGCAATCGGCAGCGATCCGCTGGATTCGGTCGGCTATGCGATCCTGCGCGAGGAATGGGAGACAGGCGTCGTCCATGAGCTGCACTGGCATGATCGCCGTCATTTCCGTGAGCAGACTCGTGCCGGGATCACGTATTCGTCGAATACTCCGCCATCGTGCAGTGAGATGCTCGCGCTCTATAACTCAGTCGGATGGTCGGCGCACACGAACGCCCCGGAACGACTAGTCCGCAGTGTCCTCAATTCTTCGCACGTGGTTTGTGCTCACCAGGCAGAGCTGCTCGTCGGATTGGCGCGCGTGGTCAGCGACTTCGGAACACTTGTCTACCTCCAAGATGTCCTGGTCGCTCCAGGAATGCAGCGGCGCGGCATCGGGGCTGAACTCGTCGCTCGCGTCCTCGAACCTTTCGCCGATGTCCGACAGACCGTCCTGCTCACCGACGCCGATCCCGGACTGGCTAATTTCTACACGTCGCTCGGCTTCAGCGAAGCCGCCCCGTCTGCAGGGGCGGCGGTCCGTGCTTTCGTCCGATGACGTGAAAGTGCCCCTTGCCAGAAGGCCAGGGGCACTTTCTCTCAGTCGGTCAACGAGTGACCGTCAGAGTGTGTTTCAGTTGTTCTTCTTGCGACGCATGGTCAGAACAACAGCGGCTCCACCGACGAGGAGCAGTCCGGCTCCGGCGGCCAGGCCGGTCAGCTCGGCACCGGTGCGAGGCAGATCAGATCCGCCGCCGTCACCGTTTCCATCATCGTTGCCGTTGTCGTCACCATCGTTGCCGCCGCCGTTGCCGTCTTCGTCGGCAACAACCTGGAAGGAGCCGGTGAGGGCCTCTTCGTCTTCGGTGTCGTTGGCGCCGGTGACCTGAACGTCGTACTTACCGAGGTAGGCCTCGGGGTTCGAAGCGCTGGTGCCGTAGATCGAGAATCCGACGACTCCCTCAGCGTTGGCAGTCTGCGTCATCTCGTAGTCCTTGACGCCATCAGGCCCGTCGACAACCTTGAGGGTCACTTTCTCTCCCTCTTCGAAGCCTTCAGCCGTGATCTGCACGCCCTTGTCTTCCTTCACGAAGTCCGAAGCAGCGATCTCCTTCGGCTCGACAGTCAGCTTGCGCTCGGCCTCTGCAGCCTGAACAGTCACCGTGAAGTTAGTGGCTTCCGAGGTCTGTCCGTTAGCTGTGACCGTAGCGGAGTAGGCGTATTCGCCAGCTTCAGCAGGAGCCTCGGTGGAGAAGTTTCCATCAGCATCGGTCTTGACCGTGACGCTGCCCTCAGCCGGTGCGGCCTGGGCCTGAGCGGAACCTGCCTGGGCATCGCCAGCGGGCTTCCAGGTCAGCTTGACGTCAGCGTTCGGAGCAGCCTTGCCGGTGATCTTTCCGCCTTCAACGACTGTCTGGTCTCCGACCTTGGGAGCTTCAGGCTTCTCGTCACCGTCGGCGTCGGAATCGGCCTTGTCATCCTTGCCATCGGCTGAGGAGGAAGCATCGGCATTGTCGCCATCGGCGGCAGCGGAAGCGTCAGCCTCTGCTCCGTCTGCGTCGGCCGAAGCTTCAGCGTCGTCGCCTTCCGCAGCGGACGAAGCATCAGCTTCCTTGGCGTCGGCGTCAGCGTTGTCGGAAGCGTTTGCGTCGTCGCCCTCGGCCGCGGCGGAAGCATCTGCGTCCTCACCGTCGGCAGCGGCCGAAGCATCTGCATCTTCACCGTCGGCAGCAGCGGAAGCGTCAGCTTCTGCCTCATCATCACCCGGAGGCTCTTCGTTAGGATCAGTGAACGAGATCGACTGTCCGGACTTCTCGAGCGAGTAGTCGAGGTCGGCTACCCAGCTGAAGTCGATCTCCTGACCGTTCTCGTCCTCTGCAGGACCGCCGCCGGAGATGACGCCGACTGCAGTGTCTCCCTGGAAGACGCCGCCACCGGAATCGCCGGGCGCGGAGAACGGCTTGCCGGACGGTGCCTTAACACCGAAACCATGGACGAAGCGTCCGCTGACGTTGACGAAGTCGAACTGCTCGTTGTAGGCAGTCCATGTCTCGTTCTCGGTCAGTCCGGTCGTCCGGCCGGCCTTCTGAACGGTACCTTCGCTGTGAGCGCCGACCTTGGTGATATCAGTGGCGAGCTTCGCAGCCAGATCGTCGTCTCCGGCGGTCGACCAGTCAGTCACACCTGTCTTGACGTTGTACTTCGAAGCATCGACATTGATGACCGCGAAGTCGATATCGTCGTCATTGGGCTGAGCATCTGAACCCGGAGGAACCAGCTCGCCGCCGAACTTGTTGTAACCCCAGCTGCCGATGACGCCGAGTCCGGTCTGCTTGAATCCCTCTCCGCCGACCGCAGGCGCAGTGGAAGGCTGTTCGGTCTCGTCGACCGTCGTGTCGCCCTCAAATTCCCCGCTCTGCTCGTTGATGATCTTCGCGCAGTGACCAGCGGTGAGCACGATCGGCTTTCCATCAGCATCCCAACCGGAGAATCCGGTTGAACAGGCTCCGCCGCCCTCGCCTGCCTTGACGAGGTAACCTGCGCCGCCAACCAAGTCGTTGCCGGCATAGGCCTTCAGCTCTTTGACTCCCTCAACGACCTTGACGTTCGAGAAATCCTGCTCAAGCTTCTTGGTTGTCTTGTCGGCCTTTTCAACACCGATGGTGAGCTTGCCGTTCTTGGCGCCGTATGCGTTGACACCGGACGCCTTGTCCAGAGTCTTCTGCACAGCCGCATCGCTCTGCACATTCAGCTTCTGCGGACCGTTGTCAGCGACGGCCGGAGAAGCAGCGAACGCTCCGCCCAGGCCGAGCGCCGTTGCCGCTGTGAGCGCCAGCGAACTCTGTACGAGTTTCTTCTGCATAAGTTGTTGTCTCTCTGTTCTGAGGGATCAATGTCACAAGTTGATGACCTAAGTCACGATAAGGTTACGGGGCGCACTCAGTGACTACCAAAAAAGTAGGTCGAAGACTGTGAACTTAATGTACGAAACTTCAGTAGATGTATACAAAGAGACTTGCTGTTATCGCCTCTAGGCAGTCGCCATGAATAGACGATGCCCCCGGTCAGAAGACCGGGGGCATCGTCAGTGTCAGTTCGCCAGACCGTCAGACGGCCGGCATCACAGCACTCAGTTGTTGTTCTTGCGACGCATGGTCAGAACGACCGCGGTTCCGCCCACGAGGAGCAGTCCGGCTCCGGCGGCCAGGCCGGTCAGCTCGGCACCGGTGCGCGGCAGGTCAGAACCGCCGTCACCGTTTCCGTCATCGTCGTTTCCGTCGCCGGCTCCGCCGTCGGCATTGCCGTCGTCGTTGTTGCCGTCATCGTCTCCGCCGGATCCGCCGCCGGAACCGTCTTCGTCAGCGACTACCTCGAACGTACCGGTCAGTGCCGACTCGTCCTCGGTATCGTTGGCGCCGGTAACCTCGACGTCGTACTTACCGAGGTAGGCCTCGGCGTTCTCGGCGCTGGTGCCGTAGATCGAGAATGCGGCGGCACCGTTCTCATTGGCGGTCTCGTCCAGCTTGATGCCCTCGACGCCTTCAGGCCCGTTGGCAACTTCGAGGTTGACCTTCTCGCCCTCGTCGAAGCCCTTAACCGTGATCGTCACGCCCTTGTCTTCCTTCACGAAGTCGGACGCGGCGATCTCTTTGGGGTCGACGCTGATCTCACGCTCGGCAGGAGCGGGAGTCTCGGACTCGTCCTTCTCAACGGTCACATCGAATTCGGTCGTCTTGGATTCCTGTCCGTCAACGATCGCCGTCGCAGTGAAGTTGTAGTCGCCTTCGGCCTTGGGGCCCTCGACGGAGAAGTTTCCGTCCTTGTCAGCCGTGACGGTCTCAGAACCGTTCTCGGCTGCCTGAGCACCTTCAGCGGGTTCCCACTTGACCTCGACCTTGGCGCCAGCCTCGGCCTTGCCCTTGACCTTGCCCTCAGGCTCGATGGTCTGGTCTTCGGCCTTCGGAGCGGCAGGTGCCTCAGGGGTCTCCTCACCCGGCTTCTTGAGGTTGAAGTCCGTGCCGGACTCCTCGAGCGAGTGGTCCAGGTCGGCAACCCAGGTGAACGAGGTGTTCGCATCGAGGTCGCCGCCGCCGGAGATGACACCCACGGCGGTGCTGCCCTGGTAGACGCCGCCGCCGGAGTCGCCCGGCTGGGAGAAGGGCTTGTCGATCGGCGCGGTCACGCCGAATCCGTGGACCCAACGACCGCCGACATTCTGGTAGTCGAAGTCGTACTCCGAGCGGGGCAGAACTTCGCCGTCGGTCTTACCGGTGGTGCGACCGGACTTGCTGATGGCGCCGTCCTTGTGCGCACCGACCTCGGTGATCTCGGTGGTCGACTTGGCCAGATCGTCCGAATCGGCGGTCGACCAGTCGGTGATGCCGTTCTTGACGTTGTACTTCGACTCGTCGACGTTGATGACGGCGAAGTCGATGTCGGACTCGCTGGGCTCAGGCCACTTGTTCTGGTCGGCGCCCTCGAGGAGGTCGCCGCCGAAGTTGTGGAAGCCCCACTTGCCGATGACGCCGCTGCCGGAGGCCTGGAAGCCTTCGCCGCCGTTGGCCTCGGAGATCGAGGGCTTCTCGGTCTGATCGACAGTGGTGTCGCCGTCGAACGCGTTGGTCTGCTCGTTGATGATCTTCGAGCAGTGACCGGCGGTCAGGACGACGGGCTTGCCGTCTCCGTCCCAGCCGGAGAAACCGGTCGAGCAGGCCCCGCCGCTCTCGCCGGCCTTGACCAGGTAGCCGGCACCGCCGACGAGATCATTCTTCGCATAGGGCTTCAGTTCCTTGACGCCCTCGGTGACCTTGATGTTCTGGTACTTCTTTTCGAGCTTCTTGATCTCGTCGGTCTTCTTGGCAACGCCGATGCTGAGCTCGCCGCCGTCGGTGCCGTAGGCGTTGACGCCTTCGATACCGGAAAGTGCCTTCTGGACGTGAGCTTCACTCTGAAGGTCCAGCTTCTGCGGGGCGTTGTCAGCCATCGCCGGTGAGGCGACGAGCGCGCCGCTCAGGCTCAGCGCCGCAGCGGCGCTGATCGCCAGTGAACTCTGCACGAGTTTCTTCTGCATAAGGTTGATTCCCTTGATCGTTGTCGATGCTTCGATTGCCCGACCCCGTCAACAGGCTTCGCCGCGACTCGGCGGTTCATGCTTCCGGTGTCAGATTTCCAACCGTGTGAAAGGTTACGGTTTGATCACGACGCAATGCAAGAACCATCAATGTCCCAGGTGAACACAACTTACAGAAGTCGGACTGCACAAGCTGTCCTGTGTTCTTCCAGGTCGCTCGAAAACGGTGCCGTTATGATCAGGGGCATGCCGAACCACACAAAGCTTCGCCCCCTGGCCTCCGTAAGACCCGCCTCGAGGCTCGCGCTCGGACTCGCGGCCCTTGCTCTCACTCTGCCGCTGGCAGCCTGTGACACCGGCAACGACCCCCGAAACCCCAGCTCCCCCTCCCCCACCGAGTCCAGCGAAACCACGTCTCCCAGCGACGACGCCTCCAAGCTCGATCCCACCGGTAAATGGACCTCACCGGAGAAGGGCGACCCGTTCCTCGAATTCTCTGACGACGGCTCGCTCGAAGGCTCTGACGGCTGCAACGCGATCGTCACGAGCTGGAAGGTCAAAGGCGACGAGATCACCATCGACTCCTTCATGTCGACCCAGAAAGCCTGCGCCGGCGTCGACACCTGGCTGAGCAAAGCCTCAACGGCGACTATCGAAGGCGATGTCATGAAGGTCAAAGACAGCAACGGGAAAGTCATCGGCGGACTGGAAAAGGACGACAAATGACACAGGAACTCATCGGCCGCTGGACGGCCGAGACGAACGAGCGGGCCTTCCTCGAGTTCACCGAGGACGGCTCAATGCGCGGCAGCGACGGCGCCAACAACCTTATGACCTCATGGTCGGCCGAGCCCGAGGGTTTGATGATCAAGTCCTCGATGATGACGCTCAAAGCCGCTCCCCGAATGGTCACCTGGGTTCCCAAAGCCAGGAGAGTCGAACCCGACGGCGACCGTCTGCACCTCTTCGACGCTGCCGAGAACCACCTCGGCGACCTTCATCGTCAGCCGCCCGGCCCAACTCACAAGCTCGGCGGTCGTTAGATGGCCGGAGGTCTGATCGCACTCCTCGACGATGTGGCCGCACTCGTCAAACTCTCGGCTGCCAGCCTCGACGATGTCGCCGCAGGTGCGTCACGAGCCGGTGCGAAGGCGGCTGGGGTCGTCATCGACGATGCCGCGGTGACGCCGAAGTTCGTCGAAGGAGTGGACCCCAAACGCGAGCTTCCGATCATCCAGCGCATCGCGTTGGGCTCCCTGTTCAACAAGCTCGTCATCATCCTCCCGATCATTCTCCTGCTCAGCCAGTTTCTGCCCTGGCTCCTCACTCCGCTGCTCATGATCGGCGGCACCTACCTCTGCTATGAGGGTGCCGAGAAGGTCTTCGAGAAGCTCGGCTGGATCGCCCACCACGAGAAGGACACCCCGGCCGCCGAACAGTCGACCGATGGCAAGGCGGCAGAGAAGAAGGTCGTGCGATCGGCCATCACCACCGATTTCGTCCTCAGCTGCGAGATCATGGTCATCGCCCTCAACGAGGTGGCCGCCGAATCCCTGACCAGCCGTGCCGTCATCCTCGCCGTCGTCGGCGTTGCGATCACCGTCGGCGTCTACGGTGTCGTCGCACTCATTGTGAAGATGGATGACATCGGTCTGCATATGGCGAAGAAGGACTCACCCGGGCAGCAGAAGTTCGGTCGGTTCCTCGTCGGAGCGATGCCGAAGCTGCTCGCTCTGCTCTCCGTCGTGGGCACCTTCGCCATGCTGTGGGTCGGAGGACACATCATCCTCGTCGGCACCGACGAGCTCGGCTTCCACGCCCTCTACGGCTTCGTCCACCACTTCGAAGAGCCCGTCGCCGCGATCACGGTCCTCGGCGGCTTCCTGGGTTGGCTGGTCAACACGTTCTTTTCCCTCATCCTCGGTGCGATCTGGGGAGGCATCGTCGTCGGCGTGATCTTCGGAGTCAAGGCACTCGTGAAGAAGGACGGCAAGAAGGACACTGCGACCGCCTGAGCTGCGGCGGCGTCCCTCGTCGCTCGGGTTCCGGGCTCCGTGAGTTGGGTTGGGCCGGTGAGAGAAGGGCTGGCCCGGTCGCCTACTTCCTGAGCATGTCCTCGATGCCGCTGTCGGTCACCAGCCAGTCGAGGCTGGCCGGGCTGGCGGCATTGACGGCGGTCGCGAATTCGGCGTCGATGAAGGCTGCGGTGCCGTTCTTCACCGACGGCAGCGAGTCATAGCTCGGATTGTCAACGACCTGCTTCTTCCCGTCGTCGTCCATGGCCCACACGAAGAGGTAGTCTGCGTCGAGCTCGTCGAGATTCTCGGTCGAGAGAGTGAACTTGTTGATCTCTTCAGGCGTCTGGTGCTGCCCGGGTTCGAGGCCGAAGAGTTCCAGCGGTGCGGCGTTACCGAAATAGATCCCTTCGGCCCGCGGCGAGATCAGCTGATATGACTTCCCGTCGACCCCGAGGTCGGCACCGACGGCTTCGAGCTTGTCTTTCGTCGTGTCGATCAGTTTCTCTGCCTCATCAGACTTCCCCAGAGCTTCGCCGACCTGTTCGGTCATCTCATCCCAGTCGGGATTCGCCGACTCCGTGTCCGGAATGATCACCGGAGCGATGTCGGAGAGCTGCTCGTAGGTGGAGTCGTCGGCGATATTCCAGGGTGCTGCGAAGATGACATCCGGTTCGTATTCCGCGATCTTCTCGAGGTTCGGCGCATATTCGGCGTTGATGAGCGAATCGTCCGCGACATCGTCGGTGACGCCCTTCTGCCACGGCATGATCTGGTCTTTCGTGGATGCGACGGCGACCGGTGTCACGCCCATTCCCGCAGCCGCGTCAGCGGCAGGCGAATTGAGGACGACGACGTTCTTCGCACCAGCCGGGACTTCGACCTCCCCCTTGAGAGTGTCGACCGTGACCGAGTCGGCGTTGTCCGCCGCCTCATCGGTTCCGCCGCATCCTGCCAGCAGCAGCGTCGAGGCCGCCAGCACCGAGATGACTCCGAGAGCGGTCCTTGTCATTTGAGTTCTCATTTCCGGGATACGTGCGCTCAGCGCTGAGCGAATGTCTTCTTCGGTGCTCCCGCCACGATCATCGGAGCACCCGTGACCGGATCGTCGATGACTGTGCAGTCGATGCCGAAGACCTCGTTGACGAGTTCCGAGGTGATGATCGTCTCCGGAGCCCCCTGAGCGACAATCGAACCGTTCTTCATGGCGATGATCTCGTCGGCGTAGCGGCAGGCTTGGTTGAGGTCGTGGAGGACGGCGACCAGCGTGTGCCCGTATTCGTGATTGAGCTGCGAGAACAGGTCGAGCAGCTCGATCTGATAGGCGACGTCGAGAAAGGTCGTCGGTTCGTCGAGCAGCAGGAGGGAAGTCTCCTGAGCGAGCACCATGGCCACCCAGACGCGCTGACGCTGACCGCCGGAGAGCTCGTCGACGAGCCGTGAGGACAGCTCTTCGGTGTTCGTCGCCCGCAGCGCCGACAGCACAGCTGCTTCATCGGCGTCGGTCCACTGGCGAAGGAACGACTGATGCGGGTGTCGCCCGCGGGAGACGAGCTCGGCGACCGTGATCCCGTCCGGGGCGATGGACGACTGCGGGAGAAGACCCAACCGCTGGGCGATCTTCTTCGTCTTCATCTTCTCGATGTTGTTCCCATCGAGAAGCACAGTGCCCTTCGCCGGCGGCAGCAGTCGCGCGAGAGCACGCAGCAGAGTTGATTTGCCGCACGCGTTGGGGCCGACGATGATCGAGAACTTACCGTCGGGAATGCTCACGTCGAGATCGCTGACGATCTGGCGCTGGTCATAGGCCAGGTCGAGGTTCTCGGCGATCAGCGGGGAGGCTGCGCCTGCGGGGTTGGGAATGCTCATGATGCCTTCCGAGCTTCTTGGATGAGGAGCCAGATGAGGTAGATGCCGCCGATGCTCACGGTGATGACGCCGACGGGCAGTTGGATATCGCCGAACGCATGTTGGGCGATGAGGTCGGCGGCGACGAGGAGCAGTGCTCCGACAGCCGCGGAGGTCAGCAGGCTGGTGCCCTGCGCCCGCGCGATCCGCCGCCCGATCTGCGGTGCGGCCAAGGCGACGAAGGCAATCGGACCGGCCGCGGCCGTGACCACGGCGACGAGGGCGACGGCGATGACGATGAGAACGGCACGGATGGGCTCGTTGCGTACGCCCAGCGCTTTCGCCGTATCGTCGCCGAGTTCCAGAGTGCCGAGATCTCGGGAGAAGAGTCCGCAGGCCAGACCGAGGACGATGGTGGCCACAGCCGCCGGTGCGATCGTCGACCAGCCCATTCCATTCAGGGTTCCGGCACCCCATGTGGCAGCGGCCATGGCGAGCTCGAGATCGGCGCGCATGATCAGCCAGGTGTTGAAGGCGTTGAGCATCGCCGTCAGTGCGATACCCACGATGATGAGCCGGAAGCCCTGGACCCCGCCTTTCCAGGTGAGCAGGTAGACGACCACGGCGGTCAGGAGTCCGCCGATGATCGCGCCCGCCGCGGTGGAGACGAAGCTCGTGCCGAAGACGATGATCGTGACGATGCCGCCGGTGTAGGCACCGGTGGAGAAGCCGATGATGTCCGGGGAGCCGAGAGGATTGCGTGTCAGCGATTGGAAGACGGCTCCGGAGACTCCGAGTCCGGCGCCGAGGACGATGCCGGCGATGATGCGCGGTGCCCGCCACTCCCCGACGACGGTATTGACGATGCGCTTCTCAGCGGCCCCGAACAGGCCCTGGAACACTTCGGTCGGAGTCAGCGAGAACTTGCCGAGCATGAGACCGGCGAAGCCGCAGGCCAGCGCGATCAGCGTGATGATTCCGGCGGTGATGACAACCCGCAGGTCGATGCGGAATCCGAAGACGCGCAACATGGGCCGACCGAAGTCGACTTTCTCCCCCGTCAGTGCATGCGGGTGCGCAGTGAGGCTGCGGTCGGTGACCGCGAGGTTGGTGGTCTTCACAGGCCGCTCGCCTTCTTTCGACGGACAAGGGCGATGAGCACCGGAGCACCGACGAACGCGGTGACGACTCCGACTTGGAGTTCGCCGGGTTTCATCACGACTCTGCCGATGACGTCCGAGGCCAGGAGCAGAATGGGAGACAGGACGAGTGAGTAGCCGAGGATCCAGCGCTGGTCGGGACCGACGATCCAACGGGCGATGTGCGGAATCATCAGGCCGATGAATCCGATCGGTCCGGCGGCGGCCGTAGCCGCTCCGGCAAGGAGGGTCACCGCGAGGATGGAGAGCACTCGGGTGCGGTTGACCGAGGTGCCGAGGCTGGCGGCCAGATCGTCACCGAGGGCCACGGCGTTGAGTGAGTGGGACAGTGCCAGTGCGAGCACGGTGCCGATGACCATGAACGGCAGGATCGCGGTGATCGTATCGAAATCGCGGCCGGCGATCGCGCCGACGTCCCAGGATCGGAAGGCGTCGAAGGCGCGTTCGTTGGTCAGCAGGATGGCTTTGGTCAGTCCGGTGAGCACAGCGGCGACGGCGACTCCGGCCAGAGTCAGGCGGATCGGATCGACCGTGCGGCTGCGGCCCGCGGACCCGATGACATAGACGCCGACAGTGGCGACGAGGGCGCCGGCGAACGCGAACCAGATGTAACCGGTGATCGAGGAGATCCCGAAGAATGCGACGCCGATCGTGATCGCCAGGGACGCACCCGCGTTGACGCCGAGGATGCCCGGATCGGCCAGGGGGTTGCGCGTCAGGGCTTGGATGAGACCGCCGGCCAGGCCCAATCCCATGCCGACGAGGATGCCGAGCACGGTCCGCGGCAGGCGCAGTTCGAGGACGACGAGCTGATCGTCGCTGCCGGTGGGCGCGAAGAAGGCTCGGAGGACCTCCGAGATCGGCATGTCCCTGGCGCCGATCGCCAAGGAGGCTGCGATCACGACGATGAGCGCAATGATCGCTGCGACCAGTCCCAGTACTCTTCTGATCCGCAGGCTCCCACCGGTCGGATGACTGGTGTCGGTATGCGGTTTCGCCTCGGCAGAGGTGGCGGAACCGGTCATCGAGGTGGTCCTTTGAGTGAGGTGGCGGTCAGGTGACTAAGGGCAGGCTAACCACACTGTAACTCACCGGACCACCTCAGCCAAGCGAGAGAGGTCTCACTCGGCTGTGATCTTGCCGATCCTCTCGGACACCTGCCGCTGGATCCGCGAGAGCATTCCGCTCATTCCGCGCAGCCTCAGCGGGCTGACGATCTCCGACATCGACAGCCGCAGGGGCAGGTCGGCTGGAACCGACAGGATCGCCTCGGCGGTGGCTCCGTCGAGCCCTTCGTGCAGGATCCCGGCGAAGCCCCGCGTGGTCGGCGCCTCCGGGGGCGCGGAGAAGTGCAGGCGCACTTCCGCCCGCTCCCCCGCCTCGGGGTCGGCCACCTCGGTGACGAGGAAGATCGGCGACTGGCATTCGGGTACCGGCTCGAGCAGCTCCGGGTGGTCCGTGTACTTCTCCGGCAGGTCGGGAAGGTCCGTCGCGAACTCCAGCAGCACCTGGAGACGGTCGTCGGACGGGGTTTCGGCGAAGTCCGTGACGATCTCCGCCAGCGCCTCCGGCAGATCGTCGGTCTTAGGCGTCGTCGTCTCGCTCATCAGCGTCCGGGCACCTCTCCCGGCTCCGCTCCGGTGACGATCGGCACGCCGACGACATTGCCCCATTCGGTCCAGGAGCCGTCGTAGTTGCGCACGTTCTCATATCCGAGGAGGTGCTTGAGGACGAACCAGGTGTGGCTGGAGCGTTCGCCGATCCGGCAGTAAGCGATGACCTCGCTGCTGGCGCCCAGCCCTGCCTGCTCGGTGTAGAGCTCCTTGAGTTCGGCGGCGGACTTGAAGGTGCCGTCTTCGTTGGCCGCCTTGCCCCAGGGCATCGACTTCGCGCCGGGGATATGGCCGCCGCGCAGTGCCCCTTCCTCCGGGTAGGCGGGCATGTGGGTGCGTTCGCCGGTGTATTCCTCCGGGCTGCGCACATCGATGAGCGGCAGGTCGCCGAGGCTGTCTCGAACCTCGGGAAGGAAGGCGCGGATGACCGAATCGTCACGTTCGACGACGGGGTATTCGGAGGGTACGGGCTGCGGCTTGTCCGTGGTCATCTCGCGGCCCTCGGCCTGCCATTTCGCGCGACCGCCGTCCATGAGGCGGACGTCTTCGTGGCCGAAGAGAGTGAAGACCCACAACGCGTAGGCAGCCCACCAGTTGGACTTGTCGCCGTAGACGACGATGGTGTCATCGCGGGAGATGCCCTTGGCGGACATGAGTGCGGCGAATCCTTCGCCGTCGACGTAGTCACGGGTCACCGGGTCGTTGAGTTCGGTGTGCCAATCGACCTTGACCGCTCCGGGAATATGCCCCGTTTCGTAGAGCAGCACGTCTTCGTCGCTTTCGACGACGACGAGTCCGGGATCGCCTGCATGCTCAGCCACCCAGTCAGTGCTGACCAGTCGGGTTCCGTCCGCGTATTCGGCGAACTTCTCTGCGGGATCGGCCGGGATCGAAGTGCTCACGCATTCCTCCTGAGGGTTTGAGTCCAATTGTGCTCGCTGTGGCAACGTCGAGCGCGTTCAGCATATTCCTTTTCAGGGGCGGCTGAGGAATGCCGACAGTGCTGAGACGAACTCACGCGGTTTCTCCGAGTGCACCCAATGACCCGAGCCTTTGACCGTGAGAAGGGTGGTGCGAGGGAACAGACTGCGCATCTGCGGCAGGTCGTCGCGGTCGACGTAGTCCGATTTCTCGCCGGCGACCCAGAGGACCCGATGGTCGAAGACGGCACCGCCCATGTCCGGGAAGTCCCCGATGATGTCGAGGCTCGAATGCAGCAGCGGCAGATTGGGCTGCCAGGAATAGCCCGCCGAGGTGGGGCGCAGGTTCTGCAGCAGGAATCCCCTGATCGCGGCCTCGGGGATCGGGTCCCGAAGCGCCTCATCCGCGTCGGTGCGCGATTCGATCCGGTCGAGGTCGAGGGCGGCGAGGCTGGAGAGCAGATGGTCGAAGACTCCGGTGGACCCGCCGGCGTCGGGTCCGATGTCGACGACGACGAGGCGGTCGATGAGTTCGGGGTGGCGCAGCGCGAGCACCATGGCGACCTTTCCGCCCAAGGAATGTCCGACCAGGTGCACGGGCTGATCGCCGGGATCGACCGCCTCGGCGATATGGGCCGCCACGGCATCGGCGAGGTCGACGTAGTCGAAGGTCTCGGTCCATTCGGACTCGCCGTGGTTGGGCAGGTCGACCAGCAGGCTGGAGAATTCGGGCTCGATGTCCTTGGCGATGCGGGTGAAGTTCTTGCCTCGGCCGAACAGGCCGTGGAGGAAGACGACCAGGCGCCCGGACTCGCCGATTCGAGTGCTGTTGATGGTGGTCACGATCCCAGCCTAGCCCGTGCCGTTCTGCATATCAGCAGCCCTGTTGAGATTCTCCCCCGGCGGTCACTGCTGACGCGGGTAGGGTGAGGTCATGCACTTCTCCGAATATGACACCCGACTTGCCGGTTATGCGGTCATCGTCAATGACGACGACGAAATCCTCCTCAGCTGGTTCAACGGCGGAAAGGACCGACTGCACGCGATCTGGACGCTGCCCGGAGGCGGAATCGAGTTCGACGAGAGCATCGAAGCCGGCACGGTCCGTGAGATCAAAGAGGAGACCGGGTTCGACGCTGAGGTCGTCCGCCCTCTGACCACTCATTCCTTCACGGAAGCACGTCGCAATCCGATCTTCAGCGATTCGACGGATCGTCCTTTCAAAGGCGTACGGGTCGTCTACGAGGCGCGGATCACCGGCGGCACCTTGGGCACGCTCGAGGTCGATGGGACGACGGATCGGGCGGAATGGCTGCCGATCGATTCGCTTCAAAATGTGCGGCACGCCCGCATCATCGACCTCGGCCTGGATGCGTGGCGTGCCGCTGTGTGAGTTCTGCGCAGGGGCGCGCAGCAGCGCTCGTCAGTCGGTTACTTCACCTTGTCGGCGATGAGACCCGGGAGCTCCTCCGCGGTGTACTTGGCCGAGAGGATCGAGTTGAGTGAGAATGCCTTGCGGATGTCGTCATTGTCGTTGGTCAGAACGAGGTCGTGCCCGTCCTTGACGGCAGGAATGCGCTTGTAGGCCGCATCCTCGGTGACATCCTTGTCCTCGATGTAGATCGGGAACGTCAGGAGCAGGTCCGCGTCGAGCTGATCGAGGTTCTCCTCGGAGATCGGCACGGAGAAGCCGTCCGCCTTCATTCCGGCGATCGTCTCGGACTGCTTGAAGCCGAGCTGCTCCATGACCTGCACGCGACCTGATTCCTCGACGTAGGCACCCCAGCCCTCAGAGGTCTTCGCTGCCACGGTCACGGACTTGTCCTTGAACTCCGGATGGGCTTCGCGCGCATCGGCGTAGGTCTTGTCGAGGTCGTCGAGCAGCTTCTTCCCGTCGTCTTCCTTGCCGAGCGCCTGGGAGACGAGGTCGACCTGCTGGTCCATGGTCGTCAGGTAGTTGTCGCCGCCCTCTGGCACTCCGACCGTGGGAGCGATCTCGGAGAGGCGGTCGTAGCGCTCCTGCTCTCCGGAGCTGTTCGTGTCGAGGATGACATCGGGCTCGAGTGCGGCAATGGCTTCGTAGTCGGGTTCCATCGTCGCGATGATCTCCGGAGCTTCGTCGTAGAGATCTTCGGCCCACGGCCCGACGCCCTTGCCGCCGAACTCGACCCAGTCAGAGGCGCCGACGGGCTGGACTCCGAGCGCCAGAGCGGTCTCGGCATCGCCCCATCCCAGCGCCACGACCATCTGCGGGTCGGCGGGCACCTCGACGGCGCCGAACTTCGTGTCGACGGTGGGCCCCGAGGCCTCGTCGGCTGAATCTGCTCCTCCGCCGCAGCCGGCGAGGACGAGAACGGAGGCAATCACTGGGGCGAGAATACGGCGCATGGAATCCTTCTTGAGTAGTTAGGCGAGCCTAGCTTAACCCATTTCTCCGGCGGTTCGAATCCGGCCGCACGGCCGCCTCGGCGAGAAATCGACCAAGGGATCAGGGAGCCTTGATCTCGAGCCCTTCGACGTCCATGTCATCGAGGGCGACCATGCGTGAGCGGCGGCCCGTGACGATGCGGTGGATGACCCACAGAAGCAGGAACGCAGGAAGCCCTGCATAGGCGCTGGCGACCTGGAGCAGCTGCCCGTTGACGATCGCCTGCACGTTCTGCCCGATGATGACGACGATGAGCATGATGAGCGCGATGACCGGGCCGATCGGGAACAGCGGCGCCCGGTACGGCAGGTCCGCTACAGCGCGCCCCTGCCGCACATAGGCGCGGCGGAACCGGAAGTGGCACCAGGCGATGCCGACCCAGACGATGAAGCCGGAGAGTCCGGAGACATTCATCAGCCAGGTATAGGCTCCACCGTCACCCATGATCTCGGTGAGGAATCCGAACAGTCCGATCATGGCGGTGGCCAGCAGCGCCATGACGGGGACTCCGCGTTCGTTGAGTCGGGCGAACAGCCTCGGCGCGGTTCCCTCTTTCGCCATGGCGTAGAGCATGCGGGTGGAGGCGTAGAGGCCGGAGTTGCCGGCGGAGAGGATTGCGGTGAGGATGACGGCATTCATCATTCCGGCGGCCACTGCGATTCCGGCGCGTTCGAAGACGAGAGTGAACGGTGAGGCCGTGATGTCCTCATTGTTCGCCGAGGCCAGCAGCGAGGGGTCGGTGTAGGGCAGGAGGAAGCCGATGACGGCGATGGCGCCGATGTAGAAGAGCATGATGCGCCAGAACACGGTGCGGATGGCGCGCGGCATGTCCTTGCGCGGGTTCTCCGACTCCCCCGCGGTGACGCCGACGAGCTCGGTGCCCTGGAATGAGAATCCGGCGATCATGAAGACGCTGATGATGGACATCCAGCCGCCGACGAAAGGAGCTTCTCCCGTCGTCCAATTGCTCACCCCGGGTGCAGTCCCGCCGAGGATGCCGGCGATCATGAGCACACCGAGGACGAGGAACGCCAGCACGGCCGTGACCTTGATGGCGGCGAACCAGAATTCACCTTCGCCGAAGGCCTTCGCCGACAGGAAGTTCAGCCCGGCCAGCAGGATGAGGAAGACCGCCGCCCAGATCCACGAGGGCACGTCGGGGAACCAGAAGGACATGATGACGCCCGCGGCGACGAGTTCGGCAGCCAGGGTGATCGCCCAGTTGAACCAGTAGTTCCAGCCCATGGCGAATCCGAACGAGGGACTGACGTATTTGGTCCCGTAGGTGTGGAACGATCCGGCCACGGGCAGGTGGGTCGACATCTCGCCGAGGGACTGCATGACGAAGAGGACCATGATGCCGATCGCGGCATAGGCCAGCAGGGCGCCGCCGGGGCCGGCTTGTGAGATCGTGCCGCCGGAGCCGAGGAAGAGCCCGGTGCCGATGGCACCGCCGATGGCGATCATCTGCAGGTGGCGGGACTTCAGTCCCCGTCGGAGTCGGCGTTCTTCGTTCGCCGAGGCGGCTGGCATTCCCATGGTCATCCTCGTTCGTGGTTCGGCAGGTCCGCGCACGAGGACCCTGGCCATTCCTACCACAAACGGAGGCATCCACGGCCGACGAAGATGCAGGGTGGGAGGAGGGTCACACCCTCTTCGGCGGGGATTCGAGCAGATGCAGTATCGGCTTGAGCGCGGTGCGGATGCTGATGAAGCGGAACGCCTGGTCGCGGGCGAACGCGAAGAGCCGGGACCGGTCGAACATCAGTCGGGCCAGGGACCGCGAGTTGTCATGAGCGGCCTCGACTCGCGACCGCTGGCGGGCCTCGAAGCGTTCGAGCGCTGCGAATGCACCTGGCCCGGTCGTCAGGGAGGAGAATTCGTCGGCGAGCACTCCGGCCGATTCCATCGCCATTCCGGCCCCGATTCCGGCGGTGGGAAGGAACCCGGCGGCGGCATCGCCGAGCAGAACGGTGCGACCACGGCTCCAGCGCTGCGCTCGCGAATCCCGCAGCGGCCAGAAGAACGGTGCTTCGGCCTTTTCGACCGCGGTGAGGCAGGCGTCGATCCGCGGAGTCATCACCGTGAGTCGACTGCGGACCTCGGCGGCGAACCGCCGGGAGCCGAGCGGCTGCCGGGCGTCGGGACAGCCGAGAAAGACTCCGAGGGCGCCCTTGACCGGATAAATGCCGAGGAAGAATCCATCGCCCCATATCTCATCGACGGCGTCCTGATCGTCATCCGCCTCTGCCCAGCAGACCCATCCGCCCCATGTCGTGTCCACAGCGGACTCTGACGAGGGCTTATCAGAACCGTCAGCGGAAGTCTTGCCGGAGCCGGACATGGCGGTCGCGGCAGGCCCACCTGTCACGAGCCTGCGGGTTCGGGAATTCATTCCGTCTGCGATGACGACGGCATCGAATTCGAGCACTTCTTCCTGGCCACGGCTCTGTTCCTGCTCTCCAAAGCGCTGTCGGCCGACGCTCGCCTGGGCCAGTGTTACGGTGCCGCCGTCGTCGGACAGACCGGTCACTGTGGTGCCGAAGGCGATCGGGCAGTCGCTGCCGGTGAGCACGTCGAGCAGCGCTGAGCGGGAGATCCCGCGATAGTCGCCGAAGTCGGCCAGAAGATCACCGAGGTGGTCCTGTCGGAGGACTTTCCCGGTGTGTGCATGGGCGATATAGCGATCGATGCCGACGCTGGCTTCGAGGTAGGCTTCCCGGCACTCGAGTTCTTCGATGATGGGATCGACCATGGGCATGAGGGCGAGCATATATCCGGCACGATTGTCACCGATCATCCGACCGGAATCGGCCGACCGATCGATGAGGGTCGGGTGCATCCCGCGACCCCGGAGCAGCTGCGCCAGGGTGATCCCGGCGATTCCGGCTCCGACGATGAGAATGCGCGGCTCGTCCGAGTCCACGTGCTTCAGCTGCTCGTTGACCGTTGCCGCGATGATCATGCGTGGTCTCCTTCGTCGGGCCGAGGCTCACACAGCGTCGGTCCGCAACTCCCCGTCAGCGGCCGGTGCCTGAGGCAGCCCGCGGACGAGCTCGGGACCCAAATCAGAGATGCTCCGGGCACCCATGAGTCCCATGGCGGTGAGGATTTCCTGTCCGATGAGCTCGATTGCCCGCTCGACGCCTCGCTGGCCTCCGGCCATGAGCCCGTACAGGTACGCCCGGCCGATGAGCACGAAGTCGGCTCCGGCGCACAGCGCGGCGACGACATCGGTGCCGGACATGATCCCGGAATCGAAGATCAGCTCCATCTCCGGTCCGACCTCCGCACGGACTTCGGCCAGTGAGGTCAGCGAGTCCGGAGCCCGATCAAGCTGCCGGCCGCCGTGATTGGAGACGACGAGTCCATCGGCTCCGATCGACTGAGCGCGGCGGGCATCCTCGGCGGTGAGAATTCCCTTGACGAACAGGCGTCCGTTCCACTGTTCGCGGATCCACCGCAGGTCATCGAGGTCGAGGGTCGGGTCGAACATCGTCTTCGTCATCTCCGCGAGGGACTGGGAGGTGTTCGACAGCGACGCGTATTTCGGCGGTTCGGTGGTGAGGAAGTTGAACCACCAGCCGGGTCGATAGGAGGCGTCGAGGATGGTTCCCAGCGTCAGTCGGGGCGGGATCGTCAGACCGTTGCGGTGATCGCGCAGACGCTGACCGGTGATCGGAGTGTCGACGGTGACCAGCAGGGTCTCGTAACCGCTGGCGGCGGCCCGCTGGATCAGATCGAGGCTGCGCTGCCGATCCTTCCACAGGTAGAGCTGGAACCACCGGGTGGAATCCGGCGCCGCCTGCGCGACGTCTTCGACCGAGGTCGTGCCCATCGTCGACAGTGAGAACGGGATTCCGGCCTTCGTCGCCGCACGCACTCCGGCGACCTCGCCTTCGGTGTGCATCATGCGGGTGTAACCGGTCGGGGCGATGCCGAAGGGCAGCCGGGTTCGGGCACCGGCGATTGTCGTCGACGTATCCGGCGCATCGACTCCGTGGAGGATGCGCGGAAGGAGCTCAACGTTGCCGAGCGCCTCACGGTTCTTCGCCAAGGTCCGCTCGTCCAGAGCGGCACCGTCGACATAGTCGAACGGCGCGGTCGGCGTCACGCGCTTGGCGATGCGGCGGAGGTCCCAGATGTCTGCGGCCGACTCCAATCTGGCTGCGACCCGGTCGAGTCGGGGCAGGTCGAACTGCAGCAAGGGGGCGAGTTCTCTCAGATCGGGCAGTCGGCGCTTCATCTCTCTCCTCGTTCTCGGTTGAGGTAGGCGAGCACTGCCGCGACACGGCGGCTCGTGGTCTCCCCTGCCTGGAGGCCGAGTTTATCGAAGATGGAGCTGATCGCCTTTTCGACGGAACTGACCGAGACGAAGAGCCGTTCGCCGATTCCCCGGTTCGACAGTCCTTCGGCCATCGCCTCGAGCACTTCGCTCTCACGTGGAGTCAGCGTCGACAACGTATTCTGCCTTTCCGAGGTGGTGAGCAGCTGCCGGACGACGTCGGGGTCGATGACCGTTCCTCCCTCTGCGATCCGCTGTACGGACTCGAGGAACCGGTCGATGTCGGTCACCCGGTTCTTCAGGAGGTAGCCGACGCCCACCGATTCGGTGCTCAGCAGCTCCGTCGCATACTCCCGCAGCACATACTGGCTGAGGACGAGGACTCCGATATCCGGGAAGCGACGTTTGATCGCCAACGCCGCTTCGAGTCCTTCGGTGGTGTGAGTCGGAGGCATCCGCACATCGACGATCGCCAGGGTCGGGCGCAGCTCGGCGACCGCCCGCAGCAGCTCCCCTCCGTCTCCGACGGACGCGACGACGCTGATCCCTTCGTCTTCGAGCAGACTGCGGACGCCTTCTCGCAGCAACACCGCGTCATCGGCGAGGACGACGCGCATCCGGTTCTCTGTCTGGACCTCTGTCGTGTTCACTTCTGTCTCTTCTCCTTCGTCGTGCTGCCGTCCTGTGCGTCGGTCCCGAACGGGATCCGAGTTCGAACTGTGGTGCCTGCGCCCTCAAGGGAGTCGACCTCAAGATTCCCGTCGAGCGCTCCGACCCGCCGTGTGAGCCCTTGGAGCCCTCCCCCGCGCGGATCGGCTCCACCGACACCGTCATCGGAGACGGTCACGGTCAACGCGGTCCGGGGCTCGGCGACGATGCTCACCGTGATCGCGGACGCCTCGGCGTGTTTGACGACATTCGTGACGGCTTCACGGACGACGAAGTAGGCGGCAGATTCCACTGCGGGCGGAAATCTGCCTTCCGGCACGGTCACGAGGGTCAGCGGAATAGGACTGCGACCGGCGATCCTCTCGAGCACGGTTCGAAGACCATGGTCGTCCAGCGCAGTGGGATAGACCCGCCAGGCGACTTCCCGCATCTCGTCGATGAGGTCCTGGGACTGGACCAGCGCATCGTCGAGCAGCGCTTGGGACTTCGCCGGGTCAGAGGCACGCCTGGCTCGGGCGATGAGCACGGACAGGGAGACGACATTCTGCTGCACGCCGTCGTGCAGGTCCCGTTCGATCCGGCGTCGTTCCTCGTCGATGGCGAGCACGACTCCACGGCGGGTCGTCAGCAGCTCGCTGATGCGGGTGTACACGGCGAAGGGACGCTCCACCTCGACGAAATGAGCGTCGATGCGACCATGCGCCCAGCTTGCCGCCTCGGCCAGAGCGACGGCGCCGATGAGGTTCGCCGCCCCGTAGAGGACACCGACGAAGAGCGTGGGTTGCGAGATCGACCACATGTCGAACCCGATGTTGACCGCTCCCCCGATGAAGAATCCTTGGAAGAGCGATCCGAGAGTCACGACGAAGAATCCGCCGAGGAGGTTCGCGGTGGGAATGATGGCGAGTGCTGCGACCAGGCCGTTGCCGAGCAGGAACCGACGTTTGGTCGGCTCGTCGGCAAGGACGAGTCCGAACCCGCGAGAATGCCGAGCGAGTTCCCAGCTCCGCACCTTCGCGGCCATGCGTGAGGTGGGCGGAAGCACGGAGGCCATGAGCAGCGGCAGACACAGCAGACCGCCCCACGCGACGGCGAGTACGGACCGCGCCCACCGCGCGGTGAACATCCGTACTTCGGGAGGAAGGCGGGTGGACAGCGCGCTCGGCCAGGGCATGATTCGATCGTAGCAACGCCTGACGCCGCCTCCCAGAGGTTCGGCCGCAGTCTAGGATTCCGGTTTTCCGCAATGGCGGTTGTTGTTCGACCGCACTGACTGTGCGCCCGACCGCGTACCGGCCCTGCCGTCTTGTGCCTAGCGTGGATGAGTATGGATCTCGCACTCGAGCTGCTCACTGCCACCCTCACATCTCCATGGGTGTACCTGCTCATAGCCGTGGCCGCGGCACTGGACTCGCTCATGCCGATTGTGCCGTCGGAGACTCTACTCATCACCGCTGCGACCTTCGCCGCGACGGGGCACCCTCACCCGGCAGGACTCATCCTCGCCGCTGCCGGAGGGGCTCTCCTCGGGGATCTGGCGGCTCACCTCGTCGGCCGATTCGCTGCGACCGGGGTCGGCCGATGGCGACGGTGGGCTCGCATCGCGAACCTGCTCGACTCCGCCCACACGGTCTTCTCTCGCCGAGGCGGGACCGTGCTCATCGCCGGCCGATTCGTTCCCGGGGGCCGCAGCCTGGCCACCATCGGCTCCGGTCTGCTCGGGTTCCCGATCCGCACTTTCCTCCTCTGGGACGGGATCGGCAGTCTCGCTTGGGCGCTCTATTCGACGGTGATCGGACTCATCGGGGGAATGATCTTCGAGGACCGGCCGCTGCTCGGAGTCGCCGTGGGCATCGGCATCGCCCTGGCCATCACCGGCAGCGCCGAACTCATCCGCCGATTATGCCGGCGCCGCAGAGGACACACTCGGCACCGATTCACCGAATTCCAAGACCGAGATGTCACGATGGCAGGGATGTCTCAAACATATGTGTGGTACGTCAGCTACGGATCGAATATGGCTCGCGATCGGCTCGCCTGCTATCTGCAGGGCGGGCGACCGCCCGGGGCGATGGTCACCTATCCAGGTGCCAGGGACGCAACACTGCCCCGCGCAGAAGCCGGGATCGAACTGCCCGGAACGATCTATTTCGCCGGCGAGTCCAAGGTGTGGGGCGGCGGCATGGCCTTCTACGATCATTTCCTCCCCGGACCGACCCCCGCCAAGGCCTACCTCATCACTGCCGAACAGTTCGCCGATGTGGCGGCACAGGAGATGCACCGACCGCCCGAACCGGACAGTCCGCTGGAACGCCTCGTCTTCGATCTGGCAGCCGGCAGCTCCCACTCTCTGGGTCCGGGCGGGTACGAGACGCTGCTCGTCCTCGATGATGTCGACGGTGTCCCGATGGTCACGTTCACCGCCGCGCATCGTTCGTCAGACGTCGAACACGCTCAGCCGCAGGAGCCGTATCTGGCGATGCTGCGCACCGGCATTGCCGAAGTCAGAGCCGCTTCTGGGCTTCCCCTGCCCGCAGCTGCACAAGTGTGAGGTCGAGCAGCGGAGTCGCCACTCCCAGATCCTCCGCCTTGATCGACAGGTCGCCGAGGATGTGCTCCGTTTCGCTCGGCAGCCCTGCCGTCACATCCCGGTAGAGGGATGAGGTGAAGGCGGAACCGTCCTCGGTGAGCATCTTGATAGTCATGGCGTGGGAGGCTTCCGACACCGGGTGTCCTGCCGCAGCCGCCACGGCTTCGAGTTCATCGATGATGGCATACACGTGCGATCTGCCGCCGGCTTCCATGATCGCTCCGACCGGGGCGCGGAACAGGCAGGTGACGACTCCTGCCGCGGCGATGAAGATCCATTTCTCCCACAGCCCGTCGATGATTCCATCGACGGTCTGGAGTTTGAATCCGGGCACATCGAGCGCCTCGGAGATGCGTGTGGGCACTTCGGCGCCGTGGAGATCTCCGATGGTCATCACGGCCAGGTCGGTGAGCTGGACGACGGCTCCGTCCCTGATGGTGCCGACGATCTTGACGAACCCTCCGAGCACCTGTCCGGGGTATCTGCTCTGCAGCTTCTCGATCTGAGCCATGCCGTTGAGGAACGGAATGATCGTCGTCTGCTCGCCCACAGCCGGTCCGATATCGGCGATGACCGAGTCGAGTCCACCCGCTTTGACCGCGACGATGACGAGGTCGAAGGTTCGTGATGCGGCTGTGAGTTCCTCAGCGGTGATGACATCGACCTGATTCGTCCGATCATCACCGGGTGCAGTGAAGCGCAGTCCCTCCGCGCGGACCGTCTCCGCCCGTGCCTGCCGGAGCAGGAAAGTGACATCGCGTCCGGCCTCCTGCAGATAGGTGCCGAACGCTCCGCCGGTCGCCCCCGCCCCGGCGATGAGAATCGACAGGTCAGCGCCAGCACCGATTCCGTCGGATGCTCTGTCAGCTGCTTGGGTCATTCCAACTCCTCCTTGAGCTCCCGCGCGGCCGCAGCGGGATCCTCAGCCGAGGCTATCGCACGGACGACGACGGTACGCCTCGCGCCCGCCTGCCGGATCGCGTCCAGCCTCTCCCCGGGCGCGATACCGCCGATCGCGAACCACGGTTTGGCCGCCTCGGCGGCGGTTGCGGTCAGCAGCGCCGTCCCCACAGAGGCGCGGCCTGGCTTCGTCGGGGTCTCCCAGACCGGCCCGACACAGAAATAGTCGGTCTCCGGGTCCGCCTCGGCGGCGAGCGCCTGCTCGAGGGAATGGGTCGAGCGGCCGAGGATGACATCGGGTCCGAGCACAGCCCTGGCCTGAGCACTGGTGAGGTCGCCTTGACCGACGTGGAAGACGTCGGCGTCGGTCAGCAGCGCAACGTCGGCACGGTCATTGACTGAGAAGAGCTTGTCGTGACGGGTGGCGATATCTTTGAGGACCTCCAATGCCGCGATCTCGGCGCGGGCCTCGAGGCTCTTGTCCCTCAGTTGGATGATGTCGACACCTCCACGGTAGGCGGCGTCGAGGAACTCGGCGAGGTCGCCCTGACCGGTCCGGGCATCGGTGCACAGGTAGAGCTTCGCCTCTGCCAGTCGCGCCTCTCTCCAGGCTCTCTTCGTCTGCCGCGCTGCGGTGCGCGGTGGCATCTGTGTGGTCATGGTCATAGAGTAGAGGAGTTCGCGGGAGCCTCCCAACGAGGCTGAGAGGGCGTAAGAGCCGACCGTCAGACCTGATGCGGATCATGCCGCCGGAGGGAGAAGCTGTGAGAGTCATTGTCGTCGGCGCCGGGATCATCGGCCTGTCCACGGCCTGGTATCTGCGCCGCCTCGGTACCGAAGTCACCATCATCGATCCTGCGCCCGCTCAGGGTGCGAGCCATGCTGCCGCAGGGATGCTCGCTCCCGCCGCCGAGGTGGTCTGGGGGCAGACTCCCCTGTACCCGCTGATGCGAGCCTCCGCACAGATGTATCCTCGGTTCTCCGCCGAGGTGGCGAGCGCCGCTGGCAGCGATCTCGGTTTTTCGGATGCCGGAACATTGGTGTGCGCCGGTGACCGAGCTGATCTGCAGGCTCTGCGGGAGCTGCGCGATGCACAATCGCGGTCCGGTTTCGCCACCGAGCTCATCACCGGCAGTGCTGCCCGCCGGGTTGAGCCGTCGTTGTCGCCTGCCGTCGCCGGGGCAGTCCACATTCCAGGCGATCACTCGATCGACCCCCGTCGGCTCACTGCCGCATTGCTGACTGTCCTGTCCTCTCACTCAGGAGGCTTCATTCGCCAGCGGGCGGCCAGCCTGATCAAGGACGGCGATACGACTGTGGGAGTCGCACTGGGCGATGGCCGCCGGTTGGAGGCCGATCAGGTGATCATCTGCGCCGGCAGCGCTGTGTCCGCGATCGTCGGTGCCCCGCAGCTGCCTCTGCGTGAGGTCTGGGGTGATGTTCTGCGACTGCGCGCCTCCGCGAAGGCGACTCCGCTGCTGAGCCGCACCATCCGCGGGCTGGTCAATGGTCGCCCCGTCTACCTGGTTCCTCGCCCGGACGGCGAGATCGTGCTCGGTGCCAGTTCGCGTGAGGACGGACTCTCCGGCACTCCGGCCGGGGCGATTCACCGGCTGCTCGCCGACGGGCAGCGACTGGTCCCGGGCATCGTCGACGCGGAGATCACCGATATCACCACCCGTGCCCGGCCCGGTTCTCCGGACGACCTGCCGATGATCGGCCGCATCGATCCCGGCTGCATCGTGAACACCGGGTATTTCCGCCACGGCATCCTCTTGGCCCCGTTCGGCGGCAGGCTCGGTGCCGAGCTCGCCCTGGGCGTCGCCTCCGACTGGCCTCCTGACGGGACGCTCGAGTCCGTGTCCCCACACCGCTTCACCACAGACCACACCAGTGCCTACCCGATGAGGAGCATCTCATGACCGACCACGACCACTCACCGACCATCGTCCTCAACGGCGCTCGCCATGAGCTGCCGGGTGCCACCTCGGCGCTCGACCTCATCGCCGACGTCACCGGACGGGAGCTGAACCCCGATGGGACACCAGCCGACGGCGGCCGCCTGGGCATCGCCCTGGCCGTCGACGGTGAAGTCATCCGTCGCGGTGCCTGGTCCGATTGCACCCTGGCCGACGGGCACACCGTCGACATCGTCACCGCCGTGCAGGGAGGTTGAGATGACCTGGACGATCGATGATGTGGAGATGTCGTCTCGCCTCGTGATGGGCACGGGAGGGGCGAGTTCCCTGAGCATTCTCGAAGACGCACTCGTGGCTTCGGGAACCGAGCTGACCACTGTGGCGATGCGCCGTTTCGATGCCGAGTCCCGCGACTCAGTGTTCACAATGCTCCAGCGTCTGGGTATTCGGGTGCTGCCGAACACCGCCGGCTGCTATACGGCCCGAGACGCCGTGCTCACCGCCCGACTGGCCCGAGAGGCGCTGGAGACGAATTGGGTGAAGCTCGAGGTCATCGCCGATGAGGACACCCTGCTGCCGGATCCCATCGAGCTCTTCGCAGCAGCCGAGGAGCTCGTCCTCGATGGGTTCACGGTCTTCGCCTACACGAACGACGATCCGGCCCTGGCGAAGCGTCTGGAGGACGCTGGTGTAGCTGTGGTGATGCCGGCCGGTGCTCCGATCGGCAGTGGGCTGGGCGTCCTCAACCCTCACAACATCGAGACCATCGTCTCCCGTGCACAGGTGCCCGTCATCCTCGACGCCGGTGTCGGCACCGCCTCCGATGCCGCTCTGGCGATGGAGCTCGGGTGCACCGCGGTGCTGCTGGCCTCGGCGGTCACCCGCGCCCACGATGCTCACGCCATGGCCCGGGCGATGGCTTTGGCCGTCGAGGCCGGGCATCTGGCGGCCGGAGCCGGGAGGATTCCCAAACGACCGTTGGCATTGGCATCATCGCCGTTCGATGGAATGGTCGCAGCACAATGACCACCGTTGCCGCCACTCCTCCGTCGCTGCCTCCTCTCGTCGACCCCGTGGAGTCTCTGTCCCGGACGGAGCTGGAACGCTACTCCCGGCACCTGAGCCTGCCGGGATTCGGACTCGAGGGACAACGGCGTCTGCGGGCCGCCTCGGTGCTGGTCATCGGCGCCGGCGGGCTCGGGGCTCCAGTCCTCAACTATCTCGCGGCCGCAGGAGTCGGGTCGATCACGATCATCGACGATGACGTGGTGGAGGCCTCGAACCTGCAGCGCCAGATCATCCACCGGAATGCGGATGTGGGCCGACCGAAGGTCTCCTCTGCCGCCGATGCCGTGCACCGGCTCGATCCGAACTTCGAGGTTCGCACGATCGCGGAACGGCTGAGCCCGGAGAATGTGCTCGGTCTCTTCGCTGAACACGATGTCGTCGTTGACGGGGCGGACAACTTCGCCACTCGGTACTTATCCAATGATGCCGCCGAACTCACCGGCACCCCGTTGGTGTGGGGCACGATCTTCCGCTTCGCCGGTCAGGTGAGCACGTTCGTTCCCGGTCACGGGCCGATGCTGCGCGATCTGTTCCCGGATATCCCGGAACCCGATTCGGTGCCCAACTGCGCCGAGGGCGGAGTCCTCGGTGTGCTGTGCGGAACCGTGGGCTCGGCGATGGCAACCGAGGCGATCAAGCTCATCTGCGGCATCGGTGCCCCATTCATCGGTCGGCTGCTGCGCTATGAGGCGCTGACCGGGGAGTACTCGACCCTGCGGTTCTCCCTCGATCCCGACCGTCCCCCGGTCACCGACCTCACCGAGGTGGCTGCCGCCTGTGCTGTGGACCTCGACGGCGGCGGCGTGGCAGAGCCTGCGGCGGATGAGATCGACGTCGCCGAATTCCTGTCCGTCGAAGACGATGTGTTCGTCGTCGATGTGCGGGAGGACTGGGAACGTGAGCTGGCGGCCATCCCCGGCTCGATGCATCTGCCGCTCGGCGCCCTCCGAGACGGCGGGTGGCAGGCGCTTGAGTCGTTGGTCGGCGCCTCCGGCCGGTCGGAGACACCCGTCGATATCGTCATCCACTGCAAGTCCGGGGCCCGATCGGCCGAGGCAGTCCATTTTCTGTCCGGTTCGGTGCCGGCCGGAGTCCGTCTGCGCTCTCTTGCCGGGGGCATCGAGGCGTGGGAGGCCGCCGCTCGGGCCTCGGCAGACCAGAGGGACCAGCGACCGGCAGATTCGAGGACCTGGGTACCGGTTCGCTCAGGAGCCGGGCCGGTCGGCCAGTCGTGATCGCAGTCCCCGTTCGCCGGCTCTCATCACTGCCCCATGCATGAGTCCGGACAGCGGTCGCATCGCTCTGATGATCGTTCTGCTCGTCGTCACACACCACAGAGAATCGATTGTCGTCACCCCCTCGGAGGTCGTCAGAGTCCATCGGCCTTCGCCGCGCAGATCACCACTCGCCCGGAACCGGATGTGATGGGGTGCGTCGACCTCCTCGACTTCGATGGAGAACCGCAGAGACCACCCGACCGGTGCGTGGACCAGAAGGCGGGCTCGGCTGCCTGGGGTCACCGGCAGATCGGCGGCATCAACGTCAGCCTGTGCGGCCCCGACCCTTTCGGCTGCTGTCAGTCCCGGCCACCACCCAGGCCACTCGTCGACCTGTTCCAGAACCGCCCACACCGATTCGATTCCGGCGTAGGTGATCCAGCGGTCGTTGAAATGGAAGGGTGCGGACTCTCCGGGCTGTGGGGTCACATGATCGTGGCTCATGGTACGACGGTAGTGTGAAAGATGTGAGTGAGGACAACTTCGTCAGCAATCGACGGCCATCCCCTCTGGGCGGTCGCAAACCGACCAAGGACGATCTCGCGGCTTTCGCCACGGACGATCCGGATGCGATCGACGATATTCTGCCGAGCGATTCCACCGGGCTGAAGATGCTCATCGTCGGCATCAACCCGGGGCTGTGGACGGCAGCGGTGAATGCGCCGTTCGCACGTCCCGGCAACCGTTTCTGGCCATCTCTGCATCAGGCAGGTCTCACCGATCACCAAGTCGATGCCTCGTGTGGGCTGGAGTCTGCGGATGAACTGCAGCTGCTCAGTCGTGGAATCGGTCTGACCAACCTCGTGGGGCGAGCCACTGTCCGTGCCGACGAACTCTCCCGGCAGGAGCTGCGTGAAGGTGCGGCTCACCTCATCGAGCGTCTTGCCGATATCCGACCCCGGGCGGTCGCGATCGCCGGGATCACAGCGTTCCGCACCGGCTTTCAGGTGCCGAAAGCTCGGCTCGGTCGACAGGATACGACGCTGATCGACGGGTGGCCGGCTGATGTGGCGCTGCATGTGGTTCCGCAGCCGAGCGGCCTCAACGCCCACTATCAGATCCCAGACCTCGCGCGGATCTGGCGAGAGGTCTGGGACAGCGTCGACGGCTAGGACCGTTGGACAGATCCGGTGAAGCTACCCGGCCCCGGTGAAGTGCTGCCGACAGCGAGCGACATAGGTATCCAAGCCACCGATGTGGCTGGCGTCGATCTCAGTCGCGGCCAGAGTCGCCTCGGGTGGCTGAACTGTCCGTGCTGCGTCTGGTCCGTTCGGGCTCTCCGTCTGTTCCAAACGCTGGTGGAACACAGCGTCCTTCCCACAGACTGTGCACACCGCCGTGAGTCTCAGGACCTCCTCAGCGACGGCCATGAAGCTGGGCAGCGGTTCGAACGGCTGCCCGTCGAAGGTCACGCACAGTCCTTCGACGATGACGTCGAGTCCACGGCTGAGGAGGTCCTCGACGGCGGGGACGAGCTCCGGGCCGAAGAACTGCGCCTCATCGATGGCGATGAGGTCATAGTCCTTCTGTAGGGCCGCCCCTGCAAGGGACGCGACGTCTCCGAGCGGCACTGCGGGGATATTCACCCCGGTGTGCGAGGTGATCGTGGAGATGTCCGATCGGGTGTCGAGCGAGTGGGACACGACGAGGACATCGATTCCGGCAATCGTAGCCCGCCGGACCCTGCGCATAAGCTCTTCGGATTTTCCGGAGAACATAGGTCCGGCGATGACCGTGAGACGACCGGTGTCAGTCATCGACGCTGACTCTCTTGGAGTCGGTATCAACGGTGACTTCCACGTCTCCGCTGCCCTTCTCGAAATCGAACTGGTACTCCTGCTTGCCGTCGTCGAATTCGAGTTTCCAGCTCACGAGCTTTCCGTCGGCTTTCTTCTGGGCAAGTTTGAGAGCGTCGTCGAAGGCCATCGGATCGTTGAGGTCGATGGCCTTCTCTTTGTCATCGGTCGAGTCCTGCTCGTGTTCGGCGATCTTCCCGGTCTCCGCGTCGATCTCGACGTCATGGTCGGTGTTTCCGTCGAGGATGGACACCTCGTACTGCCAGGCCTCGTCTTTGTCGTCCCAGTCGAGCTCGATGCCATGAACGATTCCGTTCCCGACTTCCTCCTCGGCAGTCTTGATCGCGTCTTCGGCACTGATGGCCGGCGATTCTTTGCTCAGGTCGGCACCGGCGCTCAGGCCTTTCCCGGACGATTCCTCCGCCGGCCTGGTTTCATCGCCGTCATCGTTTTGGCCATCGTCGCTCTGATCCTCGCCTCCGGCAGGGCTGGCCTCGGCCGATTCGCTTGCCGCGGACGAGTCCTGCGCCTCATCGCCTCCGTTTCCGGAATCACTTCCGCCACACCCGGCCAGGCCGAGAGTGAGTGCTGCAAGTCCGGCCACTGTACTCATTGCCATGCGATTCGTCTTCATGGCTGCCACGCTAGCAAGCGAACACCTTTCACAAGTCGTTTCTGAGAACAATCTCATCTGAAGGGGTTCGAGACTGCTGGTCAGTCAAGGCAGAATTCGTTGCCTTCGGGATCGGCCATGACGATGAAGCCGTGTTCCAACGGCGGGTCCGGATCGACTCGGCGCAACCGAGTGCCTCCGAGTCCCGTGAGTCGGGTACATTCTGCTTCGAGTGCATCCATCCGCTCATCGCCGTCGAGTCCCGGAGCGGCACGGACGTCGAGGTGCACGCGGTTCTTCACCGTTTTGGGCTCGGGCACCGTTTGGAAGAAGACCCGAGGACCGACCTGTTCAGGGTCTTCGATGGCGGCACGCATGTTCTCGGGACCGAGTTCGATGCCGAGTCCGGCGATGAATTCCTTCCAAGCGACGAGGGGGTCGTCGTCAGCACCGAGTCGCACCCCCGGAGGTCCTGGAATGATGTAGCCGAGTGCTTCGGCCCAGAAGCGGGCGAGCCTTTCGGGGTCGTGGCAGTCGACGGTCACCTGGATTGTTCGGCTCATGGTCGGTGGCTCCCTATTGTCCGGTTCTGCCGTCGATGCATTCACGCAGCAGGTCAGCGTGACCACAGTGGCGGGCATATTCTTCGATGCGGTGGACTAAGAATTCCCGAACCGCGATGTCTTCTCGGCCCACGTGTGTGCCGAGGTCGTCGTGTCTGCTGACTTCAGCGTCGGTGGCGGCCTGCTCCTGTTCCAGTCGGGCGAAGGCATCGGTGAGGACGGTTTCCTCGGGGTGAGACGGAACATCACTGAGGTCGAATGCGTCATCCAAGCTCCCATAGATCGGGGGTTCGGGTTCGCCGTCGGTGATCCAATTCCTCCAGTCTCGCTCCACTTCGGTCATGTGACGGACCAACCCGAACAGCGACATCGTCGACGGTGGGACGGAGAGCTTCATCATCTGCTCAAGCGTGAGTCCCTGGCATTTCAGATCCAGGGTCAGCCGGTAGTCGCGCAGGTAGCTCAGCAGTGTGGCGAGTTCTCCGTCGGGACTGTGTCTGTCGGAGCTGCGGGGGTTGTCGTCGGGATCGACCCACATATCGGGGTAGACGGTGGCAATGCTCCAGCGCTGTGGTGAGGTGGACATGATGGTCATTCTGCTCCGGTGGACGGCTGAGCACCAGGGTCGAAGGCGCTTTGCCAGGGTTCAGACAGCCAAGCTGTCATCGAGTTCGAACAGGCTCGGCATCTCCTCTCGGATCATGATCCCGAAGGCGAGCGCACCTCCGAAGAGTCCCTCGATCGTGTCGACGGTCTGCAGCACCCGGTCCCGGGAGAACTCGGGCATGAGCTCTCCGTATTTGAGGTAGCCCTTGAGTGATCCGGTCGCGGCGGCCCTCACACCGAGTCGCCCGGTGATGAGCCAGATGATGCATTCGGTTTCGAACCGCGCCTGGACTCCCTCAGCCTTCGGCTCGACCGACGCCGCACCGAGGTCGCGCCCTGGCCTGCGGTGGTCGGAGAGGCTGAGCGCGAGTTCGCTGAGGAGATGGATGAGCATGACGGAGGGGCTGCGTGTGTGCGGAAGGTCGTCCGGCAGCAGGTTCTTCCGGTGCAGCGTATTGATGACTGCGTGCAGTCCATCCCAGGTGGGTGGGCTCGCCGCGGGCAGAGACCTGAGACCGTCGGTCGTGCGATCGGGCCTCTGCTTCGCACCGCGGGCCGCTTCGACGGCGGAGAGCTGCGGGGACCGACGAACAGCGGCGAGCAACTCATCCCATGACATCGGCAAGTGACGGTCGAGCAACTCGGCAACGTGGGAATCGAATGGTTTCGACTTCTGATCCATGTTCTCACGGTAGGCGCAGCCCCTGACACGAGATTCGGCGCCGGTCGGAGTCCGTGCCCGGGCGGCGGCGGTAGGCTCGCTGTGAAACAGATTCAGCGGGAAAGGAGAGAGTGTTGACCGAGCACAATCCGGATCTTCATCTGCGGATCGGGCGGGAGGAACTCGTCGTCCGGCAGCGCTACCAGGTGATCAGCATCGCCAATGATGTGCTCATCGGCCTGTGGTTCCTCATCGGCAGCTTCATGTTCTTCTCCGAATCACTGACCTATTCGGGAACCTGGCTGTTCGTCATCGGCAGTGTCGAGATGCTCATTCGCCCGGTCATCCGCCTCATCAGGCATCTGCACCTGCAGAGGCTGCGCAGCCCCGCAGCCGCCGGAGACGATTCCTTCGACTACTGACCGCTGTCATCCGCTCTCAAATATCCGCCCGCCATTCCATCATGACCGGGCTCGCCCGTCGATAAGCCGCAGTCTGCGGTGCGCGAACTCGTTCGCCCAGCGCTGGTCGTGTGTTGTTGCCAGGACAGCGCCTCCACTGTTGAGGAACGACTCGATAATCGCGTTCAGTCGGGTCATTGCCGCGAGGTCGCGCCCGATCGTCGGTTCGTCAAGCAGCAGCACCGTGGTCTCGGTCATCAGAGCCGAGGCGATGACGATGTCTTTGCGCCTGGCCACATCGAGGTCGAAGGGATGGTCGTCGGCGACCTCGGTCAGGTCCGCCTCGGCGAGGACGCTGTCTGCGGCTGCCAGGCGATGGTCGCGCACTCGCTTTCGGTCTCGCCGTCGATGCGGCGGCAGCGGAGCGGCGTGAAGCAGTTCGCGTGCCACTGTGGCTGCGGAGAGCTGCAGTCCTGCATCCTGTCCCACCCATCCGAGGTGAGCACTGCGCGCGTGGGCGGGCAGGGTGTCCAATCGGATCATCTCGCCGAGGCGGCTGACTGTGATCGTGCCCGTCACGGACGCCGACCGGTCGAGCAGGCCGAGGAGGGCCCGCAGAAGCGTGGACTTGCCGGCCCCGTTGGCACCGGTGACTGAGGTGAGTTCGCCGGGCCGCAGATCGAGGTCGAGGCCGTCGAGGATTCGGCTGCTCCCCCGATCCACGGTGAGGTCGCGAACGGTGAGCAGCGGATCTGCCTGTGACCTCAGCATCGTCGAGAGAGTCGCATCATCGTTCGGGCGGCTGTCCCAGATTCCGACGGATCGAACCGTGGGAGTCGCCGTCTGCAGCCGACCGGCGTCAAGGAAGCGGACCTCTTCGCAGATCCGGGTCAGTTCGTCAGTCTGATGACCGGTGATGAGCACAGCCCCTCCCCGATCACAGAATTCCTGCAGCACTGTCACCAGGCGCACACGCATCTGCGGATCCAAGGACTGTGCTGGTTGGTCGAGAACGAGCAGGTCGGGCCCGGGTGCGAGGATCCGTGCCACCGCGACCAGTTGCCTCTGCCCTCCGGAGAGCGTGTCCAGCCGTCGGTTCCATAGGTCTCCGATGCCGAGGAGCTCGAGCAGGTTCCGGGCTCGGCGGTGGGCATCGGCCGGATCATGCCCGTACAGTCGACACGCCAGCTGGGACTCGTCACCGACGTGGCTGGTCATTCCGCTCAGTTGCGCTTCCGGGTCATCGCCGAGCAGCGCCACGGTTCCGTTCCGGTCGATGGTGCCGGTCAGGGCTCCCCGAGAGACGAGCTGTCCGGCGAACAGGCGGCAGAGAGTCGACGTTCCCGATCCGAGCGGTCCGAGCACTGCGGTCATGGTGCCGCTGACAACGTCGAAAGTGATTCCGCTCAGCGCGGCAGTGTCCTCTCCACGATAGGTGAACCACGCGTCCGTGATCGAAACGGTCATCTCAGGCACCGCCGATCAGCTGCGCGGCGCCCGGCAGCGGGAGGGATCCCGTCACCGAGGCGACGATGAGTGCGATGCTCACGAGCGGAGTCAGGATCCGCAGGAGGCTCTGCCCTGTCCCGTCCGTGTGGTCCTGGAGCGCAGTCGCGGTCGCGTTCGAATTGAGTCCGCTGGATTCGAGCACGTCGTGACGTTGGTCGACGGTCAGCAGGATCGCGGTGACGAGTCCTGTGACGATTCCCGGCAGCAGTCGGATGCGCACCCGCCAGGAGTCGGTGGCCCAGCCGCGGGCCTGTCTGGCTTCGATGATGTGTCGGGTGCGTGCGCCGATCATTGGGATGAGACCGATGGCAGAGGCGCACATATAGGCGACTGCCGAGGGCAGACGAAGTCGACGCAGACCGTCGAAGAGGCGAGCGGAGTCGGCACCCAGACCGAACATCGCGCACAGCCCGATCAGGGCGCTCACCCGCAGCCAGATCTGAACGGCGATGCTCAGTCCTTCGACGCTGAGGCGAGCGGGTCCGACCTGCCAGAGCACATGCACATCGGTTCCGGGGTAGAACAGCCCCTGCACGACGATCAGCACAAGCAGAGTCGGCAGGCACAGGAGACCTACTGTCATCGCCCATTCCCGCAGTCGCACGGCGGGTGAGACTGTCACGGTCACGACCGTGCCGGTCAGGATGATGACCGGCACGATCGGAGAGGGGATTCCGAAGACGAGCAGCAGGCTGCAGGCAAGGATGATCAATTCCGTGGCAGGGTGCAGACGACGCTTCGGGCGGTGAGCCTCAGCCGAGTCAACGGCGGCGTGCATGTCGGAAGAGGCGTGACTCATTCCGCCGGCTGTGCCGATTCGGCCTGTTTGGTCAGATCGGGGCCGTCGGACTTCTTCGCCCGGGGGCGACTATGAGCGGCGAACTCGTAGCGACCGACGATGCGTTTGGGCAGCGACTGGATGACGACATAGGCGAGGGCGAAGATGAGCGCCTTGTCGACGATGTCGGAGACCATGCTCTGAGCGAAGGTGGCATTGAACATCTCGAGGCCCGTCGCTTGGAGGATCGCGACGACTCCCCCGGTGCCGGCCCCCAGCCCGCCGCCGAAGACATAAGCGGCGACGGGTGCTCCGATGGCGCCGGCGGGAACACCGGCGACGGCGCCGACGATGATCGCGGTCCAGGGTGTGCGGAAGACTCCGAGCCTTGCTGCCCAGCCGGCGGCGGCGCCGATGAAGGCGGCCCCGGAGCTGAAGGCGATGACGCTGGGGCTCAGGGTCACGCCCCAGATGAGGTTCGAGATGATTCCCGTGAAGGCACCTGCTGCGGGGCCTGCCAGGACGCCGATGAGCACGGTTCCGATGGAGTCGAGGTAGAGGGGCACAGGCGTGTAGTTGCCGATGATCTGCCCGATGACGACGTTGAGGGCGATGGCGACCGGGATGAGCGCGAGAACGCTGCGGGGAATGAGCGGGAGAGTGCCTGCGGCGAGCAGAACTCCTCCGCCGAGATAGCCGAGCATGACCCACAGAGTGGTGTATCCGAGGTCAACGCCGAGGTTGGCAGGTTGGGTGAGGAGTACGGCGACGTAGGTGCCGATGACGATGAGGGTGCCGAGCAGTGTGAGGATGAGGGGAAGAGTGCGGTTGCGGTTTTGTCCGGGACCGACCGTGGTGGTCGGCCCCTGCCCAGACTGTCTGGAGTGTGCGGTCATGCGGGTGGTCCTTTCATCAGGGTGGTGCTGAGGTGGTCGAGGAAGGCAGGAGCGTCGATGGCGCGGATGATCTCTGCGTTCACGGGGCGGCCCCACCGCCCCAGCCAGTCGGCGACGGTTTCGCCTCGTGTGAGTGTACCCGTGAGTTCGACATCGACAGGTGCCCACAGCGTCGACGCCCATGGCAGGTCCCCCGCACTTCCCCTCACGGGCACCGGGGCGGACGGCTCCCGGGAGTCGGAGTCCGATCCCTCGAGCTCTGTTCCGGTCGACGTTGTGGTGTCTTGCCGAGCCCAGGACAGAGCGCAGGCGAGGACGAACGGGTCGTGGATGTGGGCGAGGTAGCCGAGCCCGTCGGTTTCGTGGAATTCGAAGTAGAACCGAAGCGCCTCGGCCAGTTGTGCGAGTACTGATTGCCAGCGGTCATCGGCACCACCGGCAGAGGATCCGTCGAGGATGGTGGCGAGACGCTCGGGTGTCATCTCAACGGCTTCGGTCGCTTCGATCGGGGCGATGACCGGAAGGTGGGCCAGCCTCTCCTCCTGTCTGGTGCGGTCGAAAGCGGCAAGCACCTGGGCGGTGGACTCAGGGTCGAAGGTGACATTCCATTCCGTCGTCGGGTGGGTGTTGCCCCGGTAGTTGAACGCTCCTCCCATGATGAAGAGACGTTTGAACAGACTCGGGAGTTCCGGGTCGATTTCGAGGGCCAGGGCAAGATTCGTGGCTGGACCGATGACGACACCGAGGAGCTGTCCGGGATGGGCGTGGGCAGCATCGACCCAGGCCTGAGCCGCCGTCACCGAACTCACCGGCGTGCTCGGGGCCGGCAGCCGCGCATATCCCCGCCCGGACTCCCCATGGGTGAGGTCGGCATATTCCAGGGCTTCGCCCGTTGCCGTCTCCGCTGCCTGCGGATCCATCTGCAGGACCCGCCATGCCAGCGGAAGGCTGTGGCCGGCGTGGACGGGAATGTCGCTGCGTCCGGCCAGCGACAGCCATCCGCGGGTGTTCTCGACGACTTGTGCGGTGGCGACGTTGCCTCCGGATGCGGCGATGCCGACAACGTCGACGTCGTCTTGGCAGCACAGGTAGGCCAGTGCAATAGCATCGTCGATCCCGGGGTCGCAGTCGAGGAAGAGCGGCAGAGCGGCAGGCATGGTTCTATTCTGCCGGATCCGGCTGTGTCACCACCTTCGGATGCGGGCCCAGTTTCCGCAGGCTTGGGTTGATCCCCGTCTCACCAGTCGGCAGCAGAGGTAGAGCTTCGCCGAGGGAGGTTCGTCGATTCCGAACCTTTCTCTCATGTCGATGGCTTCCTCGCTGCCGAAGGGAGTGCCGATGACTTCACCGAACGGCATGCTGGTGATCCACGGTTTGGCGGCGAAGGTGAAGGCGTTGAGGAACATTTCACAGTCACAGCAGCAGGCACCCATGCTGCTCAGCCGCGCGAGCAGAGCCGTGGCGCGTGGAGCCGTACGGTCGCGGAAGCCTTCCGCGAACCTGTGGGTGCCGTTGCAGCCGAATTCGCCGAGTTGTCGGAACACGTAGCAGGCCAGGCATTCGCCGGGGCGCGGAGCGAAGACACGGGCGGTCTCCTCGTCGATGATCGTTCTGACGTCGTTGTCAATGGTGTTCTTGTCCATGACCACACAGTTCCAGACGGCACTGACATGACATGAGGAGAATTAATATCATTCATCGATTTCCGTCCTATTTATGCAGGTCTCAACTGGAGAAGACTTTTCACCTTAGAATCGTGCCCATGAGCATTCTCGTCATCGGTGAGGCCCTCATCGACATCGTCAGCACGCCCGGGAGTCCAGACCGATATGCACCGGGTGGAGCTCCAGCCAATGTCGCTCTCGGGCTGGGCCGCCTCGGCGACGATGTCGAGTTCCTCACCGATGTCGGCGATGATTTCCACGGTGGGTTCCTTCTCGCTCATCTTCAGGAGTCTCAGGTCGCCGTGCTCGCTTCACCACGTGGCGCCACGTCGACAGCGCTGGCTCGCCTCGCCGATGACGGCTCGGCCGAGTACGAGTTCCACCTGCGGTGGGATCCTGACTCTTCCCTGCTCAAGGACGCGTCTCGCTCTGTTGTGCATGTCGGTTCGATTGCGGCATTCCTTTCGCCCGGCTCCGCAGCCATCGATGATGTCCTCGCCTCTGCGACCGGCGCTTCCGGTACGCATCTTCGTCCGCTCATCTCCTTCGACCCGAATATCCGACCGTCGATCATCGGCTCCCGCGAGGATGTGCTGCCGCGATTCGAGGAGTTGGCTCGTCGAGTCGACGTTCTCAAACTCAGCGACGTCGATGCGAACTGGCTCTATCCCGATCTCGACGAGTCCGCACAGGTCGACCGTCTTCTCAGCCTCGGGGCGAATCTGGTCGCCATGACTCGCGGTGGTGAGGGTGCGATCGTGGCGACGGCCTCGGCGCGGGCATCGGTGACCTCAAGGAAGGTGGAAGTCAAAGACACGATCGGGGCCGGGGATACGTTCATGGTCTCGCTCATCCACGACCTGAATGCACAGGAGAACGCTGTGTCCGATCTCAGCACGGCAGAACTCACAGCCCTAGGAGATCGTGCATCGGCGCTTGCGGCGATCACGGTCAGCCGTGAGGGTGCGGATCTGCCGTGGGCCGCGGACCTCACGAACTGAGGAATTCGCCGAGCTGTCGCAGGCAGATGTCATGGCCGTTGCGGTGTCCGTCGATCATTCCCTGACCGACGAAGGACACGACCTGGTCGACGAGCTCGACCCGGGTGCCTGTCGGGATGGCGGTCAGGGTCCAGGTGATGATGGCCGTCGAGAGGATCTCATCGTCTTTGGTGAGAGTCTCTGTTGTGACGATGTGACGTCCCGGCTCAAGTGAGCAGTACTGCCCGGTGGAGACGAACTCGAGTTCTCCCGATGACCCACAGCGGGCACGGATCGCACCGCCCGGACGGAATTCGTCGATGTCGCACACCATCTCCTCTCCCTCGGGGACTCCCCACTGCACGCGCTGATCCGTATCGGCGAAGGCGTTCCACACCTTCGAGGCCGGATGCTCGAAGTCAGCGCTAAGGCTGATCGTCGCGGTCACCGGCGCCCTCTGGTCGGATGCCGCCTCACTCACCGAAGAACACCACCTGGTTTCCGTCCGGATCGGTGACCGGCAGGATGCGCTGTCCGCCTCCTGGGGATGGTTCGTCGTGGTCGATTCCGGCCGCTCGCAGATGCTCGGTCATCTTGTCGAGGTCGTCCACGTCGAGAACCACGTTGGAGCGTCCGGCTCGCTGCGGGTCCTCCCAGATCTGGATTCCGATCCTCTCGTCGAAGAGCCATTGGGCCAGCCCCGCCATCGGCTTGTCATCCGGCTGTCTTTCGAAGAGTCGGGAATACCATTCGGTCGCTCCCTTCTCGCTGGTGACAACGATATTGGCCATGAGTCCGGTGATCATGATCGCTCCTTCGGGATCAGTCTTGAGATTGAGTGATTGCATTCTGCAATCACTTATTCCATAGAAGCACACATCGGCCCCGGGAGCAAGAGCGACGCTCAGCTCAGCCCCCGAACGGGGCCAACGCAAACCGGCCCCATGCGAGGAACGCAAATACCAGCAGGTATGCGGTGTCCCCCGCCATCAGGCCCCATTCGCTGCGTCGAAATCGTGTCGTCGCCGCCCCAGCCATCACCAGCATGAGTCCACACGCCGCGATCGGCGAGAGAACCGGAAGGATTCCCGCCAGCGGGGGCACGATCAGTCCGATCACGCCGAGGAGCTTGATGGTTCCGATGACTTTGATGTGCCCCGGACTGAAATCGTCCACCCAGTGCTGGCTGCGAGCCAGCGCCCGATACTTCTCCTTGGACAGGATCACCTGCGAGGCTCCGCCGATGCCGAAGGCCACTGCCATTGCGGCGGCGACGACCCATAGTACGATGTCCATCATTGCGATTCTCCTTTGCCGAAAGAGCCCGGTCGGACTCTCACTCTGTTGACGCACCGCCGCCAGGAAAGGTAACAACCATCGCGCAGTCATCTGCGACCTCAGAGTTCGAAGCTCATCGCCCTCGCCTGACTGCGTTGGCCACGAGAGTGCTCGGCTCGCATTCGGACGCCGAGGATGCCGTTCAGGAAACATGGCTCCGCTGGGAGCGGAACGGACCGGAGTCCAAAGACAATCTCGGCGGGTGGCTGACCCGGGTCGTCGGACGCATCTGTCTCGATGTGCTCCGCCGACGCACCGCTCGGGGAGAATCGTCGCTTGACGCCTGGGTCAGCGAAGCCATCGTCGACGAGGATGACCCGACGCCCGAGCAGAACGCAACGTTGTCGGATTCGCTCGGACCGGCCATGCTCATCGTGCTCGACTCGCTGCGCCCGGAGGAGCGAGTCGCGTTCGTCCTCCACGACATGTTCTCGGTGCCCTTTGCCGAAATCGCGGCCGTCATCGGATCTTCGGAAGCCGCCGCGAAGATGGCCGCCAGTCGAGCCCGGCGCAAGGTCAAGGACACACCACCACCGTCCGGAGAACTTTCACAGCGCCGTGCTGTCGTCGACGCATTCCTCACTGCCGCACGGCTTGGAGACTTCGACGCTCTGCTGCACTTTCTCGACCCGGGACTGACGTGGCACCGCAGCAACGCCCGCGGCCACATGGTCCGGATGGGTGCGAACGAGGTGCTCGCAGCGATTCGGCGCGGCGATCCGGACAGGATCGAAGTTCGAAAGGTCAACGTCAACGGCGAGCCGGGTCTGCTCGTTCTGACCGCAAGCGGTCACCGTTTGGGACTCATGGCATGCACCGTGGCAGACGGCAGATTGGTCGGCATCGTCTCGATCACCTCAAGGAAGCTGCTGGAGCGACTGAGACTGCCCGGGCAGTAGGCCCACCCGAATCAGCTTCCCGAGATCTCGGCCTCGTAGGCGGCCTGCAGTCGCTCCGAGGAACGCGGTTCGTCAGGATTCGGGCGCGGCACCCCGAGGTGGGTCTCCCGAAGCTCATCCACGAGACCTGCGACGAGTCGGGAGTCATCGGCCATGATTCTGGATCGGATCGTCAGCTCCGGCGAGGTCTCCCGGTGGGTCATTCCCCACGTTCCGAGGGCGACCATGACCGGCAGAGTCTGGATTCCAGCCTCGGTGAGGGTGTACTGGGCTCGCTGCCCGCGTGCGGCTTCCGCTTTTGTCAGCAGCCCTTCGTCGATGAGCTTCCTCAGACGACTGGCGAGCATGTTCGAGGCTATGCCCTCATCATTGTGGGTGAGCAGCTCGCGGAAGTGCCGACGATTGCCGAAGATGATGTCCCGCAGGACGATGAGCGACCAGTTGTCGCCGAGGACCTCGACGGCGGCATTGATCGCACATCCTGAACGCGGCTGTGCAGGCATCGCCCCACCTCCAGTGATTGCATTCTGAAACTACTTAATCTTACACTGGGTCCACTTCCCCGGAACCCACGCCATCCGTCGGACTGAAGACATCAGCCGAACCATCACATTGGAGTGCACATGGCCAAAGCGTGTGTCAACAACCTCTTCGTCTCCCTCGACGGATTCGCTGCCGGCGAGTTCGTCACCTTCGATCAGCCGATCGGCGAAGCCCAAGCACTGTTCTCCTACTTCGACGGCCGCGGCATCGAGGGCGTGGACAAGGTCGACGCCCCGGTGACCGCAGACCGCGCTCTGTTCGCCATGTGGGGGCAGGGCATCGGAGCCGAGATCATGGGCCGGAAGAAGTTCGGTCCCCAGACGGGGCCGTGGCCCAACGACGGCTGGCGTGGCTGGTGGGGTGAGGAGCCGCCGTTCAAGACCCCGTGCTTCGTTCTCACTCATCATCCACGGGAGCCGATGGAGTTCGACAACGGCACGAGTTTCCACTTCATCGACGCGTCGCCCGCGGAGGCACTCGCCGAGGCGACCTCTGCCGCTGACGGCGGCAATGTCCGCATCGGCGGCGGTCCTTCGATGGTCAGACAGTTCCTTGCGGACGGCCTCGTCGACTTCATGCACCTCGTCATCGTCCCGGTCACCCTCGGCCGCGGGGTCTGGCTCTGGGAAGGACTCGAGGGGTTGGAGAAGGACTTCACGATCGAGAGTCTCACCACGGCCAGCGGTCTGACCCATCAATTGTGGAACAGACGAGGCTGAATCTCAGCGGCGACTCGAACCGGACTCGTCGGAACGCCCGATGGCCTGTGGTCTCGGTTCGGAGACCACAGGCCATCGGGTAGGGACGGGACAGCGCCCGCATGGATTGTCAGGTCAGTTGATCGCCTCGGCGATGGGGGTCTGCCCGTCGTAGAAGTTCACAGTCTCACGCACAGCTGCAGATTCGGCGATGACGTGTGTGATGACCTCGGCGACGAGTTCGCGGGAGGTCACCCGCACCTCGTCTGCCGGGCGTTCACCGTCGAGATCGCCGGCCGCATCGGCGATGAGGACCTTGCCGCTGGAGGGCTCGAGGGTCAGACCGCCGGGTCCGAGAATCGTGAAGTCAAGGTCGCTGGCGCGCAGGTGCTCGTCTGCACCGGCCTTGGCCTCGACGTAGGGGTAGAACGAGCTCTCGGGGTCGACGCGATCACGGTCGACGCTCGCACTGGCATAGGAAACCATGACGAAGCGCTTGACGCCCGCCTGCCCGGCGGCGTCGATCGATCGCTTGGCTGCTTCGAGGTCGACGGCCTTGGTCCGGGCCGGGTTGCCGCCGCCGGCGCCTGCGGAGAAGACGACAGCCTGGGCTCCGGAGAACAGATCGGCGAGCGCCTGAGTGTCGGCGGTTTCGATGTCGAGGACGACCGGGTTGGCCTCAGCGGCTTCGACATCTGATGACTGGTCGGGGTTGCGGATCACCGAATCGACGGCGAAGCCTGCGGCCTTGAGCTTGGGCGCGGCCAGAAGTGCGATCTTTCCATGGCCGCCGAGAATGACGACACGAGTTGAATCAGACATATCTACCTCCGTTGTCGGTGAAGCTTGGCATTCGGTACAGCGATGCCACTTGCGCGATTATTCCCAGTCCGCCGGTATTCTGAGGACCATGACCGACGACTTCTCCCCCGCCGACGTCGTGCGCCGGCTCGAGCGTGGACAGCAGGTCGTCATCCCCTCCTCGAAACGCAACGTCTTCACTGCTTTGGCCATCGCGGTCCCGCTCGGCATCGGCCTGCTCGCCTTCTTCGTCTACATTGTCACTGCAGCTCTCGGTGACGGAGGCAGCCCATGGGTCATCGTTGCGAACCTGCGCATGTGGGCAATTGTCGCTGGCATCATCGGATGCCTCGTCGTCGCGCCGATCGGCGTATTCGTGCGGCTGCGCAGGCACGAATCCCTCGTCGTCTCCCCCACCGGCGTCGCGTCGGCCCGGCGCGGTGAGGTTCTGCCCGGGACTCTGCTGCCATGGCACGATATCGAGTCAGTGGTCTTCGAATCGGCGGTGTCTCCAGGCCCGAAGGTGCTCGCTTATATGCTCACCGAAGAGGCAACCCGCCGACTCATCAGACGCGGGCGCAATCCGCGCGTGCTCGTCAGAAGCGGATTCGTCCTCTCACATCGCCGACTCTACCCGGTCCTCAGGGCCGCTCATGCCCGTTTCTCACCACACGTCCATGGACACCGATAGGCCCACACATCCTCGTGCCTTACCGTTGAGTTCATGATCCGACGCCTCCTCGCTCGCGCTTTCTGGTCCTTCAGCAAGTGGAACCTCGTGACCGAGCCCGCTCCGAACCGTCCGACCATCCTCGTCGGCGCTCCGCACACTTCGAACTGGGACTTCGTCGTCATGCTCGCGATCGCGTGGCGCATGCGCGTCGACGTCCATTGGCTGGGTAAGCATTCCCTGTTCACCGGCTGGCGGGGGCCGATCATGCGGGGACTCGGTGGGATTCCCGTCGATCGGTCTGATCCGAGCAAGATCGTCACCGAGGTGGTCGACCGCATGCGAGACGGCGAGGTCTTCGCGCTCGTCATCACCCCGGACGGCACCCGCGGCGGACACACTCATTGGAAATCCGGGTTCCATCGCATCGCGATGGCAACGGGAATGCCCGTAACGTTGGGCTACCTGGATACCGCGACCCGGACGACGGGGCTGGGCCCGACCCTGGAGATGACCGGCGACATCGCCGCGGACATGGATCGGATCCGCGAATTCTACGCCGACAAGCGTGGAATCCGCCCGCACCTGCAGATCACGCCGAGGCTGCGCGAAGAAGACTCCGCCGGTGACGATCGCGAAGGCGAAGCGGAGCCGAACTGAGATGGACGGTGATCTGCGCGTCCCCGCCGGGCCGGGTATCCCCGCCGGGCTGGTCATCCCCGCGTCCGACCTGTCCGAACAGTTCTCCCGGTCATCCGGCCCGGGCGGCCAGCACGTCAATACCTCCGATTCACGGGTGCAACTGAGCCTCGACCTGGCCTCAGCGAGATTCCTCACCGAGCTTCAACGCGAGCGAGTGCTCAGTCGATTGGCACCACGACTGTCGGGCACCGTGGTGACCGTGACTTCGGAGAAGCAGCGGTCACAGCTGAAGAACCGTCAGGACGCACGCATGCGTCTGGCGCAGCTGCTGCGTGAGGCGTTGGCTCCGCCGGTGCAGAGGCGAGCGACGAAGCCGTCACGCAATTCCCGTCGTCGCCGAGTCCGGACCGAACAGCGGCGGTCGGAGATCAAACGCAACCGTCGCAGGCCCCGTCTCGATTGAGCCCCGGTGGTGACAGCGGTTGACGTGAAGAGCAGAATGGGCGACATGAACAGCATCGACATTCTCACCGACCTGTCCCAGCGCCCCGGACAGGCGGCCGACGCGCTGCCCAAACTCTCCGCAGACCAACTCAACGACCACCTCGGCGGTCATCCGAACTCGATCGCCTGGCTGCTGTGGCACAGCGGCCGTGAAGTCGACGTCCAACTGACCGACCTCACGGGACAGCCGGAGCAATGGGAGCGATTCCGCGACCGCTTCGACCTGGGCGAGGCAGGTGACGGCTTCGGTCTCGGGCACACTTCGGAGCAGGCGGCGCAGATCCGCGTTGACGATCAGCAGCTGCTCGTCGACTATCTCAAGGCCACGCTGAACGCGTTCACCGACTATGCGGGCACGCTCTCAGAGGCTGCTCTCGACGAGGTCATCGACGAGAACTGGACTCCCGCTGTCACGCGTGGCGTCCGTCTGGTCTCGATCATCGACGATGCGATCCAGCATGTGGCTCAGGCAGCGTTCATCGCGGGTGCCGAGAGCTGAGGGCTGAGGGCTGAGGGCACGGTCTGACGGGAGGTCACCGTCGGAGGAAAGCAAGGACCGCGAGCACTCGGCGATGATCGTCGGGGGCGACGTGGAGGCCGAGCTTGGTGAAGATGCTGCCGATGTGTTTGTTCACGGCGGCCTCGGACACGTACAGGTTCCGGGCGATGGCGGCGTTCGATCGGCCTGCAGCCATGAGCGCGAGTACCTCGTGCTCGCGCCGGGACAGGCTCTCAAGCGGATCGCGGCGCCGATTCACCATGTGACGGACGACGTCGGTGTCGATAACTGTGCCGCCGTCCGCCACATCCTGCACTGCGGCGACGAAGTCCCGGACATCGCCGACTCGATCCTTGAGCAGATAGCCGACGCCCACGCCGTCCTGGGAGGCGAGGAGCTCCTCGGCGTAGGACTGCTCGATGTACTGGCTGAGCACCAGCACCGACTGATCTGGCCGGTGCTCACGGATCGCAATGGCGGCGCGGAGGCCGTCATCGGCATCGTCCGGGGGCATGCGAACATCCGTGAGCACGAGATCAGGTCGGAGATCCTGGGCTGCTTGCCGGAGAGCGTCCGCGTCCGCGACAGCCGCTACCACGTCGTGCCCGAAGCGGGCCAGCAGCGTCTCGAGACCGGCACGGAGGAGGCTGGTGTCCTCGGCGAGCACGATGCGCAGAGACGTCGACGCAGAGTCCGAGGCTTCGGCGCTCAGCTGATCCGGCATGGGATCTCCACATATGCGCGGGTCGGACCACCCTGGGGACTGGACACGCGCAGCCTCCCACCGACGACGGCAAGCCGGTCGGCGAGCCCCATCAGGCCGTCACCGTGCCGGGCGTCAGCGCCGCCGACGCCGTCGTCCACGACACTCACGGTCAGCAGATCATTGTGCACAGCCGCGTGGACACCGACCTGGGTCGCCTCGGCATGCTTGGCGACATTGCTCAACAGCTCTGTGGTGACGTAATAGGCGGTCAGTTCGACGTGTTCGGACAGCCGGGGAATCTGAGCCTGGACGTCGACAGGCAGGGCAAACCGACTGCCGATGTCCACGAGCGCCCGAGCGAGACCGTGATCAGTGAGCACCTGCGGCCTGACCCCTCGGGCGAGGTCGCGGAGGTCGACGAGGGCGGCCGACACCTCACCTTTCGCTTGGTCGAGCTGATCGGCCAAAGGCGACCCCGGCTGCACGTCGAGCTCCATCATGCCCAGCATGAGCCGCAGTGAGGCCAGACGCTGCTGCGGCCCGTCGTGCAGGTCCCGTTCGATCCGTGATCTCTCGCTGTCGAAGGCCGCGACCAATCGTTCGCGCGACTGCCTCACCTTGGTCAGCTCACGTCCGAGCTCGGCGTCGGGCGGGACGAGCACAGCCCGCGCGATCGCCCCGTGTGCGGCAGCCCAGACGGTGATCGTGAACGGCGCGGTCGGAATGAGTGCAGCACCGAAGAGTCCCCATGGCCAGACCGTCGGATCGAGGGCTGCGGACCGGATGCAGATGATCGGCCAGGCGATGGCATAGAACAGAACCAGGAGGTCGAGCCACCACAGGGCGAACAGCGAAAGAGCGGCAAAACCGAGCTCCCGCCAGGTCAGCGGCTCATGCGTGCGCGTGCGGAACCAGCTCAATGGTCCGGGCCGTTCAGGTCTCACATGCCCGCCGGGTACTGGGTCGAAATCGATCAGCCGGAGCCTCCAGCGTTCGAGCGTTGCGACCGGGACGCCGAGCAACGGGACCAAAGCCAGCAGGGCGATTCCGATGACGACGATGAGCGTGAGCACCCCGGCGGTGATGAGCAGGGCCAGGACGACTGCAGTGAGCGCACCCGCGAGGACGCCCGAGACGAGGTACGCGACCGCGCGCCACGGCCACATGGTCACGATGAATCCCAGCGGACGCTGGGCGATCGCTTGCCATGCGGTGCGGGACTTCATGAGATCAGTGTATCCGTGTCACTCCTGACCAACCGTTCTTCCGCTCGTCCCCTCAGACGTCACAGTATGGCCATGAGGAATCAGGGTGACCTGTTCAGTTGAGGAGTAGTGCCAGCACTACCTCACTCCTACTGCCAAAGCCAATGCGGCGGGACGGGTCCGGAGGATGAAATAGTGGTGTGAAGTCACGAAGAGATGCCAAGACCGGTTCAGTCACGGGTGGTTCTACAGGCGATCAGCCCATCGGGCCGGTCGTGGCGGTGGATTCCGCGCGCAGGGTATACGGGCACGGCGACTCGACCGTTGTCGCGCTCAATGATGTGAGCCTGAAATTCGATATGGGCACGTTCACCGCCATCATGGGGCCGTCGGGTTCGGGGAAGTCGACGCTGCTGCAGTGCGCTGCAGGACTCGACCGGCTCAACGGCGGCCGAGTCCTCATCGCCGGAATCGAGCTCGACAGTCTGAGCGAACAGCAGCGGACGGTTCTGCGACGAGACTCCATCGGCTTCGTCTTCCAGGCGTTCAACCTCGTGCCGTCGCTGACCGCCGCGCAGAACGTCGAACTCCCGATGAGATTCGCCGGGCACCGTCCGGACGCGTACGAGGTCGCACAGGCACTCGCCGAGGTGGGGCTGTCCGACCGAGCCGACCACCGTCCCAGCGAGCTTTCGGGCGGCCAGCAGCAGCGAGTTGCACTGGCGCGTGCCCTCATCACTCGTCCGGCAGTGCTCTTCGCCGACGAGCCGACAGGCGCCCTGGACACCACGACCTCGCGCGACGTGCTCGAGCGGCTCCGATTCATCGTCGATCGGCACCAACAGACCGTGGTTATGGTCACCCATGACGCTGCCGCAGCGTCCTACGCGGATCGAGTGGTCTTCCTGGCCGACGGACAGGTCGCGGACACCATCGACCAGAATCCGACCGATCGTCAGGCCAACGCTGCTGCGGTCGCCGCCCGCATGACACGGCTCGAAAGGTAGGCCGCTGATGTCCTTCCTCAGACAGATGGCTGCGGGGCCGGCGGCGACTCTTGCGGCGGCGAACGTGCGGACCCGTTGGTCCGGCTTCGTCGGAGCGTCCGTCGCGGTCTGCCTCGGCGTCGCGATCCTGGCGATGACCACGCTCGTGTGGACGTCATCATTGGCAAAGACACCGGAACGAATCGCGGGCGCGCCGCTCATTGCGGTGGGACAGTCCGCGGTCAACCAGAACGGAGCTCCTTCCGATCTCCGCCCCTGGTCGGCTGCGACCGCGTCCGATCTCGCGCAACGGCTCTCCGCGATCCCGGGAGTCGACGACGCCGTCGTCGACCGGTCCTTCTACGCCCAGGCCACTGACGACGGTGCCCCGATCCCTGCGGGAGACGAGGCGCTGACGGCGGGCCACGGATGGTCCAGTGCCTCGCTGGCCCCCTACCGGCTGTCAGAGGGCAGGCCACCATTGACCGCTGATGAGGTGGTTCTCGATGAGCGACTCGGCTTCGCATCCGGCGACCAAGTGTCGATGCTGTTCGTCGGCGGCCCGCGCAGCATGACCGTGGTCGGTCTCGTCGATGTCGCTCCACCCGATGGTCAGCCGGCGCCGCTGGACCGGGCGGTGTTCGTCACCGACGAGGTGGCTGAGCAGAAGTCACCGGGCGCATCCGTCATCGGCCTTACGCTCGCGCCCGGAGCCGATGTCGACTCTGTGCATGCTGCCGCCTCTACGGCCCTCGACGACGCAGGAACGCTGCTCGCAGGCGACGACCGGTCTGCACTGGAACCGTCCTACATCGCCCATGATCGTTTCATCGGCGCGCAGCTGCTCAGCGCAATGGCGGCTCTTGGAGGCTTCGTCAGCATCTTCATCGTTGCCTCCACCTTTGCGTTCAACACGGTGCGTCGGCGTCGGGAGCTCAGCCTGCTCCGAATCGTGGGGGCCCTGCCCGGACAGGTGCAGCGCTTGGTGCTGGCGGAGGCGGCCATCATCGGGATAGTCGGCGGTGTGATCGGAGCCGGCCTCGGAGTCCTCGCCGCACCGATTCTGGCCGACACTCTGAGACGCGTCGACGTCACCACCGTGGACTTCGACATCGATTACACGCTGTGGCCGGTCTTGGCTGCGATCGTCACTGGCGTCGTCGTGGCGACGATCGGAGCCTGGGCCTCCAGTCGAAGCGCAGCCAGAGCGACACCCCTTGAGTCGATGCACACCGCGAGCATCGAACACTCCGCGATGACGCGATCACGCTGGATCACCGGCGGTGTAACGTCGGCGGCCGGGATCGGCGTCAGCATCGTGACAGTGACGGCGAGCGCCGACCAGCGCGTTCTCTTCGCTCTGTTCGCTGCGATGCTGTTCACGGTGGCAGCGACCCTGCTGGTGCCGGTGATCGTACCGTTCGTCGCTCGAGTCCTGACGTGGCCGCTGCGTAACACCCGTGGTGCTACCGCCATGCTGATGCGCGCTGAGCTCGCGAACTCAAGCAGACAGACGGCTCAGCTCGCAGCCCCGATCATCGCCACCGTCGGGTTCGTCGTCCTCATCAGCGGATACGTTCCAACCAGCCAGGTCGCTTACCCGGCGGCCGTGACCGCCCAGCTGCAGGGGCAATCCATCGTGTGGCCAGAGGACAAGCCCGGCCTGACCGAAGCTGAGGTGAGTGAGATCTCGACCGGGCCGGTCATCCGGGCCGGGCTCGCGACGCGTCTCTTCGTCGACGAGCCCGGACAGGGCCCGTCTGTTCTCGACGGGGTCGGTTGGCTGTCGCCACAAGACGACGGTCCGGATCATGCCGTGGTGTCCACCCTGCTCGCGGATGAGTTCGGCTGGCACGAGGGCGACTCAATCGACGTCGGTTTCGCCGACGGGACGACCGAGACATTGACAATCGTCGCCGTCCGGGACATCGACGCTTCCATGGCTGGTTTCAATCTCTCCCGTGAGACTGTGCGCGAACACGACCCGGCTTCCCTGACCGAGTCGGTCTTCGTCCCCGCCGAGAGCGCTCCCGACGATGTGGGACCCGGTGCTGTCGTCTACGATGCCGCGACCTACGCGAAGGCGGACTATGACCGGGACTATTGGCTGCTCCAGCAGTTCACCCTCGTCCTCATCGTGGTGGCTGTCGGCTACACAGGCATCGCCGTGGCCAATTCGATGGCGATGTCCATCCAGGGCAGACGAGATTCGCTCCATGTACTCAGGATGTCGGGCGGCACCGTGCGTCAGATCGTGTCCTTGATCGCCGCGGAGACTTTGGTGATCGTCACGATCGGTGTCGGACTCGGACTGGCGATCGCTGTGCCGTCACTATCGGGAATCGCGGCCGGTCTCTCCGAGACCGTGGAACGTGATGTCGCCCCACAGCTCGACACACCGGTCGCTGCTGCGGCGATCCTGGCCTGTTTCGCCCTGGCACTCGGAGCCGGGGTCTTGACAACAGTGAGATCGGCGAGGCCTCGGTGACACGCGCCGAGGCGGTCAGGGCCGACGGAAGTCCGTGACCTCGCCGAGGCTGTCCATCCCGGCCGCCTTGTACGCCGCCACGGCCGCAGTGTTCGACGACGGGGTGGCCACGGTGACGCTCGAGGCACCCATCGCCCGCAACGTTGCGGCCGCAGCCTCTGCTATCGCGACGCCGAAGCCGTGCCCGCGATGGGCGGCATCGACGCCGAGGGGTTCGATGAGTCCCGGGCGCCCCCGCCCAGCGGACCAAACCGTCGTCGCACCGACGGCCTCACCTTCGGCGTAGCCGATGAGGCACCGGGCCTGACGGCAGGCATAACCGCCGGCCATCTGCTCCCACCGCTCACGGGTCAGCGAGGATCCCGGGAACGCCGCAGCTTCCACGCTGATGCGATCATCGACGAGGTCGGCAGTGACCGCCTCGATCCGCAGGGGCACAGGCGGAACGGAGGCCTCCAACGCTCGGCTCAGCTGAGTCCAGGGTTCATCGGATCCCCATCCCGCCTCGGTGAGGGTGTTCTGCAGAGCGGATCCGAACCGAGCTTCGACGATTCCCTTCCCTGCCGGCAGCAGTTCAGAGAGGTCTCCGTTGAGGTCGGCCAGAATCGCCTCGGCGAGCGCTCGGTCATCGGCGTAATCGGGTGAGACGGCCATTCGGATGAGTTCGGACTCGTCGAGGAATCCGACGGCCGCGGGTTCGTCGCCGACAGTCCACACCCGCAGTGCCGAGGCGAGCGCATCGGCCCCGAAACGCTGATACCAGCCGAGGTCTCCGGGATGTACCTGGACGGGCAGTCCTTCGCGTTGCCAGGACGCGACAGTGTCGATGATGTCCGGCAGGTCCGTCGTAGTCGGTGTCAACATGGTCATTCCTCTGTCCTCGCCCCTGCGCGCCAGATGACTTCACCGTCGTCGATCTCGTCGGTCGGTTGCAGTCCGAGACAGACAGCGATTCGGGCGGAAGCGGCATTGTCAGGATGGATGGCCGCTTGCAATACAGTCACGAGATGATCCGCCAGCCAATCGACCATGGCTCGGGCCGCCTCGGTGCCGAATCCCTGCCCTTGGCTGTCGACGCCGATGACCCAAGCGATGTCGGCTTGATAACCTGTTTCGGCTCTTGTCACTGTGGCCTGGACATATCCGACCGCAGCGGACTCAGCCGTTTCGCGAACGATCCAGTTCAGCCAGCCGGCGTCACCGGTCGGTGAGGCACCTGCGGATTGGAGTGCATAGAGTCGTTCGAGTTCGGACCGGCTCGGGCTCGTCCCACCGATATGGGTGTATAGGTCGGGTGAGGACAGTGTCTCCACCATCTCCGTCGCATGGTGGACTGCGAGCGGCTCAAGCTGCAGCCTGTCGGTGACGATGGGTGTCGCCCGTGGCCAATTCACACTGCGGTTCGAGCTTGCTGCCGGTTTCACGGATTCAGCTCTCGTTCGTTTGAACGGGCCTCGTCCGATTGCTGATGCGGGAAGCGAAGTCGACGATCTCCGCCTCGACCTCGAGGCGGGTGGTCGGTTCGTTGTGGACTTCGTGGCGGACTCCGGCGAAGACGCGGGTGCGCACATCGTCGTGTCCGGTCGCGCGGAGGCGGTTCGCGACGTGATAGGCGCCTTCGCCGTAGTTCGCGACAGGATCCTGGTCACCTGCGAGGATGAGCACCGGCAGACCGCTGGGGATCGTCGCGTACCAGGAATCGGCATTGGCACCGTCATAGAGTTCGACGAAGCCCTGCAGGAATCGGGAGCTCATCGGGGCGCCGAAGTTGTTGAAGGGGTCGCGCCCATGATCGGCGACGACAGCCTCGTCGAGGGCGACCCAGGCGGTGGGGCCGGCATCCGGACCGAAACGTTCGACGAATCCGTCGAAGAGCTGGCCCACCAATTGATCGGATGCAGGTTCGGCTCGTCGGTTGCCGGTGGCCGCCTCGGCGAGTTCGACACGGTCGATGGTCTGATCGATACCGCGCATCTGCGCAGCGATTCCACACAGAGCCAGCCCCGCGAGGCCAGCCGTCGGATCGGAGGCCATGACCCGTGCAATCATCGATCCCCAACTGTGACCGAACACGATGTACGGCAGATTCGGGAGGATCTCGCGAGCCTTGCGCTGCAGCGTCAGTTCGTCGGCGACGACCACTCGAGCTGCGTCGTCACCTGTATCGACCCAGATTCCCGACTGCATGGCCGTCCGACCGTGACCGGAATGGTCATCGGCGACGACGGCGAATCCGGAGTCGACGAGGGTGGCGATGAGGTGGTGGTAGCGCCGGGAATGCTCGCCGAGTCCGTGGATGATGTGGATGATGGCTCGAGGTTCAGTGGTCGGTGTGTAGAGCCAGCCGAAGACCGTGTCACGATCGTTGTGAGAGGTGAACTCGATTTCGTGCAGGGCCAAGGTGGGACTCCTCTGTCGTCACGTGTGTCCGCACCGCCGTGGTGCAGTTCGCAAAACCTGTGGAATGCAGATCACCCTACCGCACCGATTCGACCTGGGTGCGGGGACCCTGGGTGCGGGGACGGAGGCTTTCACCTGCTCAATGGCCTTCGGCCCGGCTCGCGGCCACCTCATGCCAGGTGAGTCGCACCTCTCCAGACGTCTGACGAATCGCCTCGACGAGGTCGTCAGTCGCTCCGATGACAGAGCTGATACCGTCCTGACCCGACGATTTGAGCACGATCTGCCATCCAATTCTGCCAGTCGACGGAGACGTCTCCGCCGTATAGCCTCCCCAAAAGTGAACTTCTGTGCCTTCGGCGACATCAGCATCGGGGTCGGGCCTGAGAGCAGCCTGAAACGTGCGCACCGCGCGCTCGGCGGCAGCACCTGTGATCGAGGCCCGGACTTGAACTACGGTCCACACGTCGAACGGCCAGTCGTTGAGCCAGTGGTCTGACGGTGTGAACGGTTTGACGTCGGTTCCGCTGTGCATGCATTCCTCCTCAGAGGTTCATTGACAGATGTTCATCGGCCCTCGGCGACATGCGGATTCGCTGCCTCATGAGCGAGTCTCTCACCCTTCCTGACGACCGTGGGCCCGGTCGTGGGCGGATATCCAGGATCAGGCATATCCTTGACCCATGCCGTTCGAAGCCGTTTCATTCACCGATGTCTCCACCGCGGGACTCGAATCCTCCCCCATCGCCGAGGCGCTGGCTGGTCTGCGCGCCAACGAGGCACGGTACTTCTCCAACAAATACAAACACACATTCGCCGTGGTCCCGGCCGCCGAGGTACAGGAGGCCCTGAACTGGGTGGAGGAGATCCTTGACTCCGAGCGTGAGATCGTACCGACCTCGCCTGCCCTCGAAGTCAGCATCAATGACGTCGATGGCATCTATTGGGTGCACGTCTTCTACGAGTCCGGGCTCGCAGTCAATGTCCTATGGACACGAGCAGACGATGGCAAGCGGGCCGTCGGCTTCAAACTTTCGGAGGGGATGGACGTGCCTCCCGAGCTGTCGGCGTTCAAGTTCGCCCGTCAGAAGTCGAAGCTCGCCGGGGAGAACCGTGGATCCTTCTTCAAGATCAAGGGTGATCATCCCCTGCCGTAGCGTCACGACGCGCAGGTCCTGAGGCCGCGACCGGCCGTTTTCACTCCTCGGTCGTTCGCGGTCTCAACTCATCGAGTTCAGTCTCTGAGAACATACTTCAGGGTTTCGACCACTTGATCCGTCGTCTGGCACCAGGCCTTGGCTTCGGCATCGACTTCTTTGAGCGGATGCACGATGTCGGCATCGTGGAGGGTCACATAGGGTGTGCCGAGTGCCGCGCAATAGCCGGCATCGAAGGCGGCGTTCCATTGCTTGTACTTGTCTCCGAAGCGCACGACGACCATATCGGCCTTTTCGATCAGGGTCCGGGTGCGGATGGCGTTGACCTTCGCCGACTGGTGATCACGCCAGAAGGCGCTGTCGTTCTCGCCGAGGTGGTCACCGGCAGCATCGCTGGCAGGGTGGTCGGTCACGGGTGCGGTGAAATCGATATCCAGACCGGCCGCCTCGGCTCCGCGCTTGACCTCATCGCGCCACTCGGTGTGGATCTCACCGGACAGATAGACAGAGAAACTCAAGTCGATCACTCCTCAAACTTATGGCAGATGGGACTGCTCTCCCTTTAAGCACCACCATAGCCAATCGGAGGTCGGATGCTCAGAGACGACCGCGCGGCTGAGCCCCAGACACAGACGTCGCAGGCAGTGTCGTCTGCGGGCTCAGCGCCGGCGATCGTCACCGTCAGGAGGTTGCCGTCCTGACGATATCGGCGATGCGCTTCTCGGCGGCCTCGTCGATGGTCTCGAAGTACCATGCGGCGGGCATCAGCGATCCGTCGGAACCACTGGCTGGGGTGAGTTCGACCTTTTCCGTGAGGGCCAGGTTGACCCGCTCGTCATTGCGCAGTGTCACCAGTGCAGGAGTGCTCGCGGACAGAGCATAGGCTGGCATGCCATACCAGATTCGCGGTTTGAGACTGGGGGCGACGGTCACGATGATCTCGTGCGCTCGCTGCATGAGCGATCGTTCCGGTTCGTCCATCTTCGCGATCTTGTCGGTCACCTGGGACAGGTTCTTCTCGTCTTTGGTCGTCATGTCATGTCCTTACGTCAGCCGGTGTGTCGCACCGGCGGTTGAAGACGGCGCAGAAATGCGCCGCACCCCATCTGGACATGTTCCGGGCCGACCGGAGCTCTCCGCAATGATTCAGGCTTAGGTACCTGGAAGTGCTGGCAACCGTACGTGCTGCCGGTTTCCACGATACCTGCATCGATGCCTCCCCGCCAGGACAGCCGAGATCCACAACGGACGTGTGGCTAGCGAAGTTGTTCGGATAAGTAGGCCTCTGCGATGCTCAGGTGTCCCTGGCTGCCGATTGAGTTCTTCGCCTTCTGCGGGTACGCATGATTGGCGAGGGGAACTTTCACGGTTGTGACGTCGACGCCACGCCTTCGGGCCGATTCGGCCCATGAAAGCTGGTCGGTTGGGGTAATCACGTCATCGCGCATCGCTGTCATCATGAGCACCGGCGGCGCGGGTGCTTTCAGATGCGTAACGGAATCGGCCACTGCATAGCGTTCCGGATATTCCTCTGGTGTGCCACCCGTGTAGCGGGTCGCGAACAGGCGCGTGCCGGATCCCGCGCCGGGCCCGGTGGGGGCGTTCTCGTAGAGGCCCGTCACGTCGAACGCGGGGTAGTCGGCAATCACCGCCGCCGGAACCGGAACCTTCCCACCGCAGGACGATTCGGCGTCGCCTTGCGCTGCGGCACCGGCGGTATTGGCGACCATGTTGCTGCCCGAACTCTCGCCCCAGAACGCAAGGCGATCGGTGTCTGCACCGATTGTGTCTGCGTGGGTCTGAATCCAGCTTGCCGCACAGGCGACCTGCGATGGTGCGCTCTGCCAGGTGGCGTTATCCAGGGTGGCGAGTTCGTATTCGACCGATACGACCAGGTAGCCGTGATCGGCGAGTTCACGGAGCTCTGAGCTCGCTGCGTTCGGTTCGCCTACGATCCAACCGCCTCCGTGGACGTACATGATCGTCGGAGCTGAACCCTTCGCTCTCTCAGGTTCGTAGATCGATACGGAGAGGTCATCGCCTGAGCTGGATTTGTCGTACACTTCCTTGCGATCAGGCGATGCCGAGTCGATCGCCGAGAGCCCGAACGTCGCAGTGAACAGATTCACCGAACCACCGGCCGAGGTGATGGCAACGAGGAGCACAATGACGACCGCCAGATTCGCGATTGTGCTCACCGCTCCGAATCCTGTCACCATAACTCCGGTCCGTCGTCGGCCTCGGCGCAGGCAGAAGATTCCAAACCCAAGCACAATCGCTCCGGTCACAGTCGCTATCGGCGCAATCGTCGGCGCAAACCGAGCAGCGGCGGAACTGAACGGGCCAAGCCCGGGAATAAGCGATGCCAGGCCGATGACCGCAGCGATCGCACCGAGCACGAGCGCGAGGATGAGGCCCGTTGCCCGAACTGTTTTGGTCACGCGCTGAGGCACCGCGGGCTGTGACGAATTCTTGCTGGCTGTCATCTTCGGTCCTCGCCTTCCGAGCTTTCGGGTTGAGATTCCCTCTGCGGCAGATCTCATCGTGGCGGTCACCTGCTGGCGCCAGGGGTCACTCTAACGCAGGCTGATTCTCACGACCTTGATGAATCAGGTGCGATGACGACTATTCGTGCCTATCTTTGACGACGTCAGCAGCCCAGAGGCAATGTAGCCGCATGACGCTCTTTCGCACGCCTCAGATCGTGCTGTTCACCCGCGACATCGACCGCGCGACGAACTTCTATCGGCGCCTCGGCTTCGAGGAGGCATTTCGCACCCCTCGAGTTGGAACACCCATACACGTCGACCTCACCCTAGATGGGTACCGAATCGGGTTCGCAACTGAAACGAGCACCCGCAATGACCACTGCCTCGACCCGGTCGCCGACGGCCAGCACGCAGCGGTGATCCTCTGGACTGACGACGTCCATGCAGGCTACGCGCATCGGGTCGATCTCGGTGCAACCCCGATCAAGCCACCGGAACCTTGGCTCGACCACCTGCTCATCGCTTGGGCCGAGGACCCAGAAGGACATCTGATTCAGGTCGTGCAGACTGTCAGCTGACCAAGTCTCGCCCGCAGTACAAGTCATACCTTGAACCGGAACTCCACCGGAATGCTTCACGGAAAGTGATCAACCCTCCGAACCCAGATAATCAGGAGTCCGCACCATAGTCGATCGTGTACTCCCGCATGATTCCTTCCGTCACTCGGCCCCAGTCACTGACCCGCACTCGCGCTTGATGAGAATCGAACGCATGCTTGTCGACGAACCTCTCGGACACCATCCACACGAGTGGATCCGCCGTCGGTTCGACACTGAAGTGAAGACACCCGGATTCGGCGCGAGTGAGCTCGACATGCCGGTCAAGATAGCCGGCGACGATGTCCGCCTCGTTGCCGTCGGCACAGATGAGCCTGCCTCTTAATGTGACGACAGACATGCGGCCTCCAGAGGTGTGAATGCGGCGACAGCATCACGCAACAGGCGCTGAACCATCCGCAACTCGTCGTTCGACCGCAGGTTCATCCAGAACTCCTTTGGTGCTGTCCTCGGTCACGGCTGATCGAGCAGCGCAATGCCGAAACCGCCGACGACGGCCCGAACTTCGTCGAGGTAGCGTTGCGCCTGTTCGGTCAGCGGGATCCCGGAATGATCGATCCAGCCGATCTCGATGCGTTCATCGACCTCGAGTGGAATCGCGACGATGGCCGGATCGAGATCGTCGCTGATGATGCCCGTCGAGATGGTGTAGCCGTCGAGACCGATCATCAGATTGAAGATGGTCGCACGGTCAGAAACCCGGATCTCCTGCTTGCTCGACAGGGTGGAGAGAATCTCCTCGGCGAAGGAGAACGAGTTGTTCGCCCCCTGGTCGAAAGTGAGGCGCGGCAGGGCAGTGAGATCGTCAAGGGTGACGCGGTGGCGGGAGGCAAGCGGGTTCGTACGAGAGATGAAGATGTGAGGGGAGGCGAGGAAGAGCGGGTGGAACGCAAGCCCGGAATCTCGCAGCAGTTTGTCGATGACCTTCCTGTTGAAGTCGTTGCGGTAGAGGATGCCGAGCTCACTGCGGAGCGTGCGAACGTCTTCGATGATGTCCCAGGTACGCGTCTCTCGCAGTGAGAACTCGTACTCGGCAGCATCGCTGGCCTTGACCATCCGAACGAAAGCATCGACGACGAACGAGTAGTGCTGCGCCGAGACTCCGAGCAGACGCCGTGACGGTGGGCGCCCTAGGTAGTGCTGCTCGAGGAGTTCCACCTGTTCGACGACCTGCCGGGCATAGCCGAGGAACTCCACACCGTCGTCAGTCAACGTCACCCCGCGGGCGGATCGGACGAGCAGAGCGCGATCCACACGGGTCTCCAGGTCCTTCATCGCGGCAGACATGGTCGGCTGAGAGACATAGAGGAGATCGGCGGCGGCGGTGATCGACCCCTCCGACGCGACCTCGATGAAGTACTGGAGTTGCAGCAGCGTGATGTTCTTCAGACCTCGAGACATAGATCAAGGCTATAGGAATCCATAGTTCCCCCGAGTTACCCGATGGCCACAGGGGACGGGCAGGATGGATCACAGACATGCCAGCGACCACAACCGGCCGCACACCCACCGAATTGGACGTCCATGACACCTGAGTTCTCATTCAGCATCACCACGACTCGATTCGACGAGGACTACTCGCCGTCGGAGAGCACCCGAGCGACGACGAACTTCGCCAACCTCGCCAGGGGCGAGGACCGTCAACAGAACCTCCGCACTGCTCTGAGCATCATCAATCGCCGCTTCAACGAACTCGCGTCCTGGGACAATCCCGACCGGGATCGCTATGACCTCGAACTCGACATCGTCTCCGGAGGACTTCACTTCACCTCGGGCGGCCGGGAACAGGAGTTCCCGCTGCTCGAAGTCCTGGATATCCAGATCATCGACAGACTGATTGGAAAACGTCACCCCGGGATCGTGGGGAACAATTTCTCGTCCTTCGTCCGCGATTTCGATTTCAGCGTGCGGCTGCCGGCTGCCAATGAGGCCGCAACCGAGTTCACGGTCCCCGATGACTTCGGTGATCTGCATGGCAAACTATTCCAACACTTCCTCGATTCTGCCGCCTATCGGGAACGGTTCCAGACGGCACCCGTGATCTGCATCAGCGTGTCCACGAGCAAGTCGTACCATCGGACCGAGAATCACCACCCGATTCTCGGGTTCGAATACCAGCAGGACGACTACTCGCTGACCGATGACTACTTCGCAAAGATGGGACTCCAGGTGAGGTATTTCATGCCACCGGGCAGCGTCGCACCGCTGGCCTTCTACCATCGCGGCGACCTCCTCGGCGACTATTCCGATCTGGCGCTCATCGGCACGATCTCCACGATGGAGACTTTCCAGAAGATCTATCGGCCTGAGATCTACAACGCGGATACCGCCGCCGGAGAGGTCTACCGGCCGACGCTGGACCGGCACGACTTCTCGGAGATGCCGGTCACCTATGATCGCGTCGAACGCAACCAGCTCGGCATCAGACAGGGAAAGTTCACGGAGGAGTTCTTCGTCAACCCGCACCGAGAGATGCTCGAGCAGTGGGCGTCCGACCGACCCGTCCCAGTCGCATGACCGCAGGAGAAGAAACGATGACCCAGCCGCTGTTGCCCACCTCAATCGTCGGCAGTCTGCCGAAGCCGTCCTGGCTCGCGCAGCCCGAAACCCTCTGGTCCCCCTGGAACCTCCAAGGCGATGCCTTGGTCGAGGGCAGGCACGATGCCCTGCGCATCTCGACTCATGAGCAGACCAACCGCGGCATCGACATCGTCAGCGACGGAGAGCAGACCCGCCAACACTTCGTGACGACGTTCATCGAGCATCTCAGCGGAGTCGACTTCGAGAAGCGCAAGACGGTTCGGATCCGCGATCGCTACGACGCAAGCGTACCCACAGTCGTCAGCGCCGTGAGCCGTGAGAAACCGGTCTTCGTCGACGATGCGAAGTTCCTCCGCCTGCAGACCGATCAGCCGATCAAGTGGGCGCTGCCGGGACCGATGACGATGATCGACACACTCTATGACGACCATTACAAGAGCCGCGAGAAGCTGGCCTGGGAATTCGCCACGGTCCTCAATCAGGAGGCAAAGGATCTGGAGGCGGCGGGAGTGGACATCATCCAGTTCGACGAGCCGGCATTCAATGTCTTCTTCGAGGAGATGAAGGACTGGGGAGTCGCCGCGCTCGAACGGGCAGCGGAAGGTCTGCGGGCCGAAACCGCAGTGCATATCTGCTACGGCTATGGGATCAAGGCGAACAACGACTGGAAAACGACCCTCGGGTCCGAGTGGCGCCAATACGAGGAATCCTTCCCCCTCCTGCAGCGCTCGAGCCTCGACATCGTCTCGCTCGAATGCCACAACTCCCATGTCCCGATGGACCTGATCGAACTGATCCGCGGCAAGAAGGTCATGCTCGGTGCCATCGACGTGGCAAACGAGACCATTGAGACACCGGAGGAGGTCGCCGCGACTCTGCGCAAGGCTCTGAAGTTCGTCGACGCCGACAAGCTCATTCCAAGCACGAACTGCGGCATGGCCCCCTTCGCGCGCGACGTTGCCCTCGCGAAGATGAGCGCCTTGAGTGCGGGAACAGCGATCGTCCGCGAGGAGCTGTCAAGGGGCTGATCGCCGCCGCACTCCATCCGCACACGTCCAGAGCCGTCGGGCCTCTCCGCAACTATTCGGGCGTTCTGAGCCGGGGAAGTGCAGTGACAGCTCAAGCTGTCGCTGCCACAGTGCCCCAGCCTCTGCCGCAGATGTTGAAGCGGAACCTTCGGCAGACCGGATTCCACGAAGAGTCGAACGGCTGCGCGACTACGAGAGGTGTGATCGCAGAGATCCTGTCGCGCAGCACCCGACGCTCACGACGCAGCCCGCAGCTCGACTTCAGGTTCATCCAGAACTCTTCCGCCGTGTCGAAGCCGATGCGGGCGAAAAACTGCACCCAAACTCGTCGACTACCCGTCGTGACGCACGTACTCGGCACAGACATCGACGATCCGAACGGCCGCGGTGATCGCTTCAGCCACGTCTTGGTTCGTCGCTGTCGGTCGATCGTCGTCGGGATACTCAGTCGCGTTGCGCACTTGACGCATCCACTAAAACTCGTCCAAGGCACTGTCGTTGACGAAGCCTGCTGCCGCGATCCCGGTGTTGCGATGAGCTCCGCCCACGGGTCGGACACGGAACCCTTCGGCGGCAAGAACCGCGACGAGCGCTTTGCGCGCACCATCGTACGCCGCTGTGAACGCCATCGCGTGATCGTCGGTATCAGCAAGCAGCTCTGCCGTACGGATATGGCGTTCTGCGGTCACGACCACAGCCAGCGCATGCTCGCGATTCCGCTCCACACGCTCCAGTCTTCGGTTCACGAGCATCTGATTGACGATCTCAGGCAAGGATCTCACCGGACCTCACATCGACTAAGGGGCGTGACCGAATCGTCGAGACGAACGGCGACGGGTCCTCAGAGTTCCAGTCAACCGGTGCGATACGCGTGATGTTCACGGGCAAGTCGAGCTTGTCGCCTGCTTCGGCCGCAATCCCCGAGAGCGTCCTCCGCGGCGTCTCCCCCACGACGAGGACGTCTAAGTCGTTGGGAAACTCACCGCTTTCCCCGGACCGGCGCGCGGCCCAAGATCCGTAGATCAGCAGCTCCTCCACCCCGTCGATCCCGTCGAAGAGCTCACGCAAGACCGGCACCGGCCCGTAGGTCGCCGCGATCAGATCTCGCATCAGAGCGAACAATGGGTGGTCGGCATTCGCACTCACGAGACGGTTTCGCCCCTCATACCGGTCACGAAGCACGGCGGAGTCGACCAGTCGCCCCACTTCGCGGTGCACGACCGGGCCGCTCGTGTCCGTGCGCCGCCCAAGCTCTGCCAGCGTAAACTCCCGCTCAGGGTGCCCGAGAGTCTCGGCCAGAATCGCCCCAACGGCATCCGAGCGCACGAAAGGCGTCAGCTGCGGTGCGATATTCTTCATAGAACACGAAGATATCTTCCACTTATAGGAAGAGTCAAGAGTGTGGGCATCACTCGATGGACCGGAACTCCACCGAGTTCCGGCACGGAACAACGTCTCAAACCACACGCTCGGCAAGCACGGGAGACCTCAGCGGAGGAACCATGTCTCGATCACGCCCTGAGTCTCTGGCGTACATGACGCACCAATGACATCCCTTGCAGTGATCCATCGAGCCGCGACGTGCTCGTCCGAGAGCTTCACAATACGATCGGCCAACGGCACTGACACTGTGAGCTGTCGCGTCAGTCTCCCCGAAGCGGATCTATAGTCGAAGTGTTAAAGTAAGTCGCCATCGATCACCTCAGACTCGAATCCGACTTCTTCGAGCAGTTCACGATCAAGCGCCGCTGTGAGTGACTCCCCGACCTCAACGCCACCAGAGGGCAGTTCATCGATCCCAGGCAGGAAGTCGTCCAGTTCGCTACGAGTGACGACCAGCACAGACCCATCTGAATGTATCACCGCGCCGACCACGAACTTCTCCACGCCGTCACGTTGTGCAGAATCGCGGAGCTCTTCCACGAGGACAGTCACGCAACCTCCAACGGTGTGATCGCGGCAACCTTGTCGTGCAGGACACGGCGCTCAAGCCGAAACTCGTAGTTCGACTGCAGATTCATCCAGAGCTCCTCGGACGTTCCGAAGTAGCGCGCCAGACGGATCGCCGTATCAGCGGTGATCCCCCGCTTGCCGTGCACGATCTCGTTGATCCGGCGTGGCGGCACGCCGATGGACACCGCGAGCTTGTTCTGAGTGATCCCGAAGCCCTCGATGAAGTCCTCCATCAGGATCTCTCCCGGGTGGATCGGCTCGATCAGGTCGGCCTCAGTGGTAGTCGACGAGTTCGACATCGTCCGCACCTCCCTCTCTCCAGACGAAGCAGATACGCCATTGCGCGTTGACGCGGATGCTGTGCTGCCCGCTTCGGTCGCCGACCAGACGCTCCAGGCGGTTGTCCCGCGGGACCCGGAGATCCTCGACATCCTTCGCCGCATGGATCAGCTCGAGCTTCCGCATGGCCGCCCGCTGCACCGTCCGGTCGACGCGCTTGACGTACTGCTCATGCCAGATGCGCTCGGTGTCCTTGCTGCCGAACGATCTGATCACGAGAGCATTCTATAACGGAAACCGTCAATAACGCTAGACGTTAAACCGGAACTCGACCACGTCCCCATCGACCATGATGTAGTCCTTGCCTTCCATCCGGACCTTGCCGGCGGACTTCGCGGCAGCCATCGAACCGTTCGCATCGAGATCATCGAAGGACACGATTTCGGCCTTGATGAAGCCCTTCTGGAAGTCTGTATGGATGACTCCGGCCGCCTCGGGGGCGGTGGCACCCTCCGGAATCGTCCACGCACGGGATTCCTTGGGCCCGGCCGTCAGATAGGTCTGCAGACCCAGGGTGTCGAAGCCGACTCGGGCGAGCTGATCGAGTCCGCTCTCTTCCTGGCCGGTCGATTCGAGCATCTCCCGGGCTTCCTCCTCGTCGAGTTCGGCGAGTTCGGACTCGAACTTCGCGTCGAGGAAGATCGCCTCGACGGGAGCCACCAGTGCCCGCATCTCATTCTTCTTGTCCTCATCGGCGAGCACCTCGTCGTCGACGTTGAACACGTAGAGGAAGGGCTTGACCGTCATCAGCTGCAGCTCGCGCAGTGCACTGACATCGAACTTCTCGGCCTGCATCGCCTGGTAGAGCGTCCGCCCGCCTTCGAGGATCTCGGTGGCGGCATCGATCGCAGTCAGCTGCTCAGCAGGAGCGCGCTTGCCCTTGACTTCCTTCTCGATCCGGGGCCGAGCCTTCTCCAATGTCTGGAGGTCGGCGAGGATGAGCTCGGTGTTGATCGTATCGATGTCGTCTGCGGGGCTGATCTTGCCGTCGACGTGGACGACGTCGTCGTCGACGAATCCGCGGATGACCTGGCAGATCGCATCGGCTTCGCGGATGTTGGCGAGGAACTGGTTGCCCAGGCCTTCCCCTTCGGAAGCGCCGCGCACGATTCCAGCGATATCGACGAAGTCGACGGTGGCATTGAGGATGCGTTCGGAGCCGAAGATCTCAGCCAGTCGCGTGAGTCGCTCGTCCGGCAGCGGGACAACGCCCACGTTCGGTTCGATCGTCGCGAACGGGTAGTTCGCCGCGAGAACTTGGTTCTTGGTCAGTGCGTTAAACATGGTCGACTTGCCGACATTGGGCAGTCCCACGATTCCAATAGTCAAAGCCACGGTATCCAAGTCTAGCCGTCGCCGAGGTGGTCCTCGAATTCTCGTGTCAGTGCCCTCTGTCACCCTGGGATCATGAATGCTTTCCCCGCATCCGCAGTCATCATCGTCTTCATCGTGGCGATCGTCCTCGCCGCCGTGCTCGGATTCCTCCTCGGCCGCAGTCTCACCCGTTCCCGCTATCTCGAGAGACTCACTCGCGCCGAGACCACGTCACGCATCCTGTCCGAGCGCACCGAAGATCTCGAGGCCGATGCGCAGATGGCCGGTGAGATCACCGCCGCCATCGGGCCGTTGGCGGCAAGCGTGAAGAATCTGCAGGAGAACCTGCACTCCCAGGACCGCACGCAGATCGAACAGATCACCCGACTGAACTCCCAGATCGGGCACCTCAGCCAACAGAACCTCCGCCTCCAGGAATCGACCGGGTCACTGGCCAACGCTTTGAATTCGACGACCCACCGTGGAGACTGGGGCGAGGTCCAGCTCAAACGCATCGTCGAATATGCCGGCCTCCTCCCCCACGTCGACTTCGACACGCAGGTCAGCGCCGACCGGGACGGCAAGCGCCACCGCCCCGATATGGTCGTCCATCTGCCCGGTGGCGGCACGATCGTCATCGATGCGAAGACACCGTTGTCGGCACGGATGAACAAGGACTCCGTCGAGGCGGCCGACTCCGGCACGGGCGGTCAGGACCATGCCCGCGCCCTGTTGCGCCATGTTGATGCCCTGGCGTCGAAGGAGTACTGGAAGGCGTTCGATGCCTCCCCCGACTTCGTCGTCTGCTTCGTGCCCACCGACGGTCTGCTCTCCGCGGCCGCGGCAAGCTACCCGAAGATGATCGATCATGCACTGGGCAAGAACGTCGTCCTCGCCTCACCAGCGACTCTGCTGGTGCTGTTGAAGACCGTGGCGCTCAACTGGCGGCAGGCGGACATGTCCACCTCGGCGGCCGAGGTGCTCCGACTCGGCACGGAACTCTACGAACGTATCGGCACCCTTGTCACCCACGTGTCACGGATGGGTGCCAGCCTGGACCGCTCCGTCGAGGACTACAACCGGTTCGTCTCGTCCTTGGAGTCCCGGTTCCTCGTCACCGCCAGAAAGTTTCCGTCGACCGGGATCGTCGCCGACGAACTCGATGCCGTGGCCGAACTCGATACTCGCACTCGCGGCATCAGCGCAGAAGAACTCAGTCGCCCTCGGGCCATGGACTTCGACGGACGCGGTCCGACTCATCTACGTGATCGGCAGACGGGGACAAGCTGAGAATCGACAGCGTTCGTCGACTCCGTTGAGTCGTGGAACTCCCCGTCGCGCCGCGCAGCGGAATTGCTCAGCTCAGCCGAGCTTGCGCAGTTCCTTCGGCAGCGAGAAGATGAGGTCCTCTTCGGCGGTGACGACCTCTTCGACGGTGTCGAATCCGTATTCGGCCAGCAGCTGCAGCACGTCCTGGACGAGGTTCTCCGGAACGCTCGCACCTGAGGTGACACCGACCGTGGCCACGTCGTGGAACCATGTCTCGTCGATCTCGCGGGCGAAGTCGACACGGTAGGCAGCCTTCGCCCCGTGTTCGAGAGCGACTTCGACGAGGCGAACGGAGTTCGAGGAGTTCGCCGACCCGACGACGATGACGAGATCCGCGTCGGGCCCGACCTTCTTCACCGCGACCTGCCGGTTCTGTGTCGCGTAGCAGATGTCATCGCTGGGTGGATTCTGCAGGTGCGGGAAGCGCTCACGCAGGATCTCAACCGTTTCCATGGTCTCGTCCACGCTCAAGGTCGTCTGTGAGATCCACACCAGCTTCTCGGCATCGGGAACCTCGATGGTGCGGGCCTCTTCCGGGCTCTGCACCAGTGTGATGTGCTCCGGCGCCTCGCCCATGGTGCCTTCGACCTCTTCATGCCCGGCATGGCCGACGAGGAGGATGCGGAAACCGTCCCGGGCGAACCGGATGGCCTCCTTGTGGACTTTCGTCACCAACGGGCATGTCGCATCGATCGTCGACAGCGAACGCTGGGCAGCCTCGGTGTGCACGGCCGGTGAGACACCATGAGCGGAGAACACGACCCGAGCACCTTCCGGGACTTCATCGGTGTCATCGACGAAGACGGCCCCGCGTTCGGACAGGGTCTCGACGACATGTCGGTTGTGCACGATCTCCTTGCGGACATAGATCGGTGCGCCGAAGTGCACGAGGGCGCGCTCAACGGCGATGACAGCACGATCGACGCCGGCACAATAGCCTCGCGGTGCGGCCAGCAGCACCCTCTTGTCTGCATTGACCGGAGTGCGGATCTCGCCCGGTGCCAAACGCCGGCGCGGAATGGTCGGGGCAGGTACTGAAACGACGCTCACCCGTTCAGTCTAAGCCGGAGCCATCGGCTGCGGCCAGGAATGGGCTGCGTCAGTGCCGTTCGTTAGGCTTGGGATTCGGAAGGGGACTTAAATGGCGCAAAGAATTTCCGGCACTCCCGGCACGCTCGGTGAAACAGCCGAGCCGAAGGAGCTCGCCGCCACCGCAGCCGAGACCACGGCGGAGAATCCGTGGCCGCTGAGTCTGCTGTCTTCGAAGATGAAATCCTATATCGACCGCATGTCGAGCGTGTGGATCGAAGGGCAGGTCGTCGAGCTCAACCATCGAGGCAAGGCCAGCTACCTGACCCTGCGCGATACCGATGTCGAGATGTCCTTGCCGGTCCAGATCTGGAAGAACGTCCTCGACCGCACCGGGGCTCCTCTGACCGAGGGCAGCCACGTCGTCGCCAATCTCAAAGCCGATTTCTGGACGAAGACCGGTCGGCTGACGATGCGCGCCAACGATATCCGCGCCGTCGGCCTCGGCGAACTCCTCGCCCGCCTCGAACGATTGAAGAAACAGCTGGGCGCCGAGGGGCTCTTCGATCCCAACCGGAAGCTGCGCCTGCCGTTCCTGCCGAACCGGATCGGGCTGATCACCGGACGGGATTCGGATGCGCAGAAGGACGTCATCCGCAATGTGCACCTTCGCTGGCCTGCCGCCGAATTCGAAGTCCGCAACTGTGCAGTGCAAGGCCCGGATGCCGTGCCGGGAGTGATGAAGAACCTCGCCGAACTCGACGCGGACCCGCAGATCGATGTCATCGTCATCGCCCGCGGCGGCGGCAGCATGGAAGACCTCCTGCCGTTCTCCAACGAAGCACTCGTCCGTGCCGTCTCCGCCGCGCAGACACCGGTCGTCTCGGCGATCGGTCACGAGGCGGACCGGCCCATCCTCGATGAGGTCGCTGACATGCGGGCGTCAACACCAACAGATGCCGCAAAGAGGATCGTTCCGGATGTCGCGGAAGAAGGCATGAATCTGCTGCGTGCACGCGCCGAGCTCGAAGCTGCCGTCAATCGCATCCTCGACCGCGAACAGGAGATGCTCACCGCCGTGCGATCACGGCCGGTGCTCGCCGAACCGCAGACGATGATCACCGCGCATGAGAACGAGCTGACAACGATCCGCCGCCGCAGCCTGCAGGCGACGAACGGACGGCTCATCCAAGCTCAGAACGAGATCCAGCACCTTCGTTCCCAAGCCAGGTCCCTCTCTCCCCTGCGGACGTTGGAGCGCGGCTACGCCGTGGTGCAGACCGACGAAGGTCAGGCCGTCCGCAATGCCGCCGAAGTCGCCGCCGGCGACACCGTCCATGTCCGGGTCGCTCGTGGTCGTTTCGACGCAGATATCACCGAGGTCACTCCGGAGACCGACGATTCGACGACCGACGATTGACTACAACTCCACACTCTGTCCACGTTTCACACACTCTGCGAAGGAGACACCGATGACCGAACCGACGACCCAACAGGACCAGCCCGATATCAGCACGCTCAGCTACGAGCAGGCGCGCGAAGAACTCGTCATGACCGTCAAGCGTCTGGAGACCGGCAACCTGCCGCTCGAAGAGTCACTGCGGCTGTGGGAGCGTGGCGAGGCTCTGGCCGACCGGTGCCAGGCATGGCTCGACGGAGCACGGGAACGCCTCGACAAGGCCCGTGAGGAGACCTCGGACGACACCGAATAGAACTTCGGGGCAGCCTGGAATCACTTCAGTTCGGCGGCCACCTGATCGGCGAAGCTGTTGACGGTGTCCGGCGCAGCCGTGGCAGTCAGAACGACATACATATCGCCCTTGTGCGTGACCCAGTACTCCTTTGCTTCCTCGGTGCGGTAGACCTGGAAGTCGGCACCTCCGACGGTCACCTTCTCGGCAGCGACAGCCTCATCGGTCTTCCGCTTCGCCCAGTTCGCACTCGCTTCGGCCTGTTCGATGCTCACCCATTGGTCGTCGGGGCCGATGAACGACATGTACCACGAGGTGTATTCGGAGTCGCCCACGCGGTCGAGGCTGGCTTCGTTCGACGTCCATCCGCGCGGGATCTGCGGAACGATGAGGTCGAAATCGGCGTTGCCCTGGGACTGCTCGGCGATCCCCTGATAGTCGACGACACGTTCTGAGTCGACTTCGGGCTGCGGGGCGAGGAACAGGATCCCGACGGCGACTGCGAGACAGGCGAGGATCGCGATGACCATATTGACCCAGTTCGAGTTTTTGCGCAGGAAGCGCATCTCTTCCCGGGACCCCGGCAGCATCACTCCGGACTCATCAGCCATGGACTCTCCCCTAGGACTCGACGTCGCCTTGTCGACGACCGTTCGAGTACCCGTCTCGTCGGCAGCATTTCGGACATTCACACCGCCATTGTCCTCGGCTCGCGCGCGAAGGGCCAATTCCGGTCCGAGGACGTGACTGCGGCCACAAGCGGACACCGCTGTCGCGACCCCGATCACAGGGGTGGCACAATTGGAGGCATGAGTGACTCCAAAGAGCCTGTTGACGTGAAATCTCACCATGACCGAGGACGAGTTGATGAGGAGGCTCCGCCTGTCGCAGTGACCGACTCATGGTCACAGAAGGCTCAGGTCGAGTCGGATGCTCCCGACCGCAACTTGGCTCTGGAGCTCGTCCGAGTCACCGAGGCCGCAGCCATCGCCGCCGCCCCCTGGGTCGGCCGCGGCGACAAGAACGCAGCCGACGGAGCAGCCGTGGCCGCGATGCGCAATGTCATCTCCACCGTCCGCATGGCCGGCACCGTCGTCATCGGCGAAGGTGAGAAGGACGAAGCTCCGATGCTCTTCAACGGCGAGCAGGTCGGCGACGGCGGAGGACCGCACTGCGATGTTGCTGTCGACCCGATCGACGGCACTCGCCTGACCGCTCTGGGCATGCCCAATGCGATCTCGGTCATGGCTGTGACCGAAGACGGTGCGATGTATGACCCCTCTGCCGTGTTCTACATGGAGAAGCTCGTCACCGGCCCCGATGCCGCTGACGCCGTCGACATGCGTCTGCCGATCGCTGAGAACATCCGCCGCGTCGCCAAGGCGAAGGGAACGAAGGATCCCGCCTCGGTGACGGTGATGATCCTCGACCGCCCCCGCCACCAGCAGATGATCGATGAGATCCGCGCCGCCGGAGCCCGCATCCAGCTCATCACCGATGGCGACGTCGCCGGAGCCATCGCCGCCTGCCGTCCGGGAACCGGCGTCGACATGCTCATGGGCATCGGCGGTACCCCCGAAGGCATCATCACCGCCTGCGCCATCAAAGCACTCGGCGGAGTCATCCAGGGCCGTCTGTGGCCGCAGGACGACACAGAGCGCGAGGCCGCGGCCAAGGCCGGTCTCGACGTCAATCAGGTGCTCAACACCGATGACCTCGTCACCGGTGACAACAGCTACTTCGTCGCCACGGGCATCACGAACGGCGACCTGCTCGACGGAGTGAAGTTCCAGGGTGGCCACGTCACCACGCATTCCCTGGTGATGAGGTCGAAGTCGGGGACCGTCCGGCAGGTCTTCGCCGAGCACCAGGCCGCGAAGACCCACTCCTACGTGGAGGCCGCCGAAGAAGCCGCACGCCGCGGATTGGTCTGACCTCCAATCGCACCCGGTCCCGGGCGCGATGCACACAACTCGGAAGCAGGTGCGAAAGCAATGCCCAATCAGGCGTGGAAGCGACTCCTCGAGGGAAACCAGCGTTTCGTCGACGATGTCCCTCAGCACCCCAACCAGGACACGGCGCGACGTGAGTCACTGTCGGGCAGCCAGACCCCGTTCGTCACTCTCTTCGGCTGCTCGGATTCCCGAGTCGCCGCTGAGATGATCTTCGATGTCGGCCTCGGTGACATGTTCGTCGTGCGCAATGCCGGACAGGTCGTCGACCCGGTAACCTTGGGCTCGCTCGAATACGGAGTCGAGATGCTCGGCACTCCCCTGCTCGTCGTGCTCGGCCACGACAGCTGCGGGGCCGTGACCGCCGCCTACAACGCCTACGACTCGGGTGAGACTCCCCCGGGATTCATCTCCGACGTCGTCGCCCGCATCCTGCCGACAGTGGCCCGGGCCCGAAAGAACGGGCGCACCACGATCAACGAGACCGTCGGTCAGAACACCATGGACACGGTCGACAAGATCATGCAGCTGTCCACGATCATCAAGACCGCCGTCGACGACGGCCGACTCATCATCGTCGGGCTCACCTACCAACTCCACGACGGCCACACTACGGTCGTCGCCCAATATGGAGGCGACGAGGCCGCGGTCTCCACCTATGCTTCCTGAGCGACCAGCCACCTCGGTGGACAGCCGTTCAGTCTCCCAACGAGCCTGAGCTCCGCAATCATTTCCCAGGCACCCAACGGAAAGGACAACAATGACCGAAGAATTTCGCATCGAACACGACACCATGGGTGAGGTCAAAGTCCCCAAGGACGCCCTCTACAGCGCACAGACCCAGCGTGCCGTCGAGAACTTCCCGATCTCGGGCAAGACCCTCGAATCCGCTCACATCGCCGCACTGGCTCAGGTGAAGAAGGCCGCTGCGAAGGCCAACGCCGAACTCGGCGTGCTTGACGAGGCCCGCGCCACAGCCATCCAGAACGCCGCCGACCGGGTCATCGCAGGCGAATTCGACGCCCACTTCCCGATCGACGTGTTCCAGACCGGCTCGGGAACCTCGTCGAACATGAACACCAACGAGGTCCTTGCCTCGTTGGCGACCAAGGCGCTCGAAGCCGACGGAATCAACGTCCACCCGAACGACCACGTCAACGCTTCGCAGTCGTCGAACGACGTCTTCCCCACCTCGGTGCACCTGGCAGTGACCAAGGCCCTGGTCAACACCCTCATCCCGGCCATGGACACCCTGGCGACTTCGCTGGAGAAGAAGGCGAAGGAGTTCTCCTCGATCGTCAAGTCCGGACGCACCCACCTCATGGATGCCACTCCGGTGACTCTCGGTCAGGAGTTCGGCGGCTACGCAGCTCAGGTCCGTTACGGGATCGAGCGCATCGAAGCTTCCCTGCCGCGCGTGGCAGAGGTCCCGCAGGGCGGAACCGCTGTGGGCACCGGCATCAACACCCCCGACGGCTTCTCCTCCCGCGTGGTCGAGATCCTCGCCGAGGAGACCGGACTGCCGATCACCGAGGCTCGCAACCACTTCGAGGCCCAGGCCAACCGCGACGGACTCATCGAGGCCTCCGGTCAGCTGCGGACCATCGCCTACGGCTACATGAAGATCTGCAACGACCTGCGCTGGATGGGTTCGGGACCGAACACCGGCCTCGGCGAGATCGCCATCCCCGACCTGCAGCCCGGTTCGTCGATCATGCCCGGCAAGGTCAACCCGGTCATCTGCGAGGCCACCATTCAGGTCGCCGCACAGGTCATCGGCAATGACACCTCCGTGTCGCTGTCGTCGACCAACGGCGCGTTCGAGCTCAACGTCGGCATCCCCGTCATGGCCTCGAACCTGCTCGAGTCGATCCGCCTGCTCGCGAACGCCTCGACCGTCATGGCCGAGAAGATGATCGACGGACTCACCGCCAACGAGGAGCGTGCCCGCTTCCTCGCCGAGGCGAGCCCCTCCATCGTCACCCCGCTGAACAAGGTCATCGGCTACGAGGCGGCCGCGAAGATCGCGAAGCACGCCGTGGCTGAGAAGATGACCGTCAAGGAAGCGACGGTCGCGCTCGGCTTCGTCGAGAACGGCTCCATCACCGAGGCGGACCTCGACAAGGCCCTCGACGTCACCACCATGATCGGCAGCTACAAGTAAGCCTCCGATCTGACAGAACGAAACGGCGCCCGGACGGATACCGTCCGGGCGCCGTTTCGTGTTGGCGGCCGCTCAGCGTCCCGTCGACCGCTCACCGAACATCGCGAGACATCGGCGGTAACGTGAGCGGTCGGCGACCGGAGCAGAGGCTCAGGACCGGAACGGGTCGAATTCCTCGAGCACATCGGTGACCAGGGCGGCGATCTCCGACCGCTCCGACCGCGTCAGCGTGACATGCGCGAACAGTTCGTGGCCCTTGAGCTTCTCGATCACCGCGGCGACTCCGTCGTGCCTGCCCACTCGCAGGTTGTCGCGCTGGGCGACATCGTGGGTGAGCACCACCTTCGAGTTCATTCCGATGCGCGAGAGCACGGTCAGCAGAACATTGCGCTCCAACGACTGCGCTTCATCGACGATGACGAATGCATCGTGGAGGGACCGTCCGCGGATGTGGGTGAGCGGAAGCACCTCGAGGAACTCCCTGTTGACCACCTCGTCGATGACGTTCTTGCTCACCAGCGCACTGAGGGTGTCGAATACGGCCTCCGCCCAGGGGTTCATCTTCTCACCTTCGCTGCCGGGCAGGTAGCCGAGGTTCTGTCCGCCCACTGCGTAGAGGGGACGGAAGACCATGATCTTCGAGTGCTTGTTCTCCTCGAGCACCTTCTGCAGACCTGCCATGAGGGCCAGCGCGGACTTCCCCGTTCCGGCTCGCCCTCCCATCGACACGATCCCCAGGGCGTCGTCGAGCAGCATGTCGATGGCGATCCGCTGTTCTGCCGACCGTCCGTGGACGCCGAAGATGTCACGATCCCCGCGCACCATCGACACTCGGTTGCCGCTGCGCACACGTCCCAGCCCGGATCCGCGCGGTGAGGTGATGACGACCCCGGTGTTGACCACCTCGTCGGAGACATCCTCGGTGACGACCGACCCCGAATCGTAGAACTCGTTCATCTGCTCGTCGTCGAGGCCGAGCTCGCTCATCCCGGTGAACCCGGAGTCGACGGCCAGCTCCGCCAGATACTCCTCCGCGTGCAGACCCAGGGCCGAAGCTTTCACTCGCATCGGCACGTCCTTGGTCACGACAACCACGTCACAGCCTTCGGCAGAGAGGTTGCGGGCCACGGCCAGGATGCGGGTGTCGTTCTCCGTCCGGTCGAAGCCGACCGGCATCGTGGAGGCGTCGATGTGGTTGAGCTCGACCCGCAGCGTTCCGCCTGCGTCACCGACGGGAATGGGCTGATCCAACCGGTCGTAGTCGGAACGGAAGTCGTCGAGGATGTGGAGGGCTTTGCGTGCGGTGAATCCGAGTTCGGGATGATTGCGTTTGCCCTCGAGTTCGGAGACGACGATGAGCGGGATGACGACGTGGTGTTCGGCGAAGCGCAGAAGCGCTCCGGGATCCGACAGCAGCACCGAGGTGTCGAGAACGTAGGTGTGGACTTTTTCAGCCATGAGGACCTCTGAGGCGTGAGTTCCGCCGAGATCCGGTTCTGACATCCCCCGATCTCGGGTTGGTGTCGACCAACTACAGCCAACCTAACCCGGTTCGCCCCCGCAGGCGGTAGCGGCACGCGTGCTCGGGCAAGTCAGGGTCATGAACTTCGAGTGAATGCGGGATTCCCCCGTCAGACGGCCGCTGGGTCTCGCCGACGCCGGGCACGACCTATTTGCCGAAGCGCCGCTGCCGCAGACCGTAGTCGCGCACGGCTCGGAGGAAGTCCGTACGGCGGAAGTCCGGCCAATAGGCTTCGCAGAAATAGAACTCCGAATAGGCGCTCTGCCACATGAGGAAGCCGGAGAGTCGCTGCTCTCCCGAGGAGCGGATGATGAGGTCGGGATCGGGTTGGCCCTTGGTGTAGAGGTGTTCGCCGATCTGCTCCGGCGACAGTTCGGAGATTATCGACTCCAGGTCCATGCCGTCGTCGGTCCGTGTGCGCAGCAGGGACTTCACAGCATTGACGATCTCCTGCCGACCGCCGTAGCCGACGGCGACGTTGACGCGCATTCCACAGTTCTCGGTCGTCGACACCGCTTCGAGGCGGGCACGCAGATCCGGGGGAACGATGTCGAGATCACCGACGAGCTGGACGCCGACGCCGTCGAGTGCCGCGATCTTCTCCACCAGGTCCGAGATGATCTCGATGAGGATCGAAACCTCTTCTGCCGAGCGGGCGAGGTTCTCTTTGGACAGAACGTAGAGAGTGACGATCTCCACATCGATCTCGTGGCACCAGCCGAGGAACTCGACGATCTTCGCCGCTCCGGCGCGGTGACCGTCAGCGGTCGTCGCACCGAACTCCTTGGCCCACCTGCGGTTGCCATCGGTGATGACCCCGACGTGACGTGGAACCGGAACCGACTTGTCGAGCTCACGTTTGAGCCGTCGCTCGTACAGCCGATAGAGCAGGTTCACGGGTCGCGCCACAGCTGTCCTCTTCCACATGGGTCGTCGGTCGGTTCGAATACTGTACAGACTACTAGCCGACGATGCTGAATGAGGCCTCAGGTCCGCTGGCTACCATGGAGCTATGAATGCTTCGCTCACCGATTCCTCTCCGGTCGTTCCCGACGGCGCCGGGCCGGTCGGTTCAGCGGGCGCGGATGACGTTCCGCCCGCCGATGACCACCGCATCGCCCGTCGCCGCTCAGCACTGCGCGCCGAACTGACGAAGTTGGCGGGTCAGGTCAAGCCGAAGCTGCGCGGCTGGTTCCACGCCGGGGCGTTCCCTCTGGCGATGATCGGCGGCCTGGCTTTGGTGATCATCTCCCCGACCATCGAGTCGCGCATCGCCGCCGCGATCTTCGCCGTCACCGGCATGCTGCTCTTCGGCACCTCCGCCGTCTATCACCGAGGCCGCTGGCGCACCCGCGTCCGCCTCGTCCTGCGGCGGCTCGACCACGCGAATATCTTCCTCATCACCGCCGGTACGTACACACCGCTGGCAGTGCTGATGCTCCGCACCGACCAGGCAGTCCTCCTGCTGTCCGTGCTGTGGGGTGCCGCCGCACTCGGCGCTGCCTTCCGTACGATCTTCACCACCGCACCGAGGTGGCTCTTCGTCCCGATCTACGTCGGGTTCGGCGTCGCCGGAGTCGGGTACATTCCCCAGATCTGGGCCACGAACTTCCCCGTCGGACTCCTCGTCGTAGTCGGCGGCGTGTGCTACATCGCCGGCGCGGTGATCTACGGGATCAAGCGCCCGAACCCCTCACCGAAGTGGCTCGGCTTCCATGAGATCTTCCACATCTTCACGATTCTCGGCTACGGCTGCCACCTCGCCGCACTCATCATCGCCGCCGTCGCAGCCTACTGAACTCCAATCGACTGAGTCCGCACGGACGCACACGGCGCGATCACCGATCGGTGATCGCGCCGTTGTCTGTGTGCGCAGGACCTCAAAGCCTCAGAGCTCAGGCTCGTTCATTGCGTTCGTCGGTGGATTCGGAGGAATCGATCGGCTCCTCCGCCGAGCCGCCTCGGCGATCTGCATCGGATGGTCCGGTATCGGCGGACGCGTCGGAGTCGCTGTCAGCGGTCTCCGGTTCGGGTGCCTCCGGCCCTGAGAGCTTCGACTGGTTGGGCACCACATGCCTGCGCAGCGGGATCGGATAGGCATCGCTGGCGCCCGAGTGCGCCCGCACCCGACGGACACGGCGCAGGGCGTCCCTGATGAGGAAGATCGTCAGGACGACGATGGCGAGGGTGGCCAGGAAGCCGACGGTTCCGGGCGTCACCAGATCCGGGTCCGGTGTGCCTCCGTCCGGAGTCGGGGCTGGAGAGGACGCGAAGATCATGCGCGGGTGTCGCTTTCGGTCGGGACGGCGGAATCAGCGTCGAGGTCGTCGGCAGCCGGCGAGTCCGGGAGCATCCCCTCGGCGGGAACGCGACGACCGTCATCGAAGGTCACTGCGGCGAACAGGTCGGTCTCCTGGAAATCCAGTTCCCGGTTCAGCGGCTCACGGTCGGTGAGGTCGAGAGCCAGCTCGAACTCTTCGGTCGGCCAGTACGTGCGAGCGGCCTTGCGCGATGCGGAGAAGAAACCGCCTTCGGGATCGATCTGAGTGGCGTGGGAGAGCAGCGCACGATCGCGGGCAGAGAAGAACTCGGAGCAGGAGATGCGGGTGCTCAGCCAGTTGTGGCGCTGGTTGTCACGCTTCTTGAAATCCTCGAGGTGGTCGGCGAACGGGGACTTGAGTCCCGCCTCGAGCATCTTCTCGTGGATCGTGATCCACTTCTTCGCCGACAGGTCCTGGTTGAAGTAGATCTTCTGCACCTGCCACGGTTCGCCGAGCTCGGGATGCGAGGTCGCATCTGCGGCGGCTTCGACAGCGGCCATGGTCACAGCGTGGTTCTTGATGTGGTCGGGGTGAGGATATCCGCCGAGCTCGTCGTAGGTGGTCACCACCTGAGGACGGAAGGTGCGGATGATGTGCACGAGGGGAAGCATCGCCACCTCGTCGGGAACCCGATAGAAGCATCCGGGAGGAGTCTGGTTGTCGAAATCGCCGTCGGGCAGTCCCGAGTCGACGTGACCGACCCAGACATGTTCGGCGCCGAGGGCTGCGGCAGCGGTCGCCATCTCCTCTCGACGGAGACCGGCGATGTCGCGGCTGGCCTTCGGACTCTGCAGGAGAGCGGGATTGAGGATATCGCCGGCCTCGCCACCGGTCATGGTGGCGATGAGCACCCGGGCACCCAGTGAAGCGTACTTCGCGCTCGTTGCCGCACCCTTGGAGGATTCGTCGTCGGGGTGGGCATGGACGGCCAACAGGCGCAGTCCATGGTACGGAAGCGAAGTCATATCCTAAATGTCCCTTTCGATTCAGCCTGGTGGCCACCTGCTGCCGGCGCTGCGGCTGACATGATCGCCGGCAGAGGATCGACTACTCTAGATTAGTGCGCGAAGTACTTAAAGAGGAATTCAATGACTGAGGTAACAGTGGCACCACCACTGCATGATGATCGCTACGGCCGGACCAGCAGACCCAAGCGAGAGCTGAGTCGTCGGGCGAAGATCATCGCCGTCATCGTCCTCGCCGTGGTGGTCGCCGTCATCGCTGTCTGGGCATTCCGCCCGCAGACGAATCCCACAACACCGCGCACCCTTGACTATTCGGTTGTCGACGATTCTTCAACGCGCGTCAGCGTCGGAATATTTCCTGATCAGAAACGCGACGTGCACTGCATCGTCCAGGCCACGAATGAGCAGGAAGCGATCGTCGGATTCACCGAGGTGACCGTTCCCGCCGATCCGAACGCCGATCCGAATTCGCCGAAGCGCATCGACGTGGACCTGGCCACAACTCAGCTGGCTGCCTCCGGCCACGTGGACTCCTGCTGGTTCGAATAGGCCGAACCTTCGACCGCTTCGACCGCCTGGTGGAAGCACAGGAACCCGGTCGCACGAGTCTCTTCGAATAGTTCTCGCACGGGAACGCATCTTGCGGTCGCGAACCTCCGCCTCACGGCCGGGGACGTGATCGAACTCATCGTTTTTCTCCGCAGATGCGTTACACTGTAGTTTCATTCAACTTCCGGGCGTGCCCATACGCCCGGTTTTTTCGTTGCCTGACACGCCCGTCAGTGCACCGACCGAAGAAGGAGAAGTCATGACCGAGGAAGTCACCCAGGAAGAGACATGGTTGACCCAGGAAGCCTTTGACCGCCTGTCGAAGGAACTCGAGCATCTCTCCGGACCGGGTCGTGCAGAGATTGCTGAGAAGATCGAAGCCGCCCGCGACGAGGGTGACTTGAAGGAGAACAGCGGTTATCACGCTGCGCGTGATGAGCAGGGCAAACAGGAAGCACGCATCCGCCAACTCGAGGTGCTGCTGCGGAACGCGAAGGTCGGCTCCAGCGACAGCGACGGCAAGACCGTGGCACCCGGAACCGTCGTGACCGCCAGCGTTGCCGGCAACTCCATGCGATTCCTGCTGGGCAACCGCGAGATCGCCGGAGACTCCGATATCGACGTCTTCTCGGAGAAGTCGCCGCTCGGAGCGGCTGTCCTCGGCGTCAAGGCCGGAGACAAGACCTCATACGAGGCTCCGAACGGCAAGACCATCGAGGTCAAGGTCGATTCCGTCGAAGCCTTCACCGGCTGATCGAGACCGAAAAGAGAAGTGGGCGGGTGCGATCGCACCCGCCCACTTCTCTATTCATTCCCGTTCAGGCGCGTCCTGCCGGACCCCGATTCAGACGAGTCCTGCCGGGTCGTCTGGTCCGAGCCTCAGGCATCGGGGCCCTTCTTCGGCCGTCCGGGTTCGGCCGAACCGGTCTCACGCGACGTGGTCGGACCGGTTGATCCGGTTTCCGTCGAATCGGTCTGTCCGGAACCTGATGCACGTTCGTCTTCCGCGGACTCGTGGACGGCATCGGTGAGCCTTTCCTTCGCCGTCTCGAGGACTGCCGTGGCCTCGCGTTCGTCCGGGTCACGCTCGGCGTCGTCCTCCGCTTCGTCTTCGTCCGAATCACCGGCGTTCGTACGCACGATATAGCTGACGACGCTGTTGAGCACGGCAACCAAGGGAACGGCGAAGAGAGCGCCGACGATGCCGAAGAGGAAGCCGCCTCCGGTGACTGCGAGGATCACAGCCAGCGGATGGACCGACACTGCCTTGCCCATGAGGAACGGCTGCAGCACCTGGCTTTCGATCTGCTGGACGGCAATGACAACCGCGAGCATGATGACGGCACTGACCAGACCGTTCGATACCAATGCCACGAGCACGGCGACCGCACCGGAGGCGATGGCTCCGACGACGGGGACGAACGAGGTGAGGAAGACGAGCACGGTCATGGGGATGACCAGCGGGATCCCGAGGAACGCAGCGCCGATGCCGATGCCGATCGCATCGACGGCGGCGACGAGGATCTGGACCCTCACGTACTGCACGAGGGTCGTCCACCCCTTCAGAGCGGCACCCGTGGCGACGGGACGGGCCGGGACCGGCAGCAGGTTCATCACCCACCTGAAGATGTTCTGCCCGTCGTAGAGGAAGAAGAACGTCGCGAACAGACAGACGGCCATACCGGTGAGGAAGGTGCCCACCGAGGAGGTGGCCTCCAGGGCGCCGCCGAGAAGCTGGCTGCTGTTGTTCTGGAAGAAGTTCGTCGCGGTTTTGATGGCGTCGTCGATATAGCTCGAGATCGTCGTTGCGTCGATGCCGAAGGGGCTCGAAGCCAGCCATCCGCTGATCCCGGACACACCGGCGATGACCTGTTTGACGAGGTCGGGCATGCCGGAATAGATCTGCTGACCGACGAGGCCGAAGAGTCCGAGCACGACGACGATGAACCCGATGAAGGAGATCGCGGCGGCCCCTCCTCGAGGCACGCCCTTCTTCTTCAGCCATCCGGTCAGGGGCGCGAGCAGCGCTGCCAACAGCAGAGCAATGAGCACGGGCAGCACGACGCTGGAGATCTTCGACAGGAGCCACAGCGCCACACCGATCGCCACGAGCACGACGATCGACCGCCACGACCATGCGGCAGCTAGCTTAAGACCGGGAGCCACATACGGTTTGGCCTCGGCTTCGATTCGGCTGAGTGCGATCTCCTCGGGACTGACTGCCTGCGATGGGGTTGCTTCGGGTTCGGACGAGGAGTGAGAGGAGCCGCGTCCGCGCCGGAACGCCTCCCATGCTCCTCGGAGTCGGTTCGGAGGATGCTGCTGATCGTTTTCGCTCATGACTCAACAATAGTTGTTGATGCAGTGACAAAGGTGCAATGATGACGCCGGAGGAGGGAAATCAGTGGGAAGACGCTTGATCTACACGCTGGCGACCATGGGGGCGACCGTCGTCGGCGCCGGCGCATCGGCGGCGGGACTGCTCCGCCACCAGGCCGGATCGCTGCGCCGTTCCTTCGACGACGACAAGAACCGTCGCTTCTCCACCTTCACCGAGGCGATCGCCGCCCCACGTGACAACGACGATGACGACTCCGCCGCTCTTGCCATCATCGGCGACTCCTGGCTGTGCGGGGTCGACGTCGACCCGGAGCAGGCGCCCCCGACCCTCATCGGGAGAGGCCTGGCGCGGATGCTCGGCACCACCGTCCGGGTCCAGACAACCGCACGCCCCTCGGCACTGTCGGATGATCTGCACCGACAGGTCGACGAAGTCCTGCGCTCGCCGTGGCTCTCCCGCCAGCTCTCGGACCGCTGGAGCGACGACCGCCGGTTCGCGATCATCTCGATCGGCACCGGCGACATCATCCACCCGATCCAGGCGACCATCGGCGTACCCGTGCTCAACCAGGCCATCAACCGGCTCCAACGCGAGGGCCGCTACACCGTGTTCGTTCTCGTCTGCCCCAATCTCGGCGGTCTGCCGGGGCTGCGCGATCCTCTCAAGACGTCGCTGCGCCGAACCTCGCGGGTCCTCGCCGGCTCTCAATGGCTGGCCGCCCTGGCCGCGCGTGCGGTTCCGCTGCGGTCGACGGGATCGCTGAGCGGAACGACACGCCGGTCTCTGCTCAACGACTCGGGCCGATTCCCCAGCGAACTCGGCTATGCGCAGCTGTCCTCGACGCTGCTGGCCGCAATCGCCGAACGCATCGATGCACCGGTCGTCGTCGACCGCAGCCTCGACATCCCCGAGAAGGGCGAAACCGCCCGCCGACACGAACTGGTCCCCGGCGCCGAGGCGCAGTCTGCTGCTCAGAACGATTCGGATGTCGAGGCGCAGACCGGCGCCGAGGCGCAGCCAGATGCCGAAAAAGCAGCAGTGACAGAAGACGCCAGCCCCGAACCGGTCACGAATCGTCCGGAAGCAGCCTCGTGATCCCCGTCGTCCTCGCCTCCCAATCTCCTTCACGTCGCCAGATCCTCCGGGACGGCGGGATCGACCCGGTCATCATCGTCTCCGAGGTCGACGAACGTGCCATCGAGGACGATTTCACCGGCTCCGTCGGCGAACTCACCACAGCGTTGTCGGAGGCGAAGGCGCGTGCGGTCATCGACCGGATCATCGCGTCCGCTCCCCCGACACTTGACGGCGCGGACACCGTGGTCGTCATCGCCGGGGATTCCCTGCTCGAATTCGACGGACAGGCCATCGGCAAACCGGGAACGGCCGATCGCACTCGCAACGTGTGGTCGGCGATCGCCGGTCAGTGGACACAGCTGCATTCGGGCCATACGGTCGCAGTGCTCACGCGGGCGCAGCCAGCGAACGGCACAGCCGGACGAGCGGGAGCTGACAGCAGCGGTGACAGCCCCGCCCCTGCCGGTCGAACCGACTCGGCGCCCTTCGAGTTCGGCGCGCTGCGCTCGCAGCGGTCGGCCACCTCGGTGCTCATCGGCTCACCCAGCACGGAGGAGCTCGAGGCGTACATCGCCACCGAAGAGCCCTTCCACGTGGCCGGGGCGCTGACGATCGACGGCTATGGTGGGGCCTTCGTCGACCGGCTCGACGGCGACCACCTCACCGTGCTCGGCCTCAGCCTGCCCGTCGTGCGCGAATTGGTCACCGACATGGGGCTGTTCTGGCCCGATCTGTGGACTCTCAAGCGGTAGACTCGACCCTGGTCCGGTGACACGCCCGAGGACATTGAAGTTCTCGTCCCAGTTTTTTATCGCTGTCCTACAAACCCTTGGTGCTGTTCTCTAAATTGTTCTGTGATCGTACAAAGGAGCACCATGACCACAGTCCTCTCCGACTCCACGGCCTCGGTACTGAGCACCACTGTTCCGACCGGGGCCGTCCGCCGAGTCCTCATCGCCAACCGCGGTGAGATCGCTCTGCGCATCATCCGGGCCGCCCACGACCTCGGTATCAAGGCCGTCGCCGTGTACACTCGCGCCGATTCCGATGCCGACTTCGTCGAACTCGCCGACGACGCGTGGCTGCTGGACGGTTCCGGAGCCGGGGAGACGTATCTCGACATCGAGAAGATCCTCGCCTTGGCAAAGCGCTCCGGCGCCGATGCCGTCCACCCCGGTTACGGCTACATGGCCGAGAACGCGCAGTTCGCGCAGGCCGTCATCGATGCCGGGCTGATCTGGGTCGGTCCTCCCCCGGCGGCGATCGAACTCCTCGGTGACAAGTCCGGAGCCCGTGCCGTCGCCGAAGCCGTCGACGCTCCGGTTGCGCCCGGTTCCGACGGCGCCGTAGCCGATCTGACAGAGGCCGCCGAGGTGGCCGACCGGATCGGGTTCCCCGTCGTCGTCAAGGCCGTCCACGGCGGAGGCGGGCGTGGCTTCCGCGCCTGCGCTGCTGCCGAAGACCTCGAAGCCGCCTATACTGCAGCGACCCGCGAGGCACAGAGTGCCTTCGGGCGCGGTGAGTGCCTCATCGAGAAGCAGATCGTGCGCCCCCGTCACCTCGAGACCCAGTGCCTGGCCGATGCCCACGGCAACGTGCGGATCGTGTCCACGCGTGACTGCACTCTGCAGCGCCGCAACCAGAAGATCATCGAGGAAGCACCCGCTCCGTTCCTCACCGCCGAACAGGAGCGCATCGTCTCCGAAGCCTCGTCTCGCCTGCTCGCCCACGTCGGCTACGTCGGCGCCGCGACGTGTGAGTTCCTCCTCGGCGAGGACGGCACGATCATCTTCATGGAAGCCAACGCGCGCATCCAGGTCGAGCACACCGTCACCGAGGAGGTCACCGGAGTCGACCTCGTCGGTTGGCAGGTGCGCATCGCTTCGGGCGAGGCGCTGCCCGACGAATTCCCCGCCGTGCGCGGACACTCTTTCCAGTTCCGCATCAACGCCGAAGACCCCACGACGTTCTTCCCCGCCACCGGCGCAGTGAAGAACTACCGTGCACCTTCGGGTCCCGGAGTGCGTCTGGATTCCGGCATCGGCGAAGGCAGCGTCGTCGGCACGGACTTCGACCCGATGCTGGCCAAGCTCGTCGTCACGGGTGCCACCCGTGACGAGGCCCTGGCACGAGCACGCCGGGCCCTGTCCGAATACCGCATCGAGGGCGTCTCGACGCTGCTGCCGCTGCATCGGGTGCTCGTGAACGAACAGGCCTTCGCGACCGATTTCAAGGTCTGGACCAACTGGCTCGAAACCGCTTTCGTCAATCCGCTTGTCGATCCACAGCTAGGAGAACAGATGAGTACTGCAACCGACAGCTTCAGCGTTGTGGTCGAGGTCGATGGCCGCCGCATGACCGTTTCGGTCCCCAAGGACGTCATCTCGGACCTCGGTCATGTTCCCAGCCCCAGCGTGCCGCGGCGCAAGCGCGGGCTGAGCAGCCGCAAGGGTGCGAAGATCGCCGACGACTCGAATGCGCTCAACGCTCCCATGCAGGGCACCATCGTCTCCGTCTCCGTCAACCCCGGTGACACCGTCGAAGCCGGTGACACCCTCGCCGTCATCGAGGCCATGAAGATGGAACAGCCGCTCAAGGCCGGCCACTCCGGCACCGTCTCCGAGGTGCTCGTCGGCGCAGGCGCCTCGGTGAAGTCCGGTGAGGCGATCATCCGCTTCGCCGCCTGAGCCGCTCCCGCTCCTGCCTCCGTTCGCTCCGGCCTGCGGTCAGGAGTCACGAACACAGAAGTCCCTGCCCGGATCACCGTCGAAGATCGGTGATCCGGGCAGTGATGTATTCGGATTCGGCATCGTTGCCGGGACATTCCAGACCCGCGGCATAGGCGTCCTCGGCCTCCGCCGGACGACCGAGTTCGTCGAGGGTGATCGCCCGTGCGATGTGGAAGGGCCGGTAACGCAGCAGCTGCGGATCGTGGGCCAGTTCATCGAGTGCGCTCACGGCCGCTTCGGGACCCGAGACCTGCCCGAGGGCGATCGCGGTGTTGAGAGCGACGACCGGCGACGGATCGAGGCCGGACAGCATCCGATAGAGCACGAGGATCTGCTTCCAATCCGTGTCGGCGAATCGCGCGGCGTCGGCGTGAAGGGCGGCGATCGCCGCCTGGATGGTGAATGCCCCGGCTTCCGGTTCGCCGGCGGCCACGTCGACGAGTCCGGTCCCTTCGGCGATGAGGCGTGAGTCCCACAGGCTGCGGTCCTGCTCGGCCAGCGGCACCGGCCGGCCATCCGGCGTCACACGGGCGGTCTCACGTGCCCGTGTGAGCAGAAGCAGAGCCAGCAGGCCACGGGCTTCGGTCTGCTCGGGCAGGTATCCGACGAGCAGTCGGGTCAGCCGGATGGCTTCGTGCTGCAGATCGACTCGAGTATGTTCGGGTCCTGCAGTGGCGTTGATGCCCTGAGTGAAGATGAGATAGAGGACGCGCAGCACTCCGGGCAGCCGGTTGCCGAGTTCATCGGGCGCTGGGCGGCCGAAGGGAATCCCGGTCTTGAGGATCCGCTGTTTGGCACGGACGATCCGCTGTTGCATCGTCGCGGTCTCGATGAGGAACCCGGCGGCCACCTCGGCGGTGGTCAGCCCCGAGAGGAAGCGCAGGATGAGCACGATGCGTTCGTCCTCGCGCAGGGTCGGGTGGGAGCAGGTGAAGAACAAGCCGAGGCGCTCGTCGGGCAGATCCGCGGCATCCATCTCCTCGCCGAGGTGCTCCGCGTGATCGTCGTGGTCACCTGGTCGCAGCTCGTCCTCGATGCGCAGGCGGGCGAGATGCCGGGTGCGCGCCTCATCGGAGCGGATGAGATCGATGGCGCGGTTCTTCGCCGTGGCCATCAGCCACGCCTGAGGGCGTTCGGGCACTCCCCTGCCCGACCACGTCTCGACCGCGCGCAGCACGGCATCGTGGAGGGCCTCCTCGGCGAGGTCGAAGTCACGGAACCGGGTGACCAGCGCCGCGAGCAGCCGCCCGTAGTCCTCCTCGCCGATGGCGCTGAGGACGCGTGCGGCCGCATCGGGGTCGGGGTCCATCAGTAGTCGGCCACCGGACGGATCTCGATGTGTCCGGCCTTGGCTGCGGGGCTCTTCTTCGCCCAGGCGATCGCCTCGTCGATATCGGCGACGTCGATGACGTAGCTGCCGCCGACGAACTCGTTCGATTCGGCGAACGGGCCCGAGGTGACAAGCGATTCGCCTCCGGATCCGCTCACCCGGACCCCGAGTTCGGGTCCTTCGAGGGCGAAGCCGCCGACGACGATCCCCGCCTCGCTGATCTCCTTGTCGAATGCCATGAATTCTTCAGGGTCCGCTCCGCCGTCCTCACCGCAGTCAGGATCCTGTGTGCGTCCCATGAGCAGAAGTGCGTATTTCATGTCGTTCTCCTTCGTCGTTCCTCATGTCATGCCGGGCGGCCTGACACCATGATGACGGTCGAGGAGCGACCGGATCGACAGCTGCGGAGAAAAACTTTCCTGCGATCGTCGGATCGACGATTCAGAGGTGACGGTGGAGCTTCCGTGCCGCTTCGGTCAGCGAACCGCTCACCGAGGGGTAGACGACGAAGGAGGCGGAGAGCTGATCGACGGTCAGCCGGTTCTCCACTGCCATGGTGATCGGCAGAATGAGCTCACTGGCTCGGGGACCGACGACGACTCCGCCGAGGATGGAGCCGGATCCGCGCCGAGCGAAGATCTTGACGAAGCCGTCCTCGATGCCGAGCATCTTGGCGCGCGGGTTCGTGTCCAGCGGCAGCATCACGGTGTCGATGTCCGTCGGGTTCTCGCGGTAGTTCTGCTGAGTGAAGCCGACGGTGGCGATCTCGGGTGCGGTGAACACGTTCGATGCTACATTGCGCAATTTGAGAGGCTGCACGGCGTCGCCGAGCGCGTGGTTCATGGCGATCCGCCCCTGCATCGCTGCCACCGAGGCCAGCGGCAGCACACCGGTGCAGTCACCGGCCGCGTAGATTCCGGCCCGCGAGGTCCGCGAAACGCCGTCGACGACGATGTGTCCGGATTCGCTGACCCGGACACCGGCCTTCTCCAGGCCGAGACCTTCGGTGTTCGGAATCGAACCGACGGCCATGAGGCAGTGGGATCCTTCGACACGGCGACCATCGGCGAGCACGACTTCGACTCCGTCGTCGGTGCGAGTCACCGAGGCGGCGCGGGAGCGGGAGAGGACATTCATGCCCTTGTTGCGGAAGACGAATTCGAGCACATCGGCTGCGTCCTCGTCCTGGCCGGGCAGGACCTTCTCACGCGAGGACACGAGGGTCACCTCGGTGCCCAGTGCCCGATAAGCCGAAGCGAACTCGGCACCGGTGACACCGGAACCGACGACGATGAGGTGCTCGGGCAGTTCGTCGAGGTCGTACAGCTGAGTCCAGGTGAGGATGCGCTCACCGTCAGGCTGCGCAGTGGGCAGCTCACGCGGGTGGGCGCCGACCGAGAGCAGGATCGTCGAGGCCTCGAGGGTGTACTCGGTGCCGCCGGATTCGACGACATGGACCTGGTCGCGACCGGCCAGAGTCGCCTTGCCCTGGATGGCTTTGACACCGGCCCGAATGAGGCCCTCGTAGATGTCGTTGGCCTGAGCGTCGGCGAGGGAGAGGATGCGCTTGTTGACCGCTTCGAGGTCGGCGGTGACTCGGCGCGCAACGGCCTCGGTGTCCTCGGAGTTCTCGATCCGGATTCCGAGCCCGTCGGAGCGCTCGATCTCGTCCATCATCTCCGCGGTGGCGATGAGCGACTTCGACGGCACGACGTCGGTGAGCACGGCGGAACCACCGCACCGATTCTGCTCGATGAGCATGACATCGGCACCGAGCTGAGCCGCGACGAGCGCGGCTTCGTAGCCGCCGGGGCCGCCGCCGATGATGACGACGCGATCTGCAGTGGAATCAAATTCAGTGTTCACATACTGATTGTCTCAAATCGCCACGATGCTGGCGAACGGCCCCCTGGGGATCGACCGAATGGTTCCTTTGGGATCTGGTGGAGATCGGGCCTGGGCCGGTCCGCAATCGGTCCGGTTACGGTCCGATCAGTTCGGGTCGACCACCTCGGCGGTGTCCTTGTGCAGGGTCGACAGACGCACATAGGACTGGGCGTTCTGCCGGACCTTCTCCACTCCTTCATCGGTCATCTCCCGGCGCACCTTCGCCGGCACACCGGCGACGAGCGACCGTGCGGGGATCTGCGTGCCTTCGAGGACGACGGCGCCCGCGGCGACGAGGGACTCGCTGCCGATATGGGCGTCGTTGAGCACTGTGGAGTGCATTCCGATGAGCACATCGTCATCGACGACGGCACCGTGGACGAGCGCTTGGTGGCCGATGGAGACGCGGGCGCCGATGACGACGGGTTTGCCGGCGTCGGTGTGCATGACGGTGTTGTCCTGTACGTTCGAGTCCTCACCGATCGTGATCGGGGCGGCTTCGGCGCGCAGAACACTGCCGTAGAAGACGCTGGCGCCCTTCTTCACGTGCACGTCGCCGACGAGAGTGGCACCGGCTGCGACGAACGCCTCCGGATCGATCTGAGGTGTGTGTCCGCCGACGGAGACGATGCGTGGGCTGGCGAGATCGTTGGTCATGAGTCCTCCATTGGTTCACGTGATGTCTGTGTGCATTCACCTGCTGTCTGCATGTGCCTGACAGTCTAGGCGGAGACGCTCAGACAGGCCCGAAAAGACGAATCACGGACCGATTTGCGCGATCGCCCTCATAGCAGGACAATGGGGAAAATTCTTGTCAGAAATTTCACACTGCCGGACCCTTGTGCGCCCAATTGCGTTATGTGAACCTTGACTGTGAGAGTTGCACGCCCGGAATTCGGGCGTAGCCAACCGCGTTCACTGAATTCGTCGAAAGGTCACCATGGATTGGCGACACCGTGCAGCATGCCTCAATGAGGATCCGGAGCTCTTCTTCCCGATCGGCAACACCGGACCCGCGCTGCTCCAGATTGAGGAAGCAAAGACTGTCTGTCGCCGTTGTGAAGTCGCAGAGACCTGCCTGCAGTGGGCCCTCGAATCCGGTCAGGATGCCGGAGTCTGGGGCGGTCTGAGCGAGGACGAGCGCCGCGCTCTCAAGCGTCGTGCCGCTCGCGCCCGCCGCGCCGGCTGAGTCGCCGGCCATTGAGAAGGCGGTTCCCCCGGACTGCCGAAGCCATAACTGAATCACCAGCCACACCTGCACCGAAGACTGAGTCCCTTGTCCCGACGGCGAAAGATCGTCGTCGGAACAAGGGACTCAGTCGTGTGCGCGCACGAGCGTCCGGCCGAATGTCGACCGACACCGGAGCGTGGCAGCTCTGCGGGTCGGTCCGACGGGCCTCGCTCAGTCGTAGGAGTCCGGGCGCAGCGGAACGTCGAGGACGGCAACTGTTCCGCCGCCTTCGCGCGCCTGCCATTGGATCGAACCTGCCAGGTCGGCCGAGACCAGCGTGCGCACGATCTGCGTGCCCAGACCATTGCCCGGATTCTGCGTCTCTCCCAACCCGATGCCGTCATCGGCGATCGTCACGCTCAGGTGATCGCCGTTGCGTTCCGGGGTCACCCACACATGGCCGTTGAGCGTCTCCCCCGGTTCCAGATTCTCGAGGTTCTCGGTGGGGAATCCGTGTTCGATCGCGTTCGTGATCAGCTCCGTGATGGCCAGGGCCAGAGAGGTGGCATCGGCGGAGGAGATGGTTCCGAAGCTTCCGCACCGTTTGAGTTCGATATGCACCAGCGGGCTGGTCAGCTCGGGAGTCAGACGCAGTCCCTTGTCGACGACTTCGTCGAAGTCCACTTCGGATTCGACGCCTTGACTGAGCACATCGTGGACCACGGCGATGATCGAGACCCGGCGCATCGCCTCGGTCAGCGCCCCCTTGGCCTCGGGGCTGTCGATGCGGCGGGTCTGCAGCCGCAGCAGGGCGGACACGGTCTGCAGATTGTTCTTCACCCTGTGGTGCATCTCCTTGATCATCGCGTCGCGGGAGAGCAGCTCGCGTTTGCGGCGACGGATCTCTGAGACGTCACGGGCGAGGACGATCGCACCGACCCGCTCACCCTCGTCCGTCAGCGGAATCGCGCGCAGGGACACACTCGTTCGCCCGACTTCGAGTTCGGTCCGCCACGGGGCACGCCCGGTGAGCACCAGTGGGAGGGTCTCATCGACCTGACGCAGCTCTGCACTGAGGTTCGAGACCACCTCGGAGAGATAGCTGCCTTCGATCTCTCCTCCGTAGCCGAGCCGGTGCATGAGCGATACGGCGTTCGGGGAGGCATACTGCACATGCGAATCGCGGTCGAGGATGAAGATGCCGTCGCCGACTCGCGGTTCGCCGTGCCGGGCCCCGGACGGGGCATCGCGATCGGGGAACGTTCCCTGCACGATCATCCGCATCAGAGCCATCGCCGTTTCCCGGTAGTACTTCTCCAGGCGAGACGAACCTCTGCGTCGGACCTCCTCCGAATACCGGACGACGAGCGCGATGGCCTCGCCGCTGCGGATGATCGGCACCGCCTCGGCGAGGATGTCGACGTCAGAGGATCCTGCGCTGATTCCCATCTCTCGGGCTGCGGCAACGTGGGAGACAGAGCTGCGGGTGCTGCTGGCCCGGTCGAGCAGCTCTTTCTCCAGACCGGTCGCACGCGCTCCGATCAGGTCCCGGTTGAACAATGTCGCCCCGGTCGTCGATCGGGCATGGGCCAGGACCGTGTAGGCACCGTTGGGCGACGGCACCCACAGCACGAGATCGGCGAAGGAGAGGTCGGCCAACAGCTGCCAGTCACCGACGAGCAGATGGATGTGTTCGACGTCTGACTCATCCGTGATGCCCTCGGCCGCCAGCAGTTCGTTGAGCACCATACGTTCCTCCAAGGTGAGATCAGCAGACCCGCGTTGCGCGAATCTGCTGAGATGTCGATGTTCAGACGCTACCACTTAATCGGTCGGTGTTCGGACCCGCCGAGGCGACTGTGTTCGCACGATCCCAACTGACCGGCCAGTCGTGGTCGCTCTGCCGGGCACGGCCGCCGTACCGATCAGGGGCCCGGCCGGTCGCGGACGCACTGCCGATCGCGGCCGACCATGGTGTCGACCGCGACCGCAATCGGCCTCAGCCGTTGTGTTCGCTCTCCCAGGCCGAGGAGCGGACCATCGACCGCAGTGAGCGCAGCAGCACAGACAGCGGCGCCTGGGTGACGGAATCGAGACCGAGGATCGTCTCCGTCGTCTCCAGCACCCGCCCCACGACAGTCTCGTTGCGTTCGAGCCATTCGGCCAGGCGCTGCTTCGCCCGTTCGTCCGGGGTTCCGGAGATCGGCGAATCCGTGGCGGCCAGAACCGTGCCGGTCACCGACAGGATCGCGGCGTAGTAGTCGTCACGCATGGATCCGCGGGCCAGCGCAGACCACCGGTCGCTGCGATCGAGCTCTCCGATGAGGGTGAGGATCTGCGAACCGGAGAAGCGTTCGTTCACGGCGTAGTAGACCTCTGCGACATCCTCGGCGGATTCGTTCGCCCGAGCTGCCAGCTGGGTGATGTCGAGCAGCACGAACTCGTCGAGCAGGGCGGCGGAGCGCCACGCGAGTTCGCTCGGCACGCCTTCGTCGATGTAACTCTGCGCCTTCGCCTGCATGGTCTCGGCATCGTAGCCGTCGACGAGGTCCGGGACCCGGGAGCGCAGTGCTTCGACGACCTTGCCGTACATCTCGATGCCGGAATCGACGTCGAGGCTGTCCGGCGCCTGCTGCACGAGCCAGCGCGAGGAACGATCGAGGACACGCACATAGTCGTGCTGGAGTTTCACCTGCACCTCGGTCGGCACCTGGTTGTCGAGTGCGCACACTGCGTCGAAGAAGTCATCGAGTCCGAAGATCTCCGAGACCACGACGAACACGCGTGCGATCTGCGGCACCGACGCCGGCGTCTCTTCCAACATCCGGTAGATGTAGGTCAGTCCGCCGCGGTCGACGAGCCGGTTGACGAGCTTCGCCGTCGCGATCTCCCGGTGCAGCGGGTGTTCGGGGATGAGTTCGCCGTATTTCTCCTGCAGAGCATCCGGGAAGTAGGACACGAGTTCGCGCCGCATCCACGTCTCATCCGGCACGGTGCTGGCAAGGACCTCATCGGCGGCGTGCATCTTCACATAGGCCAGCAGCACGGCCAGTTCAGGCGACACGTAGTAGCTGAACTCGCGTTTGGCGAGCTCATCGGCGTTGGGCAGGAATTCGACCGCCCGGTCGAGATCGGCATTCTTCTCCAGATAGCCCAGCAGCCGGCCGTAGGTGCCCGACATCGATTCGGTCTGGGCCCGAGCCTCGCCGAGGACGACGTTCTGCGAGTAGTTGTTCGCCAGCACCCGATCGGCGACCTGGTCGGTGAACGAGTGCAGGACCGCCTCCCGTTCTTCCGCGGCGAAGGCTCCCTTGTGTAAGAGCGTACGCAGGAGCAACTTGATGTTGACCTCGTGGTCGGAGCTGTCGACGCCGGCCGAGTTGTCGACGGCGTCGGTGTTGACCTCGACGCCGCCCAGGGCGGCCTCGACACGTCCCAGCTGTGTCACACCGAGATTGCCGCCCTCGCCGATCACCCGCGCCCGCACATCGGCGCCGTCGATGCGGATGGCATCGTTGGACTTATCGCCGACGTCGGCGTGGCTCTCGCTCGAGGCCTTGATATAGGTGCCGATACCGCCGTTGTAGACGAGGTCGACCGGTGCCTTGAGGATCTCCGACATGAGGTCGGCGGGGCTGCGCTTTCCGGGTTCGACTCCGAGCACCGAGGCGGCTTCGGGGCTGAGGTCGATCGACTTCGCCGACCGGGAGAAGACTCCGCCTCCTGAGGAGATGAGTTCCCGGTCGTAGTCCTGCCAGCTCGAACGCGGCAGGTCGAAGAGCCGTTGGCGTTCGACGAAGCTGCGGGCGGCGTCGGGGTTCGGATCGAGGAAGATGTCCCGGTGGTCGAATGCCGCGACGAGGCGGATGTGCTCGCTGCGCAGCATACCGTTGCCGAAGACGTCACCGCTCATATCGCCGATGCCCACGACGGTGAAGTCCTCGGCGGCGGTGTTGAGTCCGAGTTCGCGGAAGTGGCGTTCGACGGATTTCCACGCGCCCCGGGAGGTGATGGCCATCGCCTTGTGGTCGTAGCCGACCGATCCGCCGGATGCGAAGGCGTCGCCGAGCCAGAATCCGCGGCGTTCGGCGATCGCGTTGGCCACATCGGAGAACCGTGCCGTGCCCTTGTCGGCAGCGACGACGAGATAGTAGTCGTCTCCATCGTGGCGGACGACACGGTCGGGGTGGACGACGACGCTGGAGTCGTCGCTGCCGTAGGTGAGGTTGTCCGCAACCTCGAGCATGCTTTCGATGAACACCTCGTAGGCGGCCTGACCGGCGGCCATCCACGCGTCCCGATCGCTCATCGGCGGCAGCTGCTTGGGGAAGAAGCCGCCCTTCGCACCGGTGGGCACGATGAGCGCGTTCTTGACCATCTGGGCCTTGACGAGACCGAGGACCTCGGTGCGGAAGTCATCGCGACGATCCGACCAGCGCAGCCCTCCGCGGGCTACGGTGCCGAAACGCAGGTGCACGCCCTCGACCTGTGGGGAATACACCCACATCTCCAGAGCCGGCTTCGGCTTCGGCACGAAGCTGAGCTCATCGGGTCGGATCTTGAGCACCAGGGCGGTGGGCAGAGCACCGGATTCGTCGATGTAGTAGTTCGTGCGCAGGGTCGCCCGCAGCAGTTCCAGCGAGGAGCGCAGCACACGGTCGGCGTCGAGGCTGGCCACTTCGCTGAGGGCGGCTTCGATCGCGTCGTCGATCTCGGTCATCGTCGCTTCGCGTCCGGCGTCGTCGACGTCGGGATCGAACTTGGCGGAGAAGTAGTCGACGAGCAGCTTCGAGATCTGCGGGTTGTCGCTGTAGACCTCACCGACATAGGCGTCGGAATAGGTGAAGCCCGCCTGGCGCAGGTACTTGCCCAGTGCGCGGATGATCGTCACATGCTGCCAGGAGAGTCCGGCGACGACGAGGCGGTCGAAGACCCCAGCTTCCTTCTTGCCGTCCCAGCCGGCCATGAAGGCCTCGGCGATGCGGTCGTAGTCGTCATCGGCCAGCTCTTCGGAGAAGCTGAGTCCGAAGTCGTAGATGTAACGATGGGAACCGTCGGCGAGGTCGAGTTCGTGGGGTCGTTCGTCGACGACGTCGGCGCCGAAGGCCGTGAGGAAGGGCAGGACCTCGGACAGGCTGACCCGGTCACGACGATAGAGGACGAGGCGCACAGAGGCATCGGTGTTCTGTTCGGGACGGTAGAGGCGCACCGCCGGACCGTGACCGGCGTCGAGGGCTTCGAACCGACCGACGTCGGCGACCGCCTCGGCGGGGGTGTGGTGCTCGCCGTAGCTGGGAGGGAACGCCTTCGACCACAGGTCGGCCCGGGCATGCGAGGCGCCGGAATCGCCGGTCTCGGCGGGGACGAGGAACGCGTGGACGTCTTCGGACCAGGAGCGAACGGCCCCGACGATGCGTGCCTCGACCTCGTCGGCGCCGATCTGCGGCAGTTCGCAGTCACGGGCGACGCGGGCCACGAAGTGGATGCGGGCCAGCGCGGATTCACTCAGCAGCACATCGAAGTCGACGCTGTCGGCGTTGTAGAACTTGCGCAGCACTTCCTGCACGCGCACTCGAGCGTCGGTGTTGTAGAGGTCGCGCGGGAGGTAGAGGATGACGGAGACGAAGCGCTGGTAGGGGTCGGTGCGGACGAACACGCGGGACTCACGACGCTCCTGCATGTCGACGATCTCCATGACGACGTCATAGATCTCCTCGGTGCCCTCGTGGAGCAGGTCCTCGCGGGGATAGTTCTCAAGGACGCCGAGAAGTTCATTGGCCGAGTGGGATCCGGTGGGGAATCCGCTGGCCGAGAGGATCTTCGCGACCTTCCTGTCGATGACCGGGATGTTGAGGACGCTGTCGTTGTAGAACTCGGGTTTGAACACTCCGACGAAGCGCCGCTCGCCGACGATCTCACCGTCGGCATCGAAGGTCTTCACGCCGATGTAGTCCATGAATGAGGATCGGATGACGCGGGAGCGGGAGTTCGCCTTCGTCAGCACCAGCACATGCGGTTCGAGCGCTTTGTCGGCGACCGCCCGGCTGAGCGGTGACTTCACGAGGGGGCGCAGGGCCGAGATGCCCATCGAGGTGTCCTCGATCGGTTCGAGGCTGCTGTGCTCGGCGTCGTGGGTGTAGTCGTATTCGCGGTAGCCGAGGAAGGTGAAGTGTCCGTCGAGCCAGGTGAGCAGGGCGGCGGCGGATTCGGCTTCGGAGGCCAGCTCCGGGCGCGGCGCGTGTGCGCTCAGCTCGGCGGCGATGTCTTTGGCCTTCGCGGCCATCGCCTGGGCATCGCGCGCTGCCGCAGCCACGTAGTCGAGGACCCCGCGCAGCCGCTCTTCGAGTGCATCGAAGTCGCTTTCGGAGATGCGGTCGATCTCGAGGCGGATCCAGGACTGCTGCTGTGGGGCGCCGTCCTCGCTGTCGGCAGGATCCTCGGAGACCGTCGGAATGCTCGCCGTGTCCGCACTGAGTGCGGGGGCTTCTGCCGGGGAGAGGATCTTCTCGTCCGGGCCGTTGCCGGTGACAGTGATGATCGGGTGGTGCACGCGGCGGATCGCCCTGCCGTTGGCAGCGAGGTCGCTGACGATCGAGGACACGAGATGGGGCATGTCGGCGAGCACGATGGCGATGACCGTGTGGTTGTCGCTGAATTCCGGCGAGTCGACGTTCGGATTGTAGATCGCGATCGCCGGACGCTCACCGTCGTATTCGGTGCCGAGCGCGAAGTGACGGGCCGCCGCGGCCGCGTAGGCCTCGGGATCGGTCGCCCCTGTTTCGAACCGCGGATAGTACGCATCGAGGAAGTTGTCGGGAGCCGATTGCCCCCTCTGCTTTCTCCACTCTTCTGCAACGTTCGAAATTGAGACCTGAGTCACTGTTTCACCTCTATGATCAACGAGCATTCGTCACGCGATTCGACGCCGAATCGTCATTCCCCACACTATGCCCAAATATCGAGAAAGGCACGCCGAGCGGCCTACGGTGAAGTACCGTTCATTCGCTGGCAAACTGGAGCTATGCGATCTCTGACTCTCAATCATGAATATTCGGTTGATCTGTCGACATTCTTGGCCAAACTCGCCGACCCCGGCGTGTGGGAGAAGCTCGGTTCCGAGGCCAGTGCCGAATACATCGACCCCGACACGGAGATGACCGTGCGGACCCCGATGCCCAAGGCCGAGCTTCCATCGGCTCTGGCCTCTCGGCTTCCCGACAACACCGTGCTGGTCGAGGTGTACATGATTCCCGGGGATGTCCTCGGTGATGATGCCGAGATCCGCATGTCCGCACGCGCCGCAGGCGTCCCCGTCGAGATCGATGCGGTCCTCGAACTGCGCGAGGCCGAGTCAGTGACGAAGCTGGCCGCTCATGCCGAGATCAGTTCGTCGATCCCGATGTTCGGCGCAATGATCGAACAGGCTGTGGTCCCGATCCTGGAGAAGCGCCTGAGCGACCGGCTGCGCCGCTTCGAATCCGCCTGATCCCGGGGGCAGCGTCGGTTCAGGCCTGGTCGCCGAGCAGCTGTTCCAGTTCGGAAGAGTCGTACCACAGCAGATCGGAAGCGCCGAGGTGGTCCTCGGCTGCACTGGAGCCCGTGTCCTCGGCCAGCTGCACCGCCTCATCCCAGACGGCGTCCTCGTCGAGGTGGAAGCTCGCAACCCGGACCATGTCGACATCGGCAAGGGTGATGAGCTCGAAGCCTTCGGCCAGCGGCGCGGCCGGGCTGGACTCTGGGGCGTCATAGGCCACGATGACACGCCGCTCGGGAGCCGCCTCGGTGCCGGTCTCGGCTTCAGCAGGAGCGAACACTGCGTTCGCGGCCAGTGCCGCGGCGATGCACATGGCGTCGAATTCAGCGGATTCGAACTCCTCACCGCGCAGACGGCGCCCCTGAGCGTCGGGGGCGACGGCGCGGACGTCGGTCAGCGTCGAACGCAGCGCGGTCAGGGTGGTGGGAATGTAGCAGCGAATGGCCATGCCCCTCATCCTAGTCCTGTGGTCCGCTCCCCTGGCTCACCCTGACTTTCTGCGGGCGTCCGCGGCGGCCGGCGCCGCGACGGTCACGGCCGCCGACGGATCTGCGAGAACGGCGGCGGCCCGGCAGAAGCTCGTCGATCATCGCCGCGATGTCCCCGACGAGGACGGACCGGGGATTCTGCTCCTGCAGAGTGTGGCCGGCGAGCATCGCCGCATCGGCCGTGGGCCGGTCATCTCTGAGAATGAAGTCCGGAGTGATCCGGGCGAATCGATCGAGGACTTCACTGATCCGCGTCTCAGCGGGATGGCCGACCGCACTCGAGCGCACCTTCGTGATCACCAGCCGCATCTTCTCGCGCACCGCCTCGGCCCGTGGTGTGCCCAGGAGTTTGACCAGTCGCTGCAGGCCGATCGGTTCCCCTGCTGCGAGGACGAGCACGATATCGGCGGCCTCGAGCGCGGCACGGGTGGCGCAGTGTCGATCGTAGAAGGGGTCGGCGAGGTCGTCATCGGGATCGATGCGGTCGCTGACGTCGACGATGACGACATCGTAGACCTTGGCCAGGCGTTTGAGCACAGACTCGAGGACGGAGGCACGGATCTCCGGCCACCTCTCGGGCCGAGTCAGCCCGGTCACCGCATGGAAGCTCTCACGGATCGATGCATGCGGCACCGCATGCGCACCGAAGCGCCCGACCGGGTCCGACTGCGACCGGCAGAGGCTGGCCAGATGCGAAGATTCCTCTGTCAGCCCGAGGGTGGACGCGACCATGCCGGAGACCGTGTCAGCGTCGACGACGACGCTGCGCTTGCCCTGACGAGAGGCCTGATCAGCGAGGTTGACGGCAGTGAGAGTGCGTCCGGGCGACGAACCGGTCCCCCAGACCGTGATGACCATTCCCGCTCCTCCGACCGGCCCCGGCGGCGATATCGGACGCGGCGGGACCACAGTGGAGGCACGGAGGTCGTCGATCGCCGCGGCCATCGTCGTCGCGTCGGCGTCCGTTGCGACGACGGCGCTGATGCCGACTGCTTCGAGGGCGTGCGCGTCGTCGCCGAATCCGAGCACCTTCGCACCGGAGGCTGTGATCGCGGCAACCACCTCCGCGTCGAGGCCGGGAAAGTAGCGGCCGATGATGACGACATCGGCTCCGCCGGTGCGGCAGTGTGCCAGCAGCTCCACCTCGTCGGCGGGGCGGGCGACGATCGTGACGTCGTCGATCTCGCTGAGCAGCTCGAAGAGGATGAGGTCGTATTCGAAGTCGACCGCCAGCAGGACCTGCGTCATCACTGCTCGCTTTCATCGGCAGGAACGGACGGGGCACCGACCACGGAGAGCACACTGCGTCCGTCGAGTGCGGCAAGCACGCCGGGCAGGTCCACCGAGCCGACGAACACTTCGATGCGGGCGCCGTCACCTGCCCCGAAGCTGCCTACATCTCGATTGATATGAGCGACCGGGGCCGAATCGACGATCTGCTCCGGCGGTGTGCCGTCATCGTCGAGCCCGTTCTGCTCCGGCTGGGCCCAGACGTCGACGAGGCTGCCCGAGTCGACGACGCTCGGGACTGAGCCGGCGATGTCGATGGCTACGACTCGCCCCTCGAGTTCTGACACTGGCGCCACCGCCGAGGCAGCCAGCAGTTCGCCTGCCGCCACGACGCTGCGCACGCTCGTGTTCGTCGGCAGCTCGGAATCGGCAGAGAGATACTTCTTGCCGAGACCGGCGAGATTGACCTCGGCCACTGTGAGGTCGGCCGGTTCGAGGATCTCACCGGGGACGAGTGCGCGTGCGCTCGCCCAGACCCGGGTGGTCGAGTTCGCCGAGGTGACGAGCAGGTAGGTTCCGACGACCGCGAGGACGACGAGCATCGCACCGACGAGGAGGCGCGCATCGGTCCAGCGGGGTCGTCGGATTCTTTTCGAGAGCTCCATTGCATCTCCAGATTCGCAGAAGTTTCGCTGACAGAAACTGCTTCTCAGTGATAATATTGGGCATCAAATGATGCCAAAGCAAGGTTTTTGGCCGAATGGACTAACAAGCAGATGGACATCTGGTGGCAGATGGACATTTGGAATGGGAGAAGACACCTCATGGCCGTCGAAAGTCGCTTCCTGCCGCTGACCGATGTGGCCGAGCTGCTCAATGTCTCGATCGCACAAGCTCGGGCCCTGGTCCGCTCTGGCGATCTCCGCGCCATCAAAGTCGGAGGGCGCGGCCAGTGGCGGGTCGAGAAGTCCGAGATCGAAGCGTATATCCAGCGCATGTACGAGCGCACCGAGTACCAGATCAAGACCGGTTCTATCGAGGACTGACCCACTCGCTTCGGCTCTGATCTCCATCATGGACGAGTCATCCGAAGGGATTCGTCCGGGCGTGGACGGCGTTGATCGCCGCGAAGGGAATGATCCTGCCAGCGATTTCGACATAGTCGGAAGCAACGAGGGCGCATCGCCCCCGAATGCTGCCCGCACGGTCCGCGACATCGATCGACACCTCTTCATAGGCGGCTGACCAGCGGCGCAGCGCCGATCCCAGGCCCAATCTCTCCAGCCCGCCAGCGTCGAATCGATGCACTCTCGTGGTCAGCCTGAATCCGCGGACAGCCCTGATTGCAATGACGGAGACTTCGACTCCGGCGAGGACGATGATGTTCCGACCGAGGAAGCACGCCGTCCCCGTGATATCCCGATCCGGCATCGTCACCTGCACCGTCGATCCCAGCGCCCCGCGCATCCGTTCGAGCAAAGTCCTCTCGGCCGCCTGACCGGCCACCTCGTCACCGAATTCGCCTCTCCTGACGTGCGCCTGCGCCGCCGCGTCGGCGGCTTCGATATCCGCCAGGAGTGCATCGATCCGATCGTCCATAATCGCCAAGCCTGCCCCAGCTGTAGTCCACTTTCAAGACTTGAAATGAAGACGCACCGAACTACAGTCATGTAGTTAGAGCTGACCCATTGACACCAAATAACATCTAACGGCATCATTATGTTCAATATCCAATGGAGGATGTCTAGATGTATCTCTTGATCGCATGTGCGAGTTCGTGGCTGGTCCTGCTCGGTTCGTTCGCCGCTGCGTGGGAGCGGCTTCCTCAGCCGTGGACGACCAGCGACGTCGTCGTCATCGTCATCATCGGCACCGGATCGCTCTTGTTCGCACGGATCGGACTCATCTCTCTGCTGGCCCTGCTGCTGCAGGTCCTTCCCACCGGCCGTTTCCGGTCGGCGCTTGCCGGATTGGTCGTCACGGCAATGCCCCGGATACTCGCGTCGAGTGTTCTTGCCATCGTCTCTGCCGGCCTCGTGGTCCACTCCGCTCAAGCAGCACCGCTCGCTGGTCCCGGCCCTGACCCCGCATCGTCCGCACAGGCTCCTTCCGTCGCTGCGCCGTCTGCGCATACTCCGTCCGCCCCTGCCGACCCCGGCTGGCCGACGATCGACGATGATCAGAGGTCTGCGGACCCATCCGACGATGCGGGACGGTCTCAGGATGAGCAGCCGCCAGACGGTTCCAAGCCGCGAAAGGAATCCGAGCCACCCGCCCGAGTCCGCCCGCCCGATCCCGGCTGGCCCACAGAACCGCCCGCAGACAGAGCGCCTTCAGCACCACCGGCCGACCGGCCGTCGGACGGGCCGATGGAGGGGCCCGGCGAATCCGACCAGTCAGGCGAATCCGACCACAGCAGGGAGCCGAATGAGCCAGGCGACAGTGACTCTGCCGCCGAGCCCGCGGATCCTGGAACCGCCACACATGTTGTGGCTCAAGGGGAGAGCCTGTGGTCGATAGCTGCCGATCTGGCCGAGACCCCAGAAGAGATCCCCCAGCTCGTCGCGCACGTCTATGCCGCCAATGAGGACACCATCGGACCCGATCCGAGCCTCATCATCGCAGGTCAGAGATTGGAGATTCAGAAATGACCGCCCCACTCACCCTCACTCGGCCGCAGGCGTCGGCACCGCCTCGGCGAGAGGTCGCAGCGTCGTCCACGGAATCGCAGAATCGCCGGGTCAGCGGGCAGGTCCGGGGCCTGGAAATCGCGGACGACCGGGCGCGGATCGCGGCCACGGCCACCTCGTTGGCGATAGCCTGCCTCGAAGTCCTCTCCGGCGTCAGACGCAGCGAGACGATCGCCCGATGGGTCCAACCGGAGCTGCTGGCGAAGATCGACCACCGCTGTCAGCTGCGCGCCGAGGTGGCACCCCACAGGGCGACCGTGCCCGGAACACGGACGGTGAGGCCGGGAACCGCGCACGTCTGCCAGATCAGCCCTGAGATCGCCGAGGTCACAGTCATCGTCGCCGCCGCAAATCGCGTCCGGGCGGTGGCAGTCCGCTTGGAACTGCTCACTACCCGGTGGACGCTGACTGCGCTGCAGACGATGTGAGCCGCTGTCGGCTCGGAGTCAGCTCTTGGCCTTCTTCTTCGCGCGACGTTCGGCGCGATTGACCGGAGCCGGCTCGTCTTCGTCTTCGGATTCGGAAACCGAGGCGGAACCACCCTCGGACGGCGCCGACAGCTGCATCTTGGGAGTCTTGTGACGCAGTTCCTCAGCGTCGACCTCGACCTCGGGTTCGTCACCATCGGAACCGGCCGATGAGGTCACCTGAACCTGCAGAGTATTGGTCAGGCGAACGACGTCCTCCTTGATCCCGTCCTGCATGGTAGTGAACATCTCGAAGCCCTCACGCTGGTATTCCACCAGCGGATCGCGCTGGGCCATCGCCCGCAGTCCGATGCCGTTCTTGAGGTAGTCCATCTCGTAGAGGTGCTCACGCCAGCGCTTGTCGATGACAGAGAGCACCACGCGGCGTTCGAGTTCGCGGGTGGCATCCTCTCCGAGTTCCTCTTCGCGCTGGGAGTAGAACAGTGCGATGTCGGACTGGATCTCCTGATTGAGGCGGTTCTTCGTCAGGTTGCCGAGGCCACCGAGTTCCTCGGCGAGGTCGTCGGGGGTGATCGACGGTGAGTAGATCTTTCCGAGAGCCTCGAAGAGCTCGTCGACCTGCCATTCCTCGACCGGTCCCGTCGTCGCCTGGGCGACATAGGCGTCGATGACCTCTTCACGGAAGTTCGCGACCTGATCTTCGAGGTCGGCGCCGTCGAGCACACGGCGGCGCTCATCGTAGATCACAGTGCGCTGACGGTTGAGCACATCATCGTATTTGAGCACGTTCTTGCGCTGCTCGGCATTGCGCTGCTCGATCTGCGACTGGGCCGAGAGGATGGCACGGGAGACCATCTTCGATTCCAGCGGCACATCATCGGGCACGTTCGCTGTGGCCATGATCCGTTCGGCGGCCCCCGAACCGAAGAGCCGCATGAGATCATCGGTCAAAGACAGGTAGAACCGGGATTCGCCGGGGTCTCCCTGGCGGCCGGAGCGTCCGCGCAGCTGATTGTCGATGCGACGGGATTCGTGGCGTTCGGTGCCGAGCACATAGAGTCCTCCGAGCTCGACGACCTCTTCGGCCTCTTCCTTGACCTTGTCTTCGGCGGCCTTGAGCACCTCCGGCCATTCGGACTCGTACTGATCCTCGTTCTCGGCAGGGTCGAGGCCTCGACGTTCCATTTCCGCGACCGCGAGAAACTCGGCGTTTCCGCCGAGCATGATGTCGGTACCGCGTCCGGCCATGTTCGTGGCCACAGTGACGGCGTTCTTGCGTCCGGCCATCGCCACGATCGACGCCTCACGGGCGTGGTTCTTCGCGTTGAGGACCTCATGCTTGACGCCGCGTTTGGCCAGATGCTTCGACAGGTATTCGCTCTTCTCGACGCTCGTCGTGCCGACGAGGACGGGCTGTCCGGTCTCGTGGCGTTCGACGATATCGTCGACGACGGCGTCGAACTTCGCGACCTCGTTCTTATAGACGAAGTCGGACTGGTCGACACGCTGCATCGGCTTGTTCGTCGGAATCGGGACGACACCGAGCTTGTAGGTCGACATGAACTCCGCGGCTTCGGTCTCGGCCGTACCGGTCATTCCCGAGAGCTTTTCGTAGAGGCGGAAGAAGTTCTGCAGAGTGATCGTCGCCAGGGTCTGGTTCTCTGCCTGAACCTTCACCCCTTCCTTCGCCTCGATGGCCTGGTGCAGGCCCTCGTTGTAGCGGCGGCCCTTGAGCACACGCCCCGTGTGCTCGTCGACGATGAGGACTTCGCCGTCGAGGACGACGTAGTCCTTGTCTTTCTTGAACAGCTCCTTGGCGCGGATGGCGTTGTTGAGGAAGCTGATGAGCGGGGTATTCTCCGCATCGTACAGGTTGCCGATGCCCAGGTAGTCCTCGACGCGTTCGATTCCGGGTTCGAGGACGCCGACGGTGCGCTTCTTCTCATCGACTTCGTAGTCGCGATCGGTCTTCAGGCGCTTGACGACCTTGGCGAATTCGCCGTACCAGCGGTTCGCATCGCCTTCGGCAGGACCCGAGATGATGAGCGGGGTGCGCGCCTCGTCGATGAGGATCGAGTCGACCTCGTCGACGATGGCGAAGGCATGACCGCGCTGGACGAGCTCGTCCGCGGACCAGGCCATGTTGTCGCGCAGGTAGTCGAAGCCGAACTCGTTGTTCGTGCCGTATGTGATGTCTGCGGCGTACTGCTTGCGGCGCAGGTCCGAGGGCATATTCGCCTGGATGCAGCCGGTCTCCATGCCGAGAAAGCGGAATACGCGGCCCATCAGTTCGGACTGGTAGGTAGCCAGGTAGTCGTTGACCGTGATGATGTGGACCGGATCGCCGGTGAGCGCGTTGAGGTAGGCCGGGGCCGTGGCGACGAGAGTCTTGCCCTCACCGGTCTTCATCTCGGCGATGTTGCCCAGGTGCAGAGCGGCGCCGCCCATGAGCTGGACGTCGAAGTGCCGCAGACCCAGGGTCCGGCTCGATGCCTCACGAACGGTGGCGAAGGCTTCGGGAAGCAGGGAGTCGAGGCTCTCGCCGTCCTTGTAGCGCTCCTTGAACCGGCCGGTTTCCTCCCGCAGTTCGGTGTCCGTCATCTCGCTGAACTCATCGGACAGCTGATTGATGGCATCCGTGTATCGGCGGAGCTTCTTCAGAGTTCTGCCTTCACCTGTGCGCAGAAGCTTCTCGAGGAAATTAGCCACTTTTCTCCTAATCGGCATGTCTGCCGGACAACGACTCGAACGACTGTATAGCCCCTAGCTTAATGGCAGGTGAGTACCTTCGAGGTCCACGGCGGTCAGGCCCAGCCACGCAGCCATCGTCATGAGCTCGTCCGTCAGCTCGGTGATGTGCTCCTCCCCCGGCTCCCATGTCACCTGGTGAGCACGCAGGATGCCCGCCGCCCGATCCCTGTGCAGGTCGACTCGCCCGACGAGGCGATCACCGAGGAGGAACGGAGTGACGTAGTAGCCGTGCACACGCTTGGCCGCCGGGGTGTAGATCTCGATGCGGTAGTGGAAGTCGAAGAGCCATTCGATGCGCGGCCGGTAGAAGACCAAGGGGTCGAACGGCGCCAGCAACGCTCGGGCATTCACGATGCGCGGGGTCCGAGCCTCATGCCATTTCAAGGCGGGTACACCTTCCACGTCGACTTCGCGCAGCTCGCCTGAGGCGACGAGTTCGGTGATGGCGGCGTCGGTCGGTGCCCGCCGCTGCCGAAAGTAGTCGGCGATGTCCTCGGACCGGGAGATCCCCAGGGCACGTGCCGCGATACGGGTGAGTTCGTAGACATTGTTTTCGACCCCGGATATTCCGCGTGGAAGCTCCGCATTCGGGTCCAGCCCCAGCCGAGGATCCTCCGGCGGCCCGTAATTCAATGGCAGCTGCGGCAGCTGGGGTGAGACGTCACGGGCCAGGGCATAGATGCGTTCGAAGTGGTCGTTGCGTCCCGAGGCGCTGATGACTCCACCGGCGAACAGCGCTTCGAGAGCGACTTTCACCTGGCTGGGATTCCAGCCCCAATGTCCGCGGTGGATCTCCGGCAGATCGTGGTCGACCACCTCGGCGACTTCACGTGCCGTCATCGGCCGGGTGGACAGGGCGGTGAGGACGCGAGTCTGGAGGTTTCGGAACTCCTCCCCGGTCTCCGGGTGGCGCTGTCCGAAGTCGTTGCGCCACCATTCGCTGTGGGCGCGGGCGAAGTGCTTCCATGTCTGCGGCGGCACGAAGGCCGCGGCGTGTGCCCAGTACTCGACGCCCATGCGCGGAGAAGAGTAGAAGAGGCGGTCGAGGGTCTCCCGCGGGTAGGGACCCAGACGAGAGTAGAAGGGCAGATAGTGGGATCGGACGACTCGGGCGACTGAGTCGATCTGGGTCAGTCCCAGGGTGGCGAAGACCTTCTTGAGGTGTCGGGCGGTGACCTTCACCGGTCGCGGTCGGTCCAGTCCCGTTGCCGCGATCGCCGTCCTGCGGGCCGCGGCACGTGTCATCCTCTGCATACCCCAACGCTATACCCCAATTACTACCTGACGGCGGCCCAGCAACCTCGCGCGAGGTTGCTGGGCCGCCGTCAGGTAGTAATTGGTCAGTCGATGGCTTCTTCGAGGTCGTGGTCGAGGGCGATGACTCCGTAGCTCCAGCCCTTACGGCGATAGACGACGGACGGCTTGCTCGACTCTTCGTCGATGAACAGGTAGAAGTCGTGTCCGACGAGTTCCATTCTGTTCAACGCCTCTTCGATGCCGATGGGTGAGGCGGTGAAGGTCTTCTCTCGCAGAACCACCGGCGAATCGCCTTCGGCCTTGATGCGGCCGTTCGTCTGGTCGACGCTGTGGTCCGCTGCAGACTTCGCGTCGTCGGCGTTCGCATCGGGAACCATCGGTTCGGCCACCGGCATCTTCGCCAGCACCTCGGCGGTGGATTCCTTGCGGTGATGTCCCGACCGGGGCACCTTGTGCCGGTCTCTCGCTCGCCTCAGCCGTTCGACGAGCTTCGCCCATGCCAGATCGAGTGCCGCATATTTGTCGCTTGCCATGGCCTCTGCCCGAATTGCCGGTCCCTTCGCCACAACCGTGAGCTCGACCCGCTCACTCGTCTCGGGCTGGCGGGAGTTCTTCTCGTGAGTGACATGCACTTCGACACGCTGAGCGCGAGGGGCAAGCTGCTCGACCTTGGCGATCTTGTCCTCGATGTGGGCTCGAAAGCTGTCGGAGATGGTCAGTTGACGGCCGTTGACAACAATGTCCATGATGTGTCCTTAGCGACTCGCTCGTCGGATTCATCCGATCCCATGCCCTTGGATGGGTAAACACCGTTATACAGTAAAGGGAGAGACAAATCGAGTGCCCCCGCGACCGAGACCGAGAACAGCTCCTACAGCGGGCCTGATCTGCACCGATGCTAGCAGACGTGCGCTTTCTGCCAAGGTTGCGCCGGTGGTGGAGAAGTCATCGATGAGCAGGTCCGTCGGCGCGGATTCGGTGCCCGACACGGGACGGACTTCCGCGATCTCAGCGATTCTCCTCCGGTCGAGATATTGGGTCCGCTGAGCATTCTGAGCCCGCTCGATCGCCCCGAGTCCGACCTGGTCACGCGATCGTTTCGCCGCGAGCACATCGTGGACTTCCAGGGGCAGCTCCGGCGACAGCTCCTTCGCCCGATTCGCCAGGGCGGCCGTATGCGATCCGCCTCGACGACGTCTGGCCCGATCCGAACTGGGCGCCGGAAACAGTCGGATCGCCCCACCCGAGTAGCCGATGAGCTCGAGGGCCGCGACGATCGAACGGGTCAGAGCCAGGGCCAAGGGATCGAGGATGTCCCGGCGTCCGTCGTCCTTGAAACCGACGACCATCTTCGAGATCTGCGAGTTGTATTCGCAGACCCCGACGACCGGAATCGTGCCGTAGCGCGGTTCCATCGCCCGTGGGATCCCACCGAGCAGCTGCAGGCAGCGGGTGCACAGGGACACGTTCTCCCGCCCGCAGCCGGCACACCGGCGAGGCAGGAGCAGTTCGCCGAACTCCCCGAGCAGCCCCATGGGAGAAATCTACTGCATGCCCAGCTCGGGGTGCCGGCGGTGAGTCGCCTTCCAGAACAGCCGCGCACCGCCGCCCGACGACCCAGCCGGGAGGGGAAAGGCTCCACGGCCCAGCCGGGAGGGGAAAGGCTCCGTGGGTCAGCTGGGACAGGCAATGCTGTGCGGGTCAACCGGGATAGGAGGGATCCTTCGCTTCGACGTCGACGAGTTTCTGCCAGGCGTTCGAGTTGTAGCTGTACAGCGCGCCATCGGCACCGGTGACCAGGATCGAGCGTCCGTCCACTCCACCGGCGATGCGGCTTCCGTCCGAGACCTCACCGAGCTGTTCAGCAGGGCCGGTGACTCCGATGCGGAACGGCTGCGCTGATTCGCCTTCCTCTGCGGCCAGAGCCACGAGAGACGTCGACCCTGCCCATGAGACATCCTTGATCTCGTGGAAGTTCGCACCCACTTCGATCGGCGTTTCAGAGACATGACCGGCCGGATTGCCCGCCTTGTCCCTGGGGATGCCGACCACATCGACGCGATCCGGTTCCCCTTTGTGGCGACTGAGCAGCGCGATACGAGTGCCGTCTCGGGAGACCTCGATATCGATGAGCTGTCGACCGTTGAGGAAGTCGGCGGCGACGGTGGAGGATTTGCCGTCACGACCAACGGCCTTGAGCTCGCCCTTGTTCTCAGCCTCACCCGTCCATGTCGTGTTGAAGCGATCGATGCTGGGGCGCACGAGCTTCTTGCCCTTGAGGATCGGAGTAGCGTCGACGGCGTCGGACTTCAACCGCATGAGCTGCTTGCCGTCGTCGGCCAGATAGACGTAGAGAGAGTCGTCCAATGACACCGCGGGATCGCTCGCCTTCGCCTTCTTCAGATTCGGACTGTTCTCGACCTTGGCCACGGTGGTGCCCGAGACCCGAGAGAGGTGGTCGTCGGCGAGAACCACGGGTGGCCCGTCCACCTGGACCGACGTATCGGTCTTCGGCTGCAGACTGGCCGGAACCGTCTGCCCGCCGATGCTCAGATCGATTGCCGAGATCGAGGGAATGACCTGCAGGGTGGTGGCGATCTGCTGACGGATAAGTCCCTTTTCGCGGTCGGACGGGGCCGGGTTCTGCGGTCCCAGGGCCACATTGGCGACGCCGTTCTCGATCGTCACCACGTTCGAATCCGAATCGCTGAGCTTGGCACCATCGGGAATCGACGTGATCACCGCTCCCGAGAGGTAGGGAGCGGGTCCGCTGAGCAGCTCGTTCATCAGCACCGTCGGGGTCGAGGAAGACCGGAGGAACCAGCGGGAGTCAGGGACGAGATACGAATAGTCGGAGGTGAAGAACTGCAGCGAATAGTTGAGGAAGATCGTCTGGAAGTCGGTCTGGCTGATGAGAAGCCCGTCCGGCGCCGAGGAGATCCTCCACTCCCCGTTCTCCTGCCGCAGCGAGAATTCCATCGTGGACCGAGTGCCCGGTTCGGTGGAGTTGTACACTCCGGAGGAGTCGACGAGACCGACGACCGGGGGCGAGATGCTCATCGTCTTCTGGTCGGAGGTGGTTCCGACGTTCAAGGAGTCGAGATCTGTGCCGTTGGGCAGCACCGACACCGATTCCTGTGGGCTCCATTTCTGCGCCTCACCCTCGGTGAGGAATGACCGGGCCACGGAGAAGTTGTTGCCGGCGCCCGCTCCTGCACGGAGGAACCCGCGCACGATGTCCGATGGGCTGTCCCCGGGTTCGGGACCGTCGGGGATCCGCGCGTTGTTCGCACCTGCATCGCCCGAGTCGTCTTCGATATGGCCGACAGGCGATGACGTCGGGATCGACGAGCAGCCGACGAGGGTCAAGGCGGTGAACACGGAGACCAACACGGTCTTCACTCGCAGCCCTCTGGGCTTCGTGCGCATCATGACCGTCCTCCTTCTCCGTCGTCCATGCCGTCACCGTCCAGGTCCGGATCGCCGACGTCCGTGGACCGCGGCCCAGTCTCGGCGGTGCCTGTCTCAGAGCCGTCGGCAGCCGCGCTGTCCGACTCGTCGGCGGCGGCCCCATCGTCCGAGACCGCCTCAAAGGAAGTCGTGGTCGTCTCCGGCGATGATGACTGAGGGGCCGCCTCGGCGACGGGTTCGTGGTCATCTTCGAGCATCTCCGGCTCGGTTTCGACGACGATCGGGATCGATCCGGTCTGGATGCGGACTGAGCCGTCCGAGGACAGCGGTCCCGCCACGAGCGCGGAACCGCGGATCTGCGCATCGCGAGGCGGCAGAGGCAGAGGTGAGGAGGTGATCTCCTGATCGGGGCGCCGGGGAATCGTCAGCCGGAAGCAGGATCCTTCGCCGAGTTTGCCCCAGACCTGCAGCCAGCCGTTGTGCAGGTGCGCGTCCTCGAGCGAGATCGCCAAGCCCAGACCCGACCCGCCGAGGGTGCGCTTGCGTGCCGGATCGGCACGCCAGAACCGGTCGAAGACGTGCTCGACCTGCTCTTCGTTCATGCCCACTCCGTGGTCGCGCACGCTCACAGCCACCGCCTCGGCGTTGGAGGCGACATAGACGTCGACGGGGTTGTTCTCACCGTGTTCGATGGCGTTGACGACGAGGTTGCGCACGATCCGGGTGATCCGCACCCGGTCGACCTCCGCCATGACCGGTGAGGAAGGAGCGTGGACGACGATGGCGGTGTCCATCTGTTCGGCCACCATCGACACGGTCTCGATCACCGAGGTCACGATCGCGCCGATATCGACGGGCTTGGGCACCAGCGCCGCGGCACCGGCATCGTAGCGGGAGATCTCCAGCAGGTCGGAGAGCAGGTTGTCGAACCGTTCTGCCTGCGAGTTGAGCAGTTCCGCGCTGCGCGCGGTGACGGGGTCGAGGTCGTCACGGGAATCGTAGATGAGGTCCGCTGCGGCACGGATCGTCGTCAGGGGTGTCCGCAGTTCGTGGGAGACGTCGGAGACGAACTGCCTCTGCAGCACCGACAGCCGTTCCATCTGCTCGATCTGGTGCTGGAGGGTGTCGGCCATATCGTTGAAGCTCTCACCGAGGACGGCGATCTCATCGTTGCCGTGGACGGGCATGCGTTCGTCGAGGTCACCATCCGCGATGAGCCGGGCCACCTCGGCCCCGGTGCGCACCGGTGTGACGACGAGTCGGGTGACGATCCAGGCGACGGCACCGACGAGGACGACGAGGACGAGGGCGGCGACGAACATCGAACGCTGCACGAAGTTGAGCGTGTCCTGCTGTTCGCTGAGGTCGCCGAGGTAGTAGAGCTGGAACTGGCCGGCGCCCGGGATCTGCAGCTCCTGGGTGATGAGCAGACCCGGTCCGGTCCCGTCGGGCAAGCTCACCGACTGGTAGAGCTTGTCGTCGGTCGGGGCCTTGCGGATGGCCTCGCGGAGTTCATCGGAGACGGGCACCTGCGTGGCCTCACCGTCCTCATTCGACCCACCGGCGGTGATCGTCGAGAAGGAGGAGTTCGGGTCCTTCGGCTGCAGGGTCAGCGAGTACACCGACCCGGCCGAACGGTTGTAGATCGAGGACAGCTGCGAACTCAGCGTGTCCTGGGTGACCGCCTGCCCGTCGACGGGTGCCAGGGAGCGCAGCTCGGCCAGGATCGACCGAGTCTGAGAGGACAGGGAATCCAGGCGGGTGTCGAAGAGACCGCGGGCGATCTGCTGGGACATATAGGTTCCGACGCCGAAGATCGCCACCGAAGTGAGCACGATCGTGAGCACGACGATGCGGACCTGCAGGGAGTGGCTGAACGATCGGAGTATGAAGTTCCAGAACGTCTTCAGTGCCGAGGCCGCGGTGCGAACGGGTCCGTCCGCGGCTGACTCGGAAGTCACGCGGCTCGGCCGGCCTTATAGCCGACGCCGCGGACGGTGACGATGATGTCCGGCTTCTCCGGATCGCGTTCGATCTTCGACCGCAGACGCTGCACATGGACGTTGACCAGTCGGGTGTCGGCGGCATGACGGTAGCCCCACACCTCTTCGAGCAGGGTCTCGCGGGAGAACACCTGCCACGGTTTGCGAGCCAGGGCGACGAGGAGGTCGAATTCGAGAGGGGTCAGCGACACCGGTGATCCGCCCTTGGTCACCGTGTGGCCGGCGACGTCGACGACGACGTCGCCGACGGTCAGCAGCTCGGGAGCCTGCGGTTCGGAGATCCGCAGCCGAGCGCGGACACGGGCGATGAGCTCCTTGGGCTTGAATGGCTTCGGCACATAGTCGTCGGCACCGGATTCGAGGCCGAGGACGACATCGACGGTGTCGGACTTCGCCGTGAGCATGATGATCGGCACCGAGGAGATCTCACGGATCTCCCGGCACACTTCGAGTCCGTCCTTGCCGGGCAGCATGAGGTCGAGGAGCACGAGGTCCGGATTGACCTTCTGGAATTCTTCGAAGGCCTGGTCTCCGGTGGCGCAGAAGAAGGGCTCGAAGCCTTCGCTTTTGAGCACAATTCCGATCATTTCGGCCAAAGCCGTGTCATCATCAACTACGAGGATTCGAGCGTTCATGCTCCCATTGTCCCTTATGTTCGCGTGTTCTTCGGTTCCCGACACTCCTAGCCTATCGGGCGTTGTCGACTGCCTCATGCACCGGATCCGCCGACAGCGGAGACCGACGGTTCAGCTGCCGCGCCGCACGGCCCCCTGCAGCGGGCCATTCACTCCCCGAGGCCGACCGTCGGAACGGCCGCCCGACCTCCCTCCCGATCGCCTTTCCCGATCGCCCCTCAGACCAACCCCGAACCGTCCCCGGGCCGTCCCCCGACGGCCGGGATCGACACGGCCGACGCGCACCGAATCCGACAGGGAGGTCTCTCGGCACTTGCCGGCGAATCATGGCAGGATTGGCGTGATGGGACAGACGAATGCATGGACCTCGGAGGTCGACTGGCACACCGGCCGCTGGCAGCGGCGTTCGCCGTCCCCGCCCTCGCGCGGATGGCAGCCGCCTCCCCCACGCGGGCTCCTGCCCAAACGTCCGCTGACTTTCATCGAGGCGCTGGATTCGGGATTCCGCCTGCTGCGTTTCGTCCCGACTCTGTCCATCGGCTCCTCTCTCATCGTCTTCTCCCTCTGGAGCCTGCTGCTCGCCGCGATCGGTGCCCTCATCGCAGTGCAGTTCCTGCCGTTCTTCAACGACCTCAGCGGCAATGAGGATGCCGCCTCCGGTTTCATCGCCCTGGCCCAGCTGGGTTCGGTGGCACTCAGCCTGCTCAGCCTCGGTTTGGCCCATCTGCTCTCCGGCATCATCGCCACCGGAACCCGCGCCTCCTTCGGCGCCCGCAGGACCACTCTGTCGATGGCGTGGAAGTCCCTGTCCGGTCGCCGCCTGCGCCTCATCCTGGCCACACTGCTGATGAGTGGAATCAATCTCGGCCTGCTGCTGGCCCTCACCGCCCCGACGCTGCTGTTCCTCGGCGCCGATTCGGCGATCCTCGCCTTCGTCTGGGCCGCATTGGCCGCCCTGCTGTGGTTCGTCGCGCTCATCTGGGTCAACCTGCGCCTGGCGTTCCTGGGTTCGGCGATCGCGGTCGAGGACCTGAGCGTCCGTGCCGGAATCCGCCGGTCTTGGAAACTGACCGGGCGCGGCTTCTGGCGAATGCTCGGCCAGCTGGCGCTCGGTTATTTCCTGTCCAATCAGCTCGTCCAACTCATCATCACCCCGATCGTCTTCATCATCTCGGTTCTCCTGGGCGTCGGCATGACGACGACAACCGAGTCGACGACGGCGCAGGCGGCCATCGCCATCGTCTCCGTGGGTCTGCTGCTCGCACTCACGCTCATCTCCTCCGCCATCCTCTTCGCCTATTTCGCCTGCCTGGTCACGGTCTGCTTCTTCGATCAGCAGATGCGCTCGGAGGGGCTCGACCTCGTCCTCATCCGCGCCGAGGAGGACCGATGATCCTCTCCCCCATCACCGAGGCGGCCCGCCACCTCCACACCGCCGCGTCCTCCCAGCCGGGCGCGGCACAGCTTCGCGCCGCCTCGGCGAATATCGACCGGGACACCGGCCGCGAATGGGTAGAGCACGAACTCTCGAAACCGGAATACGCCGCCAACGATCTCACCCCCTTGGAACGGATCGGCCGGTGGCTGTCCTCCCTGTGGGATTCGCTCGTCCATGCCGCCCTGGGCGCGAACTCCCCGTGGCTGCTCATCGTCGTCGTCCTCGGCCTCGCCGCGATCGTCGCCTTCATCGTCTGGCGCGTGCGTCGGGCCGGATTCCGCCGTGTCGGCGTCCCGCTGTCCGCATTCGATCCCGTGGTCTCCCAGCCCGAACCGGGCCCGTGGCGCGAGAGCGCGGCCCGGGCCGCGCAGGCCGGGGACTTCGAGACCGCGGTCATCGACGAATCCCGAGCGATCTTCGCGATCCTGTCCGTCAAGCAGATCGTCTCGCTCGAGTCCTCGGCCACAGCGAGTGAGATCGCCCGTTCCGCCGAGGTGGCCCTGCCCGAGCACGGATCCGCCGTCCACGGGGTGGCCGAGGTCTTCAACGACCTCCGCTACGGGGAGGCGACCGAGGCGAAGACACGTGCCGACCGCAGCCTCGGCGAGGTCTATGCGGATCTGTGCGCACTCGACCGGACGCTGAGCGCACTGCCGGTCCGCCGGGAGGCAGCTGTATGAGCGCACAGTTGGATGTCGCCGCCCGCGGCACCCGGTCGACCTCGCGGGTTCCGCTGCGCGCTCGGCTGCGGTCGGCTGCCGTGTGGATCGTCGCGGCCTTCGTCATCCTCGTCACCGTGATCGTGCTCGTGCTGCTGACCGGCCACGAGGAGTCTGCAGAGCCCCTGCACTATGACTCGACGGAGCGCACCGGCACGAAGGCCCTCGTCGAGACCCTGCGCGACCATGACGTCGATGTCACCACCACCGAGGAACAGGAGCAGGCCCGCTCGGCCGCCGCCCGACCCGACACCACCCTGCTCATTCCCGCGAACACCGCGGCTCTGTCCCCCGGGGACATCGCCGGCCTCGAGTACGCTCTGCGCACCCACGGCAACCGGCTCGTCCTCGTCGATCCCGGTCCGACGGTGTCGGAGTTCACCGACCGGATCACGGTCAACGACAACCTCGGCCCGTTGGCCGATCCGGAGGCCACGTCCGCACCGTCCTGCGATTCACCGATCGCCCGCAGTGCCGGTGCCGTGTCCACCGGCGAGGTCGAATACGCGGAGACGGAGAAGGGCACCGAGGGGATCACCGCCTGCTACCCGTTCACCGGCCCCGGGGTCGCCGAGATCGACGGCACCGAGGTGGCTCCAGGGTCTGCGCGCGGACAGTTCCTCACCGATTCGGGCGGTTCCATTCCGCTGACCGTGCTCGGCAGCCCCGACTGGGTGACCAATGAGAACATCGACGAAGAGGGCAATGCCTCTCTTGTGCTCTCGCAGCTGTCCCAGACGCAGAACCTCGTCGTCTACTATCCGACCTTCGACGGTTCGGGACAGGGGCAGTCGCCTCCGTCGACGATCGATTTCGTGCCCGGCTGGTTCCTCGCAGGAGTCCTGTGGCTGGTCCCCTGCCTCCTCGTCCTGCTGCTCGTCATCGGGCGCCGGTTCGGGCCGCTGGCTCTCGAACGTCTGCCGGTCATCGTGCCTGCCGTGGAGACCGTGCACGGTCGGGCAGCCCTGAGCTCGCGCAGCCACGATCGCGACGGGGCGCTGCACACGCTGCGGGCCGGAGCCCTGCTGCGCATCGCCAAACGACTTGGTCTCAGCCCCGATGCCCGCACACCCGACATCATCGCTCACATCGCGACCGTCACCGGGGCCGATCCGGGCCGTCTCCGCTATGTCTTCGTCTCCGCGTCGGCTCACACCGACGCCGAACTCACCGAACTCGTCCATCAGCTCACCCAGATCGAAAGTGAGATCCCATGACTCAGCCGCCCCAGGGCCCTACGAATTCTCAGGAACCGGTCGCCTCTCAGCCTCCGGCCGCACCTCGGCCCCAGGAGCCGGTCGCGCCGCAGACCCCTGCTCCGGACAGCGCGCAGGCTCCGCAGGCTGAGCCGGACCCGCTCAGGGAGGCGTTCACCGGTGTGCGCACCGAGATCGCCAAGGCCGTCGTCGGCCAGGACCAGGCAGTGACGGGAATGCTCATCGCACTGCTGTGCCAGGGGCACGTGCTTCTCGAAGGGGTTCCCGGAGTGGCGAAGACTCTGCTCGTGCGCAGCTTCGCCGCCGCGGTCAGCCTGGACAGCTCGCGTGTGCAGTTCACTCCCGACCTCATGCCCAGCGATGTCACCGGTTCGCTGGTCTACGACGCGTCCGCCTCGGACTTCTCATTCCGTCCCGGCCCGGTGTTCACGAACATCCTCATCGCCGATGAGATCAACCGCACCCCGCCGAAGACCCAGTCGGCCCTGCTCGAGGCGATGGAGGAGCATCAGGTGTCCGTCGGGGGACGCTCACGGAAGCTGCCCGAACCGTTCCTCGTCGCAGCCACACAGAACCCCGTCGAATACGAAGGCACCTATCCGCTCCCGGAGGCTCAGCTCGACCGGTTCCTCTTCAAGCTCGTCCTCAACCTGCCCGAACGGGATCACGAATTCGAGATTCTCGACCGTCACGCCCGAGGCTTCGACGCCGGATCCCTGGCCGCGGCAGGTCTGCGTCCGGTCGCCGATGCCGAACTCATCGGCCAGGCCCGCGAAGCCATCGCCAAGATCTACATCGCCCCGCAGATCATCACCTATATCGTCGACCTCGCCCGAGCCACCCGCCAGACCCCGTCCCTGGCCTTGGGCGTCTCACCTCGCGGAGCGACGAGGATGCTCGGAGCCGCCCGCGCTCATGCGTGGCTGAGCGGTCGGCACTATGTCACCCCCGATGACGTCAAGGCTCTGGCCCATATGTCGCTGTCGCACCGGGTCATCCTGCGCCCCGAGGCGCAGATGGACGGTCTGGACGTCGGTCAGGTCCTCGACTCGATCATCGCCACGACCGAAGTGCCCCGCTGAATGACCACCCGACTGTTCCTGCTCACTCTTCTCGGCCTCGTGCCCGTCATGCTGGTGCCCACATGGCCGACGGCCTTGATCGTGGCCGGTGTGATCGTCCTGGCAGCGGTCCTCGACTTCTTCTTCGTTCCCCGGATCCACGGTTTGGAAGTCCAGCGCACACCGGGACCGATGGTCCGCCTCGGCGACAGCACCCACAGCACGCTGACTCTCATCAATGGGACCAGCCGCCGGCTGCGCCTCCACGTCCGCGACGCCTGGGCACCGAGCGCCGGGCCGGTCGAGACCCGTTCTCGTCACGTGCTGGAACCGGGCGAGCAGACAGAGGTGATCACCGAGCTGGAGCCGACGCGACGCGGCGCGCTGCCCGGCGATCTGGTGACCGTGCGCAGTCGCAGCAGGCTCGGGCTGATCCAGCGGCAGAAGAGCATCGATGTTCCCGCCTCTGTGCGTGTTCTGCCACCTTTCGTGTCCCGGAGGGAGCTGCCGTCGAAGACGCAGAAGCTGCGGGAGCTCGAGGGGCGGTCCGCGGTGATGATCCGCGGAATGGGCACGGAATTCGATTCGCTGCGCGACTACGTCGACGGTGACGATGTCCGGTCGATCGACTGGCGAGCCAGCGCCCGCGCGCAGAATCTCGTGGTCAAAACCTGGCGACCGGAGAAGGATCGTCGCGTCGTCATCGTCGTCGATTCCTCCCGGTTCGCCGCCCGTCGCTGTGGTGAGGGAACGGTCTTCGACGCCGCGCTCGAGGCGTCGCTGCTGTTGACGGCTCTGGCCACGGGTGCCGGCGATCGGGTCGATGTCATCGTCGCCGATGCCCGGGTGCGGGCAGTCGCGTCGAGCCATCGGGCTCATGATCCGGTCCATGACCTGTCGGTGGCGCTGACGCCTGTGTACCCGGAGCTCTACGAGGCGAACTGGGAGTCGATCGCCGCTGCGGTTCTGCAGACCTCCCGGCAGCAGGCGCTCGTCGTCTTGGTCACTCAGCTCGATGAGGCGACCATCGCCGAGGACGTCCTGCCAGTGTTGCCGACTCTCACGGCACACCACCGGGTCGTCGTCGCCGGAGTCGAAGATCCCGCACTTGCGGACCTGGCTGCCCGGCGCGGCGACGCCGACGACGTATATACGGCGGCGGCCGCCGAGGCCGAGATGCTCGCGACGGCGTCGCTGCAGTCTCGGCTGCGCGGACTCGGCATCTCCTCCGTCCAGGCTCTGCCGGAGAAGCTTCCCGGAGCGTTGGCCGATCTCTACATTCGGCTCAAGGTCACCGGCGGGCTGTGACCGCGACCCCGCTCAGCGGCGAACTGTCAGCGACAATCTGATCAGCGGTCGGTGGAGATGACCGAGTATCCGGCCTGATGCTCGTCGAGATCGGCGCTGAGTCCGGCTGCGGCGGCACGCTTGCCGAAGTACCACGCGTAGACGACGACAGCCGCGGTATACGCCACTCCGATGGCGATCTTGACCGCCGGCGGAATCGGGTTCGGGGTCACGAAGCCCTCGATGAGTCCCGAACCGAACAGCAGCAGCACGAGACCGCCGGCGACGACGAGCAGCGACCGAGCCTCGGAGGCGAGCTTGTCGCGGCGCAGCCTGGGACCCGGCACCACCCAGGCGAAGAAGAGACGCAGACCCGCGGCAGCGGCGAGGATGATGCAGCTGATCTCCGGGATCCCGTGGGGCAGGATGTAGAGGAAGAAGTCGGAGGCCCGGTCGAACTCGAACATCATCGCTCCGGAGAAGCCGACGTTGACGGCATTCGAGAACAGTCCGACGATGACATAGCCGCCCGTGATGCCGAGGAGGACGAACTGAACGGCGATCCACGCGTTGTTCGTCCACACGCCGACGGCGAAGAAGCCGTTCGGGTTCTCTTTGTAGTAGTCGACGAAATCATGTTCGGCGAACTGCCGTCGGAACTCTCGATCCCCGAAGGTCTCGAGCACTTCCGGATGCGGTCCCGCCCAGATGCCCGACAGGACGGCGACGGCGAGGAATCCGGCGGCCACGATGACGAAGTCCCATCGCAGCCGGTACAGCGACAGCGGCAGACTGATGACGAAGAACCGTCCGAGCCCGGACAGTCCTCCGCTGGGCACGGACGAGAGATGATTGCGGGAGCGGTGGACGATCGCCGAGAGCCGAGCGGCTTCGAGAGAGTCGGGAGCCACCGTCGTGATCCGCGACAGATCCTTCGACGCGGTCCGGTAGAGCTCGAGGAAGCGGCTCGTCTGCTCGGGTGTCAGCGTGTTCTTCTTCGCCAATGCCGAGAGCTCCAGCCAGTCATCGCCGTGCAGCTGGGCCAGCAGGTTCGGATCCATCCCTCCACCCTATCGGAGACGACGCCTCGGCACCTCCGACTCGGCGAGAGGCACACGGCAAGCTCTCGGCGAAACGACCGCCTCGGAACGCGGCAGTATGACACGATGGTCGGGTGAGTACTCTGATCACCGGTGAAGCCGTCGAACTCAACGTCCAACCGGCCGCTCTCGCGGCGCGGGCATTGAGCTGTCTCATCGACTACATCGTCTATTCGCTGGTGAATGTCGGTCTGCTCATCGCCATGTTCTGGCTCATGCTCAAGGTGCTCGATCTCAACGGACTGCTTCTCGGCTCACTCATGACCGTGATGACGATCTTCGTGTTCGTGCTGCTGCCGATGCTCGTCGAGGTGCTCAGTCACGGTCGTTCGCTGGGCAAGCTCATCCTCGGGCTGCGCGTTGTTCGCGACGACGGCGGTGCGGTGCGGCTGCGCCATTCCTTCATCCGCGCTCTGCTGTGGCCGTTCGAGATCGTGTCCAGCGGCGGCGGCATCGCGGCTCTGTCCGGTCTGCTCTCACCGCAGGCCAAACGCCTCGGCGACTATCTGGCCGGGACCATCGCCGTCAGCGAACGCAGCCGACCTCTGCCGCCCATGCACACCCATGTGGCCCCTCATCTGCACGAATGGCTGAACCGCACAGACGTGACAGCGATCCCCGATGGTCTGCATCGGCGCATCGTCGCGTTCCTCGCCATGGCGCCCCAGCTCGGTGCGGAGTCGAGGTGGCAGCGAGCGATCGAGCTCGCCACCGAGCTCAATCCCTATGTGGCTCCGGCCCCGCCGGAGGGAACGTTTCCCGAACAGTTCCTATCCGCAGTCATCCATCGGCAGCGCATCGCCGAAGTCGAGAAACAGCGCCGTCGGAGCGACCGTGCGAACGCTTTCCGGTCCGGAGTCGAGACGCTCCCCCACGGCCTCAGCCTCACCCGCCGCTGACGACGCAGTCTGACTGTCCGCCGCTGACACCGCGGCTCGACTGCTCTCGGTCGACGGAGCGGTCCCGGACTGCGACCGGGTTCGCCCGCTCCGCCGCCGGACCGAACCGGCAGTGCTCGATCAGTACCGGTAGTGCTCGGGTTTGAACGGTCCTGCCACGTCGACGCCGATGTACTCGGCCTGTTCCTTGCTCAGTTCGGACAGCTTCGCCCCGAGCGCCGGCAGATGGAGGCGTGCCACCTTCTCGTCGAGTTCCTTCGCCAGCCGATGCACCGAGTGGCCGTAGTCATCGTGGGCGTGCCACAGCTCGATCTGGGCGAGCACCTGATTGCTGAATGACGCACTCATCACGAACGACGGATGACCGGTGGCGTTGCCCAGGTTGAGCAGGCGCCCTTCGGAGAGGACGAGGAAGTCCGTGCGGTCGCGACCGAGTCCCGCCTCGGCGGGCACGGGCACGCTCCACTCGTGGACCTGCGGTTTGATCTCGATCTTCTCCACTCCGGGCAGGCGGGACAGCCCTGCCAGATCGATCTCCTCGTCGAAGTGACCGACGTTGCCGACGATTGCGCCGGGTTTGAGCGTTTGCAGCACATCGACGTCGAGGACCCGGGTGTTTCCGGTCGTGGTGATGATGATGTCGGCCTGGGGAGCCACCTCGGCGAGGAGGTCGACCTGGTAGCCGTCCATCGTGGCCTGCAGCGCACAGATCGGATCGATCTCGGTCACGATGACGCGCGCACCCTGTCCGCGCAGCGCTTCGGCGGCACCCTTGCCGACGTCGCCGTAGCCGATGACGACGGCGATCTTTCCGCCGATGAGGACATCGGTGGCGCGGTTGAGCCCGTCGGGCAGCGAATGGCGGATGCCGTAGCGATTGTCGAACTTCGACTTCGTCACCGAGTCGTTGACGTTGATGGCAGGGAACGGCAGAGTCCCCTGTTCGGCGAGGCGGTAGAGGCGGTTGACTCCGGTCGTCGTCTCCTCGCTCACTCCCTTGATTCCGGCAGCCAGACGGGCGAAGCGTCCAGGGGCCGACTCGATGGACGCGGCGATCTGCTTGAGCAGGACCTTGAACTCCTCCGAGTCCTCGGCGCCGGCGGTGGGCACTCCCCCGGCGGCTTCGAATTCGGTGCCCTTGAGCACGTACATGGTGGCGTCGCCGCCATCGTCGAGGATGAGGTTCGGTCCATCCGCGAAGTCGAAGATCTTGTCAGCGGCCCACCAGTACTCTTCGAGGGTTTCACCCTTCCATGCGAAGACGGGGACGCCGGCAGGGGCCTCGGGAGTGCCGGAGCCGACGACGACGGCCGCTGCGGCCTCGTCCTGCGTGGAGAAGATATTGCAGCTGGCCCACCGGACGTCTGCACCGAGTGCGACGAGGGTCTCGATGAGGACAGCCGTCTGCACGGTCATGTGCAGGCTGCCGGCGATGCGGGCGCCGGCCAGCGGTGCCGTCGAGGCGTATTCCTCACGCAGCGCCATGAGGCCCGGCATCTCCCTTTCGGCGAGGCGGATCTGATGTCGGCCGGCCTCGGCCAAGCTGAGATCGGCGACCTTGAAGTCAGTGGAATCGAGCACGGTACCTCCATACGGCGGGCTGTCTGATCGGCTTCGAGTCTATTGCCGGGCAGGCGGCTTGTCGCGTCATGCTCGTTCTGCGGACAGCGAAGACTGTCAGCGGGCAGTCATACCCATGCTGCCCTACAGCCGAATAGCAGTTGCAGAGAACCGGTTGCCGTCGATCCGGCTTCAGGCGTGAGCGTTGACGAAGTCCGTGACTCGGCGGGTGAGCGCGTCCACCTGCGCCGAATCGGCGGCTTCGACGTTGAGTCGGACGAGGGGTTCGGTATTGGACTTGCGCAGGTTCACCCACCAGTCCGCACCCTGCAGGCCGATTCCGTCGAGGTCGTCGACGGTGTTCTCTGGGAAGTCTCCGGCATGTGCGGCGAAGTCGGCGAGCACAGCGTCGGGGTCGGCGACGGTGAAGTTGATCTCCCCCGACTGCACGAACCGGTCATAGTCGGCAACCAGACGGGAGGCGGGGGCGCGTGATTCGGCGAGGGCGGCGATGAGGTGACAGGCGGCGAGCATTCCCGAGTCCGCCCCGAAGAACTCGTCGAAATAGAAGTGCGCGGAGTGTTCGCAGGCGAAGACGGCTCCGGTTTCGCGCATGAGCGTCTTGATTCCCGAATGGCCGACCTTCGACCGCAGTGCGTGTCCGCCGGCGGCGGTGATCGTCTCGGCTACGCTGCGGGAGGTGATGAGGTTGTGGATGACGGTGGGTCGGTCGTCGCCGAGTGCCCGGGCCCGTGCGATCTCGCGTTCGGCGACGAGTGCGCCGACGGCCGAGGCCGACATCGTCGTGCCTGTCTCGTCGATGAAGAAGCAGCGGTCGGCGTCCCCGTCGAAGACGAGCCCGAGATCGGCGCCGTTGTCGACGACAGCGCGTGCCGCGTCGACGAGGTTCTCGGGTTTGAGCGGGTTCGCCTCGTGGTTGGGGAACGTCCCATCGAGTTCGGTGAAGAGGCCGATGACGTCGAAGGGCACCGAGGCGGCTCCCGCATCCGTGCCGAAGACCTCCCCGAGGAGGCGCCCGGCCATGCCGTTTCCGGCGTCGAGCACGATCGACAGTCCCGTGACCTCATCGACGTGGGTGAGCTCGCGGATCCGTGCCGCGTACTGCTCCCGCATCCGGGATGCGGCAGTCTCATCTTCGGCGATGGTCCGACCGTCGGTCTGCGGTGCGGTGATCGCGAGTTCTCTGACTCGCGAGAGCCCGGAGGCCAGGCTGACTCCGGCGGCGCGAGGTCCGCAGATCTTGATCCCGTTGTAGTCGGCGGGATTGTGGCTGGCCGTGATCATGGCGCCGGGCAGTTCGAAGATGCCCGAGGCGAAGTAGAGCTGATCGGTCGAGCACAGCCCCAGCAGGACGGCCGTCGAGCCGGCAGCCTCGACTCCCGCGGCGAAGGAGTGGGCGAATCCGGGAGAGCTCGGTCGCATATCGTGGCCGATGACCACCTCGGTGGCGGTGTGGATCTCTGCCATGGCTCGGGCCGTCGCCCAGCCGAGGGCGAACAGGATGTCGTCGTCGAGCTGGTCGGGAATGCGACCGCGGATGTCGTAGGCTCCGACGGCGGCGTCGAGGGCAGCCGTCCGGGCCCGTCCGAGTTCGGAGTCGGTCGGGATCTGCTGGGCGGGTTCGATTCGGGTCGAGTCCGGCTCGCGGTGGCTCATGAGTCGCCGATGATGCGCAGGTGACCGTGTCGACGTCCCGAAGCGGCCGGATCGTCGGCCGGTCCCGGTGCGTTCCGGGCCGGGGTCTGATCGGCGCGATCGGCGGCCTCGCGGACGGCGTCGGCGATCGCCAGCAGGTCGTCATGGCTGCGTTCGGGCGGGGCCTGCCCGGAGTCGATCCGGATGAGCTGCCAATCCACGGGCGGGGTCAGCTTCGCCGCATGTTCGGCGCACAGGTCATGAGCGCCCGGTTCGGCGCGCCTGCCCAGAGGTCCGATGACCACGGTCGCATCGGCGTGCACGTACGTCATGGTGGCGGCGGCGGGGCGCGAACAGCTGACTTTTGAACACATTCTCACGGCTGACACAGTCCCACACTCTACACGCCGCATCCCGCCGATTCGCTCAGGCACGGCGGCACCGCACGTAGAATGAAGTGCTATGAGACCAAGGCGACATCGCGACCGACATGGGCGGGGTCTGCGGTCTCCGCTGCACCGGGCCGAGGTGCCCGCGCGGCTGAGTCGGGCGGAGAGTTTTGCGAAGGTCGCGGCCGCCGAGTTCGCCCGGATGCGCAGGCACGAGCCCGTCCTCCTCGCCGAGGTGGTGCTGGCGGTCGATTCCGTCCCACCGGCGAGTTCGACAGAACCGAGCTTCGGCCGTGTGTTCCCGGCGGCCGGGGACCGTCCCACCCATATCGTCCTCTATCGGCGGGTGATCGAAGATCATGCCGGCAGTGACGTCCGGGATGCGCTCATCGCCGAGGTGGTGGCGGACCAGGTCGATATCCTCCGTCGCACCTGAGATCCGCAGTCACCGCAGGGTCCTGGTTCGTGAGACCTCAGCCGAGCCGGATATCCCGGTAGGCCACACCTGCCGGAGCGGGCGCCGGGACGACCGTGGAGATTCCGTCCTCGGTGGTCACGACGAGGGTCGCATGCACCCCATCGGCCTGTGAGCCCGAGGCTTGGGATCCTTTGAGGACGAGTGCGCGCACCGACTCCTCGGAGACGTCGCTCGGATTGAGCACGGTGGTTCCCGTCGGGTTGAGGTCGATCGATTGAGGATCGGTAAGCGTTCCGTCGTCGAGCATTCCCTGCACCTGCACATGTCCCTGACCGGGCGAGAGGTTCAGGGAGGACTCACCGGTGCGAGGAAGCGCCAGAATCTGGGTCTCGGCGAGGGAGTCGGTCGACGGGATGCTGCCGAAGTCGGCGGCACCCTTCTCACCGTCTTTGCCGATGAAGGCTCCGGCCTGGACGCGCTGAGAGGATTCGACGACGAGGCTCGTGGCGTCGAGATCCCCGAGATCGGCCTCGGCGACACCGCGGCCGACAACGGTCATCGAGGAACGGGGAATGTCGATCTCTCCAGCCGGCCCGTACGCCTTCAGGGATACCTCGGCGAGGTCACTGCTCGGGTTCGCGACCCGGACTCGCACATCCTTGCCGCTGAGCCCGGTGAGCACCTGCTGGCGATCGGCCCCTGCCCCACCGGCCGCGAGGTCGATGCCCTGCGGTTTGAGTCCGTCGAGGACGGTCTCCTGGACGGAACCGGCCAGGACTCCGCCGTCGACGGTGACGTCGACGGCAAGGGCCTCTGCCCCTCCAGCCAGCCCGCCCAGCGGGACGGCACGCTGCTGACCGGCCTTGATGCTGAGTTCGGTCGGTTCGGCGGATTCGCCGCCCGGGGTCATGAGCGCAACCTTCGCCTGGACGGGAACGTCTCCAGGATTGCTCAGCAGCAGCTGCGAGTTCGAGCCGGTGGCTCCGGATCCGGCGACGATCCGGAAGCTGCTCGATGCCTGGGCGCAGGTGAGGGTGGCGAGGCCCGTGAGGTCACCGGAGCTGCCTTCGACGGTTTCGAGGCCGGTTGTCAGGGCTGGAGCCCCGGGGCGGGCGAAACCGGTGACGAGCTTCGTCGAGTCGATGCTGTCGTCTCCGGAGACGAAGCCCTGGCCGGAGGGATTGTCGAAGTCGATCGAACCGCCGAGATCGGCGACCTGGAGACGGGCCGAGGAGGTCGATCCGTCTGCGGCTCCGATCGGTGCGGAGGCGGAGACGACACGGGTCGAGACCTTCGAGTCGTCGACGAATTCGGCATCGGTGCCTTCGGCTTCTCCGGCAGTGAGCAGGGGGCCGGGACAGACGACGCGGGTGTCCGCGGTGGGCATGCGCACCTGTTCCGGACTGCGGTCCAGCGTGCCGGGCGTCAGCGGGGTGAGGAACGAGGTCATGGCCACGAGCACCCCGGGCACGGCGATGGCCGTGAAGGTGACGATGCTGCGCTGGTGCTTCATGCCTGCTGCTCCTCACGACCGGTCTTCCGCGTCACATTCCCCGCCCGGCCGAAGGGGATGGCGACGATGAGGCTGAGCAGTCCGAGCACCCATCCGACGATGACGCCGATCGGGTAGAGGGGTGAGTTCAGCGAGATCTCGACCGTTCCTCCGGCTGCGGGGAGGTCGAATTCGCTTGCCCATGCCTCTTCGCCGGGCTTCGGCTGCGGCAGCGGCTCACCGTCGATGCTCGCGGTGATGCCGTGCGCTGCATCGGCGATGGTCAAGGTGCGACCCTCCTGACCGGCCGGAACCGTCGCGGTGGTGCCTTTCATCGCCGCCGTTGACACCTTCCCTTCGGCATCGCGGATGAGGAAACGGCCGCTGTAGGGTTTGTCGACGCGCCACAGCTGCCCGGACGAGGTGGGCCCGACCGGAAGGAGCCCCTCGGAGACGGATACCGAGTTGGTCAGGCTGCCGGCATCGGGGCCGACGAGGACGAAATCGACTCCGAGTTCGCGGAGGATGCTGCCGAGGTCACCGGCGTCATCGGCCGAGAGCGCGGACGCGGCCTGAGCCACGAGCACCTGGTCGGAGGTGATCGGCAGCGGGCGGCGCTGCCACGGCCACCCTCCTACGGTTTCCGCCGAGGTCACCGTCGATGTGCCCAGCACCGTGCCGTCGGCAGAGGCGATGAGGGTGGCCAGAACCTCTCCGTCGACATTGTCCAGGCGGAGAGTGCGCGCTTGGGTCTCCCCCGCTGCGCGGTCAGCGGCCAGTGCGGGGACGTTGCTGTCGGAGGTCGCGGTGACCGCTTCGGGCGAGGATGTGGCCCGTCCGGCGCCGATGGCGATGAGCCCGATGGCCGCTACTGTCACGAGCCCGACAAGGCCGCGCATCGGCAGCCGGCCGGACGCCGCGGAGACTCCCTTGGCCGCACTCTTCGCAGAGGACGAACCGGTGTCTCGGTTGCGCCCGGGGCGGCGACCCACGGTGCGGTCGGCGCCGAGGGACAGCAGCAGGATCGACCCCAGGCTGACCAGGGTCAGTCCCGCTGCAGGGTATGAGGCGATGAGGTGGAACGGTCCCGTCTCCGCCGGCAGGTGCACCTGGATCGCAGCGAGGATGAGACCGCCGACGTAGAGTCCGACCGCCCAGGTCAGGCGAGAGAGTTCGAGCCGGGCTTCGATGAGGGTGAAGAAGGCCAGGATGAGCATCGGCAGCATCAGGACCGGCGCCCAGAGTTCGAGGGCGCCGGCAGAGACCCCGCCGAAGCCGAGATCGGAGATCAGCTTCATCAGCCAGGACATGTCGAGCGGAGCAGGGAACCCGACGGCAAGCAGATAAGTCGGCACGGACTCGGTGGCCGTGGTCTGTCCGGGCATCGTGAGAAGAGTTCCCGGCTCGCGGACGACGGCCCACAGCCACGGCCAGCCCAGGAACACGGTCGGGGCGAGCAGCCACAGATGGCGCAGGCCGCGTCCTGCCACGAGAAGCACCGCGGTGCCGAGGACCGTGACCAATAGGAGCAGTGGAATGCCCGCGGTGATGACGAACAGCAGCAGGCCGCTGCCCGCTGCCGCGGCGATCGATCCGTTCCTCAGGCTGCGGCGCAGAGTCAGCACCGCCAGCGGGGCACAGATCCAGACGAGGATCACGCCGAGGCGACCGTCCGACAGTGCGGCCGTGAACAGCGGAGACGCGATCCACAGCAGGGCGGCGAAGCCGCGCACCCATCGCCGTGCCAGTACGCTCCCCGCTCCCGCGTAAGCGGTGATGGCGGCCAGGATCGGCGCGGCCAACAGCAGGGAGCGGACCATGACATCGACATGGCCGAAGAAGAGGAGGGAGAGCACACCGAGGACAAGGTGGTAGGGGTCGGCCGGCACCGCCGCACCGGTCGAGACGTCGAGGTGACGTCCGAGGAGACGGTCGACGATCTCGCCGAAGCCGATGTCGGTCGAACCCAGGGCGCCGCCGTTGAGGTGGCCGGGACCGAAGAGTCGGAAGCTGATGACCCCGCTCATCACCACGGCGGCGAGGATCACATAGGTCAGGGGTGCACGCAGCAGACTGGAACCGCCGGAGATCTCCAGTCGGGAGAAGGAGTCGATGGCCTCTTCGGTGTCGCCGACCGGGTTGAGTTCGGCATCGGCGTCGGGGCCGCCGGTGGGAACCTCCGCCGGACGAGAGTCATCGCTCTCACCGCTCATCGTCCGGCGTTGAACGGCGAGTTCTTCGTCATCGGCGTAGAGCGCGGCGACATGTCCGGTGTTCGATCGTCTGGCCACACGGTTGCGACGGGCGTTGGCACGTCTCAGCGGGGCGGTGGTCGACACATCTGCGGGAAGGCCGATGAGCGCACCGAGGTGCCACCCGGCAGGACGGAAGTTATTCGACAGCAGCCCGCCGATGACTCGGCCGAGGTGGCCGAGAGCAAGGAGACAGAACAGCGAGACCAGCCCCTGACCGGCGAGGCTGAGACGGTAGCGCTGCTCCGTCCGGATCTGGGACTTCGACCTCGGCGGGTGGGGCGAGGAGCCGAGCCGGGCAGCGGACGCGGCGGAGATCTCCATCCGCGCTCGCGGGGCCAGCAGCACGCGGGCGCCGAGGTCGCGAAGACGACGGGAGTATTCGAGACCGGAATAGGCGGGACCGAGCACACGGGAGGGTGCCCCGATGCGCTCGAGTTCGGTGGTGGCCATGAGCAGGCCCGGCAGGTCGAGACCCAGAGTTTCGATCTGACTGTCGCGCTGGCCCTGGTCGATCTCCCCGGAGCCGACGGGGTTGAAACGCTCCCCCGCCGAGGTGGTGCTCACTCCGGCGGAGACGATGTGGCCGGAGCAGATGAGCTTCGGTCCGACGGCGGCGATGGATTCCGTCTCCCCGATGGCGTCGAGCAGCTCATCGAGGCAGTCTGGTTCGGGACGGGAGTCAGGGGTGAGGAACCACAGGAAATCCGACTCCGCGATCTCCGGCATCTCACCGGCTTCGCGGACCGTCCGCCCCCCGAGATCCACCACGGGGATCTCGGGGTAGTGCGGACGAAGAGCTGTTTCGAGCTCGACCTTGCTGGCATCGTCGCCGGAGACGACGACGATGGTGACGGCTTGACTCACACGACCTTTTTCTTGAGCCGGCGGCGTTCGCGTTCGGACATTCCGCCCCAGATGCCGAAGCGCTCATCGTTGGCGAGAGCATATTCGAGGCATTCGGAACGGACGTCGCAGGAGGCGCAGACCCGCTTGGCTTCACGAGTCGATCCGCCCTTCTCCGGGAAGAACGCCTCGGGGTCGGTCTGAGCGCAGAGGGCCTGGTCCTGCCAGGACAGTTCACCGTCGTCTGCGGCTCCCAGCAGCAGGGACAGCGGAGAGACGGCGGAATTGTCCGGCGGCAGCGGCGTCAGATCACTCGGATCGACGGCCAGCGGATCCGGCAGCGTCTCGGGTGTACGTGCTCCCGGTTCGATGAACCAGTCTTCGGCACGGCGGGAGGTGACTCCCGGTGCGGCGGTGAAGTCTTCTCTCTCCCGCCATTCTCTCTGTGCACTTTGCACGGTTTTCCCCTTTCTCACGCTCGAGCAGGTCCAGTACCGTGACTGAGGCGATCAGTCCGATGTACGGTCGAATCCTGAAGGATCCCTGCTCGGCGCGTTCCCCTTAGGTATAAATTACACGCGTGTCATTACCGCCCCGTCAAGCCCTTATGGAGTATCGAGACACCCCGTGAGACGCTATTCGAACATGCGTTCACATGCACACGCGCCCAGAACCCCATATATAGGTCACGGCCCGGCCATAGGGCACAACCTGTGGGATTCGCCTGAGCAAACCTGGAGAATTTAGAAAGTGGGCACCCACAATGGGATTATGGAGAGATGAGAGTGGAATCACCGGTGGCCTGGCATGAATGACCGTCTGCTCACCGTCTACGCGCCTCCCGTCGAGGAAGAGATCGCGTCGGGCTCCGACCTCTCCGCGATCCTCATCAACGCCCTCCGGCGCAACCGCATCGACCTCAAGGACGGCGATATCCTCGTCGTCGCCTCGAAAGTCGTCTCCAAGGCCGAGGGACGCCTGCGTACGGTCTCAGATCGTGCCGAGTTCGAAGAACTCGTCGCGGAGACCGGCACCCACTTGGTCGCTGAACGCTCCTATCGCTCCGGCACCACCGTGCAGATCGTGCGCACCCCGGCGGGCACCGTTCAGGCCGCAGCGGGACTCGACCAGTCGAACTCCGGCGGTGCCGTCATCCTCCATCCACTCGACAGCGACCGGTCCGCCGACGGCCTGCGCCGACGGGTCGAGCAGGCCTTCGAGGTGCGTATCGGTCTGGTCATCTCGGATACGAGTTCACGGCCGTGGCGGGTCGGGGTCGGCGATATTGCCATCGGCCTGTCCGGCTTCTCCGGTCTCGACGACCAGCGCGGTCGCCCCGACGACGACGGGCGCGTCCAGACCGTGACGGTACGCGCGATCGCCGATGAGATCGCAGCGGCCGCCGACTTGGTCAAGGGCTCCTCCCGCGGACTGCCCATGGCGTTGGTCCGCGGAGCCGGCGGATACCTCGACAACGGCCGCGAAGGCGCCCGTGCACTCTCCCGCGACCTCGGCGAGGACTGGTTCCGACACGGCCATGTCGAAGCCATTCAGCGCGGCCTGGGAGTCACCGACCTGCCCGGCAGCGCCCCTGCCGGCGACAACAGCGACGACATCCTCGAAAGGGTGTCTCGAGCGATCCGCGTCGTCCGCGCCGGGCAGTCGCGGACTCCCGGCCATGCAGCCTGGCGGATGCGGATCGAGGGGTCGGGATCGCGGATCTCGCTCAGCCCCTCTGACTCACCGGCGACCGCCCAATCGGGCGGCCCGCCCCTGCTCGAGGCGATGGTCGGGCTCGGATCTCTCGTCGAACGCCTCCATACAGCCCTCTTCGCCGAGGATCTCAGCGCCTCCACGCGCTATCACTGGGTCGATGGTGAGCTCGGGGCCTTCCCCCGCGGGGTGACGATCGACATCGGCCTCATCGTTCACTGACCCTCCCGACAGACTGCATTCGGAACACAATCATGGAAGCGGATATGGATCTCTCAGTCATCGCGCGCACCGGCGGGCCCGTCCTCATCTGGCGCGGGCCCGATTTCGATCGACTCGACCTCACCGGCCCGGTCGTCTCGAACTGGGTGAATAAGGGAGTCGGCCTCTTCGGCGACTACGACCTCGGACCGGACTTCACTCTCTTCGCTCCTCTGCCGGAGGGGCTGCACTGGCGCGAACTCGTCGCTGTCCTCAGTGTCCTGCTGGCAGGGGGCCGCGTCGTCATCGCGCACGAGGCACCGGACGAGGACTTCATGGCCTTCGTCCCCTTCGGCCACGAGGATGATGACCAGGTGGCCGACGCCGACGAGGTCTTCGTCTTCAATCCCCCGGCCCTGGCGCTGAGCACCCCGGTCGATACCGACTTCATCGACGTCAATTCCGCCATCCGCGCCTACCCCGATGTCACAGCGCGTCGCCTCGACGCTTCGGGAATCCTCGAAGTGGACGGTCAGATCATCGACTGGACGAGTTCCGAATCGACCGACGCTGCCCGCCCGCAGGGACTGCTCGCCTCGAACTCGACCCCGCTGCCGAGCGAGTGGCCGCGCTTTCTGCAGCACCTCCTCGGCGGTGGTGAGGTCCTGCTCACCAGCAGAGTCGACGATGCTCGCATCACGGACCTGGCCGCCGGGCTGGGAGTGGTCCATGGCACACTGGGCACATGGACAAAGTAGTTGATACCCCCGCAGCAGCGGTGGCCGACATTGCAGATGGATCATCGATCGCCGTGGGCGGCTTCGGTGTCGTGGGCGTGCCCGAATTCCTCATTCGGGCCCTCCAGGACCAGGGAGCCAAAGACCTCGAGGTGATCTCCAACAACGCCGGCGTCGACGGCCGCGGACTGGGCATTCTGCTCGCCGACGGACGACTCCGCCGCATCATCGCCTCGTATGTCGGCGAGAACAAGGAATTCGCCCGTCAGTACCTCTCCGGTGAACTCGAGGTCGAACTCACCCCGCAGGGCACCCTGGCGGAGAAGCTGCGTGCAGGAGGAGCCGGCATCCCTGGTTTCTACACCATCACCGGCGCCCGGACGCAGGTCGCCGAGGGCGGCATGCCCTGGAAGTACGACGCGGACGGCAACGTCGTCAAGGAATCTCCGGCCAAGGAGACGAAGGTCTTCGACACCTTCGGAGAAGAGAAGGAATACGTCCTCGAGAAGTCCCTGGCTCCCGACTACGCACTTGTGCGTGCCGCGATCGGTGACCGGCACGGCAACCTCGTCTTCCACTCCTCGGCGCGGAACTTCAATCCCCCGGCCGCACAGTCGGCTCGCATCACCATCGCCGAGGTCGAAAAGCTCGTCGAACCCGGCGAGATCGATCCGGACATGGTCCACGTGCCTGGCGTCTTCGTCCACCGCGTGGTGCCGCTGACGCCCGAACAGGTGGCGGACAAGCCCATCGAGAAGCGCACCGTACGAGAAGCCTGAGGAGACACAGAAATGTCATTGACACGCAATCAGATGGCGGCCCGTGCCGCCCAGGAACTCGAAGACGGCAGCTACGTCAACCTCGGCATCGGCATGCCGACCCTGGTGCCCAATTTTCTGCCCGAGGGTGTCCACCTCGTGCTCCAGTCGGAGAACGGCCTGCTCGGCGTCGGCCCGTACCCGACCGAGGATGAGATCGACCCCGACCTCATCAACGCGGGCAAAGAGATCGTCACGATGAACCCGGGCGCCGCGTACTTCGACTCTGCGGCGAGCTTCGGGATGATCCGCGGCGGCAAGATCAACGCCGCGATCCTCGGCGCCATGCAGGTAGCCACGAACGGAGACATCGCGAACTGGATGATCCCGGGCAAGATGGTCAAGGGCATGGGCGGCGCGATGGACCTCGTGCACGGTGCCCAGCGCGTCATCGTCATCATGGACCACGTCGCCAAGGACGGTTCGCACAAGCTGTTGAAGTCGTGCGAGCTGCCGCTGACAGGAAAGGGCGTCGTCGAGCGCATCATCACGGATATCGCCGTACTCGACGTCAGCGGTGACACGTTCACCCTCGTCGAACTCGCCCCGGGCGTGACCGTCGACGAAGTCAAGGAGAAGACAGGCGCCGAGGTGAACGTCCCCGAGGACGTCCCCACCATCGAGGTCGCCGCCTAAGTTCCAGGTGACCGGCCCGGGCCTCACGCGTGCAGTGTCCGAACGAGGACACTTGGTGATCGAACAGTGGTCACGTTCGGATGCTCTCTCTGATCGCTCAGAAGCATCCGAACGTGACCACTGTTCTGTGTTCTGCTGCCAGCGCACCGCAGTCTTGACCACCCACGCGCTGGCGTCGACCGCCGCCGAACACCGGATTCGTCCGTCAGGACCGTCGGACGTTGCTCGACACCGTCGGAAACGCAGATTGTTGGGTCGATCCACGGTGGTTACGTTGAAGAAATCACCGCGGATCGACCCAACAATTCCGCAGGGGCCCTGCACACCGGTTCGCAGGGGTGAGTAAGCATTCGCTGGGGCGAGTTGAGCAGACGAGCTCAGCCGCCGGTGGTGGCGGACAGCGCGCGCTCAGCGGCCGGCAGCTCCGGAATTCAGTCCGGTGGTCGCTACGAACACATCGCCGTGGCCATCGGCCGTCACCGTCGGTTCGTTGGCCGCGATGAAGGCGCTCTGCCCACGTTCGAGGGTGAGCGTCGAGCCGAGCGAGCTGAGTGTGACAGTTCCCGCAGTGCACAGCACAATCGCCGCACCGCGCCGTTCCACCGTCGTCGTGCGCGGGCACCGCAGTGCCTGCAGAGCGAAGTCATCGGTGGGTCCCAGCAGCATTCCCGAGTGATCGGGTTCGACCATCCGGGGTGCACCGGCGTGGAAGTCCGTGATCTTCGACAGCTGTTCGATGTCGACGTGCTTCGAGGTCAGCCCGCCGCGCACGACGTTGTCGCTCGAGGCCATGATCTCTATGCCTGTGCCGAAGAGGTAGGCATGCAGCACTCCGGCGTCCATGGTCAGCGCTTCTCCCGGCTGCAGGTGAACTCGGTTGAGCATGAGTCCGACCAGCGCGCCGGGGTCATGGGGATAGTCGGTGACCAGCTCGCAGAATGTCTGCGCCGGGTCGACCGCGCTGCCTGACCGGCTGATGTGTCCGACCGGCAGTTCGTCGATCCCATGGGCGGCGACCTCGTCGACGAGCCCGGGCGTCCGCGGATCGCTGAGGATGATTTCAACGGCGCGTGACAGCGCCTTGGATTCGCTGAAAGACTTCAGCGCTGCGATGATCGCTCCGAGCACGTCCAAGGACGGCGGAGTCAGCGGCTGGGAGAGCATCCGTTCGAACGTGGCTCGCACGGCCTTGCGCGGGCGGAACCCCGTGAGCGCGTGGAAGTCGGTGAGCGCGTAGATGAGCTCCGGTTTCGCCGAGGCGTCCTTGAAGTTCCGGTCGGGAGCGTCCAGCGCCGGTCCGGCCGCTTCCTCGGCGGCGAATCCGGCCCGGGCCTGTTCGCGATTCGGGTGCACCTGGATCGACAGGGCCTTGCTCGCCGAGAGCACCTTGAGCAGGAACGGCAGTCGCGCTCCGAAGGACTCGAGGGAGTCGTGGCCGAGCAGACCTTCAGGGTCCCCCGCCAGGTACTCGATGAGGTTGGGTCCGAGCCGAGGCTCGGCCTCCGTCGCCACGCCGCCCGTCGGCTGCTGCCCGCCGAGGCGGTTCTGCCGTTCCAGCGGAGCCTGGGACGGCGTGTGCCCGACGTCGAGTCGAGAGGGGCTGACCGGGTGGGCTCCGAGCCAGAGTTCCGCGCAGGGGGTGCCGTCCGGGACTGTGCCGAGGATCGCGGGAATCGCGTCGGTGCTGCCCCATTCGAACTTCTTGACCGTATTGTGCAGACGATGCACTGCGGGCCCCCTTTTGACAGGATCGATTTGGATTCACATCCGGTGATTTCCGGTTGTGCTCAGTCCAGCCTAGCCCCGCTGTCGTGGCCGGGGTCGGCACTTCACTGACTGTTCAGCCGAAGTCACAATCTATTCACCGCTTGTCACCTGCGCAGATACATATCGACCGGTCACTGCCGCAACCGGAATCGTCCGGGAAACCAGACAGTGCCCCGAGGGAGATCCACAATGGGTTCGTCCTCGGGGCACTGGCCGGCAGGCGCTGTACGCCCTGTCCTCGATGCCTGGTGTCAGCCGACTACGCGGATGACCTTGGCTCCACGGTTCAGCATCCAGCTGTAACTGCGCTTCGTGGTGTTCGTCCGCGTCGAGCCGGCATCGTACATCTGGCCCTTGGTCTCGGAGATGATTCCGATATGACCGGGGATCCAGATCAGGTCGCCGGCCTTGGCGTCCTTGAGCGAGATCTCCTTGCCGGCGTAACGCTGCTGACTGGTTGTGCGCGGCAGCTTGATGCCGTTCTTGCCATAGACGTACTGGGTGTAGCCCGAGCAGTCCCAACCGGACTTCGGCGAGGTCCCGCCCCAGACGTACTTGACGCCGAGGTTGGCCTTCGCATCCTTGATGATGGACGCACGCTGGGCCGCGATCTTCTCGGCCTTGGACGGCTTGTCCTTCTTCTTGTCGTCGTCCTTCTTCTTGTCGTCGTCCTTCTTCTTATCGTCCTTGGACTTGTCGTCCTTCTTGGAATCATCCTTGGACTTATCGTCCTTCGAGTCCTTGTCGTCTGCAGAACCTTCCCCGGAGTCTGCAGGCGACTTGTCATCGGTGGAATCGTCTCCCGGCGGCGTCGTGCCGCCCGGAGCATTGTCGTCGCTGACTCCGCCGGCGATCGAACCCTTGGGAGAGAACTCGGTGGTTCCGTAGCCTTCGGCCCAGACCAGACGTGCGCCTTCGAAGAGCTGCTCACCGCGGCCCTTCTTGTAGACCACGTCCGACTTGGGGTAACCGAGGTGACCCTTGACGGTCCCCTTGTCACCCCAGTACTTCATGATGGTGCCGGAGGTGTAGTGGGCGCCGGTGTTCTTCGACCAGTAGAACGAGCCCTTTTCGAAGCGCTGTGCGACGCCCCCGCCCTTGAGGCCGCCCTTCTCCGCAGAGGTGGGCAGCCCCAAGTCGGTGACTGCATTGCCCTTGTACGCCGAAGCGATCGCTCCGGACAGGTGGTAGGCACCGGTCTTCTTGGACCAGTAGACAGTGCCCTTCTCGAACTTCTGTGCCTTGGCGCCAGAAACGCCCTTGACGTCGTATTCCTTGCCGAGAGCCTTGCCGAGCTTGTTCTTCTCGGCGTACTTCTCGATCGAGGTCTTCGCCTTCGGCTTCTCGGTCTTCTTGTCGTCGTCCTTGGACTTGTCGTCGTCCTTGCTGTCGCTGGGCTGTTCGCCGGTCTTCAGGATCGAATTGACCGTCGAACGCATCTCACCCAGCTTGGCGTAGAAGGCGTCACCCGGGCAGTCGGTCTGCCCCAGATCGCGGTGGCCGACCAGGTTCGACTTCGTCGCTTTGGAGATTCCGTTGATCGAGAACTTCCAGGCGATCGCCGAGGCGACGGCATCGCGTGTCTTCTTCGGCGGGGCCGCGCTGTTGTAGGTACCCAGCACGGAGATGCCGAAGGTTCCGGTGTTGTGTCCGGCGACGTGAGCGCCGATGACGGCCTTCGAGACGTCACCGCCGCGAGCCTGCCAGAGGCGGCCGTACTTGTCTGCGACGACGTTGTATCCGATGTCGTTCCAGCCGCGGCCCTGCTGGTGGTAGGCCTGGATACCGCGGATGATTCCGGGAACATCGGCAGCCGAGTAGCTGTTCGAACCGGAGGTGTGGTGAACGACGGCCTGCTTGATGCCGCTGGCGTAATCGGGGCTGCCGCGGTAGGCCTTGGCACCCCACGAGCTGCGCGAGCCGATCTTCGGCTTCGACACCTTCTTCGCCACGGTGTCCACCGTCGACGATCCGGGTACGTAGTTCTGGTTGGTCACCGTAGCGCCGGCGGCCGCATCGACGTTCTCTGCGGATGCCGCCTCGGCGTCGGTCGAGTCCTCGGTCGACTGCTCCGGCGCGGTTTCAGCACCGGCAGAGTCGCCGCTGACCTGATCGTCGAGCTCGACGGGATCGTTCTCGGCGACGGCCTGAGCGTCGCCGGCGTCCCGCTTCGGATCGACGAGGACGAGTTCGGCCTCGCTCGGCGCGGAGTCACCGAGGATGCGCATCTGCACAGCGGAAGCGTTCGACACCGTCATCGGCTCCGAACCCTTGTTCTGGGCTTCTTCCTGCTGCTCTTCGTCCAGGGTGTCCCAATTGCCCCATTCCGAACCCTGCTTGGTGCGGACCTGGATGCGGATATTGGACTTCGACTCGGAGAAGGTGAAGCCGACAAGGCTCGGGTTGTTCGCGGGAACGTCGAGGACATCGGAGATGAGCGCGATGTTCACTCCGTCTTCGGTCTTCTGACGGACCGAACCGGAGATGTCGTCTTCGCCCTCGGCCTTCGACTCGTCGGACGAATCCTTCGCGTCCTCGTCCTCGGACTTCGGGGTCTCGGTCTCTGCGCCCTCGGCAGGAGCCTGCTCGGTCTCGGACGGCGCCGATCCCTCGGACGGCGCGGCGTCGTCGCCCCCGGAGGTCAGTCCGGCGGAGACGTTGTTGACCGAAGCCGCAGATGCCGACGCCGAAGCGTTGACGATATCGGGCACCTTGGCCGAGGCCAGTGCAGTCTGCGACTTGAAGATATTCGGCAGATTGCTCGTGGCGCTCTGGTTGGCGGCAGTGGCGGTGGAATCACTGGAATCGCGGGCACCGGGGACGTTGAGTCCCTCTTTGCTGACGTTCAGCGCCTCTTTGGACACATCAGGCGTCGTCGTGGCTGCGGAAGCCGACGGTGCCGTGACCGCTAAGGTGCCGACCAGCGCAATAGAAGCGCAGCCCGCAACAGTGGGCAATAGATATTTCATCGTTACAGCCTTTTCGAGGAAGACAGGGAAGTTCAGGCCTCGAGGTCCCCTTCACCGTTGGCAGAACGGTGGGCAACCCCAACATCTCAAAATTGTTACACATTTTCGGCGTGTCAGACTAGCCACAGAGCAGAATATTCTAATTACACGAGTGTGGTTCCCAGTATTGACAAGGGACACACCGAGCAAAAGATTTTCCCGGAATCGTCATGGGATCGACCGATTCGGTCATTGGTCTCATCACGACCGACCTCACAGCAGCGCCTCACGGCACGTAGCAGATCGCCTTTGCGTCGGCTTCTTCGCCGTTGTCAGCTGAGGTGTCGCCGGCACCCTGTGCCAGCAGCTGCGGCCCTGAACCGGAGTTCGGATCGAGTCCCGCATCGACTCCGGCAGCGGCTGACAGGTCGCTTCCGGGAACCGAGAACGCGCCTTTGTCCTCTTCGGAGGACTTCGACGACTCCTCGATCTTATCGGCTACCAGCTGATGTGCCACATCGAAGTCGGGCTGTGACGGAGTGATACGCGGCGGGGTGAGGTCGACGGATTCGATCTTCTGCGACTTCACCTTGAGCGCGAGGTCGACGAACGAGTCCACCTGAGACGAGGGGATATCAGTCGACACGGCCCCCGGAGTGGCTTTCGCAATCGACTGGTAGCGGGTGAGCACGGTGGCCGGGTCGAGCTGTTTGACCATCGCCGTCTGCACGCAGCGCTGGCGGACCATCCGCTCGTAGTCGCTGGAGAACTCTCGGGAGCGGGCGAACCACAGCGCATGGAAGCCGTCGAGCTTCTGTTTGCCCGGTTCGATCCATCCCTTGACCGGCCCATGCTCGCCAGTGGTCGGATCGACCTTCGACGAGATCGGCACTCGCTTGCCGGAGACGAGGGTGATTCCGCCGAGGGAGTCGATGAGGTTTTCGAATCCCTTGAGATTGATCATCGCGTAGTACTGGACCTCGAGTCCGGTGGCGCCCGAAACGGCGTCCATCGTCGCCTGCTCGCCGGCAGTCTTCGGGTCCTCGAACTCATCCTTGTGCTGTTCGCCCTGCTGGAAGACGGCATTGAGCAGACATTCGTCCCCGCAGTTGTATCCCTGCGGGTAGTGCTTGTGCAACGGCGAGTCGTCCGGGAACGGCACGTTCTCCATATTGCGAGGCAGGCCGATGATGACGGTTTTGCCGGTCTTCGCATCGATCGAGACCAGCGACAGCGAGTCCGGTCGGATTCCTGTCCGCCCTTTTCCGGCGTCCGAACCCAGCAGCAGGATGTTGTATCGGCCGTCGACGGGTTTGAGTGCCTTGCCCGAGGCGAACAGGTCGCTCATCAGTCCGCGCTGCGAGTTGAGAATCGTCGTCCCCCAAGCCAAGGGGCCCACGACGATGAGCAGGAGGGCACAGAAGGCCGCCACGAAGCGTTTGCGGGCCCTTCGGGAGATCGTGACGATCCGGATGCGCCGCAGGGTGTCGAACAGGCACACCGCCCAGTTGATCGCGATGACGGGCACCCAGATGGTCAGAAAGGTGAGGATGAAGGGGTTCGTGCCGATGGTGAAGAGGAACGTCCGGCTGATGAGGACGATCACACCGGCGATCAGAGCAAGGATCCAGCTGATGGCGGTGATCGACAGAGAGATCTTCGCCCAGCGGCGGTGGCCGAAGAGCAGCTGCACTCCCCCGGGCACGAGAGCCGTGACGAGCAGCAGAAGCCACGCCCGCACATCACGCGTCGGCTGCGAAGCATACGACGGGTGGCGGATCGGGTCCACATATCTCGTTTCGGCCACTGACTTCCCTTCGCTTCGGGCTCTGCTCACGGACGGCTTCCGACATCGACGTCCGCGGGTGGCCTCGCACTGGTCGCATCGCCCCAGCGGATGTCCACAGCAGACAACTGTGCCAAAGACACTTCAGAGTCCACTGTGTTCACCTATTGTGTCGCGTGAGAACCATCGATTCCCGCACATCCGCGCCGCGCATGTCGGATTCGTCGCGTGTGCGATTCTTCACAGACAGGAGAACGGGCGCTGCAGGCTCCCCGTCCGGGGAATCCGCAGCGCCCGTTCGACACGGACCGGCCGACGCCGAGCGGCCTTGACCATGTGCGGCCGGCAGCTCAGACCTCGAACCCGGTTCAGGCGAGGAGTTTGCGTCCCATCACCATCCGCTGGATCTGATTGGTGCCTTCGTAGATCTGCGTGATCTTCGCATCGCGCATCATCCGCTCGACCGGGTGGTCCACGACGTAGCCGGCACCGCCGAGCAGCTGCACGGCGTCAGTGGTGATCTCCATTGCGGCGTCGGAGGCGAAGGCCTTCGCCGCGGCGCCGAAGTACGTGAGGTCCTCATCGCCGCGTTCGCTCTTGGCAGCAGCGGTGTAGGTCAGCTGGCGTGCCGCCTCGAGCTTCATGCCCATATCGGCGAGCATGAACTGGATCGCCTGATTATCGGCGATCGACTTGCCGAACTGCTGCCGATCCTTGACGTAGGCCAGGGCGTAATCGAGCGCGCCCTGGGCGACGCCGACGGCCTGCGCGGCGATCGTGACTCGAGTGTGGTCGAGGGTGCGCAGGGCGATCTTCAGGCCTTCCCCGGGCTCACCGACGATGCGGTCGCCGGGCAGGCGGACATTGTCGAAGAGGAGCTCGCGGGTGGGCGAGCCCTTGATGCCGAGCTTGCGCTCCTTCTCACCGAAGGTGAAGCCCTCATCGGACTTCTCGACGACGAAGGCGGAGATGTTGCGTCCGCGGGCTCCGTCGGGGTCGGTCACGGCCATGACCGTGTAGTACTCGGATTCTCCGGCGTTGGTGATCCAGGTCTTGACACCATTGAGGATCCAGTCGTCGCCGTCGCGTTCGGCGCGGGTCTTCATCGATGCGGTGTCGGATCCGGCTTCGCGCTCGGACAGTCCGTAGGAGAATCCTGCTTCTCCGGCGGCCACGGACGGGAAGTACTTCTTCTTGATCTCTTCGCTGCCTCCGAGCTGGACGGGCATGCTGCCGAGCTTGTTCACAGCCGGAATGAGCGAGGACGAGACGCAGCCGCGTGCGACCTCTTCGATGATGATCGCCACGGCCAGCGCATCAGCGCCCATGCCCCCGTACTCTTCGGGGATGTGCGCGGCGAAGAAATCCGTCTCGACGAGGGCGTCGTGCGCCTCCTGCGGGTAGCGGGAGTCCGCATCGACCTCGGCCGCGAACGGCGCGATCTTCTTCTCGACGACATTGCGGACCGCGGCGCGAATCTCTTCGTGCTCTTCGCTGGGCTGGTACAGGTCGAACATCATTCTCCTCAGACTTATCAAACGTTCAGCAAGCCCTATTATTCCTGCAGCGCCCGGCCTTTGTCGAGAGCGACCTGCCGCAGCTGGCTCCGATAGTCGTCGAGACGCGTGCGCACAGCCTCAGCTTCGGCGCCCTGACCGGCCCCGAGGATGCGCGCCGCCAGCAGGCCGGCGTTCTTGGCGCCGCCGATCGAAACGGTGGCCACGGGAACTCCTCCGGGCATCTGCACGATGGACAGCAGCGAGTCCATTCCGTCGAGGTACTTCAGGGGCACGGGGACTCCGATGACCGGAAGCGAGGTCATCGACGCGATCATTCCGGGCAGATGGGCCGCTCCCCCGGCTCCGGCGATGATCACCCGGACGCCTCGCGCGGCCGCGGACTTCGCCCAGTCGACCATGTCCTCGGGCATGCGGTGGGCGGAGACCACCTCGGCGCTCGATTCGATGCCGAGTTCGTCGAGGGCGTCGGCGGCTGCTTTCATCGTCGGCCAGTCCGAGTCCGAGCCCATGACGATGCCGACCGGAGCCGCCGTGTCAGTGGAGTCTTCATTCGCTGTGGTCATCTGTGCTTCCTTCGTTGCAGGCGGTTGATATCCGCGTATCGGTGCCGGGTGGGTCCGGGGTGCAGTCGGCGCCGGGACTCAGCGTGCGCCGGGTTCGCTCTCGGCCCGGAGATTCTCCGGAGCGGGCATCTGAGGATGCGGATCGACGTCGACGCCGGCGATGAAATCGGCGGCATGCCGCGCTCGAGCGAGCACGAGCTGCCGATCCTCGCCGTAGGCGTTCACGTGGCCGACCTTCCGACCCGGGCGCACCCCCTTGCCGTAGAGGTGAACCTTGACCGCCGGGTCGTGAGCCATGACGTGCAGGTACGGCTGATAGAGGTCCTCATGATCAGCGCCGAGGATGTTGACCATCACGGACACGTCCTCCCGTGCCGCGGGGCTGCCGAGGGGAAGGTCGAGGACCGCGCGGAGGTGCTGTTCGAATTGGCTCGTCACCGCTCCGTCCTGGGTCCAGTGCCCGGTATTGTGCGGGCGCATTGCGAATTCGTTGATGAGGAACCCCTCGGCAGTCTCGAACATCTCCATCGCCATGACGCCGGTGACCTCGAGGGTGCCGGCGACAGTGAGGATCGCTTCGGTGATGGCCCGCGCCTTCTCATCACGCAGATCGGGAGCCGGGGCGATGGCCTCCTTGCACACACCGTTCTGCTGCCAGGTCTCGACGACCGGCCACACTGCGGTCTGCCCCATCGGGGACCTCCCGACCATGACGGCGAGCTCCCGGGTGAAGTCGACCTTCTCCTCGGCGAGCAGCTGGGGAACCTCGTTCAGCCACTCGACGGCCTCGTCGAGGCTGTCGATGACGCGCACACCCTTGCCGTCATAGCCTCCGCGGGGCGTCTTGAGGATGAAGGGGTATCCGACACGAGCGGCGAACGCTTCGACATCGGCGGCCGAGGTGATCTCCGCCCATCCGGGGTTGGGCAGACCGAGCTCGTCCATCTTCGTGCGCATCCGGATCTTGTCCTGGGCGAAGATGAGGGCATCGGGCCCGGGGCGCACTGCGTGTCCGGCCTCGACGAGGGCCTGCAGATGCTCCGGTGGGACGTGTTCGTGGTCGAAGGTGATGACGTCGACGGTCTCGGCGAAGGCCTTGAGCGTCGGATAGTCCGTATAGTCACCGACGGTCACCTCGTTGATGACCTGTGTGGCGGGGGCGTCGGCGGTCTCCGCAAGAACGGAGAAACGGACGCCGAGGGCTTCTGCGGCGGGGGCGAGCATGCGTGCCAGTTGTCCGCCGCCAATGACACCGATTCGAGGAAAAGTCACGTGTTCCATCCTATCTTCCGCGCCGGTCGCGGATCGACTGCGGTCAAATCGTGGATCGGCCGAGCGGTCGGCAGCTCATCTCAGTCCCAGTCTCCACAGTGAGGTCACTTCGGCGCTGCGGGCAGCGTGGAGCGCGTCGGCGGTATCAGCGGCGCGGGGATGGCGGGGCACCGTGTCGATGCGTTCGAGCACGCGCAGTCCTGCCGCCTCGATGCGTGCGCGGAGCTCACCTGAGGGCCTGAGGCCCAATCGTTCGGCGAGGTCGGAGATGATCAGCCATCCCTCCCCAGCCGGTGTGAGGTGGTCGGTCAGCCTCTCGACGAAGCGATGGAGGACAGCGGAGTCCGGATCGTAGATGCCGATCTCGAGTGCCGAGGTCGGCTGGGCCGGCAGCCACGGCGGATTGCACACGATGAGGTCGGCACGACCGGGCGGAAACAGGTCAGTCTCGATCACGCTCACATCGGCACCAGGACAGAGACGGTCGAGGTTCTCACTGGCGCAGGCGACGGCGCGCGGGTTGATGTCGGTGGCCACCACTGTCGCAGCGCCGCGCCGCAGCAGGATCGCAGCGAGGACTCCGGTCCCCGTTCCGAGGTCGAATGCGGTGCCGGTCGTCTGCGCGGAATCCGTGTCGGTCGAAACCGGACCGACGTTCCTTCCCCACGGCAGGGGCGTCTGCGCGACGAGATCGAGGTACTCTCCCCGCACAGGCGAGAAGACGCCGTAGCGCGGATGGACGAAATCGCCCAGAGCCGGGATCTCGACTCCTCGCAGCTGCCATTCATAAGCGCTGAGCACTCCGCCGAGTTCGGTGAGCGACACGCAGACCGGTCCGTCGGCCGGGCCGTAGGCGGCGCGGCAGGCGGCGGCGACGTCGGGGGAACGGCGCAGGGCGAGGTCGAAGTCCGGGCCGAGCTCGACGACGACTCTGCCGAGCAGCCGGGCCCGCTGCTCGATGGCGTCACGTTCCGCGAAGAATGACAGCGCGGGATCTAGAGCAGGGCCATCGCTGTCCCCGGGTCCCACGAATCGGTCTCTGCCCCGTCTGTCGCGGGATCGACCCCGGCCGCCGCGACGGCCGCCGGAACGTCGACCCCCTGTGCCTCCACGGTTTCCGCCTCGGTCGCCTCTGAGCCGACGGCTCATCGCCTGGACGAGTTGACGGCCGTTGTGGAAGTCTCCGCGCCACAGCAGTCCCACTCCGGCGCGTGTCAATCGGCAGGCTTCGTCGGCGGTTGTCTCGTCTCCGATGATCTGCACAGTCGCGGGAGGCGGCGCCCCGTTCTCAGAATGCCAGTGGGCTGTGCGGCCGATGCCGTCCTCGGTCCAGCGGATCGTCGTCAACGGGTGCTCCCAGAAGGTCGGTGGTGAGTCATCTCGGCTGCAGTCGGCACCGCTCACACGACGAGCAGCGGGATCTCCAGCTCCTGCTCCGTGGTGGAACCATGGTGACCGATGAGGGCCAGCGCCGAGGCGGATTCCACTTCCGAATCGACCACGGCGAAGCCATCGGTGCAGATGACGAGGAAATCCCCGATCCGCGGATAGACGTGCGGGGCGACTGGACCGAAATAGCCGCGGTCGATCGCCGAGGCCTTCGGCAGGATGAGCCCGCGGTCGTCGAGCGTCTCCTGCCAGACCGAGAGCACGTCCGCCTCCGCGCCCTCAGCAGCGTAGAGATGCAGTGCGCGCGGCTCTCCGCCGACGTGGCGCAGGCCGGCCTTGAGCTCAGGGAGTTCAGCGAGGTCGAAACGACGTTCGTGGTCGACGTCGACCATGCCGTGGTCGGCGGTGATGAGCATGGTCGCGTCGTGCGGCAGGTCGGAGGCGAGTCGGGACAGGGCGAGATCGACGCGTTCGAGTTCTTCTGTCCAAGCGGCGGAGTCCGCACCGTGCACATGACCGGTCTTGTCGAGATTGCCCCAATAGAGGTAGACGAGGCGGCGACCCGGAGCCCTCGCCTCGGCGAGAGCCTGGGCACAGCGCTCCTCCAGGCTCTTCGAGTCCCGGAATCTGCCTCCGCGCAGCGAGGCCCGGTTGAGGCCGCGTCCGGCGAACTTCTTCTCTCCGAGGCTGACCACATCGATTCCGGCATCGGTGAGGCGTTCGAAGAGCGTCGCATCGGGGACCCAGGCGACGGGGTCGACGTCGAGGTTCCACGTCAGCTGGTTGAACACCGCGTCCTTCTCCGGGTCGAGGACGCGGTAGCCGACCACGCCGTGGGCGCCGGGCAGGCGGCCCGTGGCCAACGACGACAGAGAGTTCGCCGTCGTCGACGGGAATCCGGCGGACAGGGTACGGCGTGTTCCGGCCTGCGACCGGAAGAAGGGAGTGTATCCGCTGTAGCGGCGCAGCTGCTGCTCCCCGAGACCGTCGATGAGCACAACGATCGTCGCCCGGGACTCCCGGTCGAGTCCGAGCGTTCGTGCACGATCGGACATCGGCGCATCGAGGGCGTCGGCCGCACCGAGGCTCAGCGCCGCGGCGGGAACGACATCGGAGAGCATGGGACCCGCATAGTCCGGGGGCCCCAGGTGCTCAGCACCGGATGGGTCCTGCTGCCTTTGACTCGTCGAGTCCTCGCTCATCAGCGGCGCGACCGCAGCCGGGCGTGGAAGACTGCGGCGCGCAGCTTCCCGGCGAAGTCGGCCATTCGGTCGACGGCGGCCTGCCCTTCGGCCTCGGCCGAGACCCGGAGCATGACATCCTCGGCGAAGATCGATCCGCCGTATCCGTGATCGCCCATGCAGTTGGGATCTCCGCAGGTCTCGGGGAAGGCCTCGATGCGCTTCGACGCACCCCAGGACATGGTCAGCGAAACCTCGACGGGCTTGTCACCGGGCTTGTAGGCGGCCGGATCGGCGAAGGTGCGGCCGACCATCACGGTACCCAGGCGATCGAGTTCGATGTCCTCGCTGCTCGTGACGGCGCGGGGTTTGGCGCCGGGTTCCGCGTTCGGATCGTCATCGACGTGAGCCAGTAGGAGGCGGGTCTCGGTGAGGACGAAGGCGGTGACATGCCGGTGGATGGATTCGATGTCGACATGTGTGTCGATGTGGACGAAGTGGGCCAAGACCGGTTCGTCGTAGAGCGAGTCGGCGAGGATGCCCTGAGTGAGCTGGGGATAGTAGCCGGCCGACTGCAGATCGTGAACGAGAACTTCGGGTAATGCCATGCCCACTATTGTGCCCCACTCCTCTGACTTGTCCCAGCGAGGTCGGCCATATCAGGACGCCCGACGCATATGCTGGGACCATGGAAGACTATCCTGCCGGGTGGGAAGCCGATGTCGTCCTCCGCGACGGCGGCACCGCCCACCTTCGCCCGATCACCCCTGACGATTCCGCTGCTCTGGCCCGCATGCACGAGGCCCAATCGCCGGAGTCCGTCTATCTGCGCTTCTTCGCTCCGCTGCCCCGGCTTCCCAAACGCGACCTCGACCGCTTCGTCAACGTCGACCACCACGACCGAGTGGCGCTGATCATGCTCATCGGCGACGACATCATCGGCGTCGGCCGCTTCGATCGGATCACCGACACCGACGCCGAGGTGGCGTTCAACATCGCCGACGCCCACCAGGGTCGCGGGGTCGGTTCGATCCTGCTGGAGCATCTGGCCGCGGCCGCGCGCGAATCGGGGATCCAGCGATTCACCGCCGAGGTGCTTCCCCAGAACCGGTCGATGCTGCAGGTCTTCCAGGCCGCCGGCTACGAGGTCTCCCGCGGTTTCGATGACGGTGTCGTGGCCGTGAAGTTCGACATCGATCCCACGGCACGGTCCATCGAAGTGCAGGCCTCCAGGGAACACAGGGCCGAGGCCCTGAGCGTGCGCACGGTCCTCCACCCCGCCTCGGTGGCGGTGATCGGCGCCAGCCGCAAACGCAACTCCACCGGACATCTGCTCATCCGCAACATCACGGCCGCGAAGTTCACCGGCGACCTGTGGGTCGTCCACCCCGAAGCCGATCAGATCGCCGGCGTCCAGGCCTATCCGAGCCTCGCCGATCTGCCGGGCAAGGCCGACCTCGCGGTCATCGCCGTGCCCGCCGAGTCCGTCACCGAGGTGGTCAAGGACTGTGCCGTGCACGGGGTCAAAGCCGTGCTCGTCATCTCCTCCGGATTCGCCGAGACCGGTCCCGAGGGGGCCGAACTCCAGCGCCGCATGGTCGCAACCTCCCGCGCCTACGGAATGCGCGTGGTCGGGCCGAACTCCTTCGGATTGGTCAACGAGGCCGCCGACATCTCGCTCAACGCCTCTCTGGCCCCGTTCCTCCCGGCTTCCGGAACGCTCGGGCTCTTCAGTCAGTCCGGGGCGCTGGGCACCGCCCTGCTCGCGGCGGCGAAGACCCGCGGACTGGGCATCTCCACCTTCGTCTCCGCAGGCAACCGCGCCGATCTCTCCGGCAATGACCTCCTCCAGTATTGGGAGGAGGATCCGGCCACGCAGACCGTCGGTCTCTACCTCGAATCCATCGGCAACCCGCGCAAGTTCTCGCGCATCGCCCGTCGAGTCTCGCGCGTCAAACCCGTCGTCGTCATCAAGTCCGACCTCACGGGCCGGGAGCTGCCGCCCGGGCATATCGTGCGTACCTCTTCCCTGGCGCCGAACACCCTCGACCAGGTGCTCGAGCAGGCGGGAGTGATCCGCGCGGATACGATCCACCAGCTCTTCGACCTCACCCAGGTGTTCTCGACCCAGAAGCTGCCGGCGGGCCGCCGGGTCGGGGTCATCGGCAACTCCGCGGCGATGAGCACCCTGATCATGCAGCGCGCCCGTTCCGAAGGTCTGCGCGTCGACACCGAGCCCGTGTCCCTGCACCCCGAGGTCGATGCGGAGACCTTCCGGACCGAACTCGATGCGATGTATGCCCGCGACGACGTCGACTCGGTCATCGTCACCTTCACCCCGTCGGCCGGTGCGGAGGAGACGGAGATCGCCGGCCTGCTGTCCGAGTCGGCCGCACGCTCGGGGAAGACCACGGTCGCCTGCTTCCTCGGCATCCACGGTGTCCAAGACGAACTGACCACGTACCTCACCGATGAGGCCGGCAGCCGGGTCTCCCACACCGTCCCCAGCTATATCGGTCCCGAAGATGCTGTGTGGGCTCTGGCCAGGGCCACGGACTATGCCCGGTGGAGGGCCGCCGACCACGGGCGCTACACCGAGCTCGACGACATCGATGACAAGAAGGTGCGGACGATCATCGACGCAGCCCTGGAGGGGGCACAGCCGGGCTCCCCCGTCAGGCTCGAACGCGACGACGCCCGCGACCTGCTCAGCGCCTACGGAATCGAGGTGCTTCCCTACGTCACGGCCTCCTCGGTGGACGAAGGAATCGCCGCGGCTGAGAAGATCGGGTATCCGGTCGCCCTCAAGGCCGTGACCACGGTGCTGCGGCACCGGATGGAGCTCGGCGGTGTGCGCCTGAACATCGACACCCCAGAGGAGCTCGCCGAGGATTTCACCGCGATCCAGGAGACCATCCGGCAGCTGGCCGGTGAGGATGAGCCGCTCGTCGACGTGCAAGCGATGGCCCCGCATGGTGTCCCCTGCGTCCTCCGCGCCGGTGAGGATCCGCTGCTCGGTCCGCTGCTGGCGTTCTCTTTGGCCGGGGACACCACGGAGCTGCTCGGCGATGTCGCTCATCGGGTCGCCCCGATCACCGACAAGGAGGCCGGGGACATGATCCGGTCGATCAAGGCCTCCCCGCGGCTGTTCGGCTATCGCGGTCTGCCGCCGATGAACATCGAACCGCTGCGCAATGTGCTGGAGAGGCTCGCTGTGCTGGTGGAGAACCATCCGCAGATCCTCGAGCTCGTCATCCACCCGATGGTCGCCACAGAGACCGAGTCGCATGTGCTCAGCGCCCACGTCGACCTCCTGCCCGACCCGACTCGGATCGACAGCACCCGTCGACTGCTGAGCTGAGACGGATCGGAGCAGACGCCCGCCCAGCTGAAAGGAGAATCCACACCCGCCGCAGGCCGTCTTCGAATTTCACTGTCACAGCGGCATATTGGCGCGTCCTATACCAATTCGCAGACTTGACGGGTAGTGTCTGTATCCGTTCACCACGAAATGTTATGAATTCGTGTTTTAATGAATGGCCGCTCCGGCGGCCATTGTCTGTGGCCAGTCACTGGTCATCCACCGTCCCAGGCGCCCGCGTTCAGCAGGTGTCCCATGAGAGCGAGGCCTCACAGTCATGATTTCGCGCAGAGACGTCGTCACCGACTCCGCGATCGCCGTAGTCGCCGAACAAGGAGTCCGCGGACTCACCCATCGGGCAGTCGATGCACTGGCCGAACTGCCGGTGGGGTCGACTTCGAATGTCTACCGCACCCGCGATGCCCTGATCACCGGAATCATGGAACGCATCGGAGAGCTCAACTCCCAGCAGCTCGAACGCCTGCCGGAGCTGGTACGTGCTCCTGGCGCTGACCCGATCGAGGTCGCCATCGACTTCTGCATGAACTGGCTGACCACGGACCGCAACCGGTTCTACACGATGATGATGCTCAGCCTGGATCCGGCTCTGCCGCCTGAGGCAGTGATCGCCAAGGAGAAGAACCTCCGCGCGATCAGGGAATTCATCATGCGCTTCGCCGGCATCGACGCCGAATACGCGCAACGGGTCAACAGCTCGGTCGCGGGCATGATGGTCAGCGAACTCGTCGCCGGCACGGCTGAGCGCTCGCATGTCGAGGCATACCTCAAGGAGTTCTTCCAGTGGCTGCGCAGCGGCCGCGACGATGCCTGAGCTCCGACACGAACCCTCCGGGAACGCCCGATTGAGCAGGAGTTCGCAAATCGAACGCTAGAATCGACGGGTGCCCTCCCCCGCTGAGGTCTAGCCTCGGCGCGGGCGGGTGTTCGAATCGAACAGTTCGTGCGTCAAAGGAGTTCCATGCCCGAAGGCAGAGTCATCGAAGTCGACGTCTCCTCAGAGATGGAGAGTTCGTTCCTCGAATATGCGGTCTCGGTCATCCACTCCCGCGCACTGCCCGACGCCAGGGACGGCCTCAAACCCGTCCAGCGGCGCATCGTCTACCAGATGGGCGATATGGGGCTGCGCCCTGACCGCGGACATGTGAAGTCCTCGCGCATCGTCGGCGATGTCATGGGCAAGCTCCACCCGCACGGCGACACCGCGATCTACGACGCCCTCGTGCGCCTCAGCCAGGGCTTCATCATGCGTGTGCCCCTGGTCGACGGCCACGGCAACTTCGGCTCCCTCGACGATGGTCCCGCTGCCCCGCGCTACACCGAGGCTCGACTCACGACCGCGTCGATGCACATGATCGCCGGGCTCGACGAAGACGTCGTCGACTTCGTGCCGAACTACGACAACACACTCACCCAGCCCGAGGTCCTGCCCAGCGCTTTCCCGAATCTGCTCATCAACGGCGCCTCGGGCATCGCCGTCGGCATGGCCACGAACATGGCCCCGCACAATCCCGGCGAGGTCATCGCCGCCTGTGCCCACCTCATCCGCAATCCCGATGCCGGACTCTCGGAGCTCATGCGCTTCATCCCCGGCCCGGATCTGCCCACCGGCGGACGGATCATCGGCCTCGACGGAGTGCGCGAGGCCTATGAGACCGGTCGCGGCACCTTCCGCACCCGCGCCACCGTGTCCATCGAGAACATCAGTGCCCGCCGCAAGGGAATCGTCGTCACTGAACTGCCCTACCTCGTGGGACCGGAGAAGGTCGTGTCGAAGGTCAAGGACGCGGTCGGGGCGAAGAAGCTGTCCGGAATCGCCTCGATCGATGACTATTCGGATCGCAAGAACGGCATGCGTCTGGTCATCGGCGTGAAGAACGGCTTCAACCCCGAGGCGGTGCTGGCGGAGCTCTACCGCCAGACTCCCCTCGAGGAATCGTTCAGCATCAACAACGTCTGCCTCGTCGAGGGACAGCCGCGGACCCTGGGACTGCGCGAGCTGCTCATGGTCTACCTCTCCCATCGCATCGACGTGGTGCGCAGGCGCACGGTCTTCCAGCTGCGCAAGGCCAAGGACCGGCTCCACCTCGTCGAAGGTCTGCTCATTGCGATCCTCGACATCGATGAGGTCATCCAGCTCATCCGCTCCTCGGACGATGCGGCCACGGCCCGCACCCGCCTCATGGACGTCTTCGAGCTCTCCGAGCTGCAGGCGACCTACATCCTCGATCTGCAGCTGCGTCGGCTCACGAAGTTCTCGCGTCTCGAACTCGAGGCCGAACGCGACGAGCTGAAGAAGACGATCGATTACCTCGAATCGCTGCTCGCCGATGAGGCGAAGCTGCGGGAACTCGTCGCCTCGGAACTGGAGTCCACGGCCGAGGTCATCGGCTCTCCGCGACGCACCGTCCTCATCGAAGGCTCGATGAAGGAGCTGACGGCCAAGGGCAAGAAGGCTCCGACGAACCTCAAGATCGCCGATTCTCCCTGCCGGGTGCTGCTGTCGACCTCCGGACGCATTGCGCGCACCTCGGATGCCGCTCCGCTGGCACGTGAGGGTCGCCGCTCCAGCCATGATGCGCTGGTCTCGGAGATCGTCACCACCACTCAGGGCAAGGTCGGCGCCATCACCACCACCGGTCGACTGCACATGGTCGACGTCGTCGATCTGCCCGCCCTGCCGCCGGCCGCGGCACGGCCCAATGTCGCCGGCGGTGTGAAGATCGCCGAATATGCGGCGCTGGAGAAGAACGAGAAGATCATCGGTCTGATCGACCTCGACCGGGAATTCGTCCTCGGCACCGCCGACGGCGTCGTCAAACGCGTGTCGGTGGCCGGTCGGCCGAACAAGAACGAGTGGGAAGCCATCACCCTCAAGGGAAAGGACTCCGTCGTCGGGGTCGCCCAACCCGAGGACATCGACGATTCCCTCTCCGTATTCGTGACCTCGAATGCTCAGCTGCTCGCCTTCGACGCCTCCGGTCTGCGTGCACAGGGCTGGAACGCCTCGGGTGTGGCCGGAATCAAGGTGGCCGCCGAGGCGAAGGTGATCTTCTTCGGAATGACTCCGAAGGCGGCGAAGACCGACGAGGACGGAGCCGCGGATGCCGAGCTCGGCAGCTTCGCGGTCGTCACTATCGCCAGCGGTGAGAACTTCTACGGCGCCCCATCGTCGTCGATCAAGGTCAGCGAATTCTCCGAGTTCCCGACCAAAGGGCGAGCCACCTCCGGGGTGCGCGCCCACAAGTTCCTCAAGGGCGAGACCGAACTGTCACTGGCCTGGGTCGGCGACTCTCCGCAGGCTGCTGCCACCGCCGGCGGTGCACGCACGCTTCCGGCCGAACTGTCCCGTCGCGATGGGACGGGATCGCCGTTGGAATCGAAGATCGATGTCATCGGCACGCTGCCCCGCCTCGGCGGTGCCGAATCCGCCGACCGTTCCCCGGCGGCCGACGGCGACGAATCGGCTGAGGCATCAGCCGAAGCTGACGCTGATTCTGCATCCGGCACCGGCGAAGAGAAGCCGAAGTCCGGCGGAAAGCGATCAGCACGCAAGGAGCAGCAGGGGCAGCAAGGACTGGCGACCAGTTTCGATGAGCTCGATCTCGACCTCGATGAGGCCAAGGACGAGATCGCGCGGTCGAAGTTCGACACCGAAGGCGCCGTGATCGTCTCTCATGACGACGAGGACGACGACTCCGCCCTGTTCTGAGCTCGGACCGGCCCTGACGGAGAGCCCTGCTCTGGCGAACCACTCGGCCCGTCGGCCGTTTCAGCAGCTGAGCCCAGCACCTCGGTGCCAGGCTCAGCTGTCTGCCGCCTGTGCTGTCAGCGGCCGCTGCAGCCGCTCACTGGTCTGAGTTCTCGGGATCGTCGTCGAGGTCGAGGCGCATCTTGGCTGCCGTGCCGCGCTTCATCTCACCGATGGCGGTCTCGCCGAGTCCGTGCAGCGAAATCGAATCGCGCGGTTCGAAGACGTAGTCGTCCGAGGCCGAGAGCACTCGTGCGGTCTCCTCGTCGGTGAAGATCGTCCCGGGATCGGCCACGGCCGTCAGGCGGGCGGCGAGGTTGACGCTGGAGCCGAAGATATCGCCGAGGCGGGAGAGCACCCGTCCCCAGACGAAGCCGACGCGCGCCTGGGGCAGGTCCTCGGCGGCGGTCACGCGCTCCATCAGCGTCATGGCGATCTCGGCCCCGGCCAGAGGGGTCGACGCGGCGAAGAACACTTCATCGCCGACGGTCTTGATGACCCGTCCGCCGCCGGTGGCGACGATGTTGTAGGCCATGCCCTGGAACTCCTGGACCATGTCCGCCAGCTGCCGTGGCTCCATCTTCTGCGACAGGCGGGTGAAGGAGACGAGATCGATGAATCCGACGGCGCGGGCCAACGGCATCGAGGAGTCGTACCAGCCCTGCCTGTTGTCCATGGCCAGCCCGTCGGAGACATTGACGTTGAGACGGCCCATGACGTCGGCGAGGTTGCGCCGCCAGGAGTAGGTGAGCATCTTCTGCAGCGGGTCGATCATCTCTTCGACGACGGCCAGGGCATCCCGGCGTGCTTCCGGGTCGGTCAGTCCCTTCTCCTCGGTGAGGAATTCGACAAGGGTCTCCATCTGCCAGACGACGAGGCGGTCCGTCGTCTGGCCGATCGCCCGGGCCAGGGACAGCGCGGTGGTCTGGTCGATGAGACCGTCGGCGACGGGCTTGGCCCAGATCCGCAGGGCGTGCGCATCGCTGACGGTGTAGGCCTTATCCGTCGGCTTCGCCTGGGACATGCCGAGGGCCCGCCACATCTTCCGGGCCGAGACCGTGGAGATCCCGCCGAGTTTCGCGGCCTCCCGTCGGTCGAGGACGCGCTTGCCGTCGAGCAGGATCTCTTCGAGTCGTTCGGCCGCGGTTCGGGTCTCATAGATCGTGTCGTCGAAGTCGGGACCGTCCGCGTCGAGAGCTCCGTCGGCGTCGTCCTCGTCGATGATCGGCAGCGCTGTAGTGCGCGGATCCTCACGCAGGCCGCTGAAGAAGTCCTCATCGACGTCGATGTCCGGGTCGGCCGCATCCGCATCCGCATCGGCAGCATCCGCGGGGGGTGCGCCAGGATCAGCCGTGACCTCGTCGGCGAGCTGCGCGCCGACCTCTCCTGCCTGAGGAGCGGACCCCGTCAGGCCGCCGACAGGCTCGTCATCGCCGTCGACGTCATCATACGGATCGCCCGCACTCGACTCGGCCGCCTCCTCGGGGAGGGTGTCCGGGGAACGATCGTCCGCCTCGGCGGTCGACGAGGTCTCACCGTCGTCCTTCGGCTCCGGGCTCGGCGAAGAATCGGGGGCGGACCGGCTATCCGACTCCGTCCGGGGTACGGCATCGGACTGGGACTGAGCGGTCGGCTGCGATGCGTCGGCGGACCGGGGCGCGTCGCTGTGCGACTGGGTGCCGGCGTCGGCCGGCCGAGTCTCTGCGGAGGTGCCTGCGGCTTCTCCGACCTCGGGTGTGCCCAGCCGTTCCGGTTCGACGATGTCGAATCCGGCGGTGAAGTCCGAAACCGCCATCAGTCTTCGCTCCTCTCCGCAGCGGTCGGGGCCGCGGCCGGACGCAGATGGTGGACGTCTCCGGCGCTTAAGCACACCTGATCGTCGATGATGAGGTCGGCTCCTGCGTCCAGCCCCGTGGCGGTGCCGATGATGTCGGAACCGTCGGGCCTCTCCACCCGAACCCTCGATCCGAGCGTCACCATATGATCACGCACTCTCCGCGCTGTGCGGCTGTCGCGGAAATCCTCATCTCCATAGTCGATCAGCTCTCTGTAGCAGGGGATCAGTGTGCCGAGAATCGAGATTAGCAATGCTTCATGATCAATTTCTGAACCGTCGGCTCCGGTTTCGATCGCTATTGAGCTCGCGTCTTCGCGCGGCAGATCAGCAGGCTCCAACCGGGTGTTCAGCCCCATCCCCAACACGATCCGCGGTCCGCCGGCCAGGGGTTCGACGCGTGCGAGGATCCCGCACAGCTTCCTGCCCTCGGCGGTGAGCACGTCGTTGGGCCATTTGATCGCGGCGGGCACTCCCGCCTCGGTGACGGCGGAGTGCACGGCCTCACCGGCGATGAGCGGGATCCATCCCCATTGGGAGAACCCGGCCGGGGGTGTGAGCAGAATGGACCACGTCAGCGACCGGCGGGCGGGCACCGTCCAGGTCCGGCCCAGTCGGCCGTGTCCGGCGTTCTGGAAGTCGGTGCCGCGGATGGTGAATTCGGCCACGGGCGAACCGGCGTCGGCTCCTTCTCGGACCACTCGCGCAAGTTCGTCATTCGTCGACGTGCAGCTATCGTCCCAGATCAGCGGCGGGAGCGAGAGACCTCGGTCCGCAGCGGTGCGGCGCACTGAGTCGACGTCGACGAGGAGGGAATTGTGTTGGCTGTTCACCAGACCACTCTAGATTCTTTTGGTGAGAGTGCACAACGAAGTCTCACGTCATCGTTATTGTGGAGACATGACGGATACCCCACGGACCACAGCCGAGCGCATCGACGCATTCACCCAGCGCCGAGAAGCAGCCCACACGGGCAATCAGCGCTCGGTGGACAACCAGCACAAGCGCGGCAAACAGACCGCCCGTGAACGCATCGACGCTCTCCTCGACGCCGACTCCTTCCAAGAGATCGACGAATTCGCCCGCCATCACAATCACCAGTTCGGGATGCAGGACAACCGCCCCGACGGTGACGGAGTCGTCTGCGGACTGGGCACGATCGAAGGCAAGACCGTCGCGGTCTTCGCTCACGACTTCACCGTCCTCGGCGGATCCCTCGCCGAAGCCAACGGCCGCAAGATCGTCAAGGTGCAGAAGCTCGCTCTCAAGCTCGGCTGCCCGATCATCGGCATCAACGACTCGGGAGGCGCCCGGATCCAGGAAGGCGTCGGATCGATTGCGCTGTTCGCCGAGATCTTCCGCCTCAATGTCGCCTCGTCCGGAGTGATCCCCCAGATCTCGCTCATCATGGGCCCCTCGGCCGGCGGCGCCGTGTACTCCCCCGCACTGACCGACGTCACGATCATGGTCGATCAGATCAGCCACATGTACATCACCGGCCCCGACGTCATCAAGACCGTCACGGGAGAGTCCGTCGGCCATGAGGAGCTCGGCGGCGGACGGACGAACAACACCGTGTCCGGAAACGCGCACTACCTGGCCTCGGATGAGGACGATGCGCTCAACTATGTGCGCGACCTGCTCTCGTTCCTGCCGCAGAACAACCTCGACCCGGCCGATGCCGACGAATTCGAGTCCGATCTGTCGGTGACTCCCGAGGACGAGGCGCTGGACACGCTCATGCCGGATTCGCCTTCGCAGCCCTACGACATCCTCGACGTCGTCACCACGATCCTCGACGACGGCGACTTCCTGCAGGTCTCCGAGCTCTTCGCTCCGAACGTCGTCACCGGCTTCGGCCGCGTCGAAGGGGTGAGCGTCGGCGTCATCGCCAACCAGCCCATGCAGCTGGCCGGCACCCTCGACATCGACGCCTCGGAGAAGGCCGCACGCTTCGTGCGCCTCTGCGATGCCTTCAACCTGCCGATCCTCACCTTCGTCGATGTGCCCGGGTTCCTGCCGGGCACCGACCAGGAGTACGGCGGCATCATCCGCCGCGGCGCCAAGCTCATCTACGCCTACGGCGAGGCCACCGTTCCGCTCGTCACCCTCATCACCCGCAAGGCCTACGGCGGCGCGTACTGCGTGATGGGGTCGAAGCAGCTCGGTGCCGATATCAATCTCGCCTGGCCGAGCGCGCAGATCGCGGTCATGGGCGCCCAGGGTGCGGCGAACATCGTCTATCGCCGTAAGCTCAAGGCCGTCGAAGAGGCCGGAGAGGACGTCGAAGCGGCGCGTGCCGAACTCATCCAGGACTACGAGGATGCGCTGCTCAACCCGTACCTGGCCGCCGAGGAAGGCTACATCGACGCCGTCATCAAGCCGAGCGAGACCCGCAGCCGGATCGTGCGTTCCCTGCGTGCGCTGAAGAACAAGCACGTCGACGCTCCCGCGCGCAAGCACGGTAACATCCCCCTATGAGCGATGATCTGCAGACCGACGCCGAGGCGGACCTGCCCGGCGAAGTCGACGCCGAGGTGACCGGCCCCGGCGAGGACGCGGCCGCCGAGGAGGGCGCGGCCACAGCCTCAGACGGGGCGCTGCGGGTGCCCTCCGTGGAGGGACGCTCACAGGTGCGCGCCGATGACGGCGAACCGATCAGCGACGAGATGGCCAGTGCGGCGGCTGTGGCCGCGGTCGTGGCGATCCGTCAGGTGGCGATCGCCTATGCGGCCCAGCAGGCCAGCGCGGAGGCCGAGTCCGAAACCCGCAAGGGCGATCGGGCGGGTTTCCGGGCTCCACGCCGCAATGTGCGCAAGCGCCTCCCCCAGACCTGGGACCAGCACCTGGGTCGCTGAGGCCCCGCCGGACCCGGCCCTCGACGGACTCCCGTCTGCTGTTTCTCTAGTCGGCTTCTTCGCGGAAGAGCGCACGCAGTTCGTCGAAGAGTCTGTCGATCACTGGTCCCGGATCTCCGTCGACTCGTCGCATCCGGGTGAACGTCGCCTTGAGCGCCATCATCGCCAAGGCGGCGACGGCTTCGGCTCGCGGGGAGACTTCGATATCGTCGTCGGCATAGTCACCGGAGTGAGCCCCCATGACGTCCACCGGCGCCGAGGAGGTCCCGTCGAGTCGGCGTTGGATGATCTGCCGGAAGAGCCGTTCGTTGTTGCCCATCCGCGACATCTGCAGCGGTATCAGCGACGGGTCCTTTTTCAGCATGAGATGGTACTGGTGCATATCGTCGCGCTTCTCCATCCGAGTGGCGACGATGAATGCGAGCAGATGTTCGAGGTCGGCGACGAGACGCCCGTGGGGTCCCCCGGCTTCGAATTCCTCGATGGCCGGTTGGTCCTCTTCGTCGAAGACGGTGTCCGCGCGACCGAGCAGCGCCTCGTCCTTCGATGAGTAATAGTTGAAGAAGGTTCGTCGGGAGACTCCGCAGCGCTCACAGATGTCTTCGACGGTGACGTTGTGATAGCCCTTCTCCAGGGCCAGGTCGATGGCGGCACGGCGAAGAGCCTGCCCGCGTTCACGCTTCTTGCGTTCGCGCAGTCCCTCGACCGGCGGTGACGTTTGGACCTCTGAACCAGAACTCATGGGAACAGTATTGCAGTCGCTGCATTTTCACCGGAAATGCGTTGAGCGCCCGTCTCAAGTTCAGTACCCGAGTTTCGCGTTCGTGAGCACCGGAACCGTCTCCGCTGCGGTATCGGCGGCGCTGAGGTCGATCTCGACGAGTTCGAGTCGTTCGGCACCGTCGAGTGAGTTCAGCACCTTCCCGAGGGGGTCGGAGACCAGACTGTGGCCGACCCCGGTCGGCCCCTTCTTCGGAACCGGGACGCCGGTCACTTCGGGATCGGCTTGGCCGAGGGCGGCGATGAACATATTCGAGTCCAGGGCACGGGCGCGGGCGAGGATCTCCCACTGTTCGGCCTTGCGCGGTCCCGCACCCCAGGAGGCGGCGACGACGGTCAGGCGTGCGCCCCGCCGACTGAGTTCGGCGAAGAGCTTCGGGAACCGGATGTCGTAGCACAGGGCCAGGCCGATGTCCTCGCCGTCGATGGTGAAGAGCACCGGCGCCTCTCCCGCCTCGACGGTGTCGGACTCCTTGAATCCGAAGGCGTCGTAGAGGTGGATCTTCGCATAGTCGCTGCGCCGGCCGTCAGGGGAATAGACGGCGAGCAGGTTGATGACTTTGTCGTCCGTGGCCGCGAATTCGCCGACGACGACGGTGATTCCGGTCTCGGCGGCGAGCTCGCTCAGCGCGGCCCGCCACGTCTCGGAGTGCTCCTCGGCGATGGTGCGCAGGCCGGATCCGAACGCCGACATCGTCGCTTCGGGGAAGACGACGAACTGTGCGCCTGCCGCGGCGGCCCGGCGGGAATAGGAACGGACCTTCTCAAGGTTGTCGGCCACCTCGGTGGTGGTGTTGATCTGAGCGAGCGCGAACTTCATTCTCATCCTCCAGTCGTTCCCTCCACCCTATCTCCCCAATTACTACCTGACGGGGGCCCAGCAACCTCGCGCCAGGTAGCTGGGCCCCCGTCAGGTAGCAATTAGCGGGATCAGGTGAGGTATTCGCGGCCGGGGCGACCGCCTCGGCGACGTCCGTGCACCCACACGTACACGCCGATGGCGACCACGACGAGCCCGGCACAGACCAAGAACATTCCGTTTCCGCCGGTGAACGGGTAGAGAAATCCGAGGACGACCGGGCCGATGCCGGACCCTGCGTCGAGGAGGAGGAAGAACGACGCCGTGGCCACGGGAACGCGGCTCATCGGCACGGATTTGACGGTGATTGCCTGCATGCACGGCATGAGGGAGCCGAAGCCGAGGCCGATGAGCACTCCGGCGAGGACGATCCCCGTCATCGTCGGCCACAGCGCCAGCAGGACATTGCCGGCGATATCGGCGATGAAGACGGGGAAGATCACCGCATTGTCGCCGAAGGTGTCCTGCAGCCGTCCCACGAACAGACGGGCGAACAGGGAGGCCACGGCGAAGGCCACGAAGAACAGGGACGCGGCGGAGGCGACGCCGTGTTCGGCCGCATAGCCGGCGAGGAACACCAGCGCCGCCGCGTAGGCGATGCCGGCCAGAAGCATGACCGAGCCGATCCGCAGCCCGTCCCGATCGACGAGGGTGCCGAGTTTGAGATGCCATTTCGTGCGCCGCTGATAGTCGCTGATCTCCTGCAGGGGCAGCCGGATGAGGAAACAGCAGATGAGGGCGAGGACGGACATGAACGCCGAGGCGACGAAGAGCATGACGAAGTCGAACTCGCGGGGCAGAATGACGCCGAGGTACGGTCCGAGCGCCGTCGACAGGGTCGTCGCCGTGCCGAAGTATCCAGTGCCCTCTCCCCGGCGGGAGGCCGGGATGATGCTCTGGATGGCCGTCATGATCGCCGTGTTCCCGGCGCCGAAGGCGATTCCGTGGACGATGCGCAGCGTCAGGAGCAGAGTGAGGTCGCCAGCGAAGATATAGGCCAGTGAGGCGAGCACGGAGACCGCCATGGTGATGATGAGCAGTTTGCGCCTGCCGATGAAGTCGAGATACTTCCCGGTGAGCACGCGAGCGACCACGGCACCGACGACGAACGATGAGGAGGCGAAGCCGGCTGCGGCCTCACCGGCGGAGAACCGCGCCACCGCGTACCCGGCCATCGACGTCATGAGCAGGTAGAAGACCATCGACATCGAGAGGTTGAGCCCGATTCCGACGATGAAGTCCTTCGTCCACAGCTTCGCTCGTGCCACTGGAGATCGGTCTCACTTTCTGCTGCCTGCGGGGAACAGTGACACATTAGCGGGTTCTCAGCGATTGCGTGGTCCGGTCCACCACGGATGTGACTCAGCTCGCGATAGGGTGGTCATCATGACTGTGAAGAGAACCCCTTCCGCCGTCGATGCGGTCGCTGAAGACTACGTCGATGACATGCTCGCCCTCTCCCCCTCGCTCGCCCTCTACCTCGGTCTCGACGGTGCACAGGGCTTCGACGACTTCTCGCCGGCCGGACTCTCCGCGCTCAATGACGTCACCGTGCGGACGCTGGCTCGCCTCGATGATGTCGCGGACTCTTCCGACCTCGACGATGTCGACCTCGTGACCATCGATGCGATGCGTGATCGCCTCGGCGTCGACCGGGACTACTTCGCCGCCGGGATCAAGCACGCCAGCCTCAATGTCATCGAATCGCCGCTGCAGCAGGTCCGCGACGCCTTCGACCTCATGCCCACGGATACCGTGGCCGATTGGGAGACGATCTCGACCACCCTGGCTGCCGTGCCCGGCTCGCTGGCCGGATACCAGGAGTCCCTGGCGATGGCGCGTGACAACGGTCGCGTCGCCGCCCGTATCCAGGTCGAGAAGGTCGTCGAACAGGCCCGCGCCCTGGCCGAGCCCGGCAGCAACTTCGATCGTCTCGTCGCCGGTGCCGATGTTCCCGACGCCCTGCGTTCGGATCTCGACACCCACGCCGAGGCGGCCCGCAAGTCCGCCTCGGACCTGGCTGAATTCCTCGGCGAACAGGTGCTGCCCGCCGCCGGTGACGACGAAGCGTGCGGTCGCGAAGCATATGCGCTGTATTCCCGCGACTTCCTCGGCGCCGAGGTCGACTTCGATGAAACCTATGCATGGGGCCTCGAAGAACTCGAGCGCATCGACGCCGAACAGCGAGAAGTGGCAGAGAAGATCATGCCCGGCGCCGACCTGTTCGAGGTCATGGACGCTCTCAACAACGACCCGCAGCGGACCCTGCACGGCACCGAGGCGCTGCGGGACTGGATGCAGGGTGTGGCCGATGAGGCGATTCGCGAACTCGGCAAGTCCCATTTCGACATTCCCGAACCCGTGCGCACGATCGAGTGCATGATCGCGCCTTCGGCCACCGGCGGCATCTACTACACCGGCCCGACCGACGATTTCTCCCGACCCGGCCGCATGTGGTGGTCGGTGCCCGAAGGCGTCACGGACTTCGCCACCTGGCAGGAGAAGACCACCGTCTACCACGAGGGTGTGCCCGGCCACCATCTCCAAGTCGGTCAGGCCACCTACGTCTCCGACACCCTCAACCGCTGGCGCCGCCTCATGTGCTGGGTATCCGGCCACGGTGAGGGGTGGGCGCTGTACGCGGAGAAGCTCATGGCCGATCTCGGGTTCCTCGACGATCCCGGCGACTATCTCGGCATGCTCGATTCGCAGCGGCTGCGTGCCGCCCGTGTCGTCCTCGACATCGGCTTCCACCTCGGCCTCGAGGCACCTGAGAGCCTCGGCGGCGGGATCTGGAACCGGGAGAAGGCATGGCAGTTCCTCACCGACAATGTGGCCATGGACCGGTCGTTCCTGGCCTTCGAGCTCGACCGCTACCTCGGCTGGCCCGGGCAGGCACCGAGCTACAAGATCGGTCAGAGACTGTGGGAGCAGTACCGTGACGAGGCGAAGGCTGCGGCGGGTGCCGATTTCGACCTCAAGGACTTCCACACTCGGGCGCTGGGCCTCGGCTCGGTCGGGCTCGATACTCTGGGCCGTGCCATGAAGCGCTCACAGTGAGGTGAGGGACCGGATGAAGTCTGCCGAGAGTCCCCAGTCGGAGACCATGCGAGTCACCGAGGCGCTGCGCAATGAGATCATCGAAGGCCACCGCCGACCGGGTTCACGGCTCGTCGAACGCAACCTCGCCACCGAGCTCGGCGTCTCACGGGTGCCCATCCGCGAGGCGCTGAAGAAACTCGCCTCGGAAGGGCTGGTGACGAACCGGCCCAACACCTGGTCGACGGTCAGGGAGTTCTCCCCCAGCGACATCGCCGACCTCAACGAGGTGCGCACAGTCTTCGACGTCCTCTCGTTCGAGCTCGCCGCTCAGCGCCATACCCGCGAGGGCCTGGCTCGACTGGAGGCCACGATGCTCAAGGGCCGAGAGCTCGCCGATGCCGGGGACGTCGCCGGTGCCCATCGCTGTGCCGCGGAATTCCATGCCATCGTCACCGAGCTCTCGGGCAATGAGCTCCTCGGTGAGATCGGTGCCCTGCTGGATTCACGGATGCGGTGGCAGCTGAGTCAGCATGATGACCTTGCCGTCGTCGCCACCGAGCATGCCGAGCTCTTCGACGCCATCGCCCGCCGGGATCAGACGCTGGCCGGGTCGCTGGCCGGTCGTCATCTGGGAACGAGTCAGGAGCAGCACGACAAGCATTCGAAGCGGTTGGCCGAGACCGGACCCGAAGAAGCTCAGGCCGAACCTGCTGCGACCGAGTCCGTCGCAGAGTCAGTCGCGGTGCCTGCCGCCGAGGATGCAGAGCCCATCGCAGCGGATCCGGCCGACGTCGACTGACCGAGCGGCCAGCCGCTGAGCTTCTTCTCACGGGCGGGCGCATAGGTGCGCACCTTCGACGTGCTCAGCCCCAGCCCGACGAGAGATTCGGCCAGGCGCACGGCGGCCGCGACCCCGTCGACGACGGGCACGGCACAGCGCTCCGTGATCGTCGCCCCGAGCTCGGCCATGCCACCGCAGCCGAGCACGATGGCCTCGGCACGGTCACGGTCGACCGCCTCGGCGGCCTGATCGGTGATCGCTTCGATCGCAGCCTGCGGATTCTCCTCGAGCTCGAGCACGGCCATTCCCGAAGCCCGCACGGACACGCAATGGGAGTCGAGACCGGCCAACAGCAGTCTGTCCTCGATGAGCGGGAGGGTCCGGTCGAGGGTAGTGACGACGGAATAGCGGCGGCCGAGGAACATCGCCAGGGCGGCCCCCGCCTCGGTGATGTCGACGACGGGCACGTCCAACAGCTCCTGCAGGCCCTCGCGGCCGTGCTCTCCGTACCCGGCCTGGATCACGGCGTCGAATTCGCCGGGATATTTCAGGACGGCGTCCATGACGCCGAGCGCCGCGAGATGGCTTTCGACGTTGCCTTCGCAGGATTCGGCTCCGAATTCGGGGGTCAGACCGATGATCTCGGTTCCCGCCGAGGCGGCCTGCCGTGCCACGCGGGCGATGCCCTCGGTCATGGACTCGGTCGTATTGACGTTGACGACGAGGATTCTCACGATTCGGCTCCGATCAGTGATGGGTCGGGACGGCGATCTCCTCACCGTCGACCTCACGGAAGGTGAAGTCGCGGCGGGCGATGACGAAGTAGACGAGCGCGGCGATCGCGGCCCCGGAGAACCAGGAGAACTCGGAGATGCCGGAGAACGCGGGTACGAGCGCGAAGACCAGTGAGATCGCCGAGGCGGGGATGAAGGCTCCGATGGCTCGCCAGTTGACTCCGCGGTGGTAGAAGTACTCACCGTCGCCGGCTTCGGTGTAGAGCTGAGGCACATTGACCTTCGTTCTGCGCACCACCCAGTAGTCGACCATGATCACGCCGAACAGGGGTCCGAGCAGGGCGCCGAGTCCACCGAGGAAGTAGACGATGACCACTGGTGAGTCATACAGGTTCCAGGGCAGGATGACGAAGCCGATGACGGCGGAGATGATGGCGGCGCTGCGGAAGTTCAGGTGGCGCGGGAACAAGTTCGTCAGCGCATAGGTCGGGGCGACGAAGTTCGCCATGAGGTTGACTGCGACGGTGAGCAGGAGAAGAGACAGGGAAGCCAGCACGAGCAGGACAGGACTGCCGATCGACTGGACGATATCGGCCGGTGAGGTGATGACGGTGCCGTCGATCTTGTACTGGGCGCCGGCCAGCGAGATGACGACGAGTCCGAAGACGAGCATGTTCACCGGGATGCCCCAGAAGTTGCCGACGACGATCGAGCCGCGCTTCTTCGCGGCCCTCGTGAAGTCGGAGAAGTTGAGCACGAAGGTGCCGTAGATGGACACCCATAATGCGCCTCCGCCGAAGATGTGCGCCCACATCTCCCAGCCGCTGAGCGCGTCGTCGGTCGACCACGCGATGGAGAAGTCGACGCGGATGAGCATCCAGACGGCCAGGGCGAGGAAGGTCACGAGGATGATCGGTCCGGCGATGGCTTCGTAGCGGCGGATCATCTCCATCCCGTAGCTGACGATGATGACTTGGATGACCCACAGCAGGGTGAAGGAGAACCAGCCGAGCCCGGAGAGTCCGAGGAATTCGGCATCGGCCCATGACTGCAGTCCGGGGAACATCGTCAGCAGCATGACGTTGAGGACGCTCGAGGCCAGGTAGGTCTGGATGCCGAACCAGGCGATGGCGACGATGCCCCGCACCGAGGCGGCCAGCTGGGCCCCGTGGATGCCGAAGGAGATCCGGCTCATCACCGGATAGGGCACGCCTGTCTTGTAGCCCATGAAACCGGAGAGGGTGAGCAGGAAGAACAGCAGGGCCGCACCGACGAGGAGGGCGACGAGGATCTGCCAGGCCCCGAGGCCGAGTGCGAAGAGTCCGAGTGCGAAGCCGTAGTTGCCCAGAGAGTGCACGTCGTTGGCCCACAGGGTGAAGACGCTGTAGGCCGTCCAACTGCGCCCCTCCTTGCGGGATGGGGCGAGATCGGCGTTGTAGAAGCGCGGACTGATGCGATGAGCCGCCAACTGTTCGGGGCTGGGCCCCAGGCGTGTGGGCGCTGGCGCCTCCGCCGATTCGGTCTTCCTCATGCAGTCCACTCCTTGGATCCGGTCAGCGCCCAAACTGGGATACCAAAAAAGTAAACACAGCTCTGTGACACCGTTCATCTGACCGATTCAGAGTAACCCAGCTCACACCCCACTGGCAATGAGTCAGGCCGGGCGATTTCGCTGCAGCCTTACATATGCGACTCGCAACCGCATCCGGGTCACGCGGGAACGCGGCAGGGGAACGGCCGAACGAGCATTTCACTCGATGGCATACCATTCATTCTCAATGTGACCGTTCCCGCTGGTCATGGCCGCTCGGGCACGTCCCATCTGAAGTGCACTGCTCTGGGCAGTCACCGCCGGTCGCGGGCCTCAGTCTTCGTGCTCGACGTCCTTGGCCGTCGGATCCCAGGCGACGATGCCGACGGCGATCGCACCCGCCAACGGTGCGCAGGCGACGATCCAGAACACACCGGTGCCCAGCGAGGCCGCAAGGATCGGGAACATGATGAGTGAGACGATCGAGAAGGCACGCAGGACCGACTGGTTGAAACCGATGCCGATACCGCGCAGACGGGTCGGATACGACAGGGTCGCATAGTTCATGAGGTTCGCTCCCGGTCCCCCGGCTTGAGCGAAGACGAACGCAGCGAGCATGGCCACCGCGACGAGGACGAGAGCCCCGTTCGGGATGCCCACGATCGCCAGCGTTCCCAGCGCCAGGGCTTGGATCACGAATCCGAACAGGGTGATCCTCCGGGTCCCGAAGCGGTTGACGATGCTCATGCCCAGGAGTCCCCCGAGCGTGCCGAAGCCCAGATTGATGACCAGTGAGGCGATGATCGTGATCAGCGGAGTCTGGTGGAAGAGCGTGGTGATGATGAGCGGGGTGCCGTAGGCGACGGCGTTGTAGCCGAAAGTCGAGAACACGGAGACGCAGAGAGCGACGATCGTACGGACCCGGTAGCGCGGGGAGAAGAGTTCGGCGAACCCGGCCCACCGTCCGCCCTTGGCCGAACTGTCCGAGGCGTTCGCGGTCTCGCGTTCCCCCTCGGGAGCGAGTTCGACATTGAGGTTGTGATGGCTGCGCATGACTTCGACGGCGCCGCGCAGATCGCCCTGGTTGGCCAGCCATTCGGGTGATTCGGCAAGGTAGCGGCGACGAACGAGGAGGACGATGAGGGCGGGCACGGCACCGAAGCCGACGACGATGCGCCACAGAATGGCATGTTGGTCGTAGGGCAGGGTGATGAAGATGATGAGCACGATGACGTAGCCCATACCGGTGGCGAAGTACCAGGCCGGCGACCAGGCGTTGACCCGCTGCGAGCGGTTCCCCTTGCCTTTGAGCTTGGAGAATTCGGCGAGGAAGGCCATCGCCACCGGCAGGTCGAGACCGACGCCGATGCCCATGACGAAGCGGAAGGCGATGAGGACCCATTCGTTCGGTGCCACGGCGCAGCCGATGGCTGCGACGACGAAGAAGACCATATCGGCCATGAAGAGTCGGTACCGCCCGAACCGGTCGACGAGGTATCCGCCGAAGAGAGCGCCGATGACGGCACCGACCATGATCGAGGCGTTGACGAGTCCGGTCATGAAGCCGTTGAGGCCGAACTGCTCCTGGATGGCGGTGATGCCGAAGGCCAGGGACGAGAAGTCGTAGGCGTCCATGAAGATCCCGCCGAGCGCGAGGATGATCACCGCCGTCGTCTTCGTCCCCTGAGAGCCGAATTCAGCGAGGATCGAATGGATATCGGCCGCCGAGGAGACGATGCGCGGAGTCTGCGTTCCGGCCTGCCTGTTCTGAGCGGCCGCGGAGGGTGTCTGTGCCGCGTTCGCGGCGGGATCTGTCGAAGTCACAGTTGACAAGTATGGTGTCGCGGCGGCCGCGCGCTGTCACCTGCCGTCACAGTTCGTCACGAACGCCGGTGCAGGCACAGCGCACCCGGAAACGCTGCAACCGGACTCACAGCTCAGTCGAGGCGGTGGCCGCGGCGCTCCGGAATGAGGAACATAGCGAGGAATTGGATGAGGTAGATGATCGGCAGCAGCGCCAGAGCGAAGCCGAAGCCGAGATGCCCCGCAAGAAGGGCGATGACGACCGGTGCCAGCCCCCCGAGGGCACGGCCGATGTTGAAGATGACGTTCTGCGCCGTCGCCCTGATCGCCGTGGGATAGAGCTCGGCAAGCAGCGCCCCATGGCCTCCCAGCATTCCGTTGGCGAAGGCGCCCATGAAGAATCCGCCGGCCAGCAGAGCACTCGGATCGGTGAGCTGGCTGTAGGCGAGGATGGTGACGATGGCTCCGGCCTGGAAGATCCAGAAGGCAGGACGTCGACCGAGGCGGTCGGCGACCTGGCCGAAGATGAGGATCCCGGCGAGCATTCCCATGACCGTCACCGCTGTCCACAGCGAACCCTTGGTGACTCCCAGATCCATCTGCTCGGACAGGTAGTTCGGCAGCCAGGTGATGATGCCGAAGTAGCCGAAGTTCTGCACGCTGGTGAGAATCGTCAGGGCCAGGGTGATCTTCACCGTGTCCCGATCCTTGAACAGCGCGGCGATCTTCGCACCGAAGGAGGTCGGCACTCCGTCCGTATCGAGGTTCCCACGGGCGACTTCGGCCTCCGTCTCCTCGTGTTCCCGGGCCCGGACGAAGGTCTCCGGCTCCTCGACTCCGCGACGGATGACGAAAGCGAAGACAGCGGGGACGAGTCCGATGACGAACAGTGCCCGCCAACCCCACAGGGCGATGACGGGAGCCGAGACGACGGCTGCGGCGAATACGCCGAGTTGGAACCCCACTCCCACCCATGATGTGGCCCGCGCTCGCTGGTCGGCACGCACCGCCTCGGCGGCCAGGGCCATGCCGATGCCGAACTCACCGCCGATTCCGATTCCGGCGATGAACCGGTAGGCTGCGAGATCCCAATACCCCTGCGCCAGCGCCGACAGTCCGGTGAACACCGCGAAGATGAGGACCGTCCAGGTGAGCACCCGTACCCGGCCGTGACGGTCAGCGAGGGCACCGAAGACGATTCCGCCGACCACTGCGCCAAGCAGAGTGATCGTCGACAGGGACCCGGCTGCGATGTCGCTGAGCCCGAATGAGGCGATGATGCCCGATAGGGCGAAGCTGAGAATGAGGAGGTCGAAGCCGTCGAGTCCGTAGCCGACAGCCGCGGCGACGAGAGCTCTGCGCCGGTATCCGCGATCGCCCGAATCATCAGTGGTGGTCAGCGGAGTCGATGCACTCATTCGCGGTCTCAGTTCGGTTCACGGATCGGAAAACGGCCGCAGACCATTATGCCCCACGGCCGTTCCCCGATTCGTCGGACCCCGTGTGATCAGACGCGGGCACCCTCGCCGAGGCGGAACCGGGCACCCGTGTGGTCCTCGGCCAGGCGGGGGCCGGCCCCGGTGAGCTGCTCGCGCACCGTGGCACCTGCGGTCGGTTCGGGCAGGAGTCCGCGGCGGCGCAGTTCGGGCGAGACGTACTTCGTGAAGCGTTCGGCATCGGCCGGGCGCACGGCCGCGGCGATGTTGAATCCGTCGATATCGGCTTCGGTCATCCACCGTTCGAACTCGTCGACGATGGTCTCCGGCGATCCAGTGATGACCGGTCCGCGTCCGCCGAGGGCGACGAACTCCGCGAGGTCCCGAATCGTCCAGGGTTTGTCTCCGGCCATGGTGGTGAAGGAGGCGAGCGCGGATTGGTTGGCTTCGGTCGAGACGTATTCGAGGGTGTCTTCGGGGTCAGCTCCCGAGAGGTCGACTCCGGTCCATCCGCCGAACAGGGACAGCGCGGATTCGGTGTCGACGTAGCGGCGATAGTCGGCCAGGCGAGCCTCGGCGGCTTCGTCAGTGTCGTCGACGATGACGGTGGCCAGAGCGAAGATCTTCACCGCGTCACGGGCGCGTCCGCGCTCTTCGAGTCCGTCACGGACCTTGTCGACCCAGCTGCGCAGGATCTCCGGGGTCGGTCCGGAGAAGAAGATCGACTCGGCGTGGTCGAGCGCGAATTCCTGGCCGCGTTTGGATGCGCCGGCCTGGAAGAGCAGCGGGGTGCCCTGCGGTCCGGGGACGGCGAGCGCCTGACCGGGGACGGTGAAGAACTTGCCGTCGTGGCCGATGTCGTGGACCTCGTTCGGGTCGACGAAGACGTTGGCGTCGGCATCGGCTTTGAGTGCGTCCGGAGTGATCGAGCCCTCGAACAGCTTGTACATGACCTCCATGAACTCATCGGCCCGGTCGTAGCGCTCATCGTGCGGGATCTGGCCCTTGAGCCCGAGGTTGCGGGCAGCGGAGTCGACATAGCTGGTGACGATGTTCCAGGCCACACGTCCGTTCGTGAAGTGATCGAGGGTGGTCAGGGTGCGGGCGAGCAGGTAGGGCTTCTCATAGGTCACCGAGGCGGTCACGCCGAATCCCAGCGTCGTCGTGGCTGCGGCCATGGCGGGGACGGCGACGAGGGGGTCGAGCAGTGGGAACTGCACTCCTCCACGGTTCGTGACATCCGCGTTGCCGCCGTACACGTCATAGACGCCGAGGATGTCGGCGAGGAAGAGGGAGGAGAATCCGCCGTCCTCGAGGTTCTTGGCCAGGTCCGTCCAGAAGGACAGTTGGGTGAATTCGTCGACTCTCGATTCCGGGTGGCGCCACAGTCCGGGTGACTGGTGGACCGGGGTCATCATGTCGAAGGCGTTGAGCAGAATCGGTTTCGTCATAGGAGTCTCCTAATCATGGTGGTGCGATGGGTGCGGGCCGACGTACCGGCGGGTGTGTTCAGGCCGCGGTGCGCGCGAGCGCTCGGGCAGGATCTTTGGCGCCGATGGCGGCGATGAGCGAGAGGACGCACAGCAGGGTGAGGTAGCCGCAGATGAGCCACGGCGAGTGGCCGCCGGCGACGTAGAGCAGGGCCGCGACCATCGGCATGATTCCGCCGCCGATGACGGTGCCCAGCTGGTAGCCCATGTTCACACCCGAGTAGCGGACTTCGATGGGGAACTGTTCGGCGAACCAGGCCGCCTGGGGACCATAGACGGCATCGTGGGCGAGATTCATGCCGAGGATGACGACCAGGGGTAGCAGTCCCAGCGGACCTGCGTCGAGGAAGGCGAAGAAGAACCAGCCGAATACTGCGATGCCGATGAGTCCGAAGATCGTCACGGGCTTGCGACCGATCCGGTCCGAGGCCCACCCCCAGGCCGGTCCGGTCACCAGTCCGACCGCCGAGGCGATCATGACGGCTGTGACTCCCGAGGTCGAATCGCCGCGATTCTCCGCCAGGTAGCTGAGCATGTAGACGGTGATGAGGTAGAAGACGCTGTTCTGTGCCAGGCGCAGTCCGATGGTGACGAGCAGGACCCGCGGATGAGCGGTCAGCACCTCCCGCAGCGGTGCTTTGGCGACCTTTCCGGAATCCTTGAGCTCCTGGAACTCAGGCGCATCGGAGACGCCGAGGCGGATCCACAGTCCCAGTGCCACGAGCAGCGCGGAGGCGAGGAAGGGGATGCGCCAGCCGAAGGCCTCGAACGCTTCATCACTCATCAGGTTCTGGACGAGGAAGAAGGAGCTGGTGGCCAACAGCATTCCCGCCGCAGATCCGATCTGGGTGAAGGATCCGAAGAGACCGCGTTTGCGGGCGGGTGCATGTTCGACGGACAGCAGAGCCGATCCGCCCCATTCGGCACCTGCCGACAGGCCCTGGACGATACGCAGAACGACGAGGGAGACAGCGGCCCACCAGCCGATGGCGTCGAAGTTCGGGACCAGGCCGATGAGCGTCGACGCCGTCCCCATGGACAGAAGGGAGACGACGAGCAGAGCCTTGCGACCTACACGGTCGCCGAGGTGGCCGGCGACGATTCCGCCCAAGGGCCGAGCGAAGAATCCGACGGCGAGAGTAGCGAAGGACGCGAGTCGGCTGCCGAGCTCACTGTCGGAGGGGAAGAACTGGACGTTGAAGATCAGGGCCGCGGCGGTGCCGTAGAGGTAGAAGTCGTACCACTCGATCGTCGTCCCGGCGAAGGCCGAGGCCAGCACCCGCTTCTTTCCGGACAGGAACCGCTGCGGCGGGTCCTGGGTGCTCGGTGCGGTGACCGGCGTCTGCGTCATAGGGTTCTCCTCTGCGGCGGGGTTCGGGAGGCTCGCTGCCTGACGAGCGCATGATTCGCTGAGCAATCTATGCCCGAACCCCGTCACCGGCCGCACGTTTCCGTCACGCCCCGACTCTCAGCGTCATATGCGGTCATAAGTCGTCTTCATATGACCTCGGCCACGACACCGGCGCCTCCGCTTTGCAATGATCGACCTCAACGACTCCGACAGACGAACCCACACTCTTGGATTGCTCAACGGATCGGTGAGCGTCATCGCATCAACTGGCATCTGAGACACCGACGACCACACGAACGCAGAGGTGAAGGAATGACACTCTTGGCAGACCGCACCGCACAGTCACCGGCCCCGGTGACCCCCGCAACACCTGAGGCTCTCCGCGAGACCTTCTCCCATTTTCCCCAGGGGGTCGCCTTCATCGGCGCCGAAATCGATGCGGCGCCACTGGGCCTCGTCGCCTCCACCCTCACCGTCGGCGTTTCCCTCGACCCACCATTGGTCAGCGTCGCCGTCCAGAACACATCGACCACTTGGCCCACCCTGCGGCGAGCCCCCGAGCTGGGGATCTCACTGCTGGGCACTGACCAGGAGCACCTGGCCAGGCAGCTGGCAGCCAAGGACCGCAGTCGACGATTCACCGGCGTCAGCCCTGAGATCACTGCCGGAGGCGCACTGACGATCCCCGGCAGCTCAGCGTTCCTCTGGACCCGGCTCTACGATGAGGTCGCGGCCGGCGACCACACCGTGGCCCTGCTCGAGATCCTCGGCACTCGCAATGACGACGGACCCGAGGCCCTGGTCTTCCACCGCAGCGAGTTCAAGGGACTGCGCGTTTCCTGACCTCGCCTGAGTGTCACGCCCCACCCTTGACTCACATTCGAACTCATGTTCGAATGATGTCATGCGGTGGAACGAAGCGAGCGCCAGCACCGACCCCAGCACACCTGTCCTCTTCGGGACGAAGGGACTGGTCCGGTCGGTGCAGACGCCGGAATTCTCAGGAATCACCTTCCACGAGGTGCTGGCGAAGTCGGCGCTGAACAGGGTTCCCCAGTCCAGCTCGATGCCCTTCTCCTGGACCGTCAACCCCTACCGCGGCTGCTCACACGCCTGCGTGTACTGCTTCGCCAGGAACACTCACCGTTACCTCGATCTCGATTCCGGGACCGACTTCGATCGCCAGGTCGTAGTCAAGATCAATATCGCCGATGTCCTCGCCGCCGAGGTGGCGCGTCCGACATGGAAGCGAGACCATGTCGCACTCGGCACGAACACCGACCCCTATCAGCGCGCCGAAGGCCGCTACTCCCTCATGCCGGGCATCATCAGCGCACTGGCCGAACAGTCGACTCCGATGTCGATTCTGACCAAGGGCACGCTGCTGCGACGGGATCTGCCTCTGCTGGCCCGCGTCGCCGAAGACGCTCCTGTTGAGATCAGCATGTCGATCGCCGTTCACGACGACGCTCTGCAGCAGAGACTCGAACCCGGCACGCCGACGACGAAGGCCAGGCTGGCCACCGTGCGCGCGGCCGCAGAACTCGGGTTCGATGTCACCGTTTTCATGATGCCGATCATGCCGAAGCTCACCGACTCCCGTGACCACCTCGAATCCGCTCTACGGGCGATCAAGGACGCCGGAGCCGCGCGAGTCGTCTACGGGGCGCTGCACCTGCGCCCCGGCGCCCGCGAATGGTTCTTCGAATGGCTCGAACACAACCGCCCCGAGCTGCTCCCCCGCTATCGCAGGATGTACGCCGGCTCATCCTACGCATCGAAGGAGTATCGTCGGTGGCTCAGTGAGCGCATCAACCCCCTTATCGACCGATATGACCTGCGCGGACGCAGCGATGACGACTACCCTGCGACCTCGCGGATGCGCGGTCGCCCAGAGTCGAGCCGAAACCGGCAGACGGTGGGCGTGCCAGCGGCTCCGACGCAGCAGCTCACCGCCCCATCGCAGCAGGCTCTGTTCTGAGCCGGACCTGCGGAATAACCATGAGATGGACACGGTTGGCAATGATATGAAGATTGAGATCTGGTCGGACATCGCCTGCCCCTGGTGCTATATCGGAAAACGTCGCTTCGAGGATGCCCTCGACGGCTTCGCTCACAGGGACGACGTCGACGTCCAATGGCGCAGTTTCCAGCTCGATCCGAGCCTGCCCGATCACTTCGACGGCACCGAGACCGAATACCTCAGTCAGATGAAGGGCATGCCCGCCGCTCAGGTGCGGCAGATGTTCGACCATGTCACAGAGCAGGCTGCCGGAGTCGGCCTGAACTACGACTTCGACTCGATCGTCGTGGCCAACAGCTTCACCGCCCACCGCTTCCTCCACTTCGCCAAGACCCACGGACTCATGTCCGAGGCCAAGGAGATGCTGCTCTCGGGCCACTTCGAGAAGGGTCGCGACATCGGTGACGTCGACTACCTCGCCGAGGTGGGACGTGAGATCGGCCTCGATCCCGACGAGGTCCGCCGGATCCTCGCAACCGATGAGTACTCGGACGAGGTGCGGGCCGATATCAGTGAGGCCCGCGCGCTCGGCGCCAATGGAGTCCCGTTCTTCGTCATCGACCGCAAGTACGGGATCTCCGGAGCCCAACCGGCGGAGGTCTTCTCTCAGGCACTCGAGACGGCCTGGGACGAAGGGCAGAAGCTCACGGTGCTCGGCGGCACTCCGCAGTCAGCGGGCAAGGACTTCGCCGTCGGCGCCGCCTGCGGCCCCGACGGCTGCAACTGACCAAAACACCTGTTATTGCTACCTGACGGCGGCCCAGCAACCTCGCGCGAGGTTGCTGGGCCGCCGTCAGGTAGTAATAGCAAGAGGTCCGGGCGGGGCTGTCAGCTGATCAGAGCAGGGGAACGCTCGGGTAGCGCACGGCACCGTCCGGGTCGGTCACCGGTGCCCCGAGCATTCCCGCCGCCGCATCGATGAGGAAGCGGCCGACCTGTTCCCAGCTGCCCTTATTGGCGTCTTCATTCATCTTCGCCTCCTGGTCGGCGCAGACGCCGACGACCATGCTCCCCAGCAGATAGGCGCGACCGCGCAGAACCCCTTCGGGGATCCCGTCGACCGCTCCGTTGATGAATCGCAAATCATCGGGCAGGTCCGCGTCCCCGATCACCTCTTTGGCCACCTCGACGGCGGAGGGGACAGCCGAGATCTGAGACATGAACTGCGCCCGCCAGCTCGGCTTCGGAAGACTGTCGAGCAGCTCGATGAGCGGGCGCAGACGAGTCGTGACGAGCTCGTGGATGTTCGGCGTCTCGCCCAGCTGCTCCGTCAGCTCACGCCTGCGCCGAGCCATTTCGTCATGGTGGCGCTCGACGAGTGCGCGCAGCAGCCCCTCGCGGCCGCCGAAATGGTAAGCGATCGCCGAGTGATTCGCAGCCCCCGCGTGTTCGACGATGCGCCTGTTCGATACCGCATCGATCCCATTGCGCGCGAACAGCTCTTCGGCGGCGTCGAGCAGGGCATCCCGCGCCCGGTCACTCTGGATGGTCATTCCCTCATCTTTCCATTCGCTCTCGAAATCACAAGTTCTCGATTTCACAATTTTAAGTCACGTGTCTTAAACTGGCGAAGTTCACCGTGGTCGACGAGGATCACACGATTTCCGATCCTTGAAGGGGACGACAATGTCCGATAGCCAACCGCGAACGAGAAAAGAGGCCCTCGAGTCCGAGCACCCGACATCGCACCCGGCATCCGACTCCGAGGCCGGCTCGACTGCGACCACCGAGGACCAAGCAGCGGCCAAACGCGCGAAGGCCGAATTCATCGGCCGCACCGTTGCGATCTTCCTCATGCCGCTCATCTTCGTGGGCATGATGATCACGAGCTACCTGGGGACGATGCACTCCCCCGAAGCCAACGACATGCCCATCGTGGTGGCGGGGTCATCGGCCAAGGCCGATGATGTGACATTTGCGATCAACGGCGCCGAACCCGACGCCTTCGAAATCGAGACGACCGATGATGTCTACGACGCCCGCCAGGACGTCTATGACAGGGAGGCCTCGGCGGCGATCATCGTCAAGGGCGATACCGCGACGATCGTCACCGCCAGCGGAGCCGGGGTCCAACAGTCGACCACCGTCGAGCAGCTCGTGCGTCCCGCGCTCGCTGAAGACGGTTTCACGGTCAAGACCGACGACATCGTCCCGTTGCCGGACAACGATCCGTCCGGGATGGCGGCGATGTTCCTCATGACTTCCATCGTCATGGCCGGCTACATGCCCTTCAGCGTTCTGCGGTCGAATTCGCCTGAACTGCTGAAGTTCAAACGCATCGTGCCGATCCTCGCCGGGTGGTCGGCTGCCATCGCCGGCCTCGTGTGGACCGTGGCCTGCCCGATCCTCGATGTCGTCGATGTCAAGGACACGGCGGCCGTCCTCGGCATCGCCTGGCTGGGCGTTTTCGCCATCTCCTCCGTCCAGCTCTTCATCACCCGCCTCGTCGGGGCACTGGGTGTGATTCTCGGGATCCTCTTCCTCATGGTCCTCGGCATGCCGTCGTCGAATATGGCGATGCCGGTGTACAGCATGCCGAAGTTCTTCCGCTTCACCCACGAGTTCCTGCCGATGCCGGCGATCGGCGAGTCCCTGCGCTCCGTGCTCTACTTCGACGGCGACGGAGTCACCGGACACCTGTTCGTCCTCGCCCTCGGCGCGGTGGCCGGCCTGCTGCTGACGAAGGTCTACGACCACTTCTACGCCAAGCGCAATGAACACCCTGTGCCGCTGGATGTCAATGTGGCAGCGATCCACGGCGGCCGGAGGCCGGATACGAAGCTCATGCGCTACATCTCGCTGACCCTCTTCCCGCTGGCGATGGTGACCATGATGATCACGTTCATGCTCGGAGCGATGCATTCGCCGACGCCGAAGGACATGCCGGTCGCGGTCGTCGGGTCCTCGGTCGAACAGGCCGAAGACACGATCAAGCAGCTCGATGAGCAGATGGACGGAAAGTTCGAGTTCACCGCGCTCGATGACAAGGGCGAAGCCCGTCGGCTCGTGGAGAACCGCGATGAGGTCGCCGCGCTCGTCCTACCCAGCGAGAAGAATCCGGATTTCGAGCTCTTGGCCAACCAGGCCGGCAACAACGCTTCCTACCGTGTGGCCGTACAGGTCTTCGAACAGGTGGCTCAGGCGCAGGACTCCGATCTCACGGTCGACGACCTGAAGCCCTTGCCCGATCGGGACAAGAACGGCGTGGTTGTGATGTACGTGGCGATGGGATGGATCCTCGCCGGCTTCATGGTCGTCATCGTTGCCGCTAACGCCAACCCGTGGACCAGGCCGCTGAAGCGGATGCTGCCGATCATCGTCGTCTACGCACCGTTTATGTCGCTGGTCGTCGCGACCATCGCCGGTCCGATCACAGGAGCCGTCGACGGGCATTTCGCGGCGCTGTGGGGTGCCGGCATCATCGCCATCGCCTGCATCTCCATGTTCGCCATGGTCTTCGAAAGGCTCTTGGGCATGTTCGCGATCATCCCGGTCATCGGCACGCTCATGTTCGCCGGCGTGCCGTCGTCGAACGGAGCCCTCTCGCAGTATATGGTGCCGAAGTTCTTCGCCACATTGCACGATTTTCTGCCGATGGCCGCCTCGGTCGAGACCATCCGCTCGATCCTGTATTTCGACGGCGATGTCGTGACCGAACATCTGCAGGTCCTCGGCCTGTGGGGACTGGTGTCGCTGGCTCTCGTCTTCCTCATCGATGGCATCAAACCGCCGCGCACGGCCCATGATTTCGGCAATCTCCACCTCGAACGCGAGCGAGAGATCGCCAAGGAACAGCGGAAGCAGGCATTGGCGTTGGGCATGTCCCCGGATCATGCGAAATCCGACGCCGAGGCGGCCGATCAAGACTCCGCGCCCGGCCAGGAGTCGTACCAGACCGTTCAAGGATCCATCGTCGACGACGGCACCGACGCACAGGAGTCTGATCGCCGGCCCCCGACCGCCGGCGACGGCCAGGCCCGCAGCCGCAGACCTCACGAGGAATCGATCCCCTCCACAGTCTGACCTGCTACCTGACGGCGGCCCAGCAACCTCGCGCGAGGTTGCTGGGCCGCCGTCAGGTAGTAATTGGGGGTTGTTCGTTGGGTGTGGGGCTATGGTGAAGGCACTATGGTCAACTCCGCGTCGCTTGAGAACATCATGAGCAGCACCGGCCTGCTGGAAGCCGGCCTGCTGCTGGCCAGCTTCGTCCTGTGTTCCCTCATCGGCTTCGAGCGGCAGTTCAGGCAGAAGGCCGCCGGGTACCGCACCCACGTGCTCGTGGGCATCGGCACCTGCGCTTTCACTCTGATCTCCGCGTATGGATTCGCCGGAGTGCTCGAGAACGACGTCCGCCTCGACCCTTCACGAATCTCCGCGCAGATCGTCTCCGGAATCGGTTTCCTCGGCGCCGGAGTCATCTTCAAAGGACGCAACATGGTCCGCGGACTCACCACCGCCGCAACGATCTGGGTCACCGCGGCCGTCGGAATGGCCTGCGGTGCGGGAATGCTGCCCTTGGCCGCCATGCTCACTGCTCTGCACCTGTTCACGCTGTTCGTCATCGCGCCTCTCATCCGCAAGATCCCCAACAGCGACCATCGCAAACTCCTGCGCATCACCTACCACGACGGGGCCGGTGTCCTCCGCGAGATCCTCGCTCTGGCCGGCCGAATGGGTTTTGCGAATACCATCGTCGATTCGCGCCGCTTCGAGTCCCCCGACGAGACACGGATGGTGCAGGTCGATGTGAGGTTCGACGGAAAGCGGCCTCTGCACCTGCTCGTCGCCCCGCTCATGGAACTGAGCGGCGTCGATACGGTGAGCATGCGCGAAGACCGCGTCCACTCGGTCGATGACGACGGCGATTCCGTATGAGCAGCCGACGAGCTCAGAAATCGACGCTGGAGATCACTGCTTCGATTCCGGCCCGGACCCGCAGCCGGGAGGATTCGCCGAAGACGGTCGACTGGACGACGGCCCCCTGGATCATTGCCAGCAGCCCGGGCACCATTGCCGCGGCACGAGCCCGCGCGCCTTCAGCGTCCGCTCCCCGCTGATCCTGCAGATAGGCAGCAAGATAAACGGTGAATTCTTCGATGAGCGTCTCGAAGACCCCACCGGCGAAACTCGCGAACTCCTTGTCGTAGGAAGACTCCCCCCAGACCTGAACCATGACCGAGGCGAACGGATTGTCGATGAGCAGGGAATCGATGAGCTCGACGAACACCTCGGCAGGAGCTGTCACCTCACTTCCGGACTTGGCCGCCTCGAGCACCGCCATGCGCGGCTCCATCACCCGGCGGGCGACGTCGATCATCAGGTCGGCCTTCGACGCATAGTAGACATAGACCGCTCCGGCCGACAGCCCCGCTTCCTTGACGATGTCGGCCATCGACGCACCGGCGAACCCCCTGCGCGCGAAACAGGCCAGCGCCGCATCCTGAATCCTGGCACGCATCGCACTCCTGTGCTCCTCGGTGACCTTCGGCACATCTCCCCCAAAAAACGAATGACCATTCTTGATATATCCTAGCGGATGGATTCATAATGAACGAGTATTCGTTTTCGATGATTGGACAGACATGCCGACCCAGATACTCAGCAGAGAAGACAAGGCCGACCACTCGGCGGTGAGCGAGACACCGGAGAAGGCGGCGCAGGCCGCTCCCCCACAGTTCGGACGCGCGATCCTCGTCGCCGTCCTCGCCGCCGCCGTCGTCAGCCTCGTCATGCTCGCCTTCAGCTGGCCGACCGTGACCTCGGACCCCAAAGACCTGCCGATCGCAGCGGTCGGAGACGAAGAGCAGATCGACCAGATCGCTGAGAACGCCCCGGACGGCATGCTCGATCTCAAGACCGTCGACTCACGCGCCGAGGCGGTGAACCTCATCGAACAGCGAGAGGTCTACGGCGCCTTCGTCCTCGAGGACGAACCGGAGATCCTCATCGCCAAGGCCGCCTCCCCTGCTGTCGCGCAGCAGCTCAGCGGAATCGGTACCCAGATGCAGCACAACATCGACCAACAGGCGATCTCGGGCCTCCAGGAAGGCACGAAGAAGATGCAGGAGCAGATGCAGAAGGCTCTCGAGGCCGCTGCCTCCAGTCAGGCCCCGCCGCAGGGCAACCCGGCCGGAGACGGCGCCGATCCGGCCGCCTCGGCGACGGAGGTTCCGCAGGTGAAGATCACCGACGTCGTGCCGCTCTCCGACGACGATCCCTCCGGTGCGGGACTGGCCATCGCGGGTCTGCCGTTGACCCTTGGCGGCATCGTCGGCGGTGTGCTCACCAGCATGGGCATCCGTTCACGACGGATGCGCCTGGTCGGCACCATCGTCTACGGAGTCGTCGGAGGACTGGCACTGGCCCTGATCATGCAGACCTGGTTCGGGATCCTGCAGGGGAACTTCGCGATCAATGCCCTGGCGATCGGCTTGTCGATCGCGGCCACGGTCGGCCTGATCAACGGCTTCGTCTCCCTCATCGGACCTGCCGGCATCGCGTTCGGTGCAGTGCTCACCATGCTCATCGGCAATCCGATCGCCTCGCTCAATCAGCCGAAGGAGTTCCTCGCCGGCTCCTGGGGCGATATCGGTCAGTTCTTCGTGCCCGGAGCGGCGGGCACGCTGCTGCGCGATCTCTCCTACTTCCCTGACGCGCCGTCGGCTCTCCAGTGGTGGGTGCTCAGCGCCTGGCTCGTCGTCGGCATCGCGCTCATCCTCGTCGGCCACGTCCTCGCCCACAGGAAGGCGCACACGGCCGCCCACTGACAAGCTGCCGCGTCGTTGGACTCCCATCGATCCTGGTCTTCACTTCATGTGAGGACTAGGCTCGGTGGGAGTCTGTGGTTTCCTCTGTGGAACCGAGAGGATGACATGGTGGCATTTTCCGATGTGACGATCTGCCGCACCTGCGGGGTGGAGACGACGACGCCTCCACCACAGCTGTGTCCGATCTGCGAGGACGATCGGCAATGGGTTCCTGCCTCCGGCCAACAGTGGACGACTCGGGCAGACCTCGAATCCGAGGGCCACCGCATCGCCACCACGGAGAGGGAACCCGGTCTCTTCGCCATCCGCGTCGAACCGAAGCTCGGGATCGGGCAGACCTGCTATCTCGTGTGCACCGATTCCGGCAATGTGCTCTTCGATGTTCCCGCCTATATCGACGCCGAGGCGGTCGCGGCGATCCGGGACCTCGGCGGAGTTGCGGCGATCGCCGCCAGCCACCCGCACATGTTCGGCACCCAGTTGGAATGGAGTGCCGCATTCGATGGAGCTCCCGTCTTCGTGTGCCGGGCCGACCTCGAATGGGTGCAGCGGACCGGCCGGGCCGTCTGCCCCTATTTCCACGAGGCGGAGCCGGTGCCTGGGGTGAGGCTCCGGAGGACGGGAGGTCATTTCCCCGGCAGTGCGGTGGCAGTCTGGACGGGCGCCGACGGCGCCGGGGTCATGCTCAGCGGCGATTCGATCGGTCCGGTGGCGCGATCGGGGTGGGTGACGTTCATGCGCAGCTTCCCGAATTATCTGCCGTTATCGGCCACGGTCGTCAGGCGCATCGCCGCCTCGGTGATCGATCTCGACTTCGACCGCATGTACGGCAACTTCGGTCAGTCGATCGGTTCCGGGGCACACTCTGCAGTGCAGACCTCAGCAGAACGCTATGCCGAATGGGTCTCCGGCGACCACGATCACCTCACCTGAGTTTCCCCCGACGGTCCCTCGGTGCGAACCGAATAAGGCCCGCCGGTCAGCGCGACCGGAACTGCGCGGTGACGGGACAATCGAAGGGGTCTGCTTCGCCGAGGCCCACCCGGTTGAGGTAGGCGATGATGATCTTGTAGGACTCGAGCAGAGTCGTCTCGGTGTAGGTGATGTCCTTCTGGCGGCAGTATTCGCGGACCATCGGCTGCACCCGGTGCAGGTTGACGCTCGGCATGCTGGGGAACAGGTGGTGTTCGATCTGATAGTTCAGACCGCCCATGAGGAATCCCATGAAGCGACCGCCGGAGATATTGCGTGACATCAGCGTCTGACGGCGCAGGAAGTCGATCTTCACATCTTTGGGTACGATCGGCTGTCCTTTGTGGTTGGGGGCGAATGATCCGCCCATATGCACGCCGAAGACGGCGAGCTGGACGAGGAAGAAGACGCTGCCGATGAGAGGACCTGCCGCCCAGATGGCGAGCGCAGGGAACCCGATGAGGCGGATTCCGATGAAGACGCCTTCGATCCAACGGCGTTTGATCGACGACTGTCCCCGGACGATGGCTTTGACGGATTCGACGTGCAGCTGGAGGCCGGCCAGGGTCAGCAGCGGCAGGAAGAACCAGCCCTGACGTGCGGCGAACCATTTGGCCAGGCCTGTGCGTTCACGTGCATCCTCGGGAGTGAAGACGAGGGCGCCAGGAGCGATGTCTCCGTCGACTCCGGCCTTGTTCGGATTGGCGTGGTGAAGTGCATTGTGCTTCTTCAGCCACCATCCGTAGCTCAGTCCGATGAAGAGGTTGCCGATGATCGTCGACACCCACTCCCCCACCTTTCCGCTGGTGAAGATCTGCCGGTGTGCTGCGTCATGGGCGACATAGGCGGTCTGGGTGAACAGTGCACCGAAGACAACTGCGGTCGCCATCTGCCACCAGCTCTCACCGATGAGGAAGAGCATGGCGAAGGATGCGACGTAGCCGAGCCCGAGGAGGACGAAGCGCAGGGTGTTCCAGCCCGGCCGTCTGGCCAGCAGGCCCGCTTCTTTGACCTGCGCCATCAGCGCGCTGAAGTCGCTGGTGAATTCCTGTTCGGCGGTTCCCCTCTTCGCTCGCCTGCGTTCGAGCACTGCGGCCCGCGTGGCCCGATCCGGTGCCGGAGTCGACAGTTCGGTCGCAGTTGGGGAAGACGGTTCGGAAGTCATGAGGTCAGACGGGTTCATGGTTCCCACCGTATGGATGCCCGCGCCGTTTTTCGTCACCCCTGGGAGCCGTTCTTCACCCCCTACTCGGGTAGGGGGTCCGAGGTGAGGACAGGTGCAGAACTCAGCTGTTGGGGACGATGAGACCTGATTCGTAGGCGGCGATGACTGCTTGGGCGCGATCTCGGGCATCGAGTTTGTACAGGATCCGGGAGACGTGGGTCTTCACGGTCTGCACTGCGATGTGCAGACTCGCCGCGATTTCCGTGTTGGACGCTCCGCGGGCGACTTGGATGAGGATCTCGCGTTCTCGGTCGGTGAGTTCGGGCAGCGCTGTGCGGTTGGGCTTCTGTCCTCCGGTGGCGAAGTGTTCGATGACTCGTTTCGTCACGCTCGGCGCTAGGAGCGCTTCGCCTCCGGCGACGATGCGGACCGCCTCGGCGAGTTCACTGGGCGGGGCATCCTTGAGGAGGAAACCGCTGGCCCCGGCGCGGATGGCATCGAAGACATAGTCGTCGATGTCGAAGGTGGTGAGCATGATGATCCGGGTCTCGGCATTCGCGGCGACGATCGTGCGGGTTGCTTCGATTCCGTCCATCAGCGGCATTCGGACGTCCATGAGGACGATATCGGGGCCAAGGTCGGCGACGAGCTCGACGCAGTGTGCACCGTCTTCGGCCTGTCCGATGACCTCGATATCTGCATGAGCGCTCAGCAGCGCGGCGAAGCCGGCGCGGACCATCGCTTGGTCATCGGCGATGACGATCCTGATCATGGGGTCTCCTTGTCCGTGGCCGAAGTGTCCGTGACCGGTGTGTCGGCGCTCGGTTCACCGTCGTCGGTCGAGCGTTCGCGGGGCGAAAGCGGCAGCACTGCTTCGACTTCGAAGCCTCCGTCGGCAGTGGCTCCGCTGCGGATCTCCCCACCGACGGAGGCTGCCCGTTCGCGCATGCCGATCAGTCCCTGCCGGCTGTGCTTCTCGTGTTTCGCGGCCTCGCCGGGACCGTCGCCGTGGTCATTGGTGACGCTGATCCAGACGGCTGAGCTGCCACCGCGGATGCTAATGGCGATGGCGGAGTTGCGGGCGTGGCGGATCGCGTTGCTCAGGGCTTCTTGGATGATGCGGTAGCCGGCGAGTCCGGTGCTGTCGCGCATGAGGTGGTCGATCGGTTCGCCGCTGCGTTCGACGGTGACCTGCACTCCGGCCTGTCGGGCCTTCTCGATGAGCGGGTCGATCTCGGAGAACTTCGGCTGCGGCGCCAGTTCGCCTCCGCCTTCATCGTTGCGCAGGACGCTGAGCAGTCCGCGCATCTCGGTCAGCGCTGTGCGGGCGGAGCTGGAGATGTCTTCGAACTCTTTGGCCACTTCTGAGTCGATCCCGGCATGGCGGAACGGTGCGCTGGAGGCCTGGATGTTGATGATCGACATGCTGTGGGCGACGATGTCGTGGAGTTCCCTGGCGATGCGGGCCTTCTCCTCGATGGTCACGCGTTTGGAGTGCTCCTCCGCGGTGTTCTCCTTCTCCTGGACCAGTTGGGAGCGGATGAGCTGCCATTGCTGGATGATGACCGCGGCGAGGTAGACGCCGCCGGCGATGCAGGAGTAGATGAGGATGTTGACAATGGCACCGTCGGTGCGGGTGTCTGCGACGAGCAGATGAGTGATGAGCACCGCGGCCGCCGAACTTGCGATGCTGCCGAGCAGTGCAGCCAGGGCCACTCCCCAGTGGGCGCGGAGGCCGATGACGAGGATGATGACGATCTGAGTGATCATCATCGGAACCATCCACGGCCACGGCACACCCGACACGAGCGGCCCCAGCAGCGGCAGCACAGTGCAGGCGGCGATCGACATGATCGTGCCGAAGAGCGGGCGCAGCATGGACAGCGGCATGGACCCGACGTGGACGATGGTGACGACGAAGGCCAATGCGACGGGGGCCTCATTGACCGAGACGGCGATCGACGATTCCACCGCGAGCATGACGATGGCAAGCACGATCACCGCGACCCAGGCCAGCGCCTCGGGGTTGAGTCGACGGTTCGGGGGCATGAACCTGTCGAATACTACCATCACAGACACCCGGTTCCCTTCTGTGATTCCGGCCGACCGTTGCGATCATAGCGCCTGTGCTGCTTCATCACCTGTGAACGGCACATAGTGGTCAGTTCGCGGCCCGGAACCGAGAACTCCCCGTTCAGCTTCCGCGGATCCCGTCGGCCAGGTGCGCATGCCGAGTTCCCGCGAACTTCGCTCGGCTGCCCCAGGACAGCACGAGGTAGAGCACGAAGGAGATGGCGAAAGACGGGATCGTCGCGCCGATCGGGCTGGGATAGGCGTAGGTGAGCACATAGGACGCCAACGCCCCGAGGACCCACACCCCGACGGCCACCCAGTTGACTCCGCGGGTGTAGGAGTAGAGGCCGCCGGAGTCCTTGAGGATGTCGGGTGAGTAGGCACCGCGTTTGATGATGTAGTAGTCGACGATGAGGATGGCGAAGACGGGGACGAAGAACGCCCCGATCATCGTGAGGAAGTCGGTGTACTGGTCGAGCAGGGCCAGCCAGGTCGAACCGATGATCGAGATCGCGCCGAGGATGAGGGCCGTCGGCAGGAACTTCAGCTTCGTCCTGCTCTGTGCGCCGACGACGGAGTTGACCATTCCGTAGACGACCATCGTGTTCGTGGCCATGACGGAGAGGAAGATGACGATGGCCAGCGCCCATCCGAATTCCGCGGCTAGGGCCGTCGGGTCGAATTCGGCCGGGTCTCCCCCGTCGAGCAGGATGAAGCTGAACGCAGTGAGACCCAGCAGCATCGCCAGCACGGTCGAGGTCAGGTAGCCCAGACCCGATCCGACGATTCCGGCCTTCTGAGTCCCGGCCAAACGGTTGAGGTCGCCGGAGAGCACGGTCCAGGAGATGGCTGTGGAGATGACGATATCGAGTGCGAGGACCGGAGTGAACTCGAGCTCCGGCAGGCTCTCGATTCCTGCGTATTCGCCGGGTGAGTGTCCCGTGAACGCGATGACGAATACATAGGCCATGACCAGCAGGATGAGAAGAGCGAACCAGGGTTCGGCCTTCTCGATCCCTTCGTGGCCGAGGATCGCCAGTCCGACGACGAGCGCCTGGCAGAGCACTGAGAAGAGGATCGGGTTGGAGAATCCCGTCGTCTGTGCGACGACGTAGTTGACGCTGATTCCCGCCAACATGGCCTGCACCCAGCTCCAGCCCATGAGGATGATGACGTTGGCGGCGACCGGCAGGAAGCTGCCCTTGGCGCCGAAGGCACCGCGGGTGATGGCCATGGTGGCCAGGCCCGTGCGGGTGCCGATGTTGCCGATGAGCGTGAGCACGACGGTGCCGATGAGCGTGCCGACGATGATGACGATGACCGCTGTGGTGAAGTCGACGCCGGGGACGAACAGGGTTCCGGTCAACAGGGTCGTGACGACGAGGTTCGCGGCCAGCCAGATCATGAACATCCGTCCCCCGCTCAGGGTTCCGCGGATGACTCCGGAATCGTGGCCGGATTCCAATCGCTGTTCCAAACGGCGGTACCAGTTCACTGCGCGACCTCCTCGGCGCTGGGCTTGCTTTCGGCGGCACTGGGACCAGCCGCCGACGAGCTGTCGGCAGGGTCCGGGACCGTGGAGAGGTGTTCGTGGATGGCGATGAGTCCACCGTCACCGAGGCGGCGGAAGACGATCGATTCGCGTTCCCGGTACGATTCCCGCCCGTCTGCGGTGTTCACGGTCGTATCGACGGTGTGGGAGAACACGGCTCCACCGGGGAAGGTCTGGACGAGCTGGTCCGATGACGCGCAGGCGGCCACTGACCAGCCGTCGGCCAACCACGAAGCCCACTCCCTTTCATATTCCGCACGAGTGTTCAGGCGTCGCGCTTCGGGGTGGAAGACGAACGAGGCGTCCTCGGCGAATCGGGAGAAATACGACTGAGTGTCCGTGGCGGCGAAGGCATCGACGATCGCCGAGGCGGCCGTGAGCACATCGGATTCGCTGGGTTCCGGTGTGGATTCGTTCATGATCGACGGCGACCTTTCGCAGACTGAGAGAAGGAGGATGCCGCGCTGAGTCCAAACGACTCTCGTGCGGCCCGATGAAGCTGAATGACACACTAACGAGTCTGTGATCGTCCGCACTATCCGCGATGGACGAATTCTGCCCTCAGTTATACGAAGCGGCGAATCGGCTCCTGAGTCCTTCCGCTGAGCGTCGCTGTGAGTTCATATGCCGAATGGACCTGATCGCACCAGGTGACATGCATTAATTTGAGTCGCATGCCCATGTGCCGCCGGACATTCCGCGGCTGACGTTCGAAGGAGAAGCTGAACCCATGAGTGCAGAACTGATCTGCGTAATCGTCCTCGGACTGATGTTCGTCATCGGAACCTGGCGGGACATCAATATGGGCCTGCTCGGCTTCATCGCGGCCGCGGGCGTCGGCGGCCTCGTCCTGCACCAGGCGCCCGAAGAGTTCCTCGCAGGATTTCCCGTCGACCTCTTCCTTACGCTCGTCGGCCTGACCTATCTCTTCGGCTTCGCCCAGAACAACGGCGCGATCGAAGTGATCGTCCGCTGGTGCGTGAAGCTCGTCGGCGGGCGCATTGGACTCATGCCCTGGATCTTCTTCGCGCTGACAGCTGTCCTCATCTCGCTCGGGGCGCTCTTCGCCGTGGCCATCATCGCGCCGCTGGCGCTGTCGTTCGCGCGGCGTCATAGGATCAATCAGTTCATGGTCGGTCTGCTCGTCGTCCACGGCGCCCTGGCCGGCGCGTTCTCGCCCATCAGCGTCTACGGCATCTTCATCAACGACTATCTGACGAAGAACGGCCTCACCCCTGCGCCGCTGACCTTGTTCCTCGCCCCGTTCATCTTCAATACCGTCTTCGCGGTCGTTGTCTGGTTCGTCCTCTGTCGCCGGCCAGGACTGCGCGCGGAGGCAGATGAGGCTCACCCCCACCCAGGGTCCGAATCCGACGGCGGAACGACCATCCGTCTCACACGCTCTCAGATCCCGACCCTGATCGGGCTCATCGCGATGGCGCTGTCCGTGATCATCTTCAGCTGGGATGTGGGCCTGGTGACCATCACGATCTCGGTAGTGCTCGCCGCCATCGACCCGGCCGCAGGCAAGGCCGCGCTGTCGAAGGTCTCATGGTCGATCGTCATCCTCATCTGCGGAGTGCTCACCTACATCGCCGTGCTGCAGGAGGCCGGAACCGTCGAATGGGTCTCGGCCGGCATCTCAGCGATCGGCGTCCCCCTGCTGGCAGCGCTGCTGCTGTTCTACATGTCCGGCCTGATCTCCGCGCTGGCGTCGTCCTTGGCGATCATCGGAGTCGTCATCGCCCTGGCGGTGCCGTTCCTCGAGTCGGGTGACGTGCATGTCGGAGGGTTCGTCGCGGCGCTGGCGATCGCCGCGACCATCGTCGATATCAGTCCGTTCTCGACCAACGGCGCGATGCTCCTGGCCAATGTCCATCCGAGCATCCGCGACCGCTACTACCGACAGATGATCGGCTACGCCGGCCTCATGTGCCTCATCGGGCCAGGACTCGCCTGGGTGGTCGCCGCAGTGCCGACCGTGGTCAGCGGCTGAGCAGCCACTGCGGCAGGGCCGAGCGGCTGTCGCTGCCGCTCACATATGCCCCGTCGACAGGAACGTCTCGTGCCAGGACAGGGCCTCGGCGAGGATGTGCGGGGTATGCCGACCGGTCGGATTCGCGGCGATCGCACGCTCGAGGTAGTCGTTGAGACGATCGCGGTAGTCCGGGTGTGCGCAGTTGTCGATGATCTTCCGTGCCCTGGCCACCGGCGGCAGTCCGCGCAGATCGGCCAGGCCCTGTTCGGTGACCAGGATCTGAGTGTCGTGTTCGGTGTGGTCGATATGGCTGGCGAACGGCACGATCGCAGAGATCGCTCCCGCTTTGGCCTGCGAATTCGACACGAAGAAGTTGAGGTAGGCGTTGCGGGCGAAGTCACCGGAGCCGCCGATGCCGTTGATGATCGACGAACCGGTCACATGCGTGGAGTTGACGTTGCCGTAGATATCGGCCTCGACCATCCCGTTGATGGCGATGATGCCGAGGCGACGGATGGCTTCCGGGTGGTTCGACATCTCCTGGGTGCGCAGCAGGATCCTGCCCTTGTACGACTCGATCCGGTCATTGAAGTCCGCTGCCCGTTCGGCCGAGAGCGAGAACGCCGTCGCCGACACCGCGGTGAGCTTTCCGCTGTCGATGAGGTCGAGCATTCCGTCCTGGATGACTTCCGTATAGGCCGTCAGTCCCGCGAACTCGCTGTCGGCGAGATTGCCCATCACCGCATTGGCGACATTGCCGACTCCCGACTGCAGCGGCAGCAGCTCCGGCGGCAGCCGATCTGCGGCGATCTCATGACGGAGGAAATCAACGAGGTGGCCGGCGATCTCCTTCGAGTCCTCGTCGGCAGGTTTGAACGGCAGGTTCCGGTCCGGAGCGTTCGTCTCCACCACGGCGACGACCTTCGCCGGGTCGACACGCAGATAGGGGTCACCGATGCGCTGCATCGGCTCAAGCAGCTGAATCGGCAGCCGCTCGGGCGGACGCCGGGTTCCGTAGTAGACATCGTGGAAGCCTTCGTAGCCGCGCGGATGCCAGTCATTGACCTCGAGGATGACCTTATCGGCCAGGTCGAGCCATGTCTTCGAGTTCCCGACCGAGCTGCCGGGAACGAGCAGACCGTTGGGCAGGATCGCCGCGACTTCGACGACGGCGACGTCGAGGTTGCCGTAGAACCCGAACCACGCCTGCTGAGCCGAATGGCTGAGGTGAGTGTCGACATACGCGGTGTCACCCGAATTGATCGAGGCCCGCATCGCCGGATCGGATTGGAACGGCAGCCGTTTGCTCACCGCGTTCGCCTCGGCGAGTACCCCGTCGAGTTCCGGCGCCGTCGATGCTCCCGTCCACAGTTCGATCCGGAAGTCCTCACCCCGATCATGGGCGGCCTGAGCGCGTGCGGCGACCGCCCCCGGCACTGCCTTCGGGTACCCGGAACCGGTGAAACCGCTCATCGCCACGCGTTGGCCATTGTCGATATGGCGGGCTGCTTCCTCAGCGGTGACAGTCTTCGTGCTCAGTTCGGGGCAGGTGATTCTCGACATGACTCGCAGTCTATCGGGCGGCCGAGTGCCCGGCCGAGGCGGTCCCGCTGTCGCGGCCGGAGCCGCCGTATCCGCTGTCGAAACGTTCGGCGTCGACGTCGCCGAGAGCAGATGCGGGTTCGGCATCCGGTACCGCAACCGCAGCCTTCGACTGCCGAATCACCGTCTGCGACAGACTCGGAACCGGAATCGTGACGATCGTCGCCAGCAGCAGGGCCAAGGTGAAGATCATCGTGCCGATGACCAGCGGCATACTCAGCGCCAGCACTCCGACGACGACAGCCGGAGCACCGGCCCCGGCATAGAAGGCGAGATAGAGTGCCGCGGAGATGCCGGCTCGATTCTTCGGGGGAGTGAGCACGTCGATCTCCCGATTCGCTCCCCAGTAACTCAGCCCGTGCCCGATGCCAGTGGCCACGGCCGCGAAAACCATGATGACCTTCACCGCCGCGGGACTGATCTCGGGCAGATTCGATGACAGCAGGAGTGCCGCCCCGAGTCCCATGAGCGTCAGCCCCAGGGTCTGAGCCGCCCGAGGTTGGAGCTTCGGGGCTATCAGTTGGCTCGCGGCCGAGACGACGAGCACCGAGCCGACGATGAGGCCGGAGGTCAGAGTGCCCGAGCTCGGAATGATCGACTGCGCCATCGAAGGCAGCAGAGCAAGGAAGAGGCCGAGCGCCGTCCAGCCGATGAACCCGGTCAGAGCGGCGATGTTGAAGCTTGTGCGCATGGCGCCGGGCACTGACGGCCAGGTCGGCCTCCACCGCTGCCGAGTGATCGGCCGCTGCAGCGGCATCATCGCGATGAGAACCATGACGATGACGATCAGGACCACCATGACGAGGAACGGCAGAGCGAGCGGCGCCGTCGACAGCGATGACACGACGCCTGCAAGCATCGGGCCGAGGCCCGACCCCAAGACGAATGAAATCGTCGCCAGAGTCGACCCCAACCATACTCTCCTCGCCGGCGAGGCCTCGACCATGAGAGCGATTCCGGCGCCGGTGCCCAACCCGAGTCCGATGCCGACCAGGGCTCTGCCGATGAACAGACCGGCGACTCCCGCCGTGTCGATCCCGAAGATCGCAGTGCCGAAGCCGACCAGAGCGATCGCCGCCAGCAGCACCGGCTTGCGGCCGAACGCATCAGCAGCCGAGCCGAACAGCAGCAGCGACGGCAGACAGCTGAAGACATAGGTCGCATAGAGCGAAGTCATCATGGACTCCGACATCCCGTGGGCCTCTTGCAGCAGCGGATACAGAGGGCTGGCCATGTTCGCGGCTGCCGAGAGAGTGAGCAGAACCAACGCACCGAACCACAGCTGTCGCCTCGTCCCTCTGATACGTGCGTTCTCGGCCAAACGGAACCTCCGTCTCTTCGCGTCGTCATCTGTTCCCTCGGTGACTGCGGCTGCGTCTCCGAGTCTGCTCTGCGACCTCCTGGTGATTATTCGCATCGCCCTGTCGATTCCATGATGGAGCCACGAGAGTATTGTTGTCTATCGTAAGAAACCCCACGAAACCATTCGATAGGATCACATGATCGACCGTCGGCTCACCATGTTGAGCATGATCCAGCGACACGGCACGGTCACTGCCGCGGCACACTCACTGCGCTACTCGCCGTCGACGGTGTCCCACCAGGTCAAACAGCTCGCTGCCGAGCTCGGAGTGGCACTGCTCGAACAGCACGGGCGCAATGTCAGGCTCACCCCGGCTGCCGAGGCACTGCTGCGCCATGTCGATGTCATGTCGGCAGAGTGGGAGATGGCGCTGGCCGATCTCGGTCGCTACTCCGAGACTGTGTCCGGCTCGTTGGGACTGTGCGGTTTCTCCACCGCCGCCAGTCTGCTGCTGCCGCCGACGATGCGGGCTCTCAACCGGCAGTTCCCGCATATGCAGACTCAGACGATCGAAGCCGAACCCGGCGAAAGCTACGACTACCTGCTCTCCGGAGATGCCGATATCGGCATCGTCGTCGCGGCTCCCGACATCCCCGCCGGCGGTGATGATCGGTTCAGCCACCACTTCCTCATCGACGACCCGCTCGACCTCATGGTTCCCCTCGACCACCCCTTGGCGGACCGCGCAACGGTCACAATCGCCGATACCATCGATGAGATATGGATTCTGGGCAGGCCGGGCACCGGCTACCACCAGCTCGTCATGGCCAGCTGCGCGGCGGCCGGGTTCGCACCCCGCATCGGGCATTTCGCCGATGACTGGAACACGGGAACCGCTCTCGTCCACGGCGGCTTCGGAGTATGTGTGGCGTCAAGGATGTCGCGCTCGCAGGATCTTCACCCGGTGCGCCGAATCCCCATCAGCGGTGACAATGCCCCGTCACGGCACATCACGGCCGTGACCCGGACCGGAGCGGATGCCCGTGAGACTGTGGCGTTCGCTCTCAAGACGTTGTCGGTCGAGACGGAGCACCTGATGAGCCGCCTCGGTGCGGAGCTCCGGGACTGAGCTCAGTGTGCTTTTCGGACGACTCGGAATCCGATGTTCGACGCCGATGAGTCCGGAGTGTTCGAGGAGCGGGCAGCCACCCGGTAGCGATTGCAGTAGGAGTCATGGCACAGGAACGATCCTCCGCGCATGATCCGCTTGTCTCCGATGTCGGGGCCCTGGGGATCGGATTGCGGGGAATGCTGGTAGTAGTCGCGGGTGAACCAGTCGGCGCACCATTCCCATACATTGCCGACGGTGTTGAACAGGCCCAGCCCATTGGGCGCGAAGTGTCGGGCCGGTGCGGTGCCGATGAAGCCGTCGTCGAGGGTGTTCATACGCGGGAACTCGCCCTGCCAGATATTGCAGTTCCATCCCCCGTCGGTCAGCAGCCGATTGCCCCACGGATAGCGGCGGCCCTTGAGGCCCCCGCGAGCGGCGAGCTCCCATTCGGCTTCGCTCGGCAGCCGCGTCCCGGACCACGTGCAATAGGCATGGGCGTCGTCCCAGCTGATGTGGACGACAGGATGGTCTTTTCGATTGTCGATGCTCGATCCCGGACCTTCGGGGGCAGCCCAGTTCGCCCCGGAGACTTCGACCCACCAGGGCACGCCTGGAGCCTGACCAAGAATGTGAGCTTCTGCTCCCGGATTGGTCTCCAAGAGCATGGCGAAGACCGCTGAGGTCCCCAGACGCTCGGCGGTGGTGACGAACCCCGTATCGGCGACGAACCGGGCGAAATCATCATTCGTCACGCTTGTCGTCGCGATCTCGAATTCCGTGAGATTCACGCGGTGACGTGGTCCCTCACCGTCGGCGGGATGCCCGTCGCCGAAGGGATCGCCCATGTCGAAGGCGCCGCCGGCGGTGACGAAGTCGAAGCTGAACTCGGGCTTCGAAACCGAATTCACGGCTGGATCAACGGCAAGGTGCGAGGCATGACTGTCCACTGCCTCGGCGCGGCTGGTCGCCGGGGCGCAGCACGAATGGCCGTTCTGCGCCCCGGCATTACTCAGGTCTCCGGTCTCCGTCACGTGTGGGCGCCCCTTTTCTCTCCGGGTCCGCCTCGATGCTGGGCGGACTCTGGGATCACCCTATGACCTCGGCCAGGGCAGGGGACAGTCCGGGACCTGCCGGTCAGGCGAAGAGGCTGACTCCGCCCGGCCCCACGAGGCAGCCGACGACGATGAGGACGATTCCCCACAGCAGCTGCTTGCGGAAGATCGCGAAGATGCCGGAGATGACGAGGATCGCGGCGATGATCCAGAGAACGAAAGCCATTTGAGCTCCTATTTCCATGTGAGACACCTCGGTCGAGGATGGTTCATCCTTGCACGGCATCTGCCGTCATTCGGGCTCATTCCGAACAACACGCCGCGCCGAACCCCATCATGATCGCGGCGTGCCTGCGCGGTGTCTCCGCGGTGATTCGAGGCTGACTTCCACGGTCTTGCCGTGAGAACCTGTACTCGCCGTCGCGAATGCGAGACAGTGAGCAGATGAACGGATCAGCTTCGCACGAACCGCTGTTGCATGCCGCCCTCAACGGTGATCGCGACCACCCGGCGACTCCGCGGACACCGCAGTCCATCGCCGCCGAGGCGGCCGCCGCCGTGGCAGCAGGTGCTCAGGTCATCCACCTCCACCCCTTCGATGCGACAGGCCGGCAGACCTTTCATGCCGAACCGGTCTCGGCCACGATTCGTGAGGTGCGTGCCGCGTGCCCGGGCATTCCGATCTCTTTGAGCACCGCGGCCGAAATCGAACCCGATCCGCAGGTCCGTCTCACGCTCATCTCCGAATGGACCGAGCTGCCTGACTTCGTCAGTGCCAATCAAGGCGAGTCGGGAATTCGCGAAGTCTGCGAACTGCTCTTCGAGCGCGGTGTTCGAGTCGAGGCAGGTCTGCTCAGCCTCGACGATGCAGAGTCATTCGTCGATTCCGGGCTGGCCGACCGATGCGCACGCGTGCTCGTCGAACCCACTGAGACCGATCCGGATCGTGCCCTGGCTGAGGCCGCCGCGATCGAGCGGGTCCTTGCCGATGCGGGCATCGAACTGCCGCAGGTCCACCATGGGGAGGGCATCGCCTCCTGGGTCGTCAATGCCCGAGCCATCAGGCGCGGCCACGGCATCCGCACCGGTTTGGAGGACACTCCGGTCCTCATCGACGGCACTCGGGCAACCGGCAATGGCAACCTCGTTGCGGTTGCCGCCGGTCTCCTCGCCGAGCTCGGGAACTGACCCGAGGTCTGACGGACAACGGCTCCCCCGACTAACCTGTGGCCATGACTGATTTCCTCAAACTGCGGAAGTCCGCCCCGGACGGCTTCTTCGCCGCCGAGGCCGCCGGGCTGAGGTGGCTGGCCGAACCAGATGTGGTCCCGGTCGTCGAAGTGCTCGAGCACGGGCCGGATTTTCTGCGGCTGCGCCGTCTCCGGGAAACCGGTCCCAACGCCGAGGCGGCCGCTGCCTTCGGTCGTGCCCTCGCCGGGCTCCACGATGCGGGTGCTCCCGGTTTCGGTTGGTCACCGGCCCCGCAGTCATTCTTCGGCCCCCTCGACAGTCCCTTCGAGGTGCCTGCCGAGCCCGTCGACGACTTCACCGACTATTGGGTCGGGCAGCGCTTACGACCCCTGACCTCTGCGGTTGCCGGGGATCTCAGAGGTGAGGACCGGGCGACGGTCGCCTCGGCGATCGATGCCATCGCGTCTGGCGCCTTCGCCGGCATCTGCGGTGAGGGTGCGGAGACGCCGGCCCGCGTCCACGGCGATCTGTGGGCGGGGAATCTTATGTGGTCACCGACCGGGGTGACGCTCATCGATCCGGCCGCCCACGGCGGTCACCGACTGGAAGACCTCGCGCTGCTCGCCCTTTTCGGTGCCCCGTTTCTCGGGGAGATCTTCTCCGGCTACGAACAGGCCCACCCGATGCCGGACGGTTGGCAGGAGGACCTGCCGGCGCACAGCTTCTTCGCTCTGCTCGCTCATATCCGTCTGTTCGGGCGCGGATTCCTCGGGCAGGCGGTCAGCGCCGCCCGGTCGATCATCGCCCGGGCGGAACAGCTGCACCGGTGAGGTCACTTCAAGGAAATCTCCACCGGGTCGGAGAACAGTCCGCCGGCGAAGGTCAGCTTGTTCGGGTCGGCGTCTTCGGGCACGTCGAAGACGAGGACACCCTCGGCGGTGTTTCCGGGGTTGATCTCTTCGAGGAAGAGGATGTTGTTCTCGGCCGCATAGATACCGGCTTCTGAGTCCGCAGAGTAGGTGTTGCCGGACTCATCACCGAGTTTGATGTCGTCTTCGAAGAAGAAGTTCGGATCCGATCCGGTGTTCTTCACCGACAGTTCGATCTGGACGAACTGTCCCTGTGCCTTGGCGTTGAGGAATTCGTCGCCGACCTGTGAGACACCATCCTCGACCTCTGCGACGGTGATCTCCCAGTCATCGGCGGCCACGGTGTCTCCGATACCGTACGAAGCCTCCTCGGCGGGTTTGTCGGCGGCCTCCTTCTTCTTCGTGGACTCCCCCGACTGCTGAGCGTCGGACGAGCCGCCCTCCGCAGTGTTGGTGTCATCTCCCCCGCCTCCGATCGCGCTGGCAATGGCGATGATGACGATGACGACGAGCAGCCAGAACCACCAGCGCTTCAGCAACGGCTTCTTCCGCTTCGGCGGCTTCTGGCCGTAGGGCTGCTGCGGGTAGCCGCCGGCTCCGTAGGCAGGTGCGTTCTGTGCTGGTGCCCACTGTTGGGGGTCGAAGTTATGAGCTGGCTGCTGGTGGTTGCTGTGAGGGGGCTGGTGCTGCGGGGACCATTGGTGCTGAGGCTGTGGTGACTGCGGCTGCTGCGGGGTGTTCTGGGGATTCCGCGAATGGGACATGACGCTCCTTCGAAGCTGGTTCTGGCTGACTGCTCCAGCTTCGTCCCGTCCGCGCCCCGGCGCGTCCGCAATCGGGCTGGACCGCACCAGCCGATCGGTTGATCCCGTCCAGCTGAAAGGTGGACTACGTGTGTCAGCCCCCGCGGTTACGATTCTCTTGTGTCAGTACAATCCGCCCCTCGCCGCAGAATCCCGCGCGGCGTGCGCATCGCCGGCAGCATCCTCGTCGGCGTCATTCTCTACCTCTTCGGGTTCTTCACCTCGTCAATGGCGGTGACGGCCCATGCCTGGGCCTTCTCCGACGGGGAACTCAACGACACCGGACTCGTTGCCGTCCTGCTGCTGTTCCTCGTATGGGGACTCGTCTTCCTCCGTCACCGATGGCCGTGGGTGCCCTTCGTCGCCGGAGGACTGCTCACCGCGGGTTGGGGCGATGCGCTGATGCTGCTCATTGCGGTCTTCCACCTCGTCGTCCGAGCACCCCGGCGGCAGGCGATCACCGCCTCGGCGGTGGGCACCGGACTGATCGCGTTCTCCACGGTGAGGATGTGTCTGGCACCGGCTGAGCACAATCCCTTCAGCATCTTCTTCCTGCCCGATCCGGCTCAGGTCACCGGGCTCGAGGCGACCATTCCGCCGGAGGATGCGCACCTGGCGATCAGTATCATCACGGTCGCTGCCGGAGTCATCGGACTGTGTACGGCGCTGGGAGTCGGTGCGCTTCTGCGTCGGACTCGGAAGATGAGGGCGGTCGAGTCGATCGCCGAACGCGAAGCTCTGCGCAATGAGTCGCTCACGGCCGAGATCGCGCGGCAGTCGGAACGAGAGCTCTTGGCACGCGAGCTTCACGACACGCTCTCCCACCGACTGTCGGTGATATCTCTGCATACCGGTGCCCTTGAGGTCGGGGCACGCACCGACCCCGAGGTCGCTGCGACGGCGTCTGCCCTGCGGGAGGAGGCCCGTGCGTCCATGGAGGATCTGCGTCATCTGGTGGGTGGTGTGAGGAGCGGAGATCTGGCCCGTCCGCGGCCTGGCCATGGCATCTCGTCGCCTCCGAGCCGTGCGACGATGTCAGCGATTCCCGAGCTCATCTCCTCTGTGGCCTCCACCGGTACGGTCATCCGCCCCCTCGTCGTCATCCAGGACGTGGACTCGTGCCCGCCTGCGCTCGACCGTGCGGCCTTTCGCATTGTTCAGGAGGCTCTGACCAACGCGATGAAGCATGCACCGAACGTGCCCGTGACGGTGGACGTCGCCGTCTCGGCAGCTCGCGGAATCCAGATCTCGGTGAGCAATCCGCTTCCGCGTGGTTCAGCCCCGGTCGATGTTCCGCCTCGCCCCCGATACGCACCGGGTTCGGCGCGAGAACCCGGCGCCGGTGCGCCCGCTCAGAAGTGGGGGCTGCCCGGGACGAGTCCGGTGCCGCACGGAGCGCACTTGGCGTCGACCGGGTCGGGATCCGGGATCGTCGGCATCCGGGAGCGCGCCGAGATGTTCGGCGGAGACGCGTCGATCGGGGTGATCGGCAATGAGTTCCACGTCCAGGTGAGCTTCCGGTCCTTCTCTCCTCCGAACTAGTTCGCAGCCTGTCCGGACTGTTTCGCATTCTGCCGGAACGTCTGCCGATAACGGCCGAAAGAGCCATGTGGAACAGCGACTTCAGCGCTGCGACAAGCTGTGACAGCAGCCTCAGGTATTGTGACATTCATGAACCAAGCCGCCCCGATCCGAGTCATGGTCGTCGATGACGATCCCATGGTCATCACCGGGATCAGGGGGATACTCCAGGCGGCCGACGGCATCGACGTCGTCGCCTCGGCGTTGAGCGGGGAAGAGTCCGTCGAGCAGGCAGGTCTGCATTTTCCCGATGTCGTGCTCATGGACATACGGATGCCCGGAATCGGCGGGATCGAAGCTACTCAGCGTCTGCTCAACAGTGTACGACCGCCGAAGGTGGTGTCTCTGACGAGCATGAGCAGCGACGATCACCTCTTCAGGGCGCTCGAGGCGGGAGCCGCCGGATACCTCCTCAAGGACATCGGCCCTGTGGATCTCGCTGCTGCGGTCCGCAAGGTCCACGCAGGTGAGCCCATTCTCGCCCCGCAGTCGATGCGGCAGGTCATCGCCAAGGTCAGGTCGAACTCCGACCATCGGCTACAGAGGGAGGCCCTTGAGTTGCTGGCCGGACTCACCGATCGCGAGCGGCAGATCGCCGAGCTCGTGGCCGACGGTCTGTCGAATCAGGAGATCGCCGAGGAGACGTTCATGAGCCTGGCTACGGTCAAGACTCACCTCAATCGAATCAACGTCAAGCTGGACACGAACAATCGCGTGCGCATCGCCACGATGGTCGTTCGCGCCCGCGGGCACTGATTCCGATAGATCGACCGGCGCGACTTTCAGAGAATCCTCGCAAGAATTCACCGTTTCTTTATCCCCCACAGCAGAAGTGATTGTCGACTCCGTCTAAAATCGACTCTGATGGTTGCTGAACCCTATGTCGAATCCGAGAAGCTGATCAGCAACCCCTCAGATCGCAGTCAGTGGACAGAACGAGCACAGGGGTTGCTGTCCTGGGCAACCTCAATCTGGGTCTTGGCGATCGCTTTCATCGTCGTCACATTCGCCGCAGCCGGCCCGCTGCGAGTCTGGGACTACAAGCTCAATCGACGGTGGCTCTATCTCTTCGAACCCGATCTCGTCTGGTTCGTTCAGCACATCCTCGACCCCATCGCAGGCCAGGCAGTCTGTCTTCCCGTCTTGGCGATCACCGCGATCGTGCTGTCGCGCAAACGTCGGTCCTGGCGACCGATCGTCTTCGCGATCGCTGTCGAAGCGGCCTTCTACCTCGGCATCGGTTCACTCAAGGTCCTCCTCGCTCGACCGGCGACCACCCTGCACGATCCGCGGTTCTTCCAAGGCGGTCTCATCGAAATCGGCGGCCGCGGAATCAGCTATCCGTCCGGGCACGCGGCCGAAGCCGTGCTCATCTACGGCGCGGTCGCCTACCTCATTGCCACTTACGGCAAGGTCTCCACCAGAACCGTGCGCCTATTGTGCTGGGGCGTCGCAGCGGTCAGCGTGAACTCCGTGGTCGTGTCCTTCGCCCTCGGCTGGCACTGGGCCACCGACCTCATCGGAGGTCTGCTGATCGGCGGATTCTTCCTGCGACTGCTCATCATCGCCGATCGGCGAATACCTGACCCCAGAACCTGACGGCACTCACAGCCAGGAATCGTCGAGGTCCATGAATGTCGTCGCCCTGCTCTCCACGAGATCGAACCATGGGCCGGTCTGCGGCAGTTCGTGGGCGAAGAAATACCGCGCCGCGGCGATCTTTCCCCTGAGGAAAACAGAGTCGCCACGTTCACCGACGGTCGCCTCGGCAGCCATTCCCTGCTGCAGCCACAGCCACGCCATCACCGTATGGCCCACTGCTTCCAAATAGGTCCACGCATTGTCGAGGGCCACCGTTGGATCCCCGCTCGACCACACTGCGGCAGTCACGGATTCGATGCGATCGACGGCTGACGTCAGTGCCGCGGTCTCACCTGACCATTCGGATCGGTCGGCCGCCTCGGCGAGGGTCTCCCGCATCTGCTCCAGCAGCACCTGCAGACCGGCCCCACCCTTCATGATGACCTTACGGCCGAGCAGATCCTTGGCCTGGATGCCGTGCGTGCCCTCGTGGATCGGGTTGAGCCGATTGTCGCGGTAGAGCTGCTCCACATCATGATCGCGAGTGTATCCCGCTCCGCCGAGCACCTGAATGGCGTGGTCGTTGGCTTTCAGGCACCACACGCTCGGCCAGGTCTTGACGATCGGGGTGAGCACATCGAGCAGCAGTGCCGCACGGTCACGCTCGGCCTCGGAATCAGCAGTTTCGGATTCGTCGAGCAGACGCGCGGCATAGAGGATGAGTCCGAGCCCGCCCTCGACGTAGCTCTTCGACGACAGCAGCATGCGCCGGACATCGGAGTGTTCCGCGATCGGGATCGGCTCACCAGCGGATCCCTTCGCACCGTCGGGACGACCCTGGCGGCGGTCGCGGGCATAGCGGAGGGCATCGAGGTACCCGTGGTACCCCAGTCCGACCGCACCTGCTCCGACACCGATGCGAGCCTCGTTCATCATGTGGAACATACAGGCAAGACCCTTGCCCCGCTCCCCCACGAGGTAGCCCACAGCACCAGCGGAACCGGCCGGAGTGTGCGTGCCCTCACCGAAGTTGAGCAGAGTGTTCGTCGTTCCGCGCCACCCCATCTTGTGATTGAGCCCGGACAGAACGACATCATTGCGTTCTCCGAGGCTGCCATCGTCGTTGACGAGGTACTTCGGAACGAGGAACAGACTCAGACCTTTGACACCTGGCTGGTCACCCTCGGCACGGGCCAGGACGAGGTGGACGATGTTCTCCGAGAGTTCGTGGTCGCCGCCGGAGATCCACATCTTCGTGCCGTGGACGCGGAACGCATCGTCGCCGCCCTGGGGATCCGGAAGGGCTTTCGTCGTGACATCTCCCAGGGAGGATCCGACCTCGGGTTCGGACAGACACATGGTGCCGAAGAAGCGGCCGTCGAGCTCAGGCACTACGTACTTCTCGATCAGTTCTTCAGTGCCGTACTCGAGCAGCAGATTGGCGTTGGCCATGGTCAGCATCGGGTAGCTGGCGGTGCCGATATTAGCCGCCTGGAACCAGGCGAAGCAGGCCTTCGCGACCGTCTGCGGCAGCTGAATTCCGCCGACGCTCTCATCCATCGTCGCCGACAGCAGGCCGATGCCGGCGAACTGGTCGAGCGCAGACTTGATCTCAGGAATCAGCGTCACCGCAGTGCCGTCGAAAGTCGGTTCATTGAGGTCGGACTTCCGTGCATGGGTCGCGAACCGCTCCTTGGCAAGCTCCTCGCTGGCTTCGAGCACGGAGTCGAAGACTTCACGCGAATGGTCGGAGAAGCGAGGTCGGTCGCAGAGTTCGTCGACCTTGAGCCAGTCGTAGAGTTGGAACTCGATGTCCTTGGCGGAGAGGATGGATTCTGTCGCAGTCGTCAAGACGCCATTGCCTTTGCTCTGTTCAGTCACGAGACCAAACTAGAGCTAAACGTTCGTTAAGTAAAGCGATTCGCCCTCTCACAGTGCAAAGGTTTGGCTATTGATCAGTTGTGAGGTCCGCCAAACGCTCCTCATCCCTGGGTTTAGGCCCCCGCGAGAGCTATAATTCTCCCTACAATCTGCGTGGGAATGGGGCGAAGGATCATGACCGCAGAAACGCATCGATCATCGAAGTTGGCCGAGACGATCGAAAGGTTCTCGAAGGCGTTCAAGAGCGCCAACATCGGCCAGGGGCAGAAGGTCGGCTACCGAGAGGACAGCTCCGAAGAACGGCTGCAAGCCACGGCTGAACACGAAGGAGTGAAGCTCTACCGCAATCCCGACGGTTCTCATCTCGCTGTCGACGAATCCCACTCGAGTTACGACGACTGATCATCGATCAGCCTGAGAGCTGATTCGTCGGCTCGAGCGAACATCAGCAGCCCGGTACACGGCCATCCGCGTGCCGGGTTCTGCTGTGCCCCAGGTAGGATCGCCAGGGCCCTGATGCCACGCCGACAAGTCGGCGGAACAACGATGCTGAAATGAAAGGCAGAGCCTATGCCCTCCCCCACTGCCTCGCCGGCGCAGACGTCTGATTCGAAGCCGCAGCCATCGGGTTTCCTGCGGATCCTCCGCAACTACCGCTTTCCGCTCTTCATCCTCACAGGGGTGGTCATCGGCGCGATCATCGGCCTCGTCTTCGGGGAACGTGCCACCGTCATCAAACCGTTCGGCACGCTGTTCATCAACATGATGTTCACTCTCGTCGTGCCGCTCGTGTTCTTCTCCATCGCCTCCGCGGTCGCGGGAATGTCCTCGGCCGCGCGACTGGGCAAGATCATGGGCAGCATGCTCGGAGTCTTCGCCGTCACCGGCATCATCGCCTCCATCGTCATGGTCGCCGCGCTGCGCATCTTCAACGCCACGGACGACGTCCAGGTGGAGATGCAGGAGCCGGAGAACGTCGAGGACGTCGGGTCCATCGGCGACCAGCTCGTCCAGACCGTCGTCGTCGACGACTTCTCGAAGATCCTCTCCGCCGAGCACATGCTCGCACTCATCGTCTTCGCCGTCATCGTCGGCTTCGCCACCAGCAGGATCGGCGACGCGGGCAAGCCGTTCGCCCAGTTCCTCAACTCCGGCACCGAGGTGTTCCTCAAGTTCACCTCGATCGTGATGTACTACGCCCCGATCGGCCTCGGTGCCTACTTCGCCGCTCTCATCGGTGACCTCGGCTCCCAGCTCGTCGGGGACTATGTTCGCGCTTTCCTCGTTTACTACCCGGTGGCGATCGCCTACTTCATCCTCGCGTTCACGTTCTACTCCTTCCTCGCCGGTGGCCGCCGAGGCGTGTCTCGGTTCTGGGGCAATATCCTCGAGCCCACGGCGATCTCCTTGGGCACATCCTCCTCGGTGGCGGCGATCCCGGCGAACCTGCGTGCCGGAGAGAAGATCGGAGTCCCCCGCGACATCCGGGAGACGATCATGCCGATCGGTGCCACGATCCACATGGAAGGATCGAGCCTGTCCGCGATCCTCAAGATCGCCTTCCTCTTTGCCGTGTTCCAGCGCGACTTCTTCACCCTGGAGAACATCCTCATTGCTATCGCCGTGGCGCTGCTGGCCGGAATGGTCATGGCAGGAATCCCCTCCGGCGGCTTCATCGGCGAGCTCATGATCATCACCCTCTACGGCTTCCCGGCCGCAGCACTGCCGATCATCCAGATCATCGGAACCGTCATCGATCCCCCGGCCACCACCGTCAACTCCGTCGGCGATCAGGCGAGTTCGATGATGGTCGCCCGTATCCTCGACGGTAAGGACTGGATGGACAAGGCCGACGAGGATGATCACGATTCGGTTCCGTAAGCTCAGTGAATCTGTCACACTCCCGAGCTCGCAGATTCGATCAAGGCTCCTTCTGGCCGAATGTCTCGGAGATGTCATAGGAACGCAATAGAACTTCCGCATTTGCGACTCAGCGTCTCAGCTTCTGTTCAGATTCAGGCAAACGGCTCTCACCTGGGCTGACGATACTCAATTCCAGCAATGTTCCTGATCTGCAAGAGGAGATGTCACCATGCCCGCCTTCATCAGCACTCACGCCGCAAAGTGGGGCGTCGCCGCATTAGCCGGCCTCGCTTCCCTGGGTCTCGCAGTCGGTCCGGCAGCCGCCTCCGCCGATTCCGCGCCCGCATCCAGTGCCGCTCAGGCACCCCAGAGTTCGGGACACCCGAAGGGTGCTGTCAAGTACGCGGACAGACTGATCACCGCCTACGGCATCGGTGATGCAGTGGTCGTGGATCAGCTCGCCACGAAGAACGTCGTCGCTGCCCTCGCCGAGCACAACGACGGGCACGCCAAACGTTGGCATCGCACGTCAGCCGATTCCGGCAAGGGATACACCTGGGTGTCCTACACGAACCTGGACACACATGAGGTCATGAATCTGACAGTGAGAAACGCGATCGCCGCGGACAAGGGCGGCGACGCCGTCCGAGAGGTCGAGTTCGTCGGCTGAGGACGACCTGATGACATCCCGTTGACCAGATTCTGGTCGGCGTCTTGCCAGCAGGACTGAGCAGCTCGGTAGACTCGGGAACCATGGTCGCCCTGAATGAAGTCCCACGCCGCCGCTACACCGCGGGGCCGACGCCTCTCCAACATCTGCGGCGCCTGTCAGCCGAGCTCGGCGGACCGCGGATCTGGATCAAACGCGATGACCAACTGGGCCTGACTCAGGGCGGGAACAAGACGCGCAAGCTCGAATTCCTCATCGCCGACGCCCAGGAACAGGGCGCGGACACGCTCATCACCGTCGGCGGGGTGCAGTCCAATCACTGTCGACTGACCTTGTCGGCTGCACGCGTCGAGGGTCTCGACTGTCACCTCATCGTCGAAGAGGACCTCGGACCCGACGGCACTTCCCTCGGCCCGGCCGGGTCGAACCCGCCGGAGTACATGGGAAACTTCCTGCTCTTCGATCTTCTCGGCGCGGATTCCGTCACGGTGCTCGGCCACGGGGCCGACCTCCTCGGCGAGGCTGAGGTTCTGGCTGAGAAGCTGCGCGGCGAGGGCAGGAAGCCTTACGTCATCCCGGTGGGCGGGTCGAATCCGATCGGTGCGCTCGGGTACGTCGACTGTGCCGTTGAGATGCTCGACCAATTCGCCGAGGCGGGGCTGGATTCGCCCACGATCGTCACGCCCAGCGGTTCGGCCGGAATGCAGGCCGGACTCGTCGTCGGCCTCCACAGAGCAGGAAGCGATGCTCCGGTCATCGGCATCAACGTCAGCCGGACACAGGCGGAGCAGGAGCCGAAGATCGTCGACCTCGTCGATTCCACGGCGCACTTCCTCGATCTGCCCCCGGTCCCTCGCGACGCCACAGTGGGACTCGGCGACTATGTCGGGACGGGATACGCTCTGCCGACTCCCGAGATGGTCGAGGCCGTGCGTCTCTTTGCCCGCACCGAGGGCATCGTCCTCGACCCGGTCTACACCGGCAAGGCAGCGGCCGGCCTCGTCGGCCTCATCAGATCCGGCCGTTTCTCTTCCGAGGACGAGGTCACCTTCATCCACTCCGGCGGACTCCCCGGACTCTACGCCCGTACCCAGGCGTTTGCCTGAGCACCACTCAGCTCCCACCACCGACGGAAGGCACCCAGATGACAGTTTCGACAGCAGACCTGTGGGACGAACGCGGCGACGAGCTCTATTCGATCGCTCTGAACTTCGGCGATTTCGGAGCCAAAACGTCATTCTCCGGACCGGCCCGCACCATCCGCTGCTACCAGGACAACGGACTGGTCAAGCAGACCCTCAACCAGCCCGGCGACGGCGCCGTGCTCGTCATCGACGGTGACGGATCGATCGCCACCGCCCTCATGGGTGACATGATCGCCGAGGCAGGAGTTCGAAACGGCTGGAACGGCGTCGTCATCAACGGTGCCGTCCGTGACCGTGAGGCGCTGGCCGAGATGGAGTTCGGCATCAAGGCTCTGGCCAGCAACCCGCGCAAGAGCGCGAAAGACAGTGCCGGTGAGATCGACGTGACCGTGGAGATCGGCGGCGCGACGATCCGCCCGGGAGCGATGGTCTTCGCCGACGCCGACGGCGTTGCAGTCGAGAAGTAGGGCGGCAGAGACTCAGCGATGAATGGTGTCGAAGCTCTGTTCGGCTGAGTCCCAGATATCGGCAACAGCGATCTGACCATCAGCGGTGAGCTCTTCGACAGTCGACCGGTCGTAGAGGTACGCCCACTCCCCTGCCGACACGACTCCGGTGACCACGAGGATGTCATAGTCGAAACCCGCCCGTGACGTCGCCTGGACGATGAACGCCGTGGCTTCCAAGTCTTTGACTCTGTCCTCGGTCGAGGCGAAGTGGACATGAAGGCGTTCGGGTTCGGTCTCCTGGTTGAAGTCGGGGTTCGTCTCGGATTCGAGACTCACCTCGACGCCGTCCAAGGACTGCGCCACATAATCCGAGAGCTCGTCGAGGGAATCGAAGCCCTGCTCCACGACATCCAGAGTCGCCGTCGGCGTCGTTTCGGGTTCCGACGATGAGCCGGAATCGGAGCCGCAGCCGCTGAGGGCGATGAGTGCGGCGGCCAGGAGCCCGGCGAGAGCAGGGGCGGACTTCGATTCGAACCTCATGGCACCAGCCTATCGGCGGACGCGTGCTGGTACCGCATCGCCTAGGTCGCACCGCGTCTGGTCGCACAAGGCACAGTCGCACCGTGCTCGGTCTCACCGCTTCCGGTGGATCGATTTGTACGTGATGTACTGACTGAGCCCTTCGACGCCGTATTCGACGCCGAGGCCGGAGTCATGACGCCCGCCGACCCCCGAAACGCGGGGTCCTCTCTGTGCCGTCGATTCCGTCGACGGAGAGCACCCCACTACAGTCGCGGCTCACGGGCTGAGAAGTCTCACTCGCGAATGAGTAGAGATCCAGGATGAATGGCCGAGCCGTCTCTCGCAGATGCCTGCCGACGTTCTGCCCCATCTCCCACAACCACAGGCCCTGCTGATAACGCCCCTGCAGAGCGCGGGAGAAAAACCCCGCTCAACGAGCTCATTGACCGGACGGTGCGGCCGTCCTTCGGCACCTCTGGACGCTGATTGTGCTCCATGACCGAGAATCTATCCGATCTGTCAACGATGCCATCGAGAAGATCACGGATGGCGGGTCGCCCGAATCACCGGATCGCAGTGGCGTTCGGAGGCGATCCGACTCCTCCGACGAGGTTGAGCGGCTTGATGATGCACATCGCATCCCAGCGGCCCGTCCGTTCGGAGTCCTTTAGCAACGACTCCAGGTTCCACAATTCCCCGAGCGGCACTCCGAGCTTGGCGATGAGCTCCTGATGCATCATCCCCTTGTCCTCGGGCGCCGATTCTAGGAAGTCGCTGTCGGCGACGACCGGAAGGACCTCAACGGCGAAGGTGTCGGTTGCGAAGGTCGCCACCTGGTGATCCCAGATCCATCGAGCCAGGTCCTTCGACTGCCGGAACCCCGTGGCCCTTCGCCCAGACCGCACCTCGTCGCGGACCTCGTTGGTGGATCCGATGAACCATGAGGACCAACCGGTGTGCACCATGACGATGTCGCCAGAACGAACGCTCACACCTTGCCGCGCACAGGCTCGCTCCAGGTGGTCGATCTCAAGGACGGGGCCGCCTCGGTGCTCCAGCGGTGTGCCCTCATCGGCGAGGAGGCCTGCGATGTCGAGAAGGAGTCCCCGCCCGACGATCGGCCGTTCCGCCCAGGACTGGACACCGAGGTCGGGAACGCCGGCGCGGATCGATCCGTCGGCGACACCGTTGTAGAACCCGTAACCGGAGGCACGTCGATGTCGAAGACCATCGACCTGTGAGGTCGCCTGCAGGAAGAACTCATGGAGTACATCGTCGCGGGACTCCGAGTGCGTCGAGAGGATCTCGTGCTCCGGTGCGCGCCTGGCTCGAGCCATCGGCGGGTCGAACGCATTGAGTGAGTAGTCGAGGTTGAATACCTCTCCCCGGGTCACCGACGATGCTGCCTCACGGACTTCTGCATGGCCGGCGAAATTCGCCGTGCCCCGATCCGCGTCGGCGAAGACTCCCCACGATGATCCGGGCGGAGTGTTCGCCTCCAGTTGGGCGTAGGTCGGGTATTCAGTCTTCTCCATCTCTCGATGCTCCTTTGTGGAAATAGGTGAGGAAGAAGGCCAGGAGCCCCGCGATCGAGGACACACCGAAGGCATACGGTCCGACCGCCTCGGCGACGTCCATAGCCATCAAGCCCTTCCCCGCGACCATGAGGACGATCTGGCAGATGACAATCACAGCCCCGCCGAGGAGGAAGAGCACTGTCGAGGCGGCGAACAGATGAGAGCACACCGCCTCGAAGCGGCCGCGACTCTGATTCGTCGAAACATTCATTGTCCGATTCCTTTCTTGACTACTCGAGGCTCAGATCGGGAGGAACCCCAGGGCGATAAGCGTGCCGACGCCCAGCAACGGGACGCAGTAGTACTTGAGCAGCGGGACGAATGTCTTGCCGGGATTGACCTCAGCGATGCCCGCCGCCACGTAGATCGGAGCCCCTGAAGGCGGAGAGGCTCCCTCCGTCGAGGCGAAGATCAGGGCTGCCGCCGCTGCAACCGGCACGGGAATGCCCGTACTCGCCATCGTCATCACCGCGACGGGCCCGATCGCAGCCATGGTCGCGCTGGCGGTCAGCGGCACAGCAATGAGAATGATGATCACTCCGATTGCGATCGCCATCAGCCACTTCGGCACATCGAGATAGGACAGCAGCGCCTCGAGTTCGGCAGCCAGACCGATCTCCCCGAGGAGATTCGATGCGGAGAATGCCGCGAAGATCGTGATGCCGATGACGCCGAACGATGAGGCAGATCCCTCAATGAGCTTCCACCACCCCGAGGCCGATCTCGGCAGTGACTTGCGCCCGAGGATGAGCACGAAGACGATCATCAGCACCGGAATCCAGGTGAGCAGACTGACGACGTCCGGCATCGCCAGCGGTGTCGGATCAAGAACTGTGCCGTCAGCAAGAGTCTTGCCCGGTTCGGATTCTGCACTGACGCCAGTGAAGTCCGCGAGGAAATCCGCGAGCGGACCGAACGACAGGACCAGGGGAACGAAAATGGGAACCAGGAGCAGAATCGTCGTCCATCCCTGGGACAGACTCGTGCGGATGGGCAGTCGATCTTCAGACGGCACTGCCGGAATCTTGTATTTCCGAACTATCCAGAACGCCACGATCAGGCGGTAGACGAGCGCCCACAGCCCGGCGAAGAACAAGGGCATGACAATCTCATGGGACTCCATCGCTCCTTGCGCAACAAGGCCGCCGACGAGGATGAACATCGTTCCCGAAAATGGAAAGCTGACACCGAAGCCGGCAAGTCCCGATGCCACCGTAGCGGCGATCTCCGGTTTGACCCCGGACTTCTTCATCCAGGGAATCGTGATCGATCCGACTGCAGCGGTGATGGCAGCGCCGATATGTGCGATGGCGCCGAAGATCGCTCCGGCCACCGTGGTGGTGTAGAGGTGGCCTCCGCGGAATCGCCCTAGCAGGGAATTGAGCAGATCGACGAGCTTGGTGAGCACGGGAGTTCGCTCGAGCACATAGGACACGAAGACGAAGGCGAGCGCGGCGAACATGATCTCTTCCGTCAGAGCGTCGGAGACGGATGCCCAGATCATCGTCAGCACCGAGTCCTCGCCGGAGGGACCGGCGATGAAGGCGAAAACGCAGATGGAGAGGAAACCCAGAGTCATCGCCTCGCCGATGTTGCGACCGACGACGGCATTCCAGACGATGATGACGGCGATGAAGACGACGAGCGCGAGAACGGCCATCATGTCAGGTCACCTCCGATGATCTTCTGCCGCCGACCGGCTTCGTCCTCCTGGACGGCCAGCGCGAGGCCGAGAGTCTCGACGACCTCACCCCACGGCACGACGACGACACCGTCGTCATCGGCGACAACGAGGTCACCGGGTTCGACGACTACGCGCCCGATAGCCACGGGCACATCGATCTGCCCTGGACCATTCTTATACGGCCCTGCCGGATTCACCGCCCTGGCCCACGCGGGAAAGCCCATCTCTTCGAGGTCGCGAACATCGCGCAGAGCTCCGTCGGCCACGATTCCGACTGCGCCTCGCTTGCGGGCGCGCTCGGCCATCAGTTCTCCGAGCAGAGCGCGGTCGGCATGCCCCTGGCCGTTGACCATGAGGATTTCTCCGGGTTCGACCTCTTCGAGGGCTTGACGCAGAAGCAGGTTGTCTCCAGCAGGCACGATCACAGTCTTGGCTCGTCCCACTGCCCTTGCTCCAGGCCATAGTGCCTTGATTCCACCGTCGACCAGCCCCATCCGCTCGCGGGCATCACCGATATTGGCAGCTGGAACATTTGCATAGGCAGCCAGGATCTCGTCCGCCGGCATCTTCGACGAGGCAGCAATGAGCCGGTGCGAACGAGCGGCAGCGTGGGACATCGTTGACTGAACGCCGAGAGAGTCGATCATCTCCGCTGCTTCCGCCGCTTCGTGACCGCGCCTGTCGGCGTGCTTGACAGTGCCCGAGAAGAGCCGTTCAACGGCTTCGAATCCGCCCGAATGCTCAGCTGAGATCTGGTTGAGCGCCCAATCCCGGGCTCCCATGGCTTCACCGGCGCGCAGGGTTTCGACGATGAGTGCGCCGAGGCCTTTCATGAATGTGCTGCGAAGCAGTTTGCGCTTGGCCGCATCGCCTGGTTCGCCGCTGATATCTTCAACAGGCGCGCCGAGCTGGGAGAAGATCTTCGCCGCTGGCGCTGAGGCCTGACCACTGATGACCAGCGGGGTCCCTGCCCCGTGTTCGGGTACTGAGCCGACGACCGCAACGTCTGCGTAGCGGTGCGCCCCGACGCTCTCGGCGACTTCGTTCTTGACGGCGGCAGCGGCCGAGTTCATGTCGATGAAGATCGAATTCTCGGGCAGGAACTCCGCCACAGATTGCGCGGCGGGCACGGCGGCCCGTCCTCCGACCATGCACAACACCGCATCAGCGGTCTCCACCAGCGCTGCAGATGTCTCAGCTCGCACGACTCCGAGTGGAGTCGGGACGTCCGCCGGGTCGTAACCGGTCACATCCCAACCGAGGGCCACAAGCCCCTGAGTGTAGAGCGCTCCTGCCTCACCCAAACCAATTACCGCTATATGCATCCTTGCACCCATTCTATGAGAATCTATATCGCAGTACGAAATACTGCAGGGCGCGAGAGTGATTGTCAACACCCGGAACTCATCAAATGAAAACGGAATATCATTTCCGGAAGGTAGAATCTCACTGCATGGGAGTCTGACGCACCCAACGGCCGACCGAAGGAATCGAATGCCCGCCCAGAAATCTCCGATGAGGTCACTCGAGAGAGCCATCGACGTCCTCGAGATCCTCGACAGTTCACGAGGACCGCTGCGCCTGAACGAAATCGCCCGGCGCGCCGGACTCCCGGTGGCAACGACTCAGCGAATCCTCGCCGTGCTCGAAGCCCGCGACAGAGTGGAGCGAGACAGCAACGGGTACCGCCCGGGCATCGCCCTCACGTTCGGCGCACATGCATTCTCAACGACAAACCCATTGATCCGCGCTGCCCGCCCCGTGCTTATCGAGCTCGCCTCAATCACCGGCCTGACCTCAACGCTGTATCGCGAGCACAATGGGCAGAGAGTCGCACTCTCCCGCGCAGGCATTGCCCGCAACTTCGGATACGAGCTCGTCGTCGGCTCCCGGCTCCCTCTCACCTCGGGCGGCGGCAAAGCCATCCTGGCCCAGCTCAAGGATGGCGACATCAAAAGCCTGCATCAGGAGCAGGAATCGAACCGCAAGCAAGTTCCTGAGCTCGACGCTCTGATGCTCGACGTTGCCGGAATCCGAGATCGCGGCTATTCGATCTCGCGGGAAGAACGCGAGCCCGGGGTCGCCAGCGTCGCCGCCGCAATTCCGGGCGACTATGGAATCCTTGCCGCCATCCAGGTCACCGGAACAATCGACGACTTCCCCGAAGAGAAGACTCAATCGCTGGGCCGTCAGGTTCGACAGGCGGCAATCTCCATCGGCCACGGCCTCCCAGAACTACCGGGAAACTAGCCCGCTCCGACCTCCCGGAATAAGAACTACGGCATTATTGTTGAATGTTCAACTAAATAGATCTACACTGGATCTATCAGCACACCGTGTTCAGGAGAACCGCATGACCGTCACCGACACCCCCACTGCTACGACCGCCTCACCGGCCGCCAATGACACCACACTCAGCGCTGCCACCGGAATGGACGCTGTGACTTTGCGCGTCGGCGATCTCGAGAAGATGTCGAACTACTACTCGAACGCCCTCGCCATGGAGCCCCTCGAGGAGACCTCCCGCGACGGTGAGGTCCACCGCGTGCTCGGCCGCGGCACCACTCCCCTGGTCAAGCTCGTCGCAACCCCGGGCCTGCCCGGCGTCGACCCCAAGCAGGCCGGCTTGTTCCACACCGCGTTCCTGTTCGACACCAAGGAAGCCCTGGCAGCCACGGTCGCCCACGCCGCGCAGAACACCAACAGCACCTTCGTCGGCTCCAGCGATCACCTGGTTAGCCAGGCCTTCTACTTCACCGACCCCGAAGGCAACGGCATCGAGCTCTACATCGACCGAGCCCGCTCGGAATGGACTCACTCACTCGACGGTGAGGTCCAGATGGATACGCTCTACCTCGATCCGAACCGCTTCCTCGAACGCCACCTCAACCATGACGTCCTCGCGAACACTGCCGCCGAACCCGGCATCGTCGGCCACGTCCACCTGCAGGTCGGCAATATCCCGCAGGCCCGCGAGTTCTACGTCGACGCCCTCGGCTTCGAACCCTCACTGTCGTCGATGCCCGGAGTCCTCTTCGCAGCGGCCGGCGGCTACCACCACCACGTGGCCATGAACACCTGGAACAGCCGCGGTGCCGGCCCCCGGGCGGCCAGCCTCGGCCTCGGGGATGTGGCGATCACCGTTCCCGGGCGCGAGGATCTCGATGCCCTGGTCGCGCGTCTGCGTGCGCACAGCCTCGATTTCGCCGATGACGGACGTTCGGTGCGAGTCGTCGACCCGTGGGGCACGCAGGTCACTCTGGCCACCGGAACCAGCTCCATCGACGAGACGCTGGCACGCTGACACTCCGCCGGTGCGAAGAGCTCCGCCGGTCAGAACACGCTGAGGCGGGTGATGCTCAACGGCATCACCCGCCTCAGTCGTCTCCGCCGAGATCAGCTCTTGAAATGCACTCGCTCGACAGCCGCCTGCGGATGAAGGTCGAGTCGACGCAGCAGCTGAGCGTTGAGGGCGACGACGATCGTCGAGATCGACATCAGGATCGCGCCCACGCTCATCGGCAGAACGAACCCGATGGGAGCGAGGATTCCTGCCGCCAACGGCACCGACAGCAGGTTGTATCCGGCCGCCCACCACAGGTTCTGCTTCATCTTCCGGTAAGCAGCGCGAGAGAGCTCGACGATCGAGAGCACTGAACGCGGATCGTCGGAGGCGAGGATGACTCCGGCAGAAGCGATGGCCACGTCGGTTCCCGCGCCGATGGCGATGCCGACATCGGCCTGCGCCAGAGCGGGCGCATCGTTGACCCCGTCACCGACCATCGCCACGCGACGCCCCTCCCCCTGCAGTTCGGAGACCTTCGCCGCCTTGTCAGCGGGATGGACTCCGGCAAAGACACGGTCGATGCCGAGCTCGGAGGCAACGGATTGCGCGACGGCCTCGGCGTCTCCGGTGATCATCACGACCTGCGCACCGATGGCATGGAGCGCATCGACGGCATCGCGCGATTCCGGGCGGATCTCATCGGCCAACCGCAGGGCACCGACAACGGCACCGTCGACGAGCACATGGAGGATGATGGCGCCTTCGGCCCTCCACGCTTCCGCGGCCTTCGCCTCGGGGGCATCGTGTGCCTCGAGCAGCCTGGGCCCACCGACCTCGACCGTCTCGCCTGCGATGACGGCTCTGACACCGACCGCAGGTGATGAGGAGAAGTCGGATGCTTTCGGCACCTCGATCCTTCGCTCAGCGGCTGCCTTGACGATGGCGGTGGCCAACGGGTGTTCGCTGTCGGCTTCGGCCGCGGCGGCCAGACCGAGCAATTCATCCTCGGTCCGTTTGGTCCCGGCGCTCGGCACAGCCTCGATGCCGGTGACTGTCGGCTCACCTTTCGTCAGTGTGCCGGTCTTGTCGAAGAGCACGGAATCGACCGTGCGCATCGTCTCGAGTGCGAGCCGGTCCTTGACGAGGACACCGGCACGGGCCGCGCGCTCGGTGGCGATGGAGACGACCAGAGGAATGGCCAGGCCCAGGGCGTGAGGACAGGCGATGACGAGCACGGTGATCGTGCGCACGACCGCCGAGTCAGGCATACCGATGAGCGACCAGACGACCGCGGTGATCACGGCAGCGCCGAGAGCGAACCAGAACAGCCAAGCCGAGGCCTTGTCGGCGATGCGCTGCGCACGCGACGAAGAGTTCTGAGCATCGGAGACCAGCTTCTGGATTCCCGCCAGCGTTGTGTCATCACCGATCGCGGTGATCTCGACCCGGAGCCCGGAATCCGTGGCGACGGTGCCAGCCACAACGGCAGCGCCTTCGCCCCGTCGGACCGTGGCGGACTCTCCGGTGACCATGGATTCGTCCATATGGGCCGATCCGTCGATGATCCGACCGTCGGCGGGAACCGAGGAACCGGGACGGATGAGGACGATGTCACCGACGACAAGCTCGCCCGGAGCGATGGCCACCGTCTCCCCATCGACGATCTTCTCCGCCTCATCGGGCAGCAGTGCGGCGAGACTGTCCAGCGCCGAGGTGGTCTGTGCCAGTGAGCGCATCTCCATCCAGTGACCGGCGAGCATGATCACGACCAACAGGGCCAGCTCCCACCAGAAGTCGAGCTGCGGGTCGAGCAGACCCAACGACGAGCCCCAGGAGGAGATGAAGGCGACCGTGATCGCCAAAGCGATGAGCAGCATCATGCCGGGGCTGCGCCCCTTGATCTCGTCGAGCCCGCCGGTCAGGAAGGGTTTGCCGCCCCAGACGTACATGACGGTGCCGAGAATCGGCGCGAGCCATCGGAGTGCACCGAGGATGCCGGTTTCGGGAACCTCATAGCCGACGAGGTGGCCGAACATTGGACTGAATGCGACGACGGGCACGGCGATGACGAGCATGATCCAGAACAGGCGGCGGAACTGCGCGACGTGATCGCCGTGACCCGCATGCCCTGCGTGCCCGCCGTGGCCCGAATGTCCGGAATGTCCCTCGTGACCAGAATGTCCCGGTTCATCGGGCCGCATATGCCGATGATTCTGCTGGTTGTCCATACCCCGAAGATATACCCCCTAGGGGTATAAATCAACGGTGAATCCCCTCACGTGCAATCCCATGCAACCCTGGCTCTCATGTCGCAGGCGCTCTAGCGTCGAAGAACGCCGAACGGCCCATATAGGCCTCACGAAAGGACTCAACATGAGAGCAGCACGGTTCCACGCACGCAAAGACATCCGGATCGACGATATTCCAGAGCCCGAACTGCTACCGGGCACAGTCGCCATCGACGTGGCATGGTGCGGGATCTGCGGAACCGATCTCCACGAATACCTCGAAGGGCCGATCTTCGTCCCACCGGCGGGCCACCCCCACCCGATCTCCGGCGAATCCGCGCCGGTGACTATGGGACATGAGTTCTCCGGCACGATCACCGAACTCGGTGACGGAGTCAGCGATCTGGAGGTCGGCCAGAACGTCGTCGTCGAGCCCTACATCATCGCCGACGACGTCGACACCGGCCCCGGCCAGAGCTATCAGCTGTCCGAGAATATGAACTTCATCGGTCTCGGCGGCCGCGGTGGCGGGCTATCGGAGAAGATCGTCGTCCAGCGTCGCTGGGTCCACCCCATTGGCGACATTCCACTCGATCAAGCTGCACTGATCGAACCGTTGTCAGTCGCGCACCACGCAGTTGTGCGATCTGATGCTGGAGCAGGCCAGATCGCCGTCGTCGGCGGCGCGGGCCCGATCGGCCTCCTCACCGCCGCCGTCCTCAAGGCCAAGGGGCTGACCGTCTACATTTCCGAACTCTCTGAGGCGCGGAAGGAGATGGCACTGTCGACTGGCGTTGCCGATGAAGTTCTCGATCCGCGAGATTCCAATGTCGCAGAGACCGTTCGCGAGCGCACGGATGGGCGAGGAGCCGACGTGGGATTCGAATGCTCGTCCGTTCCCGCGGTTCTGGACATGCTCATCGACGCCGTCCGTCCCGGCGGAGTCATCGTCAACGTCTCCATCTGGGGACATAAGCCCGAAGTCGACATGCCGAAACTGGTCCTCAAGGAGATCGACCTAAGGGGGACGATCGGCTACTCCGGTGACCATCCCGAGACGATCAGACTCGCCTCCAGCGGAACCATCGATCTTTCGGCATTCATCACCGCACGCATCGGCCTTGATGAGCTCATCTCGGGCGGCTTCGACGAACTCATCAACAACAACGAGCAACACGTGAAGATCATCGTCGACCCCCGTGGCTGATTGCCCAATCAGCAAGGTCCAATCCCACGAACCCGACGCAGTCTCGTTGGGCCACTCCGCATACATTGCATAAATGCGCAGTTATGACACATACTTGCTCATACTGTTCAACTTCGATGCTGATCGTCGACTGCCCAACGGGCATCGCACATCAGGTCGAAGCCAATGAGAACCACACGCCCTGGCTCCCTGAGCCGGCCTCACTGCGGAGGACCATATGGACCTGCAACTCATCCTGGCGCTGGTCGCCGGAATCGCGACGATCGTCGTCATCGTGCTCGCGACCCGGCTCGACGCCTTCATCGCCCTGCTCCTGGCAGCGGTCGTCACCGGCATCGTCGCCGGCCAGGACCTGCTCTCGATCGTCGACTCCATCACCACGGGCTTCGGCGACACCCTGGCCAGCATCGGCATCGTCATCGGACTCGGTGTCGGCATCGGCAAGATCCTCGAAGTCTCCGGTGCCGCCGACTCCCTTGCCCGCGCCTTCCTGCGCGCCTTCGGCAAAGGCCGTGAGCCCTGGGCAATGGGCACCGTCGGCTCCCTCGTCTCCATCCCCGTCTTCTGCGACTCCGGATACGTCATCATGAACCCGCTGGCCCGCTCGATCGCCCGCGTGAAGAAGGGCGGCTATGTCACCCTCGCCCTGGCTCTCGGCTGCGGAATGACGCTGACCCACCATATGGTGCCGCCGACGCCCGGTCCGCTGGCAGCCACCGGCATCCTCGGCGCCGATATCGGTGCAGTCATCCTCGCCGGTCTCGTGTTCACCGTCGTCCTTCTGCCCGTAGTCGTCGTCTACGCTCGCTGGATCGGACCGAAGCTCGAACCCGTCCTCAACGCCCAGGTCAAGCATGATGTCTACGCCGAGGCGGTCGCCGAAACCGCATCAGGTTCCGCCGGAGGCACCGTCCTCACCGCCGAAGGCGGAGACGCGACGGGACCCGATTCCGCTCCCGATTCGTCGAAGAAGCCGGGCGCCTTCCTCGGTTTCCTTCCGCTCATCGTCCCGCTCCTGCTCATCGTCGCCAACACCGTGAGCACCGCGATCGACAAGAACGCTCAGGGCGAACTTGCCGGAGACGCCTACGAGCCCTCCGCCTGGGTCGCACCTCTGGCCTTCCTCGGTAACCCCGTCGTCGCTCTGATCATCGGCCTCGTCCTCGCCGTCTACACGTTGCTGCCCCGCGTAACCCCACGCAACCAGGTGCAGAGTTGGCTGGCCGACGGCGCCGCCTCAGCCGGACTCATCCTGCTCATCACCGGCGCCGGGGGAAGCTTCGGACTGGTGCTGCGCGAGTCGGGCGTCGGTGATGCCCTCGCCGAGGCGATCGCCTCGATCAGCCTGCCGGCCCTCCTCGTCCCGTTCCTCATCGCCTCGCTCGTGCGTCTGGCTCAGGGATCGGGCACGGTCGCGATGATCACCGCCGCCTCGGTGACGGCTCCGCTCATCGCCCCGCTGGGACTCGACCCGCTGGTGGCCGTGATGGCCTGCACCGCCGGTTCGATGGTCTTCTCCTACTTCAACGACTCCTACTTCTGGGTCGTCACCCGGTTCACCGGCCTCGACGGAATCAATGCCATCAAGGGCTGGTCGGGAATCACCACCGCCGTGTGGATCTGTTCCCTTCCGCTGCTGTTCGTGCTCGACTTGGTCGTATGAGCGCCTCCCGAATGTCCGACTCCGAAACGACCGCAGCCGCCTCGGCCCAGGCGAGTCCGCGCATCCTCATCGTCGCCGACGACCTCACCGGCGGAAATGCGTGCGGAGCCCTGTTCGCCGAGGCGGGGCTGCGGACGATCACCGTCACCGATACCAGGCCGGCCGGCAACCTCGACATCAGCGGACTGCTCGATGACTTCGACGCGGTCGTCGTCAACACCGACTCCCGGCACCTGCCCGCACGGCAGGCAAGTGAGCTCTACACCGAGCTCATCGAAACCGCCGGGGCTGTCGACCTCGTAGCATGCCGAATCGACACCACCCTGCGCGGCAACGTCGGACCCGCCGCGGCCGCCGCCATCTCGGCCCGCAGACGATCTCTCGCCGCGACCCACGGGCCACGCCACCGCGTACTGGGCCTGTGCGTGCCGGCGTTCCCTGCCGCAGGCAGAACCACCGTGCAGGGGCGACAGCTGCTGGGCGGCCGACTGCTCGAACACACCGAGCTCGCCCATGACGTCCGCTCCCCCATGCGCACCTCCGTCATCGAGGACATCCTTGCCGCCGGCACGGATCTCAACAGCCGCCTCATCGATATCGCCACGGTGCTGGCCGGTCGGGATGCCGTACGCACCGCCGTACTCGACGCCATCGGCGAAGGAACGGACGTGCTCATCGCCGATGCCCTGACCACCGACCACATCGACCTCGTCGGGTCCGTCATGGCTGAGATCAGCCACGAGCTCGCCGAGGCGGCTTCCCCCGACATCCGCGACCGGGCAGGTCTGGCCGACGGTGAGCGGTTGGACTGGGTGACCATCGACCCCGGGCCCGGCAGCCTCGCCCTGGCTCAGTCTCGGCTGCCGACTCGCGCCGACGGCATTCTGCTCGGCATTTCGGGATCGGCCACTGAGGTCACCCGTGCACAGCTTGCAGCAGTGGCCGAGGACCCCACGATCACGGTCCTGCGTGCACCTTTGGACGACGCGGGACTGCCCGATGTCGAGGCCGCACTCGGCCTCATCGATCGGACCGCCTCGGCGCGGGCGATCATCATCGCCACCGTCCTCGAGACCAGCGACCTGCGCGAACTCACCGACGCTGAATCCGAAGAGACGACACGGCGGCTGGCACTGATCGCCTCGGCGGTCATGTCCGCCATCCCGGTCTCCGGCCTCTACACCACCGGCGGGGACGTCACTGCCACGGTGATGCGCGAGCTCGGTGCAATGGGGATGGAGATCGACAAGGAGATCGTGCCTCTGGCCGTGGGCGGTCGCCTCGTCGGCGGAAGCGCCGACGGACTGCCGATCGTCACGAAGGGCGGGCTCATCGGTGACCCCGGCACCGCCGTCGACTGCCTCGAATTCCTGTCGACGACTGCCCGCGTCAGGCGAGACTGAATCGTGCACGACGACCCCAACGCCCCACCCACCGACATTCATCCGAACCACCTGAGGAGACAGAAATGACAGCACCAGCACTCGCCGTGACCGTGGGTGACCCGGTCGGAATCGGACCGGAGATCACCGCCACGGTGCTTGCGGAGTTCGCCGGCAGAGACGATCAGCATGGAATCGCTGTGGCGGATCTGGCCGTGATGAAACGTGCCGTCGACGTCCTCGGACTCGACGTCGAACTGCGCTCCATCTCCGACTGGTCGACCCCGTCAGCCGGTGAAGGCGTCATCGACGTCTTCGATATCGGCGTCCTCGGCGATGACCTTCCCGACTGGGGAATCGTCGATGCCCGCGCCGGCAAGGCTTCGGTGGCCGCGATCGAGCTCGCCACCAAGGCGGCCATGGATCAGCAGATCGCCGGCATCGTCACCGGCCCCATCAACAAGGAAGCCGTATGGAAGTCCGGTTCGCAGCACCTCGGGCACACCGAGATGCTCGGTGAGCTGACCGGAGTGACGAAGCAGGACACGATGTTCGTCGTGGAGAACACGAAGGTCCCCGACCACAAACTCCAGATCTTCTTCGCCACCCGCCACATGTCCCTGCGCAAGGCTCTCGACGCTCTGACCGTGGACACTCAGGTCGACTCCATCGAACGCGCCCATCGTGCCCTCCAGCTCTACGGCGTCACCTCGCCGAGACTGGCCGTCGCTGCTCTCAACCCCCACGGTGGCGAGAACGGCGCCTTCGGCGACGAGGAGATCGAGATCCTCCGCCCGGCCGTGGAGAAGGTCAACGCAGGTGGCGCCTTCGAAGTCGCCGGACCGATCCCGGCCGATTCTGTCTTCCACCAGGGGCTGACCGGCCGCTATGACGGAATCCTCTCTCAGTACCACGATCAGGGGCACATCGCATCGAAGACCTTCGACTTCGACGGCACCATCTCGGTCACCGTCGGATTGCCGATCCTGCGCACGTCGGTCGATCACGGAACCGCCTTCGACATCGCCGGTCAAGGAATCGCCGATGCGGGCACCATGCGCTCGGCCTACCGCGCGGCCATCGGCTACGCTCCGTTCGTCGACGGCATCCGCGCGGAGTACCTGCCGCAGTAGGCTGAGTCGTATCTCCGGCCGCGGCGTCGCTGCGGCCGGATCACTGCCGAATGAGAGGGAGAACAGATGGCGATCCGCTCAGGGACTCAGCGCCGCCGCGAAGCCATTCTCGGCCTGCTCAAAACCGGCTCGTGGAGCATACCTCGCCTGGCCGAGGCTCTCGAGACCTCGGAATCGACGATCCGCCGCGACCTGCGTGAGTTGGCCGCAGACGGCGAGATCATCCGCACCATCGGCGGAGCCGCAGCCGCCGGCTATGTCGAACCGCCTTTGGGCGAGCGCATGGAGCAGCAGGCGGAGGCGAAGGACACGATCGCCGCACGAGCGCTCGAACGACTCGACGACGCCCGAGTGCGCACCGTCTTCCTCGACGCGGGTTCGACGACCGTGCGTTTGGCCGAGCGGATCAGGGACCGCAAAGAGCTCACCGTGTTCACTCGCGGTCTCGAGATCGCGCTGGCCTTGGCTCATCCCGCCGGCCCCACAGTGATCATGGTCGGCGGCGAGGTCTCGACACTGTCGCACGGCACCACCGGCGCGCTGTCCGATCATGCGCTGTCGCGCATCCATGTCGACATTGCATTCCTCGGTGCCGATGCCGTGGATCCGGCACAGGGCCTCGGCGAACCGAGTCTCGACGAAGCACGCACGAAAGAGCTCATCGCCGAGCGGGCCGGAGCAGTCGTCGTCCTCGCCGACAGCTCGAAAGCCGGCCGCGATGTCGCCGCATGGGCACCGATGCCGCCCGGCTGGACGTGGATCGACGAGCACGCGTCCCACCGGCACGATTGACAATACTGCGCTGACAACTCCATTCGCCGACCACCGTGTGATCGACGACATCTGATTCTCGCGACTTCTGTGTAGAATCCCGGAGGCAGTTTCAACAGTGACTGCCTGGAGGCTCGGCATTCGTGCGAAATCCGAGCCCTGGTCTCACAAGGAGAAAGCTCTATGAGCGAACCCCACAACTCGGGTGCTGACACTGACAACGCCGCTGGGGGCGGCAAGCTGCGCAACCGGCACATCACCATGATCACGCTCGGCGGCATCATCGGTGCAAGCCTCTTCGTCGGATCCGGAAACGTCATCCGCTCGACTGGACCGGCTGCCATCCTCTCCTATCTCATCGGCGGACTTCTCGTCTTCCTCGCCATGCGGATGCTCGGTGAGATGTCGGCGCGACGACCTGCCGTCGGCTCCTTTATGGAGTACGCGAACGAGTCCTTGGGCGGGTGGGCCGCCTACCTCGTCGGCTGGCTGTATTGGTACTTCTGGGTCGGCGTCATCGCCTATGAAGCGGTCGTCGGCGGCGGAATCATGTCAGGCTGGTTCCCCGCGATTCCCACCTGGCTCTGGTCCCTCCTCCTCGTCATCGTCTTCATCGGCACGAACGTCCTCTCGGTCCGCGTCTTCGGTGAGGTCGAGTTCTGGCTCGCGAGCATCAAGGTCATCACGATCGTCGTCTTCCTCATCGTCGGTGCACTCTTCGTGTTCGGCGCCTGGCCCAACGCGACGAATTCCGTATCCAACCTGTGGGACCACGGCGGTTTCATGCCCATGGGCTTCAGTGCCGTGATGATCGGCGTGGCCACCGTCATCTTCAGCTACTTCGGCACCGAGATCGCTGTCATGGCATCGGCCGAGTCGGTCGATCCGGCTCGCGGCATCAACCAGGCCACTCGGACCGTCATCTGGCGGATCATGTTGTTCTTCGTCGGCGGCGTGCTCATCATCGTCACCGCGGTTCCCTGGGATGAGCTGCCCGATCCCGATACGATCGCTCCGTTCGCTCATGTCTACGGTCTCTTCGGTCTGCCGGGCGCCTCGGCGATCATGACGATCGTCCTCTTCACCGCCGTCATCTCGGTGCTCAACTCCGGCCTCTATTCGGCCTCCCGCATGTTCGCTTCCCTGGCCGACAAAGGGTATGCGCCCGCGCTCATCCGCAAGCGCTCGAAGACGAACGTCCCAGTGGCCGCTCTCATCGCTTCGAGCCTCGGTGCACTGGCGGCAGTTGTCGCCAACTTCACCGTCCCGGCATCAGGGATCTTCGACTTCATCATGAACTCCGGCGGTCTCGTAGCCCTCTTCGTCTATGTCTTCATCGCCCTCGCCCAGTGGCGCATGCGTCTCAAACTCAGCCCAGCCGAGCGAGAAGCTCTGACCTTGAAGTCGTGGCTGACGCCGATCCTCAACATCTTCCTCATCATCGTCGTCATCGGCGTCGTCGTCATCATGCTCCTCAGCGAAGACGGCCGCGCGCAGGTGTGGACGAGTCTCGTCGCCACTGCGGTGCTCTTCGCCGTGTGGCCGTTGGTCAAGCGGCGTCTCAACGCTCGCGGGATCGATACGTCTCCGGCGATGGATCAGCGTGCAGCAGCCGCGGCGAAGGAATCTGCGGCGTCCTGATCCAGCACCCCGGCTCGGACATCTGAGTCGCTCGGCCAGAGCCGATTGAGCGGAGGGACCGTGCATATGCGCGGTCCCTCCACTCATTCATCTGATCTCGACGTTTTCGATCCGATCTACGGCGCTCGGCGCAAGAACGAGGGTATCGTCCACCGGATGAGCCGGTGCAGGTGCCGTCGGCCGTCGGCTATGGGCACCGGCATCGGCGGAGGTGGGAACTGCCATGCGGATGAGATCGGTCGCCTTCCTGACCGCAGATAGACTAACCCGTCTCCCCGATGCATCGAGCTAGACTCTAATCACGCACGATCCTGCGAACCGACGCGCCCGCCTCACCTAGGACATCGAAGTCATGCAGTTCACAAGCAAATTCGCTCCCACCATCGCTGGAGTCTGTGCGATCTCTCTTGCACTTGCCGGGTGTACGTCAACCGGCGATTCCGATCAGAATGCTGCCGAAGGTCCGAAGCCGACAGAGTCGCACGGATCTTCCCCGACATTGAGCCGAATCGAATCGTCGGGAGTCGTGAAGATCTGTACTACCGGGGACTACCGTCCTTTCACCTATTTCGACCCGAAGGCAAAGGAATGGTCGGGCATTGACGTCGACATGGGTCGCACTTTCGCCGACGACCTCGACGCGAAACCAGAATTCGTCAGAATCGACTGGGACGAATTCCCATCTAAGATTCGAAAAGGCGCGTGCGACATAGGCATGGGAGGGCTCTCTATCACCACAGAGCGGGCCGCACAACTGTATATGTCGGATCCGACCACGCAGGACGGTAAGACTCCCATCACCCAGTGTGGGAAGGTGGACAAGTACGACTCGATTGACAAGATCAACGATGACGATGTTGAAGTCATCACGCCAAAAGGTGGCACCAACGAAGAGTTCGCCGCGGAGCACTTTCCCGAGGCCAAGGTCATCAAATGGGACGACAACAATACGATCTTCGACCAGATCATCAAAGGCAAGGCCGATGTCATGGTGACCGACGCACCAGAGACCAAGTGGGTAGCCCATGAAGAACCGGAACTCTGCGCCGTCAACCCGGACAAACCCTTGAACTTCAGCGAACAGGGCTATGCAATACGTTCAGGCGACGACCAGATGCTTGAATACCTCAACACTTGGCTGCGCATCACCCAGCACGACGGCACCTATGCCGGGGCCGAGAAGAAATGGTTCGGATAGCTCGAAAGAGAAGACTACTCTTTTCGCTTGCACAGACAAATTCGGTCATTGATTGAGTTTTCTGTCAACCCGATTGCCATAACGATAACTTCACTGTTCCCTGTGAAGACGACTTGCCGCGCCGATATTGGCGACGCAGAACGTTCCTCCAGGTCAGGTGCACCAAAACCGAATATTCTCCTAATGACACGCCGATGATTTGACAGGATTCTTCGATTGAGAAGCTGAGCACAGGCTCGTAACGTGGCTTCGGTTCGAAAGAAGGATCACTTCGACTGTGATCCGAATGACTGGAGGAATTCATGAGCATCCCCGATACCTCAGGATCCGCATCACCTGCTTCCCCGCCCGAACCCGATCTCAAGACGGTCCGCAAGGCCGTCGCCGCCTCCGCCCTGGGCAATGCGACGGAGTGGTTCGACTACGGTCTTTACGCCGTCTCAGTCACCTATCTCGCTCAGCACTTCTTCCCCGGCGAGCATGCTCAGCTGATGGCGCTGCTGACATTCGCCGTGTCCTTCATCTTCCGCCCTCTCGGCGGAATCATCTGGGGCCCGATGGGTGATCGCCTCGGCCGCAAACGCGTACTGGCGCTGACGATTCTGCTCATGGCCGGTTCCACCTTCTGCATCGCGCTGCTGCCGTCCTACGCCACGATCGGCGTCGCCGCACCCATCATCCTCGTTCTGCTCCGCGTCATCCAGGGCTTCTCCTCAGGCGGTGAGTATGGTGGTGCCGCCACTTTCATGGCCGAATACGCCCCGGACAACCGGCGCGGATTCTTCGGCAGCTTCCTCGAATTCGGCACTCTGGCCGGAATGGCGGCCGGTTCGCTGTTCGTCCTCCTTCTGCAGCTCGGACTCGGCGAACAGACGATGACGGACTGGGCATGGCGGATTCCGTTCGTCTTCGCCGGTGTTCTAGGCGTCGTCGGCCTGTACCTGCGCTCGCAGCTCGACGAGTCGCCCGTCTATGAGGAACTTGATAGTGGCGACAACGACAAGACGGTCAAGGAAGTCTTCGCGACCCTGTTCGCGAATTACAAGAAGCAGCTGCTCGTCCTCGGTGGCATGGTCGTCGCGGTCAACGTGGTCAATTACACGCTGCTGTCCTACATGCCCACGTACCTGCAGGATCCCGTCGGCATGAGCGCGAACGCCTCGCTGACCGTGATGTTCCTTGCGCAGGCGTTCATGATGATCCTCATCCCGTTCGGAGGAATGCTTTCGGACAAGGTCGGGCGCAAGCCGGTCTGGTACTTCTCTCTCATCGGACTCTTCGTCGCGGCGATTCCGATGTTCATGCTCATGGCCAACGGCTTCGTGTGGGCACTCATCGGACTGGCCGTCCTCGGTGTCCTCTACATCCCGCAGATCTCGACCATCTCGGCGACCTTCCCAGCGATGTTCCCCGGACCTGTGCGCTTCGCAGGCTTCGCGATCGCCTACAACGTCTCCACCGCACTGTTCGGCGGCACCGCGCCCTCGATCAGCGATGGACTCATCGGCGCAACGGGAAACACCATCATTCCCGCCTACCTCGTCATGGCTGCATGCGCGATCGGTCTGATTGCCACGATCTTCATGAAGGAGACGAACGGTGCCTCGTTGCGCGGCTGCGGCCTCCCTGAGACCGGCGCGGACGTCATCCTCGACGAATCGGAGCTCGTCAACGACGCGAAATGATCGTCCCGGCCTCTCGTGACCGGGGCTGAGTGACGCGTCACCTCCGACGGAGCAGACCGGCGGCACCGCAACGGAACTTCCGTTGCAGTGTCGCCGGTCTTCTGCGACCGAGTCTGGGTTAGTCTCGGATCATGGTCACGTTGATTCCCGAACAGCCAGATTTCAATGGGTCCACGGCCGAGGAGCTCGTGTGGAATGCTCTGTGCCGGCAGCTGCCCGATGCAGCGGCTATCATCCATGGTCAACGACTGACCGGCGATGACAAGGATGTCGAGATCGATTTCCTCATCCTGTGGCCGGGCGCCGGCATCGCCGTCGTCGAGGTCAAAGGCGGACGCGTCGACGTCGTCGACGGCGCTTGGTTCACCTCCGGCGCCCAGGGAAAGCGAAACCGACTGCCCACCTCTCCCCTCGAGCAGGCGATGATCGCCAAGCACACCCTCGTGGACTATCTGCGCCCGCGGCTCTCCCGCCTCCCCGGACCGATCAGCCACCTTGCGGTCCTCCCCTACACGGAACTGCCGAGCGACTGGGACCAGCCGGACGCGCCGAGGCGTCAGCTCGTCGACGGCACCGAGATCGGTTCCCTGGCATCGAAGATCGCCACTCAGCTGCGCTTCGACTTCGACCCCGAACGCCACGACCTCACGGCCGGCCACGAGTTCGTGCTGAAGAACCTCCGCAGGACAAACCAGGCGGTGGAGAATCTCAAGCTCAGAGCCTCCGAAATCTCTGACCGAGCCGATGCCCTCAGCCGTGAGCAGGCGAAGCTCATCCGCATCCTCCGCCACCAGAATCGTGCCGAGATCAGCGGCGGTGCAGGATCGGGCAAGACCTATCTGGCCCTGCTCAAGGCCAGAGCGTTGACGCAGGAGGGGAAGAAGGTCGCCCTCATGTGCTATTCCCGCGGGCTCGGCCGCTTCCTCCAGCTCTTCACCGCACAATGGCCCGAAGTCGACCGGCCCGCGTTCGTTGGGCTCTTCCACGACCTGCCCATCAGCTGGGGTGCGCCCACCGGCAGCGACGACGACTCGGAGTACTGGGAACAGCGACTGCCCACGATGCTCAAGGAACTCGCCGACGAGCGTCCGCGCAAGAGCCTCTTCGACGCCATCGTCATCGACGAAGGCCAGGACTTCAGCCTGCTGTGGTGGGAAGCCGTCCAATCCTGCCTGCGCAATCAGCTTGCCGACACCCTCTACGTCTTCACCGATGAGCGCCAACGGATCTTCGACCGTCACGGCGCATCACCGATCACGATGAACCCCATCCAGCTCGACGAGAATCTGCGCAACTCATCCCAGATCGTCGCCGGAATCGCCGACCTCGCGTTGGAACCGCCGATCGCACGCAACGGACCCGGCGACGAAATCGAGTGGATCGACGTCGGCCTCGAGGATGCCGTAGCCGAAGCGGATGGGCAGGTCGAAGCACTCATGGATGCCGGGTGGAACGCCGGCCAGGTCGCGCTGCTGACCACCGGATCCAGGCATCCGGAGCAGAAGAACATCGTGGAGAGCGAAGGGATCGCAGCCTACTGGGATCAGTTCTTCGCTGAAGAGGACGTCTTCTACGGGCATGTGCTCGGTTTCAAAGGACTCGAAAGGCCCGCCGTGGTGCTCTGCCTCAACGGGTTCAGAGACCCCCAGCGAGCCATCGACATGCTCTACGTCGGTATGTCGAGAGCGACGACGAAGCTCATCGTCGTCGGTGACCTGACCATCTTCGACGAGATCTACGGGAACTGATCGCTCAGGTTCTCACCGGGTTTCGTCGGTGGGTCTGCGATGTCAGTCCGGCGCCGCACCCAAGAGCAGGGTTCGCGCGGTCCGCTGCCAGGTGGTGAGCATCGGCTCCCGATGCGGGTCACGTCGGGAAAACATGTAGGTCACGGCCATTCCGCGCATGCTCGCGAAGATCATCGTGAAGACCTCATCGAACTCCGGGTTCCGCGTGACCGCCGGTCCGAAGAGCTCGCGGGCATTGTCCCTGACGCGGTCGAGGACGATCCTCTCGTGCTCACGGACGTTCCCGGCCAGTTCGTCGTCGGTGCGCGAAGCCGTCCACAGTTCGAGGGCAGAGAAGAAGCTGCCGTGCATCAGCCCCGTCCACAGGGTCCGAATCGCCCAATCGCTTCTGGCCTCGGCGTCGGCGGCGTCGGGTCGTTCCGTTTCCAGTATCCGACCGAATTCGTCGTCCTGGTCCTCCAGCCGTCGGCTGAGTCTCTGTTCGCCGAGGCGGCTGACTGCGGCCGTGAGCAGATCCTGCTTTGAGGGAAAGTGGTGGAGCAGACGCCCCCTAGTCACCCCCGCGATCGATTGGACTCTCACCGTCGTCGTCGCCGCATATCCTTCGCGCAGCAGGCATTCGATCGTGGCATCGAGGATGAGGTCGCGTGAGCGCGCAGTGCGTTCGGCCTGGTTGCCGGCATCCATCGCATCCCCTTCTGCCGTGTTCCGTTCTGGAGCTGTTCGACACCGCAGAACTGCGGTCGAAACGGGCTGCTTCCGACTATCTCACAGATCCAGTCTGTATTGACTGTTTTTCAGGCGGATGCCAGACTGAACGCACGCTCAGTGACCGGGCACACATCATCGCCTCGGCCCGAAGACCGGCCTGTCTGCCCGCCCAGCGACAACCACTGCTTGAGAAGAGGACGCAATCGATGAAGAGGAATCTGTACAACGAGGATCACGAGGCATTCCGAGGATCGGTCGCTGCGTTCCTCGACCGCGAAGTCGTCCCCCACTTCGAGGATTGGGAGGAGAACCACCTCGTCGATCGGGAGATGTGGCGCAAGGCAGCGCAGTCGGGCATCATCGGCCTGGCCATCCCCGAGGAGTTCGGCGGTGGCGGCGTCTCCGACTTCCGGTTCGAGATGGTGCGAGCCGAAGAGATCGCCCGCCGTGGCGTCGGTGCGGCCACGAGCGGCTGGGGCGTCTCAGACGGAATCGTCCCCGGCTATCTCATGGAGTTGGGCACTCGGGCGCAGAAACAGAAGTATCTGACTGGACTGACCTCGGGCGCGATGATCGGGGCGATCGCCATGACCGAACCGGATGCCGGTTCGGATCTGCAGGGCATCACCACGAAGGCTGTACGCGACGGCGACGATTGGATCATCAACGGTGCCAAGACCTTCATCACCAACGGCATCCACTGTGATTTCGTCATCGTCGTCGCCCGCACGAACCCGGAGGCGAAGGCGTCTCAAGGCACTTCGCTGTTCATCGTCGAGGCAGGCACACCTGGGTTCGACAAGGGCCGCAAACTGAAAAAGCTCGGCCTGGACGCCCAGGACACCGCCGAACTCTCGTTCACCGATGTCCGGGTGCCGGCCGATGCCCTCCTCGGCGAACTCGATCAGGGGTTCATCCACCTCATGGTCAACCTCCCCACCGAACGCCTCCTCATCGGATCGGGAACCCTGGCATCGGCGCGGGCAGCGCTGGCATGGACGGCCGAATACGTCTTCGACCGCCCCGCTTTCGGTCAGACCATCGGCGACTTCCAGAACACTCGTTTCGAACTCGCCGAGCTCGAAACCCGCGTAGACGCCCTGGAGGCGTTCGTCGACCGCTGTGCCCTGGCTCTCAACGAAGGCGAACTCACCGCGGTCGACGCCGCCAAGGCGAAGTACTTGGGCTCGGACCTCGAGATCGAGGTCGTCAATCGCTGCCTGCAGCTCTTCGGCGGCTACGGCTATATGCTCGAGTTCCCCATCGCTCGCGCCTACAAGGACAACCGCATCCAGGCAATCTTCGGCGGAGCGAACGAGGTGATGAAGGAACTCATCGGACGCGATATCGCCAAGCGCAACCGCAAGAGGTGATAACGCCCGCGGCTACTCTCCCGCGACTTCGAGAACGACCTTTCCCATCACGGAACGGCCGTCGAGCTCCTTGATCGCCGAGGCAGCCTCGGTCAGCGGGTAGTTCGCGTGGATGCGCGGGTTGAGGTCACCTGCGGCAACGTGCCCGAGGACGACGTCCCACTGCTCGTGGATGAAGTTCGGGTGACCCCAGGCCGCCGCGCCCCAAGCGACGCCGTCGACAGAGATGTTCTTCAGCAACAGGCGATTGACCTTGATCGAGGGGATTTCACCGGCAGTGAAGCCGAGAACGAGAAGCCGACCGAACGGAGCGAGCACTCGTGTCGAATCGGTGAATCGGTCGCCGCCGACGGGGTCGAAGACGAAATCGACGCCGCCCGGACAGATCTCCTTCGCCGCGTCCTTGAAGCCGTCGGCGAGGACGACATGCGTGGCGCCGATCTCGCGAACCGCTTCAGCCTTCGCCTGGGTCGAGACGACGGCGATGACTTCGAGGCCCATCGCCAGACCCAGCTGCACTGCGGCCGAACCGAGACCGCCTGCGGCTCCGTGGACGAGGAGGCTCTGGCCAGGCTGGGCATTCGCGCGCACCCGCAGTGCGAAGTCAGCGGTGAGCACGTTCATCGGCATGCCTGCGGCATCGGCCAAGGAAACCGAATCCGGAACCTTCACGGTGGCCTCGTCACCGGCGACGAGGTATTCGGCGAAGGTACCCTTTCCGGTGATCGCAGCAACGCGGTCCCCGACGGAGTAGCGGGAGTCCGGACCCACCTCGGCGACGACGCCGGAGGCCTCGGAACCCAGAGTGAAGGGCAGGTCGTGCTTGACCTGGTACATTCCGCGAGTCTGCAGGACTTCGGGGAACGTCACGCCGGCATATGCGACCTTGATGAGCACCTGGCCCGGCCCCGGCGACGGGCGCTCCACATCGAGATGCTCCACATCATCGGGGCCGGTCAGAGCGGTGACGCGAATGGCTTTCATTGTTTCCTCGCTATCGTTGTGACGCACACGGAACACTCGAGCTCCGGTGTCGGCGGTCTTCTCACCTCTATCACACCGAGCGGCTATGACCGTGATCACTTTCACGGCTTGACTCCCCCGCTCGGGATGAATACTGTGAACTCTACTGAACGACTGTTCACTCGGGAAGGTCAAGGATGACACAATCACCGGCAGGGTTCGATGCGGACAGCATCGGCAGATGGATCGAGCGGAGATTCGGGATCAGCGATTTCGACGTCGAAGTGATGTCAGTCGGTCGGTCGAATCTGACGTTCACCATCCTCGTCGACGGCAACCCACGCTGGGTCCTGCGCCGCCCTCCCCTGGGCCACGAGGGCGGCAGCGCTCACAATGTCGCCCGCGAGGGCCGGATCATGGCAGCGCTCAATGACAGTGACGTTCCGGTGCCGACCGTCCTCGACATCGTCGACGACCCCGAGGTCCTCGACGTGCCCTTCGTGTTCATGGACCACTGCCCGGGATTCCCGATCAACACTCCCACCGAGTGGGAGTCCATCCCACCTGAGAACCGCCGCGACTGTGCATTCGGCATGGTCGACGCGCTGGCGGCGATCCATTCCGTCGACGTCGATGCTGTCGGATTGTCCGATCTGCGTAGACCCGGCGGACTCATCGACCGGCAGCTGCGTCGTTGGATCGGGCAGGTCGAGAAGATCGCGATGCGCGAGACTCCGACAATCCACGAGGTCCACGATGTCCTCCGCGGGGCCATGCCCGACCCTGCGGGCTCGCCCGTGGGAATCGCACACGGGGACTTCAAACCGAACAATATGATCTTCGCCCCTTCGGGGTCGGTCAACGCCGTCGTCGACTGGGAGCTGACAGCCATCGGCGAGGTGCTCACCGACCTCGGCTATTTCGTCGCCATGCTCACGGTGCCCGAACAGTACACCAGCATCTGGGTGCCCCGAGCCGACGACGGTTTCCCCACCACAGACGAACTCATCGACCGCTATCAGGAAGTCAGCGGGCACGAAGTCCACGATGTCAGCTACTACTCGGCGTTCGCGATGTGGAAACTGGCCTGTATCCGTGAAGGCGTCTACGCACGACTGGCGACTGGCAAGATGGGCGACCTCGATCTCGACCCGGAAGAGGCCGGAGCCGGGGTCGAAGACCTCGCTCGCCAAGCCCTCGACCTGTTGGAGAGATCATGACCTCATCCCTGGCTGGCAAACGTGCAGTGGTCACCGGGGCCGCCGGTGGAATCGGCGCCGCCTTGGCCACCGAGCTCATCGAACGCGGTGCGTCAGTCGTTCTCGCGGACCTCTCCCCCACGGTCGTCGACACCGCCGCCGAACTCGGCACCTCGGCATTCGCGTGGACGGGGGACGTGTCATCGGTCGAAGGAATCGGTGCGCTCATCGATTCTGCCGACGACCGCATCGGCGGGATCGATCTGTACTTCGCCAATGCCGGAATCATCGGTCCGGCGATGCTCGGAGACTCCGACGCCGACTGGGACGCGATCATCGACGTCAACATGCGCGCCCATGTCCGCGCCGCGCAGGCACTCGTCCCCCGCTGGCAGGAGGCCGGTTCCGGGTATTTCGTCGCCACCGCCTCGGCGGCAGGACTGCTCACGCAGATCGGCTCGGCCGCGTATTCGGTGACCAAGCATGCGTCAGTCGGATTCGCGGAATGGTTGGCCATGACCTATCGCGACGACGGAATCCGCGCCTCGGTGGTCTGCCCGATGGGAGTGAACACGAATCTGCTCGACGACGCCGGATCCGCCGGCGGCGCCGCCCAGAAGGCCGTGACTTCAGCCGGAACCGTCCTGGAACCCGCCGAGGTGGCCGCCATCGTCCTCGACGCCGTCGAGAACGAGCAGTTCCTCATCCTGCCGCACCCCGAAGTCCTCGAGATGTACCGGATGAAAGGCAGCGACTACGACCGCTGGCTGCGCGGAATGTCCCGATACCAAGCCCGACTCAGCGAACAGTGACACCGAGCCCACCACCGAGTGAGACTCACCCGAGACCAGACCTCACAGCAGTGTGAGACCCACCGAGAAGCAAGGAGCCCACGTGTTGGAAATCAGCGAACGCGGACGCGAGTATCAGGAGCGTCTGAACGCCTTCATGGACGAATTCGTCTACCCGGCCGAGCCGGTCTACGCCGAGCAGATGGCCGCGGCGGCCAGCCCCCACACACAGCCGCAGATCCTCGAAGACCTCAAAGCCGAAGCGAAGAAGCAGGGCCTGTGGAACCTCTTCCACCCGCACCCGGAATGGGGACCCGGGCTGACGAACCTCGAATACGCTCCATTGGCCGAGATCACCGGGCGCAGCCTGGAGATCGCCCCCGAAGCGATCAACTGCAATGCACCGGACACCGGCAATATGGAGGTCTTCACGGTCTTCGGCACGGATGAGCACAAGGAGAAGTACCTGGGGCCCCTGCTCGAGGGTGAGATCGCTTCGGCCTTCGCCATGACCGAGCCGGCCGTGGCCAGCTCCGATGCGACGAACGTCGAGATGAGCATGGAGCGCACCGACGACGGATTCGTGCTCAACGGCCGCAAGTGGTTTGCGTCGAACGCGATGCACCCGAACTGCCGGGTGCTCATCGTCATGGGCAAGACCGATCCCACCGCCGAGGTGCACCGTCAGCAGTCGATGCTCGTCGTGCCGATCGATGCCGCCGGAGTCACCGTGGTGCGCAACCTGCCCGTATACGGCTACGCCGACCGGGAGGGCCATGCCGAGATCATCTTCGAGAACGTGCTCGTGCCGTTCAAGGACATTCTCAAGGGTGAGGGCGAAGGCTTCGCCATCAGTCAGGCGCGCCTGGGTCCGGGCCGGATCCACCACTGCATGCGTGCCATCGGGGCCGCCGAGCGGGCGCTCGAACTCATGGTCAAGCGCGCAGAATCTCGCGTGACTTTCGGTGAGAAGCTGTCGAACCGGGCGAACATCCAAGACTGGATCGCCGAGTCCCGGATCGAGATCGATCAGGCTCGGTTGCTGACCCTGCACGCCGCGGACATGATGGACAAGTACGGCAACAAGGTGGCGAAGAACGAGATCGCTGAGATCAAGGTCGTCGCACCGACGATGGCGCTGAAGGTCATCGATCGGGCGGTTCAGGTCCACGGCGGCGGCGGAGTCACCGAGGACTTCCCACTGGCCCGGATGTGGGCGCATATGCGCACCCTGCGTCTGGCCGATGGACCGGATGAAGTGCACAAGCGCTCCATCGCCCGCAATGAGATCAGGAAATACCGCGGCTGAGGTCGGCTCTTCCGCGATACAGTGAGACCCCACCGGGCCCGCAGCATTGTGCACGGGCCCGGCACCGCCTGCGAAAGGATGTTCAATGACGAACAATTGGTTTGAGGATCGCCCATGGATCACCACTTTGGGCGATCTCGCTCAGGAGCCCTATGTGCTGCCGGATTCCACGCCCTTGGCCGACCTGGCTGCAACAGTCGACGCCCGTGGCGACGAGGAAGGCATCAACTACTACGGATTCACCCTGACCTGGGCGGAGTTCGACCGGTGGTCGACAGCTTTCGCTGCCTTCCTCTCGGCCCACGGGATCAAGCCCGGCGACCGTGTCGGCATCTATGATCAGAACACCCCCGCGTTCGTAATCTCCACCTATGGGGTCTGGAAAGCCGGAGGCACCGTCGTCCCCCTCAACCCCATGTACCGCGGCGAGCTCGAGCACATCTTCGCCGACTCCGAGGTCAAGGGACTCATCGTCTCTCAGGCTGCCTATCTCGACCGCGTCAAGGACTATACCTCGGACCTGCCGCTGGTTGTGCTCAGTGATGACCGGAGCTTCCAGACGGATGGCCCTGATGCGATCTATGCGATGTTCGACAAGCTGCCGCGCTTCGAGGACCTGCCGCCGGCCGAAGGACGTTTTGCGTTCGCAGAGGCGGTGGAGGACAACCTCGATACCGACTTCACCCCGTACGCCCCTGCTCCGTCGGACCTCGGTCTCATCGCCTACACGTCCGGCACCTCGGGACGGTCGAAGGGAGCGGCAGCGACTCATGCGAATATCTCGAGCAACTCGCGCTACTGCCTGCGCAACCCGATCCTGGGTCCCGGCGACGGCTACGTCTCACTGGCTCCCTTGTTCCACATCACCGGATTCATCTGCCAGTTCCTTGCGGCCGTGGCCGGCGGTGCCCGGCTCATCCTGAACTATCGTTTCGAACCCGGTTCGCTCATCGCTCTATGTGATCGGCAGAGGCCTGCGTACATGGCCGGCCCGGCCACGATATATACGGCGATGATGGCGCACCCCGACTTCAGCGCCGAGAAGTTCGCATCCTTCAAATCCCTCATGTCCGGCGGTGCACCGCTGCCCGAAGGACTGGTCAACAAGTTCGAAGAGCGTGCCGAGATCTATGTCGGTCAGGGCTACGGCCTGTCGGAGACCTGCGCCCAGGTCGCCACCGTGCCGCATGGATTCCAAGCCCCGGTCGACCCGGACAGCGGGAACCTCGCCTGCGGTCTGCCGCAGCCGGATGTGATGATCCGCATCCTCGATGACGACGGTCAGCCCGTGGGCCCCGGGGAGGTCGGAGAGGTTGCGATCTCCGGACCGCAGGTGGTCTCCAGTTACCTCAACAACCCGCAGGCCACCGCGGAGCAGATCCCCAACGGCGAGCTGCACACCGGCGATGTCGGGTTCATGAATGAAGACGGGTGGCTGTTCATCGTCGACCGGAAGAAGGACATGATCAATGCCTCCGGCTTCAAGGTCTGGCCGCGGGAAGTCGAGGATGTGCTCTACATGCACCCGGCCATCCAGGAGGCAGCTGTCGTGGGCATCCCCGATGACTACCGCGGCGAGGATGTGTCGGCCTTCGTCACCCTGCAGCCCGGCGCCGAGGCGACCGCTGACGAGATCATGTCATTCTGCCGGCAGAAGCTCGCTTCCTATAAGGCTCCGCACCAGGTGACGTTCATCGATCAGCTGCCGAAGACGAGTTCGGGCAAGATCCTGCGGCGGACCATCCGCGCCGATGCCGTCGAAGCCGCCCAGGCAGCCAAAGCGGCAGCGGGGTCTGCCGACTGAGGCTGAGGTCGGGGGTGTCTTGCGCGATTCCGGCTTCCGCGGCGTCGGCGTCGTTCAGGGGACGCGGGATGCCGGATACTTGTCTGCTTCGCTGATGATCTCCGGAGTCTGCTCGTCGTCCTCGACGATGCCTGCCATCTCCCATCGGCCATGGACCGGGCAACGCTGAAAGCGATACGCGCCGAAGCGGATGGATTTGAATGACATCAGCGGAATCCAGCGAGTGCGGTAGTACCCGCCGCCGGAGCAGCGGACGATGACTTCATCGGCATATGTCTTCTCGCTCATGACCCCCAGGTTAACGCAAGGCCCCTTAACGACGTCGAGACTGGACGCCGAGATTCAGCCCAGGCTGACGGTTTCGGCGCCGCCGATGGAGGCGAAGCGGTTGGGCTGACAGGTGAGCAGAATGACCTGGGCCGTGCGGCCGACATTGCCGAGGATGACGTTGAGGGCGGCCAGGCGCTGCTCATCGGAGAAGCCGAAGGCATCGTCGAGGATGACCGGTGCTCCGGCTTCCGCATCGACGAGGGTGGCGACGGCGAGTCTGCCGATGAGCGCCAGCTGTTCCTTCGTCCCACCCGAGAGCGCGTCGAAGGCCACGGTGCGTCCGTCGAGCGTGCGAGAGACGATTTCGAGGTTCTCGGAGATCTCCACCGACAGTCCCTGGCCGAAGATCACCCGACCCAGCTTCTCGATCGCCTCCTTGAATGGGGCGACGTACCTCCGCTGAGCCGCTTCCTTGTGTGCGAGCACGGTGTCGCGCAGCAGTCGGATCGCATTTGCCTGCCGCTGCATGCGAGCCTGCTTCGACCGAATGGATTCCACGTTCTGCTCTGCAGCTTTGAGCTTGTCGTAGATGCCCTCGGCCGCACGGTCATCGATGAGAGCCGCGAGCTGATCGACCTCCTGCCGGTCCTTCTCCTGCTGCTTCTGTTTGCTGTCGACGAGCTGGAGAGCGTTCTGCAGTCGCATCTCAAGAGTCTCGGGGTCGGCGGCCTCGTATGCGGAGCGTGCGGCAGCGGCTTCGTCCTCAGCCTGTGTCAGTGTCGCCGTGGCAGCGGTCAGTGCTTCGTCGAGGGACTCATCGGAGTTCGCTTCCCTGTCCATGCTCAGGCGGGTGCTGAGGTTCTGCAGCGTCGTCGCCGCCTGTTCGCGCGTCGACTGTGCACGCACGGCTGCCACACGTGCCTCATCCCGGTCGGTGCGAATGCGTTCGAGCGTGGTTCTGGCCGTCTCGACCTGCGCGGTCGCATCGTCGACGGCTGCTGACGTCGATTCGACCAGTGCTTCGAGGTCGTCGATCGATGCGGCGGTTCCGCTCGTATCAGCGGGGTCCCCCGCCACGTGTTCGGCTCGGGTGAGCGCGGCATCGAGTCCGTCGCGGTCGTCGTCGCCGATGAGCACCCGCAGAGTCGATGAGGCTTCGGCCAGCACGGACTCGGCATCGGTGCGCACCTCGCTGCGTTCGCGTGCCTGTTCTAGGGAGGTCACGCCGAGCCGGTCGAGTTCCGCGTCGAGAAAGGTCTGCGCGGAGTCGAGGGCCCGGTCGAGTTCGGCTGGTGACTGTCCCGGTCGCACAGTGATGTCGACGACGGAGTCGACGAGGATCTGCAGGTCCGAGGTGACGGCGAATTCCTCGGCGGACCCCTTGGGCACATCGGTTCCGTCGATGCTCACGGCGGTATCGCCGAGGCGGCGGGCGACGATCTGTGCGGCGGCCGCGGTCTTCGCGTTCTGCGCAATGCGCAGCTCGGTGAACAGTCCTCCGAGTTTCTCCACGTCTTTCGCGGTCACGGTGATCGACCCGATCGTCGCTTTCGCCTCGGCTGCTCTGCGTTCCTGGTCGCGGATGTCGGCCAGCCTCTTCCGCAGAGTCTCGACCTCTCTGCGTGCGCGGGCCCGAGCGAGATCGGCGGCTGCGGTCTTCGCTTCAACCTGAGCGGTGAGGAGTGCGGCCTGTTTGGCCTCGAGGCCCTTCTGCGCCTCGGCGAGAGACGAGTCCTCTTCCTGCTGTGCGGTCGTGACCGTCTTGAGTGCATCGTCGGCAGTCTTCACCGACTCTTCGGCCGCGGTGACCTCGGTGATGAGTGCCTGACGTCGGTCTCGCGCCTCCTCGGCACGCTGACGTTCTCTCTGTGCGACGCCCGCGCGTTCGAGAGCTCGATCGAGTTCGGTCTTGAGCCCGGACACGGACTGCACAGCCTGTTCAGCCTCTTCGCGTTCGGTCACGGCCGATGCCAGCTGAGTACGCCCATTCGTCAGCCGCTCGGCTGCTCGAGCATGCCGGTCGACGAGCCCGTCCATATCGGCGCTGCGAGCCTTCAGTTCACGATGCTGCTCTTCGGCGCCGGGGAGTTCTTCGGTGAGCCTTCGCAGCTCACCCGTCTCCTTGCCCTTTGCCGTGAAGAACCTCAGGTATTCGGTTTCGACTCTGTCGAGGAAGGCATCGTGGTCAGCCGGTTCCTCCCCGGCCTCGCCCAGAGCACCGTGCAGTGCCTTGATCTCGGCCAGGGAAGCCTGGTCGAGGCTCCGGCCCTGAGCGACGTCGAGAGCGTCGAGCAGGTCGACATCGACGGTTTCGTCGAGGATCGCCAAGAACCGCTCATGCGCTTCGCTGCCGCTGAGCTGTTGGGGGACGGGGTTGAGAATGCTCAGCTCGGTGAAGGGCTGTTTGATCCAGCGTTTGCTGTATCGGAGTTCGTAGTCCCCGGTGCTCAGGTGCAGTTCGACTTGCGGACCGACGTCGGAACCGACCGGTTGGGTGTCTTTGACGCTGGCCTTGCGGGAGCTGTCCTTGTCCTCGCGCAGCTGCGTGATGGCCTGATGGATCGAGGACTTCCCGACCTCGTTCGGGCCTTCGACGATCGTCACCCCGGAGCTGAAGTCGACGGTGGCGTCGCTGATCGCGCGGTAGTCGATGAGGCGGATGGAATGGAGTCTCATGAGCCGCTCCTGGCGAATCGGTAGAGCAGACCGAGTGCGTCTTGGGCCGTGACTGCTGAGTCGTCGTCTGCGGTGGCACGTGCGGAGAGTTCGTCAAGAGTCTCCTGCAGGTATCCGCTCAGTCCGAGATCGGCGAAGTCGTCGTCCGCAGCGACGACGGCCAGGTCCATGTGACGCTCCCAGAGTGAGACGAGCGCGAACAGGTCGGAGAAGTGGTCGAGCTGTTCGTCGAGTCGGGCCTTCGCCGCCGTCGGCAGAGTGCCGCGCAGGATCAGCCACACCGCCGTGCGGTCCTTGTCGGGAACGGCATTCATCCGCTCTTCGAAATCGGCGACATCCTCGGCGGAGTTGAGGTCGGCTTCGATGACGGTAAAGGCCCATGTGCCGACGTGGACCTTCTCGACCTCGGCCCGGTGGGTGTCGGCATCGATGTCGACGAGGAGCACGTTGCCCGGATCGGTCTCCCGCCGAGAGGTCACTTCCGGTGCTCCCGGATACCAGATGCGGTCGGCGACCTCGAAGGTCGCGTGCCGGTCGCCGAGCGCGACGAACTGGGCCCGGTCGTCGCGCAGCAGTGCCTGCAGATGGTCGGTGTCGATGGTGGCCAGCGATTCCCGATCCGGGTCGAGGACGCTCACGGCTCCGTGGCCGGCGATGATCCGGATATCACCGGCAGCCACCTCGGCGAGGTCTTTCGTCGCTGTGGCGACGAGATCCCCTTGAGGATGTTTGGAAGACCAGGGGGCGCCGATGATCTCGACCCCGGAAACGACGGTGAACGGGTCGCTGCCGCGCAGGACATGCACATGCGAGGGCACCCGTGAGGAGAAGGCCGGGGAGTCATAGATCGATGCGGCGTCCAAGGGGTCATGGTTGCCGGGAAGCAGCACGACCGGCACGGTGAAAGCGTTGAGGACTTCGAAAGTCCGGGCGATGATCGCGCGGTCGAGCTGGTTGGTTTCGAACACGTCCCCGCAGACGAGGACGAACTCCGCGCCCGTCTCGGCGGCGAGCGCTCCGATGCGGGCAACGGCGTCGAGGCGGGCGCGGTGGAACCTGGGCCGGGCCTCGTCGCTGAGGTAGTGCGCGGTCATGCCGAGCTGCCAGTCCCCCGTGGCGATGAATCTCATCTGCTCCTCCTCAATCGGTCCCATCCTACGGTCGCAGGCCCACACTATCGGCAGGCACTGACGCGGGTGTTCTGCACCACACAGATACCCTCAACCGCTGACTTAGGTTAGGCTAAACATTTGTGAATGCGATTGCACTGACTGCCACCGGCCTCAATCTGGGCTACGACCGCACCGAGGTCGTCCATGACGTGAGCCTGACGATCGTCCCCGGACGGGTCACCGCCCTGCTCGGACCCAATGGGTCGGGCAAGTCCACCGTCCTGCGCTCACTGGCCCGGCTGCACCCGATCACCTCGGGCGACGTCGTCATCACCGAGGCCGACGCAGACACTCCATCAAGCACTCTGACGGCCAGAGAGTTCGCCCGGTTCGTCACCCTGCTGTCCCAGTCGCGCCCGCACCCGTCGGGCCTCAGTGTCCGTGAGATCGTCACCTTCGGCCGCCACCCGCACCGTAAGCGCTTCGCCGGGCTCACCGACGTCGATCGCGCTGCCATCGATCGCGGCCTCTCCCTCACCGGCACCATGGCGATGGCCGACCGTCCGGTCGACCAGCTCTCCGGCGGCGAGCTCCAACGCGTCTGGTTGGCGACCTGTCTGGCCCAGGACACCGGAGTCCTCCTGCTCGACGAACCGACGAACCATCTCGACCTGCGCTACCAGTCGGAGATCCTCGACCTCATGCGCGAACTCGCCGACGACCACTCCATCGCCGTCGGCGTCGTCCTCCATGACCTCGAACATGCCGCCACCGTCGCCGATCACGTGGTCCTGCTCGAACAGGGCCGCATCCGCTCGGTCGGCACCTGCGAAGACGTCTTCACCGCCGAGACGCTGAGCGAGGTCTACGGGCTGCCCATCTCGACCCGGATCGATGCCGACACCGGCCTGGTCCGGGTCGAAGCCCTCCACCGACGGACTCGTCGCCCGGCCGCAGCTCTCTGAGCACCCCACCGCACCTTCTGACAGTCACACCCAGAAATCGCACCACCTCATCTCCGATCGCCGATCGGTTCACAGAAAGAACACCATGACCAGAACACCTCTGTCACGCACCTCGTTCGCCGCCTTCGCCTCGGCAACGGCGGTCTGCGCACTGGCCCTGACCGGGTGCGGCACCACCGATACCGACGCCCCTGCTGATGCGAAGGGACAGACCTCCGCATCGTGCGCGGACGACTCGAGCACCACCTCGGCGGATCCGGTCACTGTCACCGACGACACCGGCCACGAGATCGAACTGGACAAGCCGGCAGCGAAGGTCGTCTCTCTCGAATGGCAGTACACCGAGGATCTTCTCTCGCTCTGCGTCGATCCCGCCGCCGTCGCCGATGCGAAGGGCTTCACCACCTGGGACACGGCAGAGAAGCTGCCCGACTCCACCACCGACGTCGGCACTCGCCAGGAACCCAACGTCGAATCGATCCTGTCGGCCGATCCGGATCTCGTCATCATCGAAACGACGAACCGCAAGGACAAGATCGTCGGTCAGCTCGAGAAGCAGGGAATCCCTGTGATGGCGATGGCCGGCGCCGACGGCAAGGATCCCGTCAAGTACATGAAGGACACGTTCACCACCGTCGCCGAGGCGACCGGTCGCACCGAGCGCGCCGACACCGTGCTCGGCGATTTCGATGCGAAGCTCGAAGAATCGAAGAAGGCCATCGCCGAGGCGGACCCGGCCACCACCGAATTCGTCTACTTCGACGGCTGGGTCAACGGTTCGAATGTGGCGCTGCGTCCCTTCGGCCAGGGTTCACTCATCGGCGAACTCGGCGAGGAACTGGGCCTGAAGAACGCGTGGACCGGTGAGGTCGACCCCGCGTACGGACTCGGCCAGACCGATATCGAAGGCATCTCGAAGGTCGGTGACGCGAACTTCTTCTACACCGGGACCGAGGACCCTGAGTCCGAGGACTATGTGGAGCTGCTGAAGAAGAACGACATCTGGGCGAACATCCCCGCAGTGAAGGACGACCGCACCACGGCCTTCCCGGCAGGCATTTGGACCTTCGGCGGACCCAAGTCGTCCGAGCAGGCCCTCGACGCCTACGTCGACGCACTGACCAAGTAGACCGTGGCCTCTCCCCTGACCCGTCCGAACACCTCCCAGCAGACGGCTGCGGCACCGGAACCGACCATGGTTCCGGTCCGCGGCCGCGGAATCGTCGGTGCCCTGTCGACCGCCGCCGCACTGCTCGGCCTCATTGCCGTCCTCGTCATCGCCTCCGCCTGGCATATCACGCAGGGCACCTCGGGCATCGGCATCAGGGAACTGTTCACGGCCGTGACCGGCACGCTCTCCCCCGCCGAGGATGGCCCCAGTGCCCGTGACATCCTCCTCGGATCCCGGCTGCCGCGCGTGGGGGCGGGCATCCTCGTCGGCCTCGCCTTGGGTGTGGCCGGCGCCCTGTTCCAATCGCTGGCGCGCAACCCCTTGGCATCGCCGGACACGCTGGCGGTCACCGGCGGTGCGTACTTCGCCGTCACCGTGGTCACTGCCTTCGGCATTGCGATTCCGATCTGGGCCTCGGGAGGGGTCGCCTTCCTCGGCGGCCTGCTTGCCGCAGCCCTGGTCCTCGGCCTGGCCGGAGGCGCAGGAGCCTCGACGACTCGGCTCGTGCTGGCGGGCACGGCCACGGCGATGGCGCTGCAGGCGGCGACATCGACTCTGCTCATCCTCTTCGCCGAAGAGACGACGAGTCTCTTCTCCTGGGGTTCGGGCACTCTCAATCAGCTCGACGGGACCGCGGCCCTGCGCAGCATTCCCGTCATCGCTGTCATCGCCGGCGGTGCGATCCTGCTGTCGAGGCGTCTGGACCTGCTCGGTCTCGGCGACGACGCCGCCTCGGTGCTCGGGGTTCCGGTCAGGTCGACGCGGGCCATCGGGATCCTCCTCGCCGTCATGCTCACCGCCACTGCGGTGACCCTGGCCGGTCCGATCGGCTTCGTCGGCCTCTGTGCCCCGGTCATCGCCCGGCTCCTCGCCCGCGTCGTACCGAGCCTCGGCCGTCATGCCGTGCTCTTTCCCGCCGCCGGTCTCATCGGTGCGATCATCGTCATCGTCGCCGATGCCCTCCTGCGCGCGATCGTCGGCGCCACCGAGGCGATCACCCTCCCTTCGGGAGTGACGACGACTGTGATCGGGGCGATCGTGCTCGTTCTTCTGGCGCGATCGATGCGCACGGCATCACCGGCCGCGGCCACCTCGGCGGCGAACTCGGCTGTGGTCGGTCCGCGACGTGCCGGGCTCGTCATCGGCATCGGCGTCATGGTCCTCATCCTCGTCGCCGTGACCGGTCTGCTCACCGGGGAACGGTTCTACCTCCTCGGCGATGTGCTGCTGTGGTTCCAGGACCGGGCGGCACCCGTCATCGACTTCGCCTTCGATTCTCGGGCGCCCCGCGTCGCCGCTGCCCTGGCTGCCGGTGCCGCGCTCGGGCTCTCCGGCACTCTCGTCCAGGCCAGTGCGCGCAACCCTCTGGCCGAACCCGGCCTGCTCGGCATCACGGGTGGAGCCGGGCTGGGTGCCGTCATCGTCGTCACCCTCATCCCCGGCGCCGGGGTCGGGCTCGTCTCTGCGGTCGGCATCGTGGGCGCCCTGGTCGCCTTCGCCATCGTCTACGGGCTCTCGTGGCGCGGCGGAATGAATACCGATCGTCTCGTCCTCATCGGCATCGGGCTGTGGTTCGGGTTCACCGCGCTGACCACGCTGTTCCTCGTCCGCGCGAATCCCTGGGACACGCCTGCCCTCTTCACGTGGCTGTCCGGATCGACGTACGGAAGGGCGTGGGCGGATATCGCACCGGTCGCCCTCGCCCTGCTCGTCGCCGTACCGCTGGCGTTCGTGTGGACGCGCGAGCTCGACCTGCTCGCCCTTGATGATGACACCCCACGACTGGTCGGGGTTCCGCGTGAACCGGTGCGTCTGGCGGTGCTCATCACTGCCGCCGTGCTCGCTGCGGTGAGCGTATCGGCTGTCGGCGTCGTCGGATTCATCGGCCTCGTCGCCCCGCACGCTGCGCGCGCTCTGGTCGGCGCCCGTCATATCCGGGTCGTGCCCACGGCGATGCTGCTCGGAGCCGTGGGTCTCGTCGTCGCCGACGCCGTGGGGCGCACGGTCATCGCTCCGGCGCAGATACCGGCCGGTCTCATCGTCGCCCTCATCGGCGCCCCGTACTTCGTCTACCTGCTGGCACGCACCCGCGCCTGACATTGCGTGAGACTCGCAAGGTCCCGCGCTGCTCCTCGCCTGCCCGGTCGCCTTGCAATTCGATGTGCACTCTCCAGCCGATCCGAGTAACGATCAGCAGATGAAAGGTCGCCGCCGAGTCACGATGGCATTCGGCGGCGACCTGTGTATCGTTCGGTTGTCAGATGATTCCCGTCGGCACCAGCAGAGCCCACGCAAGAAGCGGGGCGATGAGGACGACGAACCCGGCGTAGATCATGAGGTCGCGCCAGATTGTTTTGGCTTCGCCGCCCTGTGTGTTGGCAATGATGAGCGCACCGTCTGTCGAGAACGGAGAGACATCGACGATCGTCGCCGATACCGCGAGCGCCGACATGACGGCTGTCGCGCTGAGGGCACTCTGCTCGAGCAGAGGGATGGACATCGGAATCAGGGCGGTGAGCAGCGCAGTCGAGGATGCGAAGGCAGAACTCACTCCGATGACGTAGCAGAGGACGATCGCGACGATGAGTGGAGCACCAATTGCCACCGCCATCTTCGAGAGCGAATCGATGACGCCGGCGTGGGTGAGCAGGCTGACATAGACGATCATGCCCGACACCAGAAGGACGGTCGACCACGAGATTCCTGAGACGAGGTTCTCGGAGCTCTTCAAGGAGGTGAACGCCAGCACGAGTCCGCACGCCAGTCCGAGGAAGCCGATCGGCAGCTCGAATCCGACCGCGCCGACAACCATGACGACGATGAGGCCTATGGTCAGCCACACCTGACGAGTCATCGGCGATGTCGCTGTGCGCACCTCGGTCTCTACTGCGACTGCCGTTCCAGAACCGCTTCCCTGCCGAGGCAACCTACCGTCAGAGTCGGGCCCTTTGCTTCCCACACCGGAGTCTCCATAAGCTCCCCAACTCTCAAGGTTGTCCGGGTCGGGCACTGTACGCAGTCGCCCGAGGGCCTTCATCACGACGACAGTGAGAATAGTGACCAACAAGTTGATGACATAGGCTGCGAGGAAGAGAGCCCCGCCGTTGATCTCGAAGCCATTGGCCTCGGCAATGTCACGAACAATGTTTCCGGACACGGAGATCGGTGAGAACCCACCGGCGTGTGCGCCGTTGATGACCATCGCTCCCATGACTACTCCGCTGTAGCCGGTCGAGGCACAGAAGCCCATGGCTGCCGGTGCCAGCAGAGCAACTGCGGCGGGAGAGAATGTGCCCATCGCCGTCAGCAGCGAGGAGACGACGAAGAAGATCCACGGCACGATATTGATACGACCCCGGACTGCGCGGATAGCCAGATCCACGAGGACCCTGATGGTCCCGTTCTTCTGGGCGATGCTGAAGAAGAAAGTCACGCCGACGATCGTCAGCACGATGCTCGCGGGAAACTCCTCAAGGATCTCCTTGTCATCCATGCCGAAGACGAAGGTGCCGAAGACGAAAGCCCCGACGAGGCCCATGATCCCGATATTGATGGGCCATTTGGTGGCGGCGATGAACATCACCACCAGCACCACGAGCATGAGTATCTGAACTAGGGACATGGGTGTTCCTCCAACTTCATTGTCAGCTGATCTTCCTTGAAAAGATTCAGGTATTCCTAGGGACGGTCGTTCATGAGGCCAGGGGCAGATCTATGTCTGCGTGGGCAATCCGCCGCGCCACCCGTCTGACTCCGAGACGAGCGACTTGCCCCGACCCGGTGAGCTGAACTCGACAGACGATGACTCCGACGGGGGTGCCGATTCGGATAGCCACCTCGTCGTCGGCGTCGGTGTGCTGAAGAGCCCGCTTGTCGATGACGTCATTGACAAGACTTCCTTCCACGAATGAAGCCCGTGCCAGGGCGATCGCCGAAGTGATTCCGATTGCGGGATGCAGATCGAACATCGAAACCATCCGCGCAGAGATGTCGTAATCTCCGGCGGAGATCCTCTCTCCGGAGATGCTGGTGTAGTCGGACGGCGGCGCGATGAGGCCCACCTTGGGTACGGCGGGGCTCGGCTCCTCGCCTTCGGCGCTCAGTCCCATTGACCTCGATGCGGCCGATCGAATCTCGACGAGCTCATTGAGTCTCAGACGGATCTCCGCGGTCGGCTCGGCCCCGGACAGTCCGAGCTCAGCGGCACTGACGAAGCAAGCCGGAGCACCGGCGTCGATGCAGCTGACGGTGATCGAAACTCCGTCGCAACTCACCTCGGTGGCTGCCTCTCCGGTCGGCAGCAGCTCGCCGGTTGAAGCACCGTCGACGTTTTCGAAGAAGACGTTGACCGGAATGCCCGGCATCGAGCTTCCCGGTATCGTTTCGGAGCCGTTCGATGGAATCTTCTTTCCGGGTGTAGCTACATGAGCGACCACGACGGAACGAGTATTCTCATTCACCATCCTCACCGGAGTGACTTCGCCGCCAGGTCGGACCAATCCGTTTTGGACCGCGTAGAGCGCGACAGCCGAAGCGCAATTGCCGCAGTTCGACGTGAACTCGACCGCCGACCGGCCGATTCCGACCTGCGCGAACAGGTAGCTGACGTCGATGCCGGGGATCGCCGACGGCGAAATGACGGCAGCCTTGGAGGTCGTCGAGGAAGCCCCACCGACTCCGTTGAGCTGACGGTCATCTCCCGACCCGAAGGCCGCAGACAAGGCTTGCGCGATCCCAGCTCTGTCCGCCGGCATCTCGTCATTGGCGAACAACCAGCACTTGGACGTTCCGCCTCTGTACCACTGTCCGTGGAGCTGACTTTCCACTCGCTTCTCCTTGGTCCATCGCCGCTGTCTGCGACGACGAACATCAAGTTTTCACATCGTCTAGTTAAGTTCAATCAACACTTGGTAACCTCTCTATAAGCTACGCTTAAACTATGAGTTCAGCGCCCTACAACGTCGACCGCCTCCTCCTGCTGCTTCTCGTCTTTCGGACAGGCAGCCTCTCCGCCGCCGCCGATGAACTCGCGTTATCGACCTCGGCTGTGTCGCAGCAGATCAGCAAACTGGAACGCGAAGTAGGCCTTCCGCTTGTCGTCCGTCACCCGAAGGGCATGCGCCTGACAGATGCCGGAGTCAAGCTCTCGTCTTATGCGGCGACCATCGACAATGCGCTCACGGCCGCAAGGAACGACATGTCCGCGTTTGCTCAGCTCGACCGAGGCGAAGTTCGGATTGCCACATTTCCGACCTTCGCCGCGTCGGTGATGCCGAAGATCCTTCAGCATTTCCATGAACTGCATCCAGACCTCGATGTGACGGTCAAGAGTTACCGTCTCGACCGCATCCAAGAGGCGCTCGAACGCCGCGAAGTCGATCTCGCGACAGTGTGGGACTACCCCTGGGCACCGATCGACGACCAGATCCCCGTGACGACGCTGCTCAAAGAGCCCACGATGCTGCTTCTGCCATCAACTCACGCCTTGGCACGACGCAGAGTCGTGGAGCTCAAAGAGGTGGCGGACAATCCATGGATCACTCGCTCTTCCCACCCCGTGGCCTCGGTGCTCGGACGGATATGCAGTGATGCCGGGTTCGCGCCGCGCATCGTCTTCGAGGCCAATGACTACCAAGAGCTTCTGGGCATGGTCGCCGCCGGACTGGGGGTGGCCATCGCCCCTCGCCTTGCAGTCCATTTTCATAGCCCCGACGTGAAGGTCGTCTCCATCAGAGGAAATCCAGCGCCGAGACGCATCGTCCTTTCCCAACTGCCCGAACGAGTGCCATCACCGGCCGTGCTGTCTCTGGTTCGCGCATTCCGCAAGATCGCCAGCGCGAAGGAATGGCGGACCTAGCAGCTCCCTCCGACTCCAGGACCGAGCTTCCTCACAAGCGACGGCCTCAACGATGTACGCACTTTCGCTTCAGCCCCCGATTGCCCACGCGGCCGCGTGCTCGCGGATGAAGTCGCGGAGGCGCTCGACGACGCGGCCGGGCCGGCGCACGGCCGAACACAGCGCGATCTCACGCACATAATCGGATCCGTCCAGAGCCACCTCGGTGATTCCGTCGACCGGACGCACCGCCGGCGGGATCAATGCCACACCCATTCCACGGCCGACGAATTCGCGGATCGTCGAGAACTCGGTGACCTCGATCTTCACCTCCGGATCGAATCCGCTGGCCTGACACCAGCGGTCGGTCAGCACCCGGAGGTTGTAACTCGCAGGGGTGGCGATGAATTCCTCGGACGCCAACCGATCCAGGGTGATGCTGCGGACACCTGCCAGCGGGTGCACATCGGGCAGCGCCGCGATGATCGTCTGTCGTGCGAGCACCTCGTGGCTGACCTCGGGCGGCGGCGGAATGATGATCGCCAGATCGAGAGTGCCCCGCTGCAGATCAGCGACGAGCTCGGCACCGTGGGCTTGTTTGAGATCGAGGCGGATGCCAGGATGAGCCCGGTTGAAAGCCGCGAGCAGGTCGGGCACCTCACCGGCGCCCATCGTCAGCGGAAATCCGAACCGAATCGTGCCGTGCTCGGGATCGGCCACCTCGGCGAGATCGGCCAGCGCCGCATCGATCTCCGTCAGCGGGGCACGCACCGCAGCCACGAGATCCAGCGCTGCCGTCGTCAGACCGATGGCGCGTCCGCGCGGAACGGTCAATGGCACCCCGAGGTGGCTTTCGAGGGCGCGGATACGTCGGCTCATCGTGGATTGGGGTATGCCGAGGGCGGCGGCGGCCTCGGTCAGATGCCCGTCCTGATCGGCAAGCTCGACGAGTTCCCGCAGCGCCGTCAGCGGCGCCGCGCGGGACTCGGATGATCGTTCCATATTCGGATCATACAGTTCCGATCGCGCATTGGACGGATGATTCATGGGGGCGCATGGTGAGAATATGACTGCGAACCCCAAGCACACCGACCAGCTGCCCGATGCCGATGTCGTCCTCATCGGCGCGGGCATCATGTCCGCGACTCTCGGTTCGATGCTGACTCTGCTCGATCCCGATCTGCGGATCCTCGTTCTGGAGAAGGCCGAAGACATCGCCGGAGAGAGCAGCGACCCGTGGAACAATGCCGGCACCGGGCATTCGGGGTACTGCGAACTCAACTACATGCCTGACCCCGCCGATGGCGCGAAACCGGCAGAGATCGCCGGACAATTCCACCTCACCCGCCAATGGTGGGCCCATCTCGTCCGACTCGGGCTCCTCGACCCAGCGGAATTCATCCACTCGGCCCCACACATGAACCTCGTCTTCGGGGACACGGACGTCACCTACCTGCGTCGACGCGTTGACACCCTGAAAGCTGACCCGCTGTTCTCCGCAATGGAGTACACAGAGGATCCGGACACTATCGCCCGGTGGGCTCCCCTGCCGATGGAGGGACGAGCCGACAGCGACGAGCCCATGGCGGCGGCCCGTCACCCTCGCGGCACCGATGTCGATTTCGGCGCTCTGACTTCGGCACTGCTGAGCATCGGGTCCACCGAGGTGCGCACGGGGCACACAGTGACCGGGCTCGAATCGCGCACATCGGGCTGGACGGTCAGCGGATCGACACCGGCGGGACCGTTCGCCGTGCACGCGAAAACCGTGTTCGTCGGTGCCGGCGGCTTCGCGCTGCGACTCCTGCAGAAAGCCAGGATCCCCGAAGTCCGCGGCTGCGCCGTCCTGCCGGTCGGGGCCGCTTTCTACCGGTGCTCGACTCCGTCGGTCGTCTCCCGCCATGATGCGAAGGTTTACGGTCAGGCCGATGTGGGCGCCCCGCCGATGTCGGTCCCGCATCTGGACCGCAGAGTTGTCGACGGCAAGGAGCATCTGCTGTTCGGCCCCTACGCGACCTTCAGCACGAAGCTGCTCAAGCACGGCCGCCTCTCCGACTTCTTCACGACGGTGCGGCCCGACAACCTGCATGTCATCGCGGCCGCCGGTCTGCAGAACCTCAGTCTCGTGTCGTTCCTCGTCAAGGAGCTCGCCGCCAGCCCGTCCCGGAAATTCGCACAGCTGCGACGCTATCTGCCCCTGGCCCGACGCAATGAGTGGACCCTGTTGCCGGCCGGGCAGAGGGCCCAGCTGGTCAAACCGGAACGGCAGAAGATCGGCGTCCTGCAGCAGGGCACCGAACTCGTCGTCTCCGCCGACGGCTCGATCGCGGGTCTGCTCGGGGCCTCCCCCGGAGCATCGACGGCGGTGCCGATCATGGTCGATCTGCTCAAGCAGGCCTTCCCCGCCCAATGGCACGACAGCTGGGGGTCCCAGATCGCCGAGGCGGTCCCCGACCTCGATCGCACCGACTGGACCGCCGAGGCGGTCGCTCGTTCCCACGCCACGACCGATGGAGCGCTCGGCCTGTCCCCGGTCAACTTCGCGTGACCCGCGCGGACTTCCGCTGCGCGTACTCGGCCAGCGGACGGCGAGGCAATCGCCTGTCGACATAAGCCGCAGATCAGAGACCTCATTCCACTGCTTGTGCCGTTGGCGGAAGTGCACAGTGGAAATCCGACAGCTTTGTGGCAGGTTGAATTGCATGGGAGGGCTTTCGACTCTAATGTGACTCACAACACTTACTGTTAGGGAGATCACACATGAGGCGTCTGACCCGCAATTTCGTCGCAATCTGCTCCACTCTCGCACTGACCGCCGGACTCGCCGCCTGCGGCAGCGGCTCCGACGAAGCCGGCGGCGCCGGCGACACGATCGTGGCCGAGACCGCCTTCAATCTCAAGACGATCGACCCGCATCGACAATTCGAGTTCACCGGTTCGACGATCGACAGCGCCATCTACCAGACGGCGCTCGAATTCGAGGACGGTGACCTCACCAAGCCCACCGATGGCCTCTGCTCATTCGAAATGTCCGAGGACAGCAAGGAGATGACGCTGACCCTCAAAGACGAGGATGCGAAATTCTCCAACGGCGATCCCGTCACCGCCGACGACATCGTCTTCTCCTTCGAACGCCTTCAGGGCATCAAGGGCAACCCCTCGTTCTTCCTCGACGGGGTCAAGGTGAAGAAGGTCGACGACAAGACGGTCACGCTCACCAGCGCAGAGCCCAACCCTGCACTGCCCTACATCCTCCCCAACTCCTCGATCGGCATCGTCAATTCGAAGGTGGTCAAGGAGAACGAGGGAACCACAGATGAGAAGGACGGCGCCGAACAGTTCCTCAATGAGAACTCACAGGGCTCGGGACCGTACAAGGTGGAGAAGTACGACGCCGACAGCCAGGTCGTGCTGACCGCGAACGAGCATTACAACGGTCCGGAACCGAAGTACAAGCGAGTGGTCCTGCGCAATGTCTCCGCAGAGACGCAGCTGACCGACATCCAGTCGGGTCAGGCGCAGGTCGCCTACGACCTCAACGCCGATCAGGCGAAGCAGATCGATGAGTCGATGGGCAAGATCTCCAGCCTGCCCTCGACTCGCAGCCTCTACATCTTCAACAACGCCGATGAGAAGATCGGCGGCCCCGCAGCGGACCCGAACTTCCGCAAGGCCGTCATGGCGGCGATCGACTACGACAAACTCATCGACCTCGCAGGGAAGGGATCCCAGCGCATGGCCAGTCTCGTGCCGAACGAGTTCGTCGGTGCCGTCCCGAAGGACGAGGCTCCTGAACGCGACCTCGAGAAGGCGAAGAAGCTGCTGAAGGAGGCTGGCTACGACGGAGAGAAGGTCCCCTTCCACTATTCGAGTGATCAGGCCGTCAATGGAGTCGACCTCGCACAGCTCGCCGAAACCCTGCAGGCGCAGCTGAAGGAGGCCGGCATCAACCTCGATCTCAAACCTGCTCCGAGCTCGACTCAGCTCGACGGCTTCCGCTCTGCCAAACAGCCGATGGGCATCGGAACCTGGGGCGCGGACTTCCCCGATCCGACGAACTACAACGTCTTCATTCCCGGCGGCGACGTTGCCGATCGCGTGAACTGGAGCGAGGACCCGAAGCTGAAGAAGCTTGCGGACGAAGCTGCCAAGGCGAAGGGTGACGCGCGCGATGCCGCCTACGCGAAGCTGTTCAAGGCGACCACCGACACCGCGGTGTGGATCCCGCTCGTCCAGCCGGTCAGCACCGTCGCCGTCGGTTCGAGCATTGAGAAGTTCGTCTCCAACGCCGACATCTCGTTCGACTTCGCAAAGGCAGAGTGAGGATGGCGGAAGCCACCACAGCGCCGCACGATACTGATGTCGCGTCCGCTTCTGGTGAGGCGGACGCGGCGCAACGAGTCAGACCACCGAAGCTCCACCCACTGCTCCGGTTCATCCTCATTCGGATCGGGATTTCGCTCATTCTGATCTGGGGCGTGACCGTGGTGACGTTCCTGCTCACCAACCTCGTGCCCACCGATCCGGTCGCCGCCATCCTCGGTGACCGGGCCGCGGCAGATCCCGAGATCGTCGCGCAGACACGGGAGAAGCTCGGACTCGACCAACCGCTCCTCGTCCAGTACTTCACGTATCTGGGAAATCTGCTGCAGGGAGATCTGGGTGTCTCCAATCAGACCCGCACACCCGTGCTCGCCTCGGTCGGACAGGTCTTCCCCGCATCGATCGAGCTTGGCATCGGAGCGATTCTCATCTCAGTGATCCTCGGACTGCTGCTCGGTCTGCTCAGTGCTCTCAAACAGAACAGTCTCGTCGACCACGCCATCCGCACCCTCAGCCTCATCGGCATCTCGGCACCGACTTTCTGGATCGCCACCGTCGCCTACTTCGTCTTCTTCTTCAGACTTCGAGTCGTCCCCGGCGCCGGTCGGCTCGACCCCTGGATCACCCCACCGCCGAAAGTGACCGGCCTCTACACGCTCGACTCGCTCTTGGCGGGTCAGATGGCGACTTTCGCCAATGCGCTGGGCCACCTCATTCTGCCGTCGTGCGTTCTCGCCCTCTTCACCATCGGCCTGCTCACACGTTTCAGCCGTTCGAGCGTCCTCGACATCATCAGGCTCGACTACGTCACCGCCGCCAAGGCGAAAGGGCTGCCGGCTCGGACAGTGGTCTTCAAATACATCTTCCGCGGCGCGCTGGTCCCGATCATCACCGTCGTCGGTCTGGCCTTCGGCTCCCTGCTCTCCGGAGCTGTGCTGACTGAGACCGTCTTCGCCTGGAACGGACTCGGCCAATATGCCTACCGGGGAGCGACAACGCTCGACCTGCCCGTCATCATGGGCGTCGGCCTCGTCATCGGCATCGTCTATATCCTCGTGAACTTCATCGTCGACCTGATCTACGGCTTCGTGGATCCGAGAGTGAGGGTGAGATGAGCATCGGCACCCCGAAACAGCCCGCCAATGCCCCCATCACCGAGGCGGCCCGCCGCGATCCCGTCGACCCCGGACTCAAAAGGTGGCAGATCCGCTTCCCGAAAGCCCTGCGCACTCCGCTGGGGATCGTGGGCGGTGGAATCCTCGTGCTCTGGCTGATCGCAGCGATCTTCGCACCGCTGCTGGCGCCGTTCGATGCTCTGGCGCAGAACTTTCCGAGGCTCTCGGCTCCCAACGGGGAGAATTTGCTCGGTACCGACACACTGGGCCGAGACGTGCTCTCCCGCATCCTCGTTGCTGCCCGCACCACCTTGCCCGCCGCGGTGTTCGTCGTCATCTGCTCTGCGCTGCTCGGCTCGGTCCTCGGGGCCATTGCCGGATACTTCGGTCGAGCCGTCGACGAGATCATCATGCGCATCGCCGATCTGGTGTTCGCCTTCCCCACGATCATCCTCGCCATGGTCATCGCAGCCGCCCTCGGTCCGGGCTTGAAGAACGCGATAATCGCGATCCTGCTCGTCTCCTGGCCGTCCTACGCGCGTGTCACCAGATCGCTGGTGATGACAGCGCGGGGCAGTGAGTACGTCATCGCCGGACGCCTGCTCGGATTCAGCGCGGGCAGATCACTGGCCCGCGAAATCGCACCGAACGTCATCTCTCCCGTCGTCGTGCTCGCCACCCTCGATGTCGGTTCGGCGATCCTCACCATGGCAGGACTGTCGTTTCTGTCTCTCGGTGCCGTTCCGCCGACCCCCGATTGGGGCGCAATGATCAGCGAAGGCGTCTCTCAGTTCGCTGCCTGGTGGATCGCCTTCTTCCCCGGCCTCTGCATCCTCACCATCGTCATGGCGTTCAACTTCATCGGCGACAGTCTGCGCGACACCCTCGATCCCCATACCGCCCAGGAAGTCGGTGAGACGACCTCATGAGCATGATCAGCATCAGAGACCTCAACCTGTCGGTCACTGCAGGCAAGAAGACCACTCATATCCTCAAAGACGTCTCGTTCGACCTCGAAGCAGGTCGCATCACCGGTGTCGCAGGTGCGTCTGGATCCGGCAAGACCCAGACCGGTCTGGCCGTCATGGGGCTCTCGCCCGCGGGCGCGGAACTGAGCGGAAGCATCGATTTCGACGGAGTCGAACTGGTGGGAATGCCCGCCAAGCAGCACAACCGCCTGCGCGGAGTGCAGCTGTCGATGGTCTTTCAGGATCCGGCCTCGGCGTTCCATCCCATGCTCACGGTCGGCGACCAGATCACCGACCACCTTCGACACCACCAGAAAGTGTCGAAGAAAGACGCCCTGGCCAAAGCCGTCGAGATCCTCGGCCGAACCAGGGTGCCGCACCCGAAGGAGGCGGTGAAGAAGTACCCGCACCAGTTCTCCGGCGGACAGCTGCAGCGAATCGCTTTCGCCTCGGCGATCATCTGCGATCCGAAGGTGCTCATCGCCGACGAACCGACCACAGCACTCGATGTCACAGTGCAGGCAGGCATCCTTCGGCTGCTGCGTGAACTCTGCGACGATCTCGACCTCGCCGTGCTGCTGGTCACCCACGACTTCGGAGTGCTCTCCTCGGTCGCGGACACCATCGTGGTCATGAAGAACGGCGTCGTCGTCGAAACCGGTGAACGGGAGGCGGTCATCACTGCTCCTCAACACGAATACACGCGTTCGCTCATCGAATCGCTGCCAGGAGCGGAGGTCTCCCCATGACATCGATCGACCAGGCCCCGGCCGCCGCCACCGCTCACTCCCCCGCAGCAGGGGCTCCGCTCCTGGAACTCGATTCCGTGGCATGCGAATACAAACTCGACGGCGGCGGCCGCTTCCGAGCCGTCAACGGAGTGTCTCTGCAACTGGGTCGTTCGGAGGTGCTCGGGCTCGTCGGCGAATCCGGCTGCGGCAAATCGACGCTGGCCAAACTCATCTGCGGGTTAGAGAAGCCGGCAGACGGCACCGTCACCTTCGACGGTCATCCGGTCAGAGCGCTCGGGCTGAAGAAGAGAGCGAAGGAACTGCTCGGCATTCAGATGGTCTTCCAGAACCCCTACGCGTCGCTCAATCCGCGCAGGCGGATCCGCGACCAGCTCGACGATGCGCTGGCCCTCAATCCTGACGGCGGTTGGACCGTGGAATCGCTGTTGGACGCCGTCGACCTGCCTGCCGACTCCGCACAGCGCTATTCGCATTCGTTCTCCGGCGGACAGAGGCAGCGCATCGCCATCGCTCGTGCCCTGGCGGCGGGTCCGAAAGTGCTCGTCGGTGATGAACCCATCGCCTCTCTCGATGCGTTCCTCCAAGCGCGGATCGCTCGGATGATGCGCGACCTCGCCATCGACTCCGGTGCCTCGATGATCTTCATCAGCCACGATCTCTCAGTCGTTCGCGATATCGCAGACAGGGTCGCAGTGATGGAAGCCGGACGCATCGTCGAAGTCGCCCCGACCGACCAGATCTGGAACGATCCGCAGCACCCGTATACGAAGAAGCTCCTGGCCGCGATTCCCCAGGTCGACGGCAAGGGAATCATCCCCGGCGGCGACTGATCTGCCAAGCAGCCGGCGGTCCCGAGCGACATCGAAAGGACACGAGAGTCATGGTCATCCTGATTCGCGGGGCGGAGATCTGTGCCCCCGAGCCGCTCGGAGTGCGCGACATCCTCGTGGAGGGCTCACGTATCGCCCACCTCGGCCAGGTGGATCGCGACATAGTCGCGCAGTTGCCGGATTCGGCAGTCATCGATGCCGACGGCCTGACTGCTGTGCCCGGTTTCATCGACCCCCATGTGCACATCATCGGAGGCGGAGGCGAAGGCGGATACGCGACCCGCACTCCCGAGATCGACATCGGCGACATCATCCGCGCAGGAGTGACCACTGTCGTCGGCTGTCTCGGCACCGACTCCATCACCCGCTCTCACCGCGGCCTCCTTGCCAAAGCACGAGGCCTCGAGGAAGAGGGCATCACGACATTCGTCTACACCGGCAGCTACCAGCTTCCGGCACGAACTGTCACCGGTTCCGTCGCCGACGACATCGTCCTCATCGACAAAGTGATCGGGGCCGGCGAGATCGCCATCTCCGAAAGGCGGTCGTTCCAACCGACGATCGAAGAACTCGCCGACATCGTCAGCCAATGCCATGTCGGCGGGCTGCTCAGCGGAAAGGCCGGTGTCACCCACTTCCACGTCGGATCGCATTCGACTCGGCTCGCACCCCTGCATCGTCTCCTCGACGATTATCCGATTGCCCCGCCCGCCGTGTATGCCACCCACATCACCCGTGATGACGAGCTCATCGCCGAGGCGGTCGACCTCGCGGCCAAAGGCGCCTTCGTCGACATGACCGCCGGAGCGTCCACCGTCGAAGCGGTGAAGAAGTTCGTTGAATTCGGCGGCCATCTCGACCGACTCACCCTGTCCTCGGACGCCAACGGCAGCCTGCCGAAGTTCGATGCTCACGGACGTCTGACGGAACTCCAGGTGGCAAACCAGACGACGCTGTACGACCAGGTGTGGGCGTGCGCTGATTCCAGCGGCCTGCCCCTGTCGCAGGTTCTTTCGTTCGTCACCGCCAACACTGCAGACGCCCTGAAGCTCCCCCGCAAGGGACGAATCCGTCCGGGCGGTGACGCCGATCTGCTGCTCGTCGACGCAGAGCACTCAATCGAGCACGGATTCGCACTGGGCCGGCCGACCATCAGCAGGGGCGAGCTGCTGGTCAGAAGCACATTCGATCAGAGGCCACGCTGAACCCGGTCAGCCTCGCGTGACCCGCGCGGACTTCCGCTGCGCGTACTCGGCAGGGCTGAAACCGGTGACGCGAACGAAATCCGTGCTGAAGTGCGATTGATCGAACCATCCGAAGTGCGCGCCGAGGTCGGCCAGAGTTCCGTCCCACCCGCGGTCGATCGCTGCGACCGCGTCGATGATCCGTGCCCTGGCCAAGACCTTCTTCACCCCGACTCCGCAGAAGCTGCTGAATATCCGCTGCAGCGTACGCTCACCGATATCGGCTCTCTCCGAGAGGACCTTCAGGCTCACGACTTCGGGGTCGGACAGGATGTCGAGCACCCGCTTCAACCGTTCGAACGACGGAGTCATCTGCGGCCGCCAGGACAGCAGCCAGCTTTCCACCGATGCGGCCAATTCGCTGAAGTCGGGCGCCCCGGCACTCTGCGACTGCGCAAACATCTCAGAGAGTCCGAGGTCGGCATCCAACCTCGGAAACCACAGTTCGGCAGGGACGGTCGAATCACGGATGCTCGCCGGCTGCTCCTCGGAGAACGCCAGTGTCGCACCCGGCTGAAAGTTCACGCCGAAGACTCCGCCGCGTCCGAAGATTCCCACATCGAAGCGCCGTTTGGTGACCGGACCGGTCACCCATGCCCCAGGCCCGTCCACGTGCGCCCGCCGGCTGTCGCCGAACTCGAAGGTCAGATGGATGGTCGGTTCGGACAAGGTAGCCGTCTGATAGCTCTCGCCCTCCGGCAGATCCCATTCGACGGCCCAATATCGTTTGACGAAGGGGCGCAGGCGCTCGGCGACGACACGAACGGACGAATAACGCGCATGCTCGAGCATCTCCCCCGGCTTGAGCACACGTCCGAAGAAGTGCTGCGGCATCTCTTCACCCGGTGACGCATTTTTCCTAGTGACGTCGTCGTCCATGGCACAAGAATGTCAGACATGATCGAAACACAGAAGACCGACACCGCCGCGACCACCGCCGACAACTCCGCCCCATCACCCGTCGCCACACTGGCGATGGTCACTCTTGACGCCCCGAACGCTGCCGTTCTCGGAGAGTTCTACTCTTCCGTCCTCGGCTGGCCCATCGCCTATTCGGACGAGAACTATGCCATGCTCACTGGTCCCAGCCATGCACTGGGCATCGGCACGATCCCGGACTATCAGCGACCGAGCTGGCCCGACGACGGACACAAGCAGTTCCACCTCGACCTCGCCGCCGACGACATCCATGCGGCAGCCGATCGCTGCGTCGAACTCGGAGCCACCCGGGCCGAACCGCAGCCCGGTGAGACCTGGGTCGTGCTCCTCGATCCCGCCGGTCATCCGTTCTGCATCTCGGACGCAGAGAACTGGGGCTGAGCATCCCCGCAGACCTGACAGCCGAGCCCTCAGCTCCGCCCGACCTTGTCCACCCGCACAATGTAGTGAGACCCATCGAGACCATCGACGAGGATCGTGGCCACATGCTTCGCATTCCCTCCGGAGACGATCCAGTTGGGTTTGAGCACTCCGCGCAGACCGCCCGCCGGAGCGATCTCGATGCCCATTCCGAGCTTCACCGTCTTGACGACTTTCGCACGCGCCAATGATCGCGCGGTCCGCTCCGCCTCGTCCCGAGTCGGCAGCGGTCCCGACTGCTCGCCGATCAGACGGGGCCACTCCGATGATCCCACCGTGGTGCCACGAGGGGTGAAGTCGGCGATCATGCCCCTACCCGACACTGCATTGACGAGCACATCCATGCGCTGCTCCGGCCCGGCTGCGCTCCGCCGGAGGAGTCCGCGAGTACGCACGTCGAGGGCAGCCCACCAGAACGGATGATGCACCGCTTGGACCTCGGCGAGCGCGTCAGGGAGTTTGCGCTGGAAGACGGCGAGCGCCTCGGCGGCGGTGACGTGCGGGTCCATCCGCACCGGACCCTCAGTCTGCAGATCCGGGCCGACCGGGCGCCCGGTTCCGATCTCGGCACTCATCTCAGACGTCCTTCGGAACCTGACCGGCCAGGGAATCGTTCTGACCGGTGAGCATGTGTGCTGGGATCGCGCCGATCTTGTCGGTCTCCTTCATCGCCTCGAGGACGTGGGCAGGCACCGGATGCGAACGTTGAGTGGCCAGGGAGACGAGGATGAGGGCCAGGGTCGAGCACACGATACCGACTCCCATCGGGTCGACTCCTGTGACGTCGACGAGTCCCGTCAGCTGCCAGACGACGGACGACACGGTGCCGGCGATCATCGACCAGATCGCTCCGGGCACGTTCGCCTTCTTCCACCAGGCGGCGGCGATGTAGACGGGGACGAACGCGGCACCGAGCACCGTGGTCGAGAAGATGACCACCTCGGCGACGGCCGGCGGATCGTTCACGGCGACGAAGTAACCGATGATCGCCAGCACAAGAACGGTGAACCGGGAGACCCAGACGGACTGCTGGTCGGACATGTCCTTCTTGAAGAAGCGTTGGAACAGATCCTGGCTGGCGATCGTGCCCGACTGCAGCAGCAGAGCGTCGGCTGTGGACATGATCGCAGCCATGATTCCGGCCATGACGATGCCCACGGCGAAGTTCGGCAGCACAGTGTCTGCGACTTCGAAGACCGCGAGCTCCGGATTGTCCAGAGTCGGCAGCAGGATGAGCGCCATGATGCCGACGATGTAGGGAGCGGGGATGAACAGCAGGTTGAAGCCGGTGGCGTAGAGGCTGGCGCGCCTGGCCACCGAGGGCCGCTTCATCGCCATATGGCTGACGTTGACATGCGGCCAGCCCATATAGCCGATGGAGAAGACGAGGACGGCGCCGACGATGACTCCCCATTGGACGGATTCGATCCCGTCCGGTCCCCACATGGTCAGCAGGTTCGGATTGATCTGTCCGACCGCCTCGTTGCCGGCTGTCCACCCGCCCACGGCCTGCAGACATCCGATGAGGATCCACACCATGCCGATGAGCATGATGATCGCCTGCACGAAGTCGGTGTAGGCCACGGCGAGGTAGCCGCCGAGGAAGGTGTAGAAGACGATTACGCCGACGGCGATGAGCAGCGCCCAGGCATATGGAATGCCGGTGACCATCTCGAGTCCGCGCCCGCCGGCGATGAACTGACTCATCACATAGAAGAAGATGCAGAACAGGGCGACCGGCGCGGCGATCGCGCGGATCCACTTCGACGGATACCGATGTTCGAGGTATTCGATCGAGGTGAGTGACCCGAGGATCTGGGAGAGCTTGCGCATCCGCCGGCCCAGGATCGAGAGGTTGAGGACACCGCCGCCGATGTCGCCCATCGCGTACCACAGAGAGAAGTAGCCCTTCGTATACGCCAGCGATCCCGCACCGAGGAACATGTACCCCGACATCGACGACGACTGCAGGCGCAGAGCCGTGACCGCAGCGCCCAGGCTGCGACCGCCGAGCAGATATCCCTCGCTGCCCTTCGACCCGATCTTGAGCGTCCACACGCCGATCCCGGCCATGGCGACGAAGTAGATGACGAGGAACCAGGTTTCGATGTTCATGCCGCTCCCCCGTTTCCTTTCGCCGAGGCGGCCCCGCCGTCTCGTCCGTCGGCTCCGTTCGCGGTTCTCGCCAGGGCCTGATCCTCAGCCATGTCCTCGGCCTTCCAACCTCGGGAGAGGAAGACGAAGACGAGGGTGTAGATCACCCAGATCGCGGGGATGCCGACGATGATGACGACCGTCGCCGTCGGAAGACCGAACACGTTGACCACCTCGTTGTGATGCGGGAATACAGATGATGTGAGTGAGATTACAAGTTATCGCGAGAAGCCTGAGTCTGCAGCGCCGAGTTCGCATGGTGGGAACGCGGGGCACGACTGTCTGACCGACCTGTCGGTTCGATGCGCATGTCCGTTCCGCAGCGCGGGCTCACTCAACGGTGAACTGGCGCTCGTGGAGTCCCGTCGCGGCACCCGGAATGGCGGGCCGGCGTTCCGAGGTCTGCACGTTTCCGTCCTGGTCGACCGCGCGCACGCTGACCGTGTGCGTGCCGGTGCTCAGTCCCGTGTGCTCGCATCGCCACTGGCGCCAGGTGTCGGCGGTGAGTTCTTCGCTGAGTTCCGCTTCCGCCCAGTCGCCGTTGTCGATGCGCACCTGCACCTTCTCGATGCCGGTGTGCTGCGCCCAGGCCATGCCTGCGGTGACGACCCGGTCGCCGCTCTTGGGCGTGACAGTGGCACCGGGGCGGGGCACGTCGATGCGCGAGGCCACCAGCACGGGTCCGTGCGTGGCCCAGCCGCGCGTCGTCCAATAGGCCTCTTTGTCCGCGAACCGGGTGATTTCGAGATCGGTCACCCATTTCGTTGCCGAGACGTAGCCGTAGAGTCCGGGGACGACCAGGCGTGCCGGGTATCCGTGGTCGCGTGGCAGAGCATGACCGTTCATGGCTACGGCCAGCAGGGCCGCGCGATCGTCGGTGAGCACTTCGAGTGGGGTGGAGGCGGTGAATCCGTCATCGGAGCCCGAGAGCACCATGTCCGCGCCGGAGTGCGGTTTCGCTCGTGCCAGCAGGTCCCGGATCGGATAGCCCAGCCATTTCGCATTGCCCACCAGGTCGCCGCCGACCTCGTTCGAGACGCAGGCCAGGGTCACATAGTGCTCCTGGAGCGGGAGGTCGAGGAGTTCGGCCATCGTGATCGTGTACTCGTGCTCGACCATGCCGTGGACGCGCAGCATCCATGTTCCCGCGTCGATCGACGGCGGGAAGAGCGCTGTGTCGATGCGGTAGAAATCCTGGGTCTCGGTGACCAGCGGGGTCAGTCCGGGAACGTCGAGTTCCGCTCCGGTGGGAATCTCCGGCGCCGAGGCGGCCGGTTGTGGGAGGACGAGCTTCGTCACCGTGCCTGCCGCACTGCGGGTCAGTGTGGCCGCGGACTGCCCGGCCGCGATGGCGGCGATGCCGACCGCGCTCAGTCCCGCGGCCAGCCCGAAGAAGGCCCGTCGACCCGGCCTGGCCGGAGTTCGATGCTGCGTGTCGGCTCCGGCTTCCTCGGTGTCGGAGCGAGCCTCAGTGCCTCCACCGGTGCGAGCCGGGACAGTCGCGAGGTGGAGGAGGACGAGGAAGGCTGCGGCCCCGGCGGCGATTCCGCCGAGACTCGGCAGGGTGGCCACAAGCCCGGCACCGGAGCTGAAGCCGACGACGGCAGGCAGCAGGCCGAAACCGATGAGCAGGACGAGCGCCAGAGCGCGACGGCGAGCGCCGATCCACCCGATGATCGCACCGCACCCGGCACCGCCTGCCACGATGGTGATGACGAGGGCGAGTTTGTCGTGAGTGCCGAAGACCGCGATCGCGGACTTGATGAGCACGGTCGGCATCAGCGGGATGAGTGCCTGGCCGATGAGCAGAGCAGGAGCCGACGCCACGTCCAGGCTGCGGGCGATGAGTTCGGCCGTGCCGAAATAGATGAGCGTCGCGACGACCCCGGCGAGTACGGACGGCCACGTGCGCTGAGTGCTCCCCACCAGGCCCTCCCTCTCCCTCATGTTCAGGCCAGGTTTCGACGCAGGCGCACGGCCGCCTCGGTGAGGGCGCTGATGCGGTTCTCGCGATCGGGTTCGGGCAGTGTCCGAGCCGAACGCAGTCCGTGTTCGAGGAGCACGACGACCTGGTCCGCGAGGTTCTGATCGCCGAGTTCGGGGACCGGCCGGGCATCGGATCCGATCCATGAGAACTCGGCCAGGGCCTCACGGATGACAGCACGTCTGCTCGGTGCCGGTGGGGCCGCCTCGTCGAGTTGGGCAGTGGTCAGGGAGATGATCCGGATGCGCAGGCGGCGCACCTCGGTCTCGAGTTCCGCCGCTGCCGTGGTCATGGACTCATGATAGTCCTCGTCGATGGGAACAGCGGCGGAACCCCAGACGATGATCAGGTGTCGGCCACCCAGACGGTCATGGTTTCCTGATAGGTGTCCAGGGCTTCCGGGCCGTTGTCGCGGCCCCAGAATCCGGACTGTCGCAGTCCGCCGAACGGCGTGGCTTCGCTGCCTTCGCTGTAGCCGTTGATCGCGAGGGTGCCCACGCGGATCCGGCTCGCCCACCACCGCACTTGGGCGATATCCTCGCACCACACGCTCGACGCCAGCCCATAGGGTTCGCCGTTGATGAGGTCCACAGCGTCGTCGCGATTGGTGCGTCGCAGCAGCTGGGTCACGGGGCCGAAGATCTCCCCACGGCCGAGTTCGCTGGCATCGGGCACGCCTTCGATGACGGTCGGCGGATACCAGGTGCCGATGTCGGGGACGTCGGCACGGGTGTTGAGGATCCGCGCTCCCTTCTCCACGGCTTCGTCGACCCAGGCGGTGATGCGATCGCGGGCGCGAGCATTGATCACCGGGCCGACGTCCGTATCGGCGTCGAACGGATCGCCGACGGTGAGTGCCTCGGTCGCGGTGATGAGTGCGGTGCGGAACTCGGCGAACCTCTCGTCATCGTCGCCGACGTAGATCACCCGAGAGGCGGCGGTGCAGTTCTGGCCGCTGGTGCCGAAGGACGCACCGGCGATGTCGGCGGCGATCGCCTCGAAATCCGTGGCGTGTGCGGAGTCGACGATATAACCGGCCCGTCCGCCGAGTTCGAGGGACACCTTCTTGAGGTTCGAACGGGCCGAGGACTCGAGGAAGGACCTGCCGACGGGTCCCGAACCGGTGAAGGTGAGCACGTCGATGTCGTTGTGCAGACCCATCGCGGCGCCGATCGCTGAGCCGGTGCCGGTGAGGACGTTGAGAATGCCGTCGGGCACCCCTGCCTCGGTGGCGAGCCTGGCGAGGTGGAGGGCGCTGAGCGTCGAATCCTCAGAGGTCTTGACGACCATCGCGTTGCCGGCGGCCAGCGCCGGGGCGATCTTCCAGCCGAGCATGGCCACGGGATAGTTCCACGGCAGGATCGCTCCGACGACCCCGCTGGGCACCTTCGTCACCCAGCCCCAACCGTCAGGATTCTGCAGGTAGCGTCCGTCGTCGCGCGAGATGAGGTCGGCGCTCAGTCTGAGGTTCGCGGCGACATCGGGGACGTCTTCCTCGACGCTGCCGAGGGCGACCTTTCCGGCTTCGATGCCGTCGAGGTAGGCGATCTCTGCGGCATCGGCTTCGACGAGGTCGGCGAGGCGACGCAGCACCCGCGCCCGCAGCTTCGCGTCTCCTGCCCAGTCGGCCTCGTTGAAGGCGGTGCGCGCTGTGGCGACGGTGTCATCGAGCTGCTGAACGCTGGCCGCGGACAGGCTTCCGATCACTGTTCCGTCGCTCGGTGAGATGAGACCGATCTCGTCGCCGGTGCCGGTGACGGCGCGGCCGCCGATCCACTGTCCGAAATTGCCGTCGATGATGGCCCGAAGCGCGGTTCGACCGCGGTCCATGAGGGTGTTGTCTGCTGAAGTCGTGGTGCTCATGCTGCGTGTTTCCTCTCCAGTTCGGCGATCGCGTCGAGCAGCGACGCCAATGAGTCAGGGCTGGCTGTCGGCAGGGGTGGACGCACCGGTCCCTGTTCGCGGCCGGTTCGGCCGAGCGCCTGTTTGATGAGTGAGATGAAGGCGGAGTCGCCCTCGATGAGTCCGAGGGCATGCCCGAGGCTTCTCCACAGGTCGACGGCCCCGGCCCAGTCACCTCTGTCGGCGAGCTCCCACAGTCTCTGGCAGTGCTCGGGCAGCAGCCACGCCGAGGCTGCCACCCAGCCGCTGGCGCCCTGGGCGAAGCCCACGAGGGCGATTCCGTCGGCCCCGACAAAGATCTCGGTGTCCTCGCCGAGGCGGTCGCGCAGCTCCCGGATCCTTGTGGCTTCGCCGGAGGTCTCTTTGACGCTCCAGAGTCGGCCGGTTTGCTGGAGCGCGGCGAGGTGGTCCGGGAGCAGGTCGGTGCCGGTGGAGTGGGGATTGTTGTAGACCATGACCGGCAGTTCGGACGCGGTCAGCACCGGGTGCAAGGCGGCGATGACGGCGTCTGGTTCGAGTCCGCCGTAGAAGGGAGGGGTGACCATGACGGCGTCGGCGCCCCAGCTGGCGGCATCCGAGATCTGGGCCGACATCTCTGCCGGGGTGTAGGCCATACAGCCGATGACCACGTGCGCCCGACCGTCGACGGCGGAGACGATGGTCTTGATCTGTGCTTCCCGCTCAGCGGCGCTGAGTGCCAGCGCCTCCCCCGTGGCGCCGAGGCCGAGAAGCCCGGTCACTCCTGAGGCGAGCACCTCCTCGACGCGACTGCCCAGGGCGTCGAGGTTCTGGTCTCCGTCGTCGGAGTAGGGGGTCGTCGGAACGGCGAACACACCGCGCATCGGATTCGTCATCGAATCGTCCTCTCAGGCCATGAGGTCTCTGGTCCGCGCTTCATCGATGAAGACGGTCCGCCGACGCTTCTCGTCGGTATCTCTGACGATAGGCAGAAAAGTGATCACAAGCAATGGGCAGCTCGCAAAGCACGACGAAGGGCGGATCCCCTTCTCGGGGATCCGCCCTTCGTTCAGCGTTCGGCCGCGACCCACTTGCGTGGGGCGAGCACGTCTCTCAGTCTCTGAAGTAGGAGATCAGGCGCAGAATCTCAATGTAGAGCCAGATGAGGGTGACCATGAGGGAGAACGCGCACATCCAGGAGTACTTCTCCGGGATCTTGTGCTTGACGCCCTCTTCGATCATCTGGAAGTCCATGATCAAGGTCATCGCGGCGAGCACGGTGGCCACAAGACCGATGACGATGCCCAGAGGGATGCCGAAGATCTCCATGCTGCGGACCCCTCCGGTTCCGAAGGCCAACCCGAAGACGAGGTTGACGATCGAGAAGATCGCGTAGCCGCCGACGGCGATCACCATGAACTTCATCATCTTCGAGCCGTAGCGCACGCCCTTGAACTTGAAGAGGGCGAGCATGATCGCGAAGACGCTGAGAGTGGCGAGCACGGCCTGGACGACGATGCCGGAGTACAAGGACTCGAAGATCGCGGAGATGCCGCCGAGGAACACACCCTCGAACACGGCATAGCTGATGATCAGGGCCTTGTTCGGTTCCTTCTTGAAGGCGTTGACGAGGCCGAGGACGAGGCCGATGAGCATCGCCGGGAGGGCGAGGACAGGCACGAACCAGCCGACGACGGCACCGGCGAGGAGGATGGCGAAGAGCACACCGGTCTTCATCATCACATCGTCATAGGTCATCGCACGGTCGGCGACCTGGGGCCCGGCATTGCGGTTCTCCGCGGCAGGCTGGTTGAAGAGGTTGTTGAGCTCCTGATCGGACATGACCGGCTGGTTGCGTCCGGCCTGGGCGCCCTGGTTGATCGCCCGGTTCATCATGGGGTTACTCACGGTCGAGATCCTTTCGATCTGAGTAGAATATGCGCAGCCGGGAGGCCGCACAGATGATCGTTCACGGTCACAGTCTAACCGGACGGTCTGGACGGGAACTGAGGATTCCCGCCTGCAGCGTCCGACGTTGCACGATCGTGATGCTGTGGTGGACAACACCCGATCGTGCGCGAGAATTCCCGGATCGGCCCATCGGGTGACCGACTCAGCCCATCTGATAGTGAGTGGCCGCGCCCGGTCCCCACGGAATTCCGGTGGCCCACCAGATGAAGAACAGCAGTCCCCAGAGGATGAACATAGCGAAGGACAGCGGGATCGTGAAGGAGAGCACCGTGCCGATGCCGGCGTCCTTCTTGTATCGCTGGATGAAGCCGAGGACGACGACGAAGTACGGGCTCATCGGGGAGATGATGTTCGTCGTCGAGTCACCGATGCGGTAGAGAGCCTGGGTGGTCTCCGGGGAGATCGACAGCAGCATGAACATCGGGACGAGCACCGGTGCCATGAGCGTCCACAGTCCCGAGCCGGAGGTGAGGAACAGTGCACCCACTGCGACGAGCAGCCATCCACCGAGGAGGATGACGAACGGTCCGGTGTTGAGCGCCCCGAAGACCTCGGCACCCTTGATCGCCATGATCTCGCCGAGGTTGGACATCTTGAACAGCGCGAGGAACTGGCTGGCGGCGAAGAACAGGACGATGACCGGTACGAACGGCAGCAGCCCCTTGCCCATCATCTCCGGGATATCGGCGGTGTGCTTGATCGATCCGGTGGCGTAGCCGTAGACGATGCCGACGATGAAGAAGCCGAAGCCGATGATCGCGGCGATTCCGGCCATCAGACCCGAATCGGGACCGAAGCCTCCGGCTTCATCGCGGAGGAATGACCCGGCGGGCCAGGCGAGGGCGAACAGCACCGCCGCGCAGATGACGATGGCGACAACGGCGATGATGATTCCGCGCTTCTCGTTGGCGTCGAGGGCCATCTTGACGTCGAAGTTGTCAGGATCGTCGTCGGTCTCCTCGTCGAGTTCGATCTGGTCGGCTCGCTTGGACAGAACCAGCTCGGTCACCAGGGTCACCGCGGCAGCGACGACGAACATGGAGATGAAGTTGAAGTAGAAGTTCGCGACCGGGCTGACGGAGTAGTCGGCGTCGATGATCTGGGCGGCCGAGGTGGACAGGCCGCCGAGGATCGTGTCGAGCGAGTTGACCATCGGAGCCGCCGAATAGCCTCCCGAGGTCGCGGCATAGGCGACGAGGCAGCCGAGCAGCGGATTGCGGCCGACGGCTTTGAACGCGAGTCCGCCAAGAGGAATCATGATCATGTAGGACGCGTCCGAGGCGATCGATGAGGCGGTTCCGGCCAGGGCCACGATGAACGTGATCCACTTCGGCGAGGCTCCGGCGATGGTTCCGCGCAGCATCGCCGGGATGAGTCCGGACTGCTCGGCCACGGCTACGCCGATGAGCACGATGAGGACGAGTCCCAAAGGCGGGAAGGTGACGAAGTTGTTCGTGGCTCCCGCGACGATCTCACGCAGCGACTCGGTGGAGAAGAGATTCGTCACCGTCACCTTCTCGTCCGTTGCCGGGTTGACGGCGTTGAGCCCGGTGGACGCGAAGATCGCCGAGAGGATCATGACGATGACTGCCAGCGAGAGGAACAGCCAGAACGGGTGAGGCAGCTTGTTGCCGGCCTTCTCGATGATGACGAGGACCCGCATCAGCCAGCTCAGCTCGGAGCTGTCTTTCCTCGTCTCTGCGGTCGCAGGTGTGGTGCTCGACATCGGTTCTCCTCGGTCAGGGCGGCGCAGTCGAATGCGTTGAGCCAGGTGCAGCTCATGTGAGAGCGATCACCTCAAGGTGCAAGTCTCATGGACAATCGGCGTTGTGTCACGGGAATCTCAAATACCGGATGCACATTCGCTCCGCACCTCGCCGAGGCGGTCGTGCGGTTCCGTTCACATCGACGTCGATGAATAGACCGGGGCGCCGACCGCAGGTATCTGCGATCGGCGCCCTCTCGACCGGCAGGCGACTCAGCACCTCAGAACAGGGTGGGCCGCCTCGGCGATATCAGCGTTCGAGGTCGCCGCGGATGAACGCTTCGACGGCTTCGTGGGCGGCGTCGTCGTCCTGCTGCTCCGGGGGCGACTTCATGAAGTACGAGGAGGCGGAGATGAGGGCTCCGCCGATTCCGCGGTCGAGGCCGATCTTCGCCGCACGCACCGCGTCGATGATGACGCCGGCGGAGTTCGGCGAGTCCCACACCTCGAGCTTGTACTCCAGGGATACGGGAGCGTCGCCGAAGTTGCGGCCTTCGAGGCGGACGAAGGCCCACTTGCGGTCGTCGAGCCATTCGACGTAGTCGCTGGGTCCGATGTGGACGTCGCGGTCGGACAGCTGGGCGGAGGTGTTCGAGGTCACGGCCTGAGTCTTCGAGATCTTCTTCGACTCGAGGCGCTGACGCTCGAGCATGTTCTTGAAGTCCATGTTGCCGCCGACGTTGAGCTGGTAGGTCCGGTCGAGGACGACGCCGCGGTCTTCGAACAGCTTCGCCATCACACGGTGGGTGATGGTCGCACCGATCTGGGACTTGATGTCGTCGCCGACGATCGGGACACCGGCGGCACGGAACTTCTCGTCCCATTCCTTGGTGCCGGCGATGAACACGGGCAGGGCGTTGACGAAGGCGACCTTCGCGTCGATCGCAGCCTGAGCATAGAACTCGACGGCCTTCTGCGAACCGACGGGCAGATAGCACACGAGCACATCCGCCTCGGCGTCCTTGAGGGCCTTGACCACGTCGACGGCCTCGCGATCGGATTCGACGATCGTGTCGCGGTAGTACTCGCCGAGTCCGTCGAGGGTGGGTCCGCGCAGGACCTCGATGCCGGTCGGCTCCACATCGGCGAGCTTGATGGTGTTGTTCTCGCTGGCAGTGATCGCCTCGGCGATGTCGACGCCGACCTTCTTGCCGTCGACGTCGAAGGCGGCAACGAAATCGATGTCACCGACGTGATAGTCCCCGAACTCCACGTGCATAAGGCCGGGAACCTTCGTCCCGGGCGACGCGTTCCGGTAGTACTCCACGCCTTGGATCAGGGACGAGGCGCAGTTGCCCAGTCCGGCAATCGCGACTCGAATCGATTTCGTTCCCACAATTCTCCTTTGTCTGTTTGGGTTTCACCGAGCGGCGGGAATGTCCCACGCGGGCGGTTGGCCCTGCAGGGCTTCGCTTCGGCCCCAGCTATCCATAATAATCTCCGCGTCAAAATGCCGGACACCGGCCTTCGAACGCGGCAGTGGTCGTCTCAGCTGACGACCAGAGGTTCGAGCACCAGGTCGGGGTGGTTCTTCTGCACGCCCTGCAGCCGCCACCGGTCGGAGAACAGCGCCAGCAGCTCTCCGTCGGAACGGTGGAGGACCTCGACCGAGCGTTCCCGTGCCAGAGTCGGCACGCATTCGGGAGTGGTGCGTCGAGCGAGGGAGAAGTTGAGACGCTCCAGGGTGCAGGGAGCGTTGAATTCGTTGGTCATCCGGTCTTCGGCGACTTCGAACTGCATGGGGCCGACGGCGCCGAGCACGGGTGCCTGATCGCCGCGCAGGTCCGAGCGCAGCACCTGGATGACGCCTTCGTGGTCGAGCTGTTCGATGCCGCGTCGGAACTGTTTGTACTTCGAGGAGTCCTTGGCGCGGATGACCATGAAGTGTTCGGGTGAGAACGTCGGGATGCCGGGGAACTCGACCTTCTTGTCGAGGTAGAGGGAGTCACCGACGCGCAGGGCAGAGGCGTTGACCAATCCGACGACATCTCCCGGGAACGCTTCGTCGACGACATCGCGGTCGCGGCCGAAGACCTGCTGAGCGTATTTCGTGGCGAAGGGTTTGCCGGTGCTGGCATGGGTAAGCACGGTTCCGCGTTCGAAGACTCCCGAACAGACTCGGATGTAGGCGAGTCGGTCGCGATGGTGGGAGTCCATTCCGGCCTGCACCTTGAAGACGAATCCGGAGAAGGGATCGTCGACGGGGCGGGGCTGGTCGTCCTTGTCCAGGCGGGCCTCGGCGGGCGGGGCGAGGTCGACGAGGAGGTCGAGGAGTTTGTGGATGCCGAAGTTGAGCACGGCCGAGGCGAACATCACCGGGGTCGACTTGCCGGCGAGGAAGGTCTCCTGGTCGTGGTTCTGATCTTCCATCTCCAGCAGATCGGACTCATCGACAGCGGTCGTCCACGCATCGCCTTCGAGGTCGGCGGCCGCCTCGGACGTGTAGGTGTCCTCACCGGCGATCGTGGCGCCTCCGTCGGTGCGGGTGTATTTCGTGTACTCTCCGCTGATGCGGTCGAGGACTCCGCGGAAGTCTCCGGACTGCCCGACTGGCCAGGTGATCGGGGTGGGCAGGAGGCCGGTGCGCTGCTGAACCTCGTCCATGAGTTCGAGCGCGTCGAGGCCGGGACGGTCCCATTTGTTGACGACCGTGATGATCGGGATGTTGCGATGGGCACAGACTTCGAAGAGCTTCATCGTCTGCGCCTCGAGGCCTTTGGCGGCATCGATGAGCATGACGGCGCAGTCGACGGCGGAGAGCACACGGTACGTGTCCTCGGAGAAGTCAGCGTGGCCCGGGGTGTCGACGAGGTTGAACACGGCGTCGCGGTACTCGAACTGCAGAGCAGCGGAAGAGATCGAGATTCCGCGATCCTGCTCCATCTGCATCCAGTCGGAGACGGTGGCGCGGCGACCGGCCTTGCCGTGGGTGGCTCCGGCCTGGCCGATGGCGCGGGCGTGGAGGGCGAGCGCCTCGGTGGTCGTCGATTTGCCCGCGTCGGGGTGGGAGATGACAGCGAACGTGCGGCGGCGGGACGCCTCGTGTCGGATGTCCTTGACGGAATACTGGCCAGAAGTCACCGCAATATCCTATCGTTCTTCGCGCCCATCCGGCGTGTCCGCTCAGTCACAGTGTGGGGCCGGCTTGTGCCGGGCGTCCGGCGGCCGGAACCGTATGCGCGAGGAGGCCCGTGGGCGTTGCATCCAGCGTCCTGTCGGAATCGGCCCATATGCTGGGGTGCGATGTCTGAGGAATTCGTCGAATACGCCGGCCGTTCGGAGCCGAAGGAACGCTGGCTCAAAGCCTTGCCGCTCATCGTCGCGGGAGTCCTGGGAGTACCGCTGCTGTGCGCGGCGATCTGGTTCTCCTGGCAGATAGCGCAGACGACGAAGTACCTCTTCGATCTCGGCACCTCCGGCACCGAGGCGGCCGGGATGGTGCTGCTCAGCCTGTCGGGGGCCTTCTGCCTCATCTTCTATCTCGCGTTCCTCTTCATCGGCACTCGCCGTCGCACGTGGAAGTGGCGCATCTGGTGGAGTGTCGCCACCCTTCTTGCCGCCGGAGCTCTGCCGTTGTGGTGGCTCTGCAGCGGCTTCTTCGCCGACGTCTGACCCTCACCCGCTGCCGAGACGGCCGCTGACCCACACAGGTCCTCGCAATTCCTACGTTTGGCGGCAACACCTCCCGCTGGCGACTTCTCCTACAGGTACTCGCGCGTCGGTCACTCCTCGTGACACAACGCCCCTCTGCAACGAGGTGTTGTGCCGCTGCCGGTGAGGGATGCTCGGGTCAGAGCTGGGCGAGAGCCTTCGCGATGCGCTTCTCCGACACCGGATGTGCCGTGCCCAGCGAATTCGCGAACAGCGACACCCGCAGCTCTTCGAGCATCACAACGACTTCGACCCATTCGGCAGGCAGCGACACGATCAGCTGCGGCCACTCGGCCTTCGCCAGTGCCGGGAATCGATTGCCGATCTTCTTGACCACATCGCTGCTGCAGCCGGTGACTCGATCCATGAGCTGCTTGTCACGGATCGGCGAGTCCTGCATTCCGCCGATGCGCACCACTTCGGCCTGCACCCAGCGGGGCAGCTCGCGCAGCATCTGCGGAGTCATCGCCGCAATGGCGGCTGCGGTCGTCCGGGAGGCTCGCCACGCCTGCACATCGGCGAGGTTGGACAGGATCGCCAACGAGGATGCCTTCGACACGAGTTTGTCGAGCTCGGTCGCCGCCTGCAGAGCCTTCATCAGCGACGGCAGCAGCGATGAACAGGTCAGCGGCAGCTCGGCGTCGACGTCCTTGCGCAGCTGCGCGAACTCATCGGCGTTGGCCACCCACGACGTCTCGGCCGGCCCCAACCGGTCGACGACGAGACCGCGGATCCCGACTCGAATCAGCCCGCCCAGGAGCTCGTCGGCGGTCTTCTGATGACCGGCGAGGATGAGCTTCTCCTGAGTGGTCAGCCCGTCCTGCAGGTACTTCAGCGCATCAGACGTGTGCTGGCCCAGCAGAGTGATGATCGCTTCTCGCGTGGCCAAGCGTGCCTGCGCTGCTGTGTCGAAGGCGACGAGGTCGACCGAGCTCGCACGGTCCGCGAGCCCCGGAACGACACCGACTGCGGCCTGATCGGGATCGGCCAGCTCACCGAACGACCAGTCCGTCAGGCCGGTCTTCGGGGTGAACGCGCTCTGCTTCTGGCGGGCCTTGCGCACCTGGGGTGTGGCTTTCGTTCTCAGAGCAGACAGATCCTCGCCGAGACCGACGGTCTTCTTCCCATCGACGACCCGAAAGGTCAGCCGCAGATGGGCGGGGATCCGCGATCGGTCGAAATCGTCGGCGGTGACCGTGATCGGCACGAGGTCGTTCAGCCCTCCCCCGCCGGCGCGTTCACTCAAGTACGCGGCGAGCACCTCCGGCAGGCTTCCCTGGTATGGGGTGAGCGCCGACAGAATCTCGCGGGCGACGTCGGGAGCGGGAACGAAGTAGCGGCGTTTGCTCTTCGGCAATGACCGGATATAGGCGGCGACGAGTTCTTCGCGCAGGCCGGGGACCTGCCAGCTGAATTCGTCCGCGTCGACCGCGGGCACCGCCTCGGCGGGGATCTCCACGGTCACCCCGTCCTCGGTGCTGCCGGGGTCGAAGGAGTAGCGCAGCTTCGCCCGCGTGCCATCGGCCAGTTCCCATTCCATCGGGAAATCCGAGGCCACCGAGGCGGTCAGCTCCTCACTGTCGTCGCTGAGCAGCACCGAGGTGGTGAGGTCGAGCAGGTGCGCGTCCCGTCGCTTCTGCTTATTCCACCACCCCCGGAAATCCGCCGCCGAGGTGATCCCCTCCGGAATCCGTTCGTCGAAGAATTCGTAGAGGGCATCGTCCTGGTCGAGCACGCGACGGTTCCGTGTCCGCGAAGCCAGTTCCTCGGCCTCGTCGATGACGGCCGCATTGTGTTCGAGGAAGCCGAAGCGTTCGTGCCAGTCGCCTTCGATGAGACCCTTGCGGATGAACGCGTCCCGGGCGGCCTCGGCGTCGATGGTGCCGTAGCCGACGCGGCGGTCGCTGACCAGAGTGACCCCGTAGAGGGAGATCTTCTCGTACACCATCGATGCGCCGGCCTTCGTCGACCAGTGCGGATCCGAATGTTGGCGGGTGACCAGGTCACCGGCTGCTTCGACGACCCAGTCCGGGTCGATCGCGGCGACGGTGCGGGCCCACAGGCGGGAGGTCTCGACGAGTTCGGCGGCCATGACGAAGTCGGGGTTGACCTTGAAGAGTCCGGATCCGGGGAAGATCGCGAATCGGGTGCCGCGAGCTCCCTGATAGTCCTTGTGCCGCTCCGACCGTGAGCCGATCATCGTCAGCAGACCGGTGAGCAGGGACCGGTGGATGGCGGCGGCATGCGGGTCGAGTTTGGCAGCCGCCACCTGCTTTCCTGTGTCCCCGGCCGGACCGGTCGCGCCCTGCTTCTTCGCGCTGCGTTTGGCGGCGCTGAGTTCGGCGAATCCGATCTTGCCGTTCGCACCCCGTCCGCCCTGAGCGCTTCCTTCGCCCCGACCGCCGCGGGTGCCCTGACCGCCAGGAGCATTCTGCCCCTCACGACCTCGACCGTTGCGACCGCCTTGACCACGGTCGGAACCGTCACCGGACCCGGCAGCATTCGTCTTGCCGCCCTCGCTATCGAGCGCGGATCCGGCCGTGTCGGCATCGTCGCCCGGCTGCCAGACGGATTTCTCGATGCGAATGCCGGCCGAGCCGAGCAGAGAACGCAGCTGACCGACGAGGTCCTGCCATTCGCGGATGCGCACGAAGTTGAGGAACTCGTCCTTGCAGCGGCGCCGGAACTTCGAGGATCCCATGTCCGCCTGCAGACTCTGCAGGTAGTTCCAGAGGTTGAGGTAGGACAGGAAGTCACTGCCTCGGTGGGTGAATCGGGCGTGCTTCTCATCGGCGGCGGCTCGGACCTCGGCCGGACGTTCCCGGGGGTCCTGGATGGACAGCGCGGCGACGATGACGGTGACCTCTCCCCCGCAGCCGGCCTCCGCCCCGGCGATGACCATCCGAGCCAGGCGTGGGTCGATCGGCAGCACGGTGAGTTTACGACCGATCTCGGTGACGTGGATCTTCCCTGCCGAGTCGCTGGTCAGCGCCCCGAGTTCGGTGAGCATCGTCCGTCCGTCACGGACGGCCCTGGCCTCTGGCGGGGTGAGGAACGGGAAGTCGAGGATCTCCTGATCGCTTGCGGCGAATCCCAGTGAGGCCATCTGCAGGATGACGCTGGCGAGGTTCGTGCGCAGGATCTCCGGATCGGTGAATTCGGGACGCGAGTCGAAGTCGTCTTCCGAGTACAGGCGGATGCAGATGCCGTCACTGGTGCGTCCGGAGCGGCCTTTGCGCTGGTTCGCACTGGCTTGGGAGATCCGCTCGATCGGCAGTCGCTGCACCCGTGTGCGGTTGGAGTAGCGGGAGATGCGGGCGGTGCCGACGTCGATGACGTATTTGATTCCGGGCACCGTCAGCGAGGTCTCGGCGACGTTCGTGGCCAGGACGATGCGAGGTCGTGAATGGGGTTGGAAGACCTTCTGCTGCTCCCCCGCCGAGAGTCGGGCGAACAGCGGCACGACCTCCCAGCTGCTCATCCGCGGACGTCTGCGCAGGTGGTCACTCAAGGCGTCGGCGGTGTCGCGGATCTCCCGTTCGCCGGAGAGGAAGACGAGGATGTCGCCGGGTGCCTCGGCTGCGAGTTCATCGACGGCGGCGATGATTCCGTCGGTCTGCTCCTCGACTCCGGTTTCGTAGTTCCCGGATTCGCCGGGTCCGTCGACGTCGTCATCGGCAGGATCGTCCCCGAGTGGCCGGTACCGGACCTCGACGGGGAAGGTGCGGCCTTCGACGGAGATGATCGGAGCGTCGGCGAAGTGAGCGGAGAATGATTCGGGGTCGATCGTCGCCGAAGTGATGATGACCTTGAGGTCGGGACGTCGGTCGAGCACTTCCTTGAGATAGCCGAGGAGGAAGTCGATGTTGAGGCTGCGTTCGTGCGCCTCGTCGATGATGATGACTTCATAGTCGCGCAGCAGTTTGTCGCGTGAGAGTTCGGACAGCAGAATGCCGTCGGTCATCACCTTCACCCGGGTGGAATCGGCGACCTGCGCGGTGAACCGCACCTGGTAGCCGATGGTGATGCCGAGTTCTTCGCCGAGTTCGTCGGCGATGCGCTCGGCCACGGTCCGGGCGGCGATGCGCCGAGGCTGGGTGTGGCCGATGAGTCCGTCGACCCCGAGGCCGAGGTCGAGGCAGATCTTCGGCAGCTGGGTGGTCTTTCCCGATCCCGTCTCGCCGGCGATGATGACGACCTGGTTGTCCCGGATCGCCTCGGCGATCTCGTCCTTCGCCGCGGTGACCGGCAGATCCTCGGGGTAGGTGACGGTGACCGGATGGGCAGCGCGGGCGTCCTTGAGCCGGGCTCGGCGCTGCTGATGGTGCGCTGCCGTGGTTCTGCGTCGCTGCTGCGAACGCCCACGTCCGTTCTTCCCGCGCCGAGGCGGCCGTCCTGGATTCGTGTTCGCTGGGGTGGTCGACGGGGTCGGGTTCTCTTCTGCCATTGCGTCTCCCAGCTTAGCGGCAATGCCCAGACTCGGCCCCGCCCAGGCGGGTTACTCCCCGCCGCCCCAGAGTGGGGCGAGCGCCGAGTAGAGCTGCTGGATGCCGAGGATGATGAACAGCAGTGCTGTGATCGCCAGAGCGATGTTCGTGTGCAGCTTGTTGGCCCATTCCTTGGGGATCTTCTTGCCGTTGAGTAGGCCGAGCAGAGTGACTGCGAGGAACGGCATGAACAGCGAGCCGAGGACGCCGTAGGCGAGGATGAGTCCGATCGGTTTGCCGAGGATGAACAGCAGCATCGGCGGGAACGTCAGCCACAGCACATAGAACTTGAAGTACTTGCCGCCGGTCAGGGTGTCGGGATGTCCGCCCGGCTTCTTGCGCATATGACCCCAGAAGTCGGCGAACATCAGGGACACTCCGTTCCAGACTCCGATGATCGAGGAGAAGGAAGCGGCCCAGAATCCGACGAGGAAGCCGATGCCCACGACCTCGCCGTAGCGGGCTTTGAGGACGTCGGCGAGGTCGAGCAGTCCCTTGTCCTCGGCAGAGATCGAGACTCCCGCGGCACGGACGACCTCGGCGCCGACGATGAGCATAGCGATGACGAAGATGCCGGTCATCACGTACGCCATCGAGTTGTCGATGCGCATCACCCGCATCCACTTCGGAGTGTGCCAGCCCTTCTCGCGCAGCCAGTAGCCGTAGGCGGCCAGGGTGATGGTGCCGCCGACTCCTCCGGCGAGCGCGAGCGTGTAGATCACTCCGCCCTCGGGGATGATGGGGATCAGCCCGGTGAGCATATCGGGAATGTTCGGCGCGGCGATGATCGCCAGCCCCACGACGGTGATGAACATGATCCCGACGAGAACGGCGGTGATCTTCTCGAACACGCCGTAGCGGCCGAACCACACCATGACGAAGCCGGCCAGGCCCATGAGCACCGACCACACTGTGAGGTTGAGGCCGGGGAAGAGCGCGGCCAGCGGCAGCGCCGCCGAGCTCATCGCCGTGGCTCCGTAGACGAAGCCCCAGATGATGATGTACGGCCCGAAGTACCACGTAGTCCAGCGGCCGAGCGATCGCCACCCCTCGAAGATCGTCTTTCCGGTCGCGAGGCTGAACCTGCCGGCTCCTTCGACGAGGACGATCTTGAGGATGACGCCGACGATCACTGCCCACAGCAATCCGTAGCCGAACTGGCTGCCGGCCACCAGGGTCGCCACCATATCCGCGGCACCGACGCCGGTGGCCGCGACGACGAGGCCGGGACCGATGACCTTCCATTTGGCCGGGCCGGAGGCCTCTTCGATTCCGGAAACGGTCTCTGCGTCGCCCCCGTAGCCGGGGCCGGAACCGTTCGACTGCTCACTCATGGAGTTTTTCGCTTTCATCTTCGGCCGCGCACAGACTCACCGAGCGGTCGGGGATCCTCCATCGGGTTCTCCCGCATTTCGGCGGCGCAGCGGTCTCAGCATGTCCACAGTCATGATAGGTGACAACGGCGCTGTCGTGTCATCGGTCACCATCCCTCGCGACGGTCGGCCCCGTCCCGCCGCGCCTCAGAAACGGTCGGCGATGGTTCGCAGACGTTCGAGATACGTGTCGTGGTCGAAGTCCTCCGGCAGGTTCGGAGCTGCCTCGGAGAGTCCGGCGGCGCCGTCGATGCCTTCCCGGACAATGTCGATCTGGCCCACATGCCGGGTGAGGTCGACGAGGACGTGAACCATGATCTGTCCCAGGTGGTCTCGTCGCGGCCCGTGGGCCAATGCGGCACCCGTCCCGGCGAATCCAGGCTGAGCGAGTCGATGGTCTCGTCGGCGAAGTCTGAGACGCGAGTGTAGAAGTCGAGCAGATACGCGGTCGTCTCGGACTCGGTCGCGCACCAGTCGGCCTGCGGATCGAGGTCGATGTCCGCGTCGCTGACGACCTCTTCCCGGTTCGGCCAGGTTCGGCCGAAAGTGTCGCCGAAGTAGACGATCTCGACCTGTGCCATGTGTTTGAGTGCGCCGAGGAGGTTGAATCCGGTCGGGGTGCGCGGCCACCTCAGGGACCTCTCATCGAGTCCGGACAGCTTCCATCGCAGGTTCGTCCGACCCCGGCGCAGGGACTGCTGCAGGAAGGACTTCATCGTCTCGTCGTCGCTCATGAGCATAGGCTTCCACACCATCTCTGCGCCGTCTACGGTTATCCTCGAAGGGTGAGTGAGAACAATTCGTCGCAGGACTCCCGCAGCCGCATCGCCCGACGGGTCTTCCCCGACGGAGTCGACCCCGATCCTCGCTTCACCCTGGCCAACGAGCGGACCTTCCTGTCCTGGATCCGCACCGCGTTGGCGTTCATCGGCGGCGGAATCGCCGTCGAGGCCTTCACCTCGGAGATCTTCGGCACCGGTCTGCGGGCGACCCTGTCGATCGTGCTCATGGTCATCGGCTTCATCCTCGCCGCCGGTGCCGCCGTCCGCTGGCATCGCATCGAATCGGCGATGCGTCGCAAGACCTCGCTGCCGCTGCCGCTCATCATCCCCATCGTCAGCCTCGCCTCGGCGCTGGGAGCCGGTCTCCTCGTCCTGGTGTTCGCCGGCCTACTGTGATGCCGACCCGCTCACCGCGACCGCAGCCGCATGACGATCCGGCTCTGCAGCCGGAACGCACCGTCCAATCATGGCTGCGCACGAGTCTGACGATGACGGTCGTCAGCCTCATCTTCATGCGCTTCATCCACGTCTTCCAAGGCTGGTCGGTGGCGCTCTTCGTCGTGTGCATGGGCATGGCTATCGTCGCCATCGCCATGCAGGTCAGACGCTACCGGCTAGGTTCGGTCTCGATTCGGGCCGAACGCGGTCGGCCGTCGCCGTGGGCGGTCATCTTCCTCACCACCTCGGTGTGCCTCATTTCGGTGCTGAGCATCGCCTCGGTCATCAAGATCAGCCTGTTCTGAGGCTCTCCACCCGCTCAACTTCCCAGACCTCCTGATCGGCATCCCACCTGCTCCCGCCCGACATCGCGCACACCTGCTGCGCATGCCGCGTTATGAGACCGCCGTCCGGTCCGCTGAACTGCACGCCTAAACTGGTGCGTATGAAGGATGCACGCGAAGTCTCCACCGCCCCACTCGTCGCCGTCGGCCTCATCGGCGGCTTCCTCACCGCCCGCGAGACCGGGATCCGCCCCCTCGGCGGAGTCGTCCTCGCCGCAGCGGGTGCCTACGCCGCCCGCTCCTGGTATGTGAAGAAGGGGTGGCCCGCCGCCACCGGACTGAGCTTGGCCTACCTCGGCGGGTTCGGTGCCTCCCATCCCCTGGCGAAGAAGATCGGCGCATGGCCGGCCGTGTTCGCCGTCAGTGCGGTCAGCGCCGCAGCCTCCTATGTCGTCTCCGATATCGCCGAGGCGGACTGACCCCACCGCCGAGGAGGCCCGACCTCCGCACCCCGCCGCGGATTCCGCCCGGCGACGATCCCGACCGTCCCGAACTGATACCCGCTCTACGGGACTGACACCAGCCGCACCAGACTGACCGCGGCACTCCCAGACGCAGGAAGCGAGGAGCCGAGCAGCCCATGCTGGCCGTATTCGAAGGTTTCGCCGTCATCGCCGGAGTCATTCTGGTCGGGTTCGTCCTCGGCCGCTCCGGCGTTCTCGGTCCGCACGGTCAGCAGGTCATCGCGAAGCTCGTCTTCTACGCCGGCACCCCGACGCTGCTCTATGTCACAGTCTCCGAGACCGACCTCGGGCTGATCTTCAACACCGCGCTCTTCGCCACCGGCGGCTCGGCGCTCATCGTCGGTGCCGCTCTCTTCGTCCTCACTAAGTGGATCAGAAAGCGCAGCACCGGGGAGGCGATGTTCTCCGCGTGGGCGACCAGCTACGTCAACATCGGCAATCTCGGCATCCCGATCGCCGCCTATGTCCTCCGCGACATCGGCTATGTCGCCCCGGTCCTGCTCTTCCAGCTGCTCGTCCTCGCCCCCATCGGCATGGCCGTGCTCGACGGAGCGGGCAAGAAGCAGCATGATTCGCACTGGTACTCCGCGATCCTCCAAGTCCTCAAGAACCCCATCGTCCTCGGTGCTGCAGCCGGTGTGGCCGCATCGGCGACGGGCTTCGAGCTGCCGCGCTTCGTCTTCGAGCCCATCGACATGATCGGCGCCACCGCGGTCCCGGGTGCCCTGTTGGCGTTCGGCATCTCGCTCAAGGACGGGTGGGGAATCCCCGTCAAGGGCAGCCGCGCACAGCTGAGCTACATCACCGGCGCCAAACTCATCGCTCAGCCGGTCATCGCCTGGGCCATCGGCGGCCCTCTGCTCGGCTACGACGGGGTCGACCTCTTCGCCATCGTCGTCACCTCCGCGCTGCCGACCGCGCAGAACGTATACATCTACTCGATGCAGTACCGACAATCCGAGGCGCTCATGCGCGATGCCGTCTTCATCACCACCGTGCTCTCCGTTCCGGCTCTCGTCATCATCGCCGCCCTCCTCGGCTGACTCCGCGAAATCGGCCGCCGTGGCGTGTCCTCCCGGGCTAGGACCCTGTGGTCACTGACAATGGGGATGTGTCCAGAGACGAGAAGAACGAGACCGAAGACCTCCTGAGCAGGCGGATGAGTTCAGGGTCTGCCAATGCTGCCGATAAGCAGTCGCAGGCCCCTCTGGAGGCGGCCAATGATCCCTCGACCGACACCGAGGCGTTCGATCCGATCACGGATCCCATCGCCGAGGATGCCCCCAAGCATTCCGCGGATGCGAAGCCCTCGACGGGCCCGGTGAGGGTGACTCCCGCCCACTCGACGAATCCGGCCTCTCAGCCCGCGAGCACGCGTACCGCCGATCACACTGCCGCGCAGAAGTCCGCCGGCACGGATTCGGCCGCCGTTGCATCGACAGCCGGGGCATCATCCTCGACCGATACCGGGACCACACGCGAGGTGCCGCAGAATGCGCGCACCGCAGTGATGAGCGAAGCCGATTGGGCCGCCGTGTCGAAGGCGGCGACGTCGACCGATGCCCGCGATCCCGAGGTGCCCGAACGACGTCGGTCCGTGCTCGATGTCATCGGCACGATCTGGATCATGCTCGCCACCCCCTTCGTCCTGTTGGCTCTGGCAGTGCGCTTCGTCGCCTCGGGGATCTTCCTCAAGTTCGAGTACTTCCGGCCCGGCTTCCCGGCCGATCGGTTCGGCTTCAGTGCCGCCGACCGTGAGCACTACGGGACCTATGTCATCGACTACCTGCACAACTTCGATTCCCGGCGCTACCTCGCCGATATCGTCATGCCCAACGGAGAGCCGATCTTCATCTCCGACGAGCTCAGCCATATGGCTGACGTCAAGGGTCTGATCTCGCTGCTCTACCTCGTGGCTCTCGTCGGCATCATCGGATCTGTGCTGTTCGGCATCTACATGTGCCGCAAGAACGGATCGGGCATCCATGCAGGCGTGCGTCTGGGGTCGATCTTCAGCATCATCTTCATGGCCGCTGTCGCCGTTGTCGCCGTCCTCGGCTGGGACAGCTTCTTCCGCGGGTTCCACAAGGTGTTCTTCGCCGATGGGACCTGGGAGTTCTACGCCGATGATTCGCTCATCCGCCTCTTCCCGCCTCAGTTCTGGGTCGATGCGGGCATCGCCGGCGGCGGGCTCTTCGTGCTCCTGGCGATCTTCCTCTTCCTGCTCAGCTTCACCGGGCACAAGAAGCGCCGGGCGCTGCGCAAGGCACGGAAGGACGCCGCCGCAGAGATCTGATTCGGTTTCGCCGCAGTCCGGAGCATCGGCCTCCGGCGGCACAGCGGCGCGTCATTGCACAGCGGGTTCGAGTCCCGCTCCACGGTTCCGGCCGGGTGGTCTTTCCCCTTCCACCCGGCCGAATTTCTGTCCGAAATCATCCGCGTATGAGACCAGCGATCTCCGAGCCCCCGCCTCGGTGACGGTGGACGACTGCTGACTAGTCGTCGACGGCGTCGCGGCCGCGGCGGACCAGAAGCGGGTCGGCTTCGTAGACGACCGAGGGGTCTTTGTCCTCATAGTCGAACTGGTTGAGGAAGTAGCGCATCGCGTTGAGGCGGGCGCGTTTCTTGTCATTGCTCTTGATCGTGATCCACGGAGCGTGGTCGGTGTCCGTGCGGCGGAACGTCTCTTCCTTCGCCTCCGTGTAGTCGTCCCAGCGATCGAGGGACTCGAGATCCATCGGTGAGAGCTTCCACCGCCGCACCGGGTCGATCTGACGGATCGCAAACCGGGTCCGCTGCTCTCTCTGGGTCACGGAGAACCAGAACTTCGTGACGTGGACTCCGGAGTCGATGAGCATCTTCTCGAACACCGGAGCCTGTTCCATGAAGGTCTCGTATTCGTCGTCGGTGCAGAATCCCATGACCCTCTCGACGTTGCCCCGGTTGTACCAGGAGCGGTCGAACATGACGATCTCCCCGCTCGTGGGCAGGTGGGAGATGTAGCGCTGGAAGTACCACTGTCCGGCTTCGCGGTCGGAGGGTTTGTTGAGTGCGACGACGCGGGCGGCACGCGGGTTGAGGTGTTCGGTGAAGCGTTTGATCGTTCCGCCCTTGCCTGCAGCGTCACGACCTTCGAAGACGATGACGTGTTTGGCGCCCGTGTCCTGACCCCAGTACTGGAATTTCAGCAGTTCGACCTGCAGTCTGTACTTCTCGAGTTCGTACTCTTCCCGGTCCATCTGTTCGTCGTACGGGTATCCTTCCCGCCACGTTTCGACGGCGCGGCCCATGGGGTCGATGAGGTGCGGATCCGTGGTCTGACTGTCCTCGACGGTGTACCCTTCGAGACGGAGTTTGTCGATGTACTCCCGCAGATTCTCTTGGAACAGATTGTTCACGAGATCCTTCCCTTTCGCTGTCGACACCGGTTGTGCCTCGTGCACGATAATGTGCCGAGATGAATATCAGGTTATGCGATCGACGTCGCGTCGCGGGATGATTCCGACGCTCAACAGTGGGGCGATGGCGATGAGTCCGAAGGACAGCGGATAGCCGAATGCCGTCACCAGGGCACCGAATCCGGGGCCGAGCAGGGCCGACATGACGAACTGTCCCGTGTTCTGAGCTCCCAGCGCCTTGCCCGACCATCGTGGTCCGGCGGCTTCGGCGACCGAGGCGAAGGCCAGCCCGTTGTCGGCCACGGAGACGGCTGAGGCGAGGATGAAGACGACTGCGGCGACGGCGGGCAGCTCCGTCAGCGACAGGATGGCGATCGCCACGACGACGATCACGGCTGCGACGGAGACGATGCGCATGAGGCCGACACGGGATCCCGTGCGATCGGAGAGCGCGCCGACGACCATGCGGCCGACTGCCCCGACGATCTGCGCGATCGCGACGATCGCTCCGGCGGCGCCCGCGCCGATCCCCTGGACGACGATGAGCCAGACGAGTCCGTAGGTGGAGAACGCGAACTGCGGGACGACGAGGAGCGCGGAGACCGCGTGGATGCGCCACAGGAAGGAATCGCTGCGGTAGGGATTGATCGCCGAGGCGGCGCTGGGCTTCTCCTCCCCCACCGAGGCGGTGCCCGGTTCGTTCCGTCCGTGGCGTTCCGCCTCCGATAGGGTGTCGCGGTCGCGGTCGGCCACCTCGGCGCGGACGGGGGTCGGGTCCGGTGGGTTGCGGATGAGGGCGAAGCAGACGAGGGCGAGGACGCCGGTCACGGCGGCGACGAACCAGAGGTAGGCGGGGAAACCGCCGGCCGCGGCGATACCCGGGATTGTCACGGCGGCCACGCTCGTGCCCAGGGGTTGGGACATCTGGCGGATGCCCATGGCCAGTCCTCGGCGGTGGCGGGGGAACCAGCCCATGACGACGCGGCCGGATGCAGAGTTCACCGAGGCGGCCGCGGCACCGGAGGCGGCGATGACGATGACCATCCAGATCGGCGAGTCGACGACGAGCACGGCGGCGGCCGAGAAGGCAGCCGTCAGTCCGATGCCCAATGTCATCGCCAGACGTTCGCCGAATCGGTCGGCGAATGCGCCCCAGGCGATGAGGGTGAGGATGAGTCCGAAGCTCGGTGCGGCCGCGACGGTGCCGGCCTGGGTGAGTGTGAACCCGAGGTCGGAGTGCATATAGGGGATGAGGAAGGCGGGTCCGGCGATCGCGATGGTCGCCGCCATCTGCGTGAGGACGCCGACGACGAGGATCACCCAGGCCTGCCGGGTGGGTCCGTTCGTCCTCATCGTTCCAGGTTAGCCGTGTGCCCGGATCGTCCGCGGAATGTCTCAGATCGCGGTGGCCGGGCTTTGCCGATAAAGTGTGTTCTGAGCATTCCCCCTATAGCCCAATCGGCAGAGGCAGTCGACTTAAAATCGATTCAGTGTGGGTTCGAGTCCCACTGGGGGGACCATTCTTCGTCGTCGTCGTCGAGTACCGACCGAGATCGCCGAATCGCGTCGAGTGCGGCATGATCGTCCTATGCCGTTCCTTCTTCTCAGCCCAGGTCAGGCACCGTTGCCGATCGCCTCCGTCGACGATGATCTCGCCCGCAGCCAGCACGGTCCCGCCGTTATCATCACCGCCACCGAGGCGGCCTCCCCCACCGCGACAGACGACTCCACCGCAGCCGATTTCCCTCCGCTGGGTCGCCCGGTCGCCTTCCGTGAAGCTGGAGGCGACTGGACGGAGATCGGCTTCGAGGCAGCCGATCAATGGGTGCAGATGGGTTCGGACCTGCGCAGCCGCCTCGTCGAGGATCATCTTGCGACGCTCAACGTCGCCGAGTTCAAACAGGCGACGAACGGCGGCAGCGCCTCGATCATCACGAACAACTGGGTCTACTCCGGTTCACCTCGGGTCTATCGCGTCGCCGGAGAGCTGCGTGATTTCGTCACCGTGCTCGGACAGCTCTCCCGCGGCTGATCCCTATTGCTGCTCCTCCGCAGTACGAGTGTGACAGCATCCGCCACACTCGACTGGTCGACATGCGACCCATCGTCTCTGCCGAAACGCCCGCACCAGCCGCCGGTTGACCGTTAGGCTCCGGTCACCGGAACGCTCGCAATCCCGCGGACGCATGTGCCTCGTCATGGCGGTCCCGGTTCTCGACGATCTCCGCGACGTTGGCCTCCGCCCACTTCCGAAGCGCGGCCACAGGATCCTGCAGCGATCGCCCGAGATCGGTGAGCGAGTATTCCACCCGCGGTGGCACCTCGCCGAAGACCTCGCGCTCGATGAGGCCATCGGCGACAAGCGATCGCAGGGTCGAGGTCAGCACCTTCGGGGTGATCCCGCCGATGGCCAGCCGGATCTCGTTGAAACGCTTCGGACCGGAATCGAGAATGTCGACGATCAGCACCGTCCACTTGTCTCCGACGCGATCGAGAACCACTCGGGTCGGACATTCAGGGTCGAAGGCATCGCCTTCCCAGCGAACTTTCATACTCATAGCCCAATAGTATCCTTGAGGTACTCGATATCCAAAAGATACCTTAGGAAAGTCAGACTACGAAATCCACCGTGCACCGCAGTCGCGCCGCACGAAGAACGAAGGGACTCTTATGAAGATCGCACTCTTTGGAGCATCGGGAATGATCGGCTCTCGCGTCGTCGCCGAGGCGGCCTCTCGCGGGATCGAGGTCACCGCCATCACCCGCTCCGGCACCGAGGTGGCCGGAGCGACCCGCTCAATCGCCGGTGACATGGCCGATGCGGAGCTCGGAGCACGCATGGCCGCCGATCACGATGTCATCGTCTCCACCACCGGACCCAGCCGCACGGGCGGGGACCACCAGGAATGGCTCGACGCTCTGTCGGCCCTGGCGAAGGCCAGCGGCGATACGCGACTGTTCGTCGTCGGCGGTGCCGGTTCCCTGTTCGCCGGGGACACGATGCTCAAGGACACCGAGGGCTTTCCTCCCGCGTACAAGGCTGAGGCAGAGACCGGCACGAAGGCCCTCGAGCTTCTTCGTGCCGCGAACCCGTCCCCGTGGACGCTCATCTCCCCCGCCCCGGAGATCGCTCCGGGTGAGCGCACCGGTTCCTACAATGTCGAGCTCGAGGTGCCCGCGGGCGACTCGATCTCGGCCGAGGACTTCGCCGTAGCCATGGTCGATGAGATCGCCGAGCCTGCGCACATCGACGCCCGCTTCACTGTGGCGAACTGAGCAGGACGCACTCGCAGCAGGGCCTGCAGATATGACTGACGCCGGGGATGCATCTGCATCCCCGGCGTCAGTCGTCTCATCAGGGCTTGTCGCCGGATGGCACCGGCTGCCTCGAGTCAGGCCTTGGCAGGCTCCTTCTTCGGAGCCGGCTTCGAGTTGGCGGCCTCGACGAAGTTCTTGCGCGGAACATCGAGGTCTGCCAGCGGCATGGCGTCGCGGCCGAGGACGGCGCTGACGAACCAGTTGCCGAAGACCCTGACCTTGCGGTCCATGGTCGGGATCGCGTAGCCGTGGTAGGCGCGGTGCATGAGCCAGGCGAGGAGTCCGCGGGCTTCGAAGTCACCCATCTGCGAAACACCCTTGTACAGGCCCAGGCCTGCGACCGTACCGATGGTCTTGTGGAAGTACTGCTTGAACTCGGTCTCTCCGCGCAGTGCGGCGAGCACGTTGGCAGCCAGCACCGGAGCCTGACGCACAGCATGCTGAGCGTTGGGCACGCAGAAGCCTGCCACTCCGCCGCCGGACAAGTCGGGAACCGCGGCGTTGTCGCCGGCAGCCCAAGCGCCCTCGACGACACCGTCATCGCCCTCGACCCGCAGGTCGGCGCGTACGGTGACGTTGCCGCGTTCGTTGATCGGCAGGTCGGAGTCGATGAGCATCGGGTTGGCCTTGACACCGGCGGACCACACAATAGTGTCGGCGTCGAACTCTTCGCCGTTCGAAAGCTTGACGTGCTTGTCGGTGCAGTCCTGCAGGAAGGTCTCGAGGTAGACGTCGATTCCGCGTTCGCGCATGTGTTCGACGACCCAGCGGGCCTGAGCTTCGCCGACCTCGGGCATGACGCGGCCGAGGGCCTCGACGAGGACGAAGCGGACATCGGCTTCGGTCAGCGTCTCGTACTGGGCGATGGCCGAACGGACCATGTCCTCGAGTTCGGTCAGCAGCTCGATGCCGGCGAATCCGCCGCCGACGAAGACGAAGGTCAGAGCCTTGCGGCGTTCCTCGTCGTCCTCCATGAGTGCGGCGTCGGCGAGGCGGGAGAGGAGGTGGTCGCGCAGAGCGACGGCTTCCTCGATGCGCTTGAGCGCGATCGCATTCTCCTTCAGGCCCGGGATCGGCAGCGCACGGGCAACCGAGCCGGAGGCGAGGATGATGTGGTCGTAGTCGAGTTCGAATGCTTCATCGTTCTCGGGTTCGATGGTGGCGAACTTCTCGGCGTGGTTGATCGAGGTGACCTTCGCGGTGATGACCTCGGCACCCGGCAGGTTGCGGCGCAGCGGCACCACAGCGTGACGAGGCTCGATCGACCCGGCTGCCACCTCGGGGAGGAACGGCAGGTAGGTCATGTATGGGTTGGGATCGACCACGGTGACGGTGGCTTCGCCCCGACCGAGGTTCTTCAGCAGATTCTGAGCGGCGAGCAGGCCGACCGAGCCGCCACCGACAACGAGGATTCGTGGACGCAGTTTTGAGTTTCTGATGAGTGCCATAATCCCATGCTAGACCCTTGTGAAAACTTTCACTAATTGTTTGTCCCACGGACTCGAACGCCCCAGATCAGAGCAGTTTCTGCACCTGACTTCAGCGGCGACGGCGGGCGAAGGAGACGATCGAGATGATCATGAGGACCACGGCGATCAGGGCTCCGGCCCCGAGGACGGCGAAGCCGAGTGTCGGTGTCGACTGCGTGGCGACGATATCGGTCGGCGCGAGAGCCTTCGGGCTCTCGGTCTCATCCGGCGCCGCGGTTTCGGTCTCTTCTGACTTCGCATCCCCGCGACGATGCATCTTCACCCAATCCGCCAGCTCATCCTCGGCGGAGGAGACGTTCTTGGGCGCTTTCGCCTTGATGGCGCTCTGCGGGTCGACGCGCCCCCAGCCGACGATCGGGTCGGGCTTGCCCTTCTTGCTCACGCCCTTGTGACCGTCCACCGGTTCGGCACTCGACTGCAGTATGGCTCGCACCTCGTCGGCGCTGAGGTCGGGGTTCTCGGAGCGGATGAGCGCTGCCACACCGGACACGACGGGTGAGGCGAAGGAGCATCCCTGGCCTTCGGCGTAGCCGCCGCTGTAGTACGGAATGGGAATGTCCTTGGCCGGACCCATGAGGTCGACGGCGGTGCCGGGGGCGGTGGAGTCGTCGAGGACCTTCCCGTTCTGGTCGAGTCCGCCCACCCCGATGACGCCCGGAACCGTCGACGGCGACCATGCCTGGGTCGCTCCCTGCGAGGCGTTGCCGACGCAGGCGACGACGAGCACGTCCTTTTTGTACGCGTAGGCGAAGGATTCGTCCCAGCTCTCCGGCCAGCCCGGATCGTCCCATCCCAAGGACATGTTGATGACCTTCGCTCCGGAGTCGACAGCCCACCGAATGGCTTCATCGGCCTGTTCTCGAGTCGATCCGGATTCCTTGGGGCGATCGGGGCCCAGCCACATCGAAGCCGACAGGATCTCTGCGTCCGGGGCGACGCCGGTCGGCCCGGCACCGACTCCTCGGCCGGCGATGACTCCGGCCACGGCGGTGCCGTGGTGGATCGTGGTCTTCCCTCCCAGCGGGGTCTTTCCGTCCTTGCCCAGTCCGCTGAAGTCCTTGGACTTCTTCACCACGCCCTTGAGGTCTTCGTGGTCGGTGTTGACGCCGGAGTCGATCACTGCGACCTTGACTCCCTTGCCCGTGGACTTCTTCCAGACCTTGTCGATTCCGTAGTCTTTGATGAACCACTGGCCGGGTCCGGCCTTCGGCGCGGCCATGACGGGTTGGGTGGTACCGACGACGAGTCCGAGGACGACGGTCGTGACGGCGAGGAGTCGCGCGGCGGCTCTCACGAGCTCGTCAGCGCGAGGTCGAGCGCGGTCCCGTCGAGGATGTCGGTTTCGGAGATCCGAATATCCAGCGATCCCCCGGCGGCTGTCACGGCTTGGTCGAAGCGGGCGACGATCCTGGCGAAGAGCAGCGATCCGGCGCCGATGACGTCGACGCGTCCGGGATGCATATACGGCAGGTCCGTGCGTGCCTGGCGGTCCATGGCCAGAAGCTTTCGGGATTCGTCAGCGACGTCGGCGACGCTGATATGTGCTCCGTGGATGCGCTCTCGCTGGTAGCTTTCGAGTCCGAGGATGCCCGCGGTGATGGTGGTGACGGTGCCGGCGACTCCGATGAAAGTACGCGGGGCCGCGAAGTCGACGATACGGGCAGCCTGGTCGAGCTGGCCGTCGATATCGGCCAGAGCTGCCTGGATCTGGTCCTGGCTGGGAGTTTCGACCGGCATGTGCCGTTCGGTCAGACGCACCGACCCGATGTCCATGCTCACGGCCGCTTGGACATCGTCTCGGCCGAGGACGAGCTCGGTCGAGCCGCCGCCGAGGTCCATGACGACATAAGGTCCGTCAGCATCCGTGAGGCCGACAGTGGCGCCGAGGAAGGACAGCCGGGCCTCTTCTTCACCGGCGATGACGTCGGGGACGACGCCGAGGATCGAGAAGATCCCGGCGAAGAACTCATCGCGATTCTTCACGTCGCGGCTGGCCGAGGTCGCGACGAACCTCAGCTTCTCCGGCTGGTACTCGGCGGCCACCTCGGCGAATTCCTTCGCCACGGCGAAGGTGCGCTCGAGCGCCTCAGGTGCGAACTCGCCGGTGGCGTCGACACCTTGGCCGAGACGGACGATCCGGGTTTCGCGACGCAGGTCGGTGAGGGTGCCGTCGGCGGCGACATCGGCGATGAGCAGGCGCAGGGAGTTCGTCCCGCAGTCGAAGGCAGCAACACGCATGGCAGGTCCTAGTCGGTGGATTCGGTGGTGGCAGCGGTCTCGGCCAGCGGAGGCACATCGTTCATGAACGACAGTGCGCGGTCGCCGATGGGGTTGATGCCGAGCCCGGCGGACAGCGAGTGGCCGACGAGGGCGTGGAGGCATTTGACCCGGTTCGGCATTCCGCCTGCGGAGTAATCCTTGATCTCTTCAACTTCCGCCAGGCCCGCTGCGGAGCCGATCTCAGAGCGGACGTCGAGGTAGGCCCGGTGTGCGGCGGCGTAGGCGGCAGCGAGCTCTTCGTCTTCGCCGATCTCCGTAGTCCATTCGGCCATGATTCCCGAGGCTTCCAGCCGCGAGCATTCGGCCACGTAGGCAGGATGGGTGAGGTAGAAGGTCGTCGGGAACGGCGTGCCGTCCTCGAGGCGCGGAGCGGTGGCGACGACGAGGGGTTCACCGGATGCGCTGCGGGCGGCGATGCCGACGACGCCTCGGGGAATGCGCCCGAGTTGGTCTTGGAGGACAGCGAAATCCGCCTCGGTGCACTCTGTGATCATCAGCTATTCTCCACGGTGTTGCCGGTCTCCTGAATGGACTCCAGCAACTCAAGGTACCAGGCCTGCTTGCGAACCGGCCGTTCGGGCTCGGATTCCTCGTCGACGGCCTCTTGATTCGTGACGATGACCGCGTTCTTGCCCTTTTCCACGTAGTACTGGTCTTCGCGGGCCTTGCGCTTGATGTAGGCGGGGTCTCTGAGGTTCTCGTTCTTCTCTTCGAGGCTCTTGACCTCGGCTTTCGTCGTCTCGATCTCGTTATTCAGGGCCGCGATCTGCTGGGCCTGTTTGAGTGCGGAGTTCAGGGGCGAGAGGAACGCGAGGAGGACGGCTGCGACGACGAGGAGGAAGACGCCCGTGCGCACCGACATGCGGCGGCCACGCGCCTCGGCGTCCGTGCCGGCATCGGCTTCGATGACCGGTTTCGGGCGTCGACGAGGGGTGGCTTTGCCAGGAGCCGATTTCGGGGCACTTCGTCTGGGCTTGCTCGGGACCATGCTTCTTTCCTCTGCGACTGGGGATCGGGGAAGAGTGTCGCAACATCTCCAAGTGTGCCGTGTCCGCATTCCCTGCGCGAGGATTTCGAGCTCGTGGCGTGTTCGATTCTCACGTATCCTCCGTCACGTCCGGTCCCGCCCACTCCTCCCCCGCGAGCATCTCTCACCTCAGCCCGTGCCCGCCCCAGGAGCCATCTCAGCCTCGCCTCCCGCAGGCATCTCACACCACTACTGCTTCCCCCTCCCCGCAGCCCCAACTCCTACACCCACGACGGCACCCCTCACTCTTGGCAGCAAACCACCTCGCTCCTGCGGTGCGTTATGCGCCTCGGGGTGACGGATGTCCGAAGATCGCCGCCGTCGATCACCTGGCCTGCGACCAGTCATCTTGCGAGAGCTCCGCCCGATCAATGCCCTATCCACAGAGTTATCCACAGACAAGAGAGCGCTCATTGCTGTTTGGTTGCGTTTATTGCATTTTAGATGCATGTATAAACTATTGAGCACCGATGACATCCTTCGGCTCGGATTCAACCATGGCGACATCAGGCGCGCCCGCAGATGTTGCCTCCGACGGCTGTCGCGGGGCACATATCTCGTCCGCCACGTCTGCGAACTGGACTTCCATCGCCCGCTCTGGGCGAGCATCGCCGAACAGGTCCACCAGGTCTTCATCGAGCACGGAGACATCCGCGACGATATCAACGATCTCAACGCCTCGGTGATGGCTCACTTCGCACAACGTGCCGATCGGAGAACCGACGACGCGAAGTCGAACCCACCGGCGGAGATCTTCTCGCACATCTCTGCGGCACTAATCCACAATCTGCCCATCTCCCACCCTGTCACCCACCAGGTCGAGGTCGTCCGGCGGGGCACCAACCGCAAATTCAAGACTATCCACGTCCGCGGCAGCATCATCCCGCAGAACCACCGCGCAACGATCAACGGCGCCGAGGTGACCACACTCGAACGCACACTCATCGACGTCGCCCGCAGCTACAACCTCGACGTCTCTGTGCCGATGATCGATGATGCGCTGCACCGAAAGCTGACCACCAGGGAGAAGACCCTCACGAAACTCGCTCAATGCTTGGAGAAGCGCAATTCCGCGAAAGTGCGACTGGCCATCGATCTGTCCGATTCTCGCCGCGAATCCCCCGCCGAGGCTGTCGCCGCGGTGCGATTCTACGAACACGGGATCACGGGGATGGAACCGCAGGTCACGTTTCACGCCGAATCATTGAGGCGCGATATCCGCGTCGACTTCTGTCACCGCCGGGCTCGTCTCATCATCGAGATCGACGGCATCGGCAAGCTCTATCTCGGTTCAGGTGTCCCCCGCGAGGAGCTCGAACAGGAACGCCGCCGCGAGCAGTGGCTGCGCGACCAAGGTTGGCAGGTGATTCGGATCAGTTGGAAGGAGCTGTTCGAGGAGGCGAAATTCTATGACATCCTCCGGTTCATCCGCCGTGCGCAGAACGCCACCGCCTGATCCCCACCGCGGGCATCTGTGCCGCAGATGCATCGCGGACCGCAGCGCACCGCCGCGGACCGCCGCACCAGGCGGCACATCGCTGCATAGGGCGAGGCATCCCGCACCGCGGCTGTCGTTCACCCCTATTTCGTCGAGCACACCGTCTCCCATGGTGCGATTGGCAGAGTTTCATCCCGCACCGTTGCCGGCAACTCCTACAGGTGCTCGACCGTCCCTCACCCATAGAGACTCGTCAGAGTGGTGCAACGGTGCAAATTACGAGGAACGCGAGGGATAGTCGCCGGTGGGCGGATATGAGACCACCGGTGACAAATGGTGACGCAGTGAACCGGGCCCGGCAACGGAGAATCGTCGCGACGAGGAGACTTCGCGGTGAGAAATGCGGCCCCGGATGGAGGAAGGCCCGAAGGCGGGAAGACTAGAGACGAGAAGCCTCGGATGAGGGAGGTCCGAAGCTGGAAACCCCGAGGCGGGGCCGGGCGATCATTGTGATCGTCCGGCCCCGCCTCGGGGAGTTCAGAGCCCTGCTCGCCTCAGGCTTCGAAGCGCGGGAAGGCGCTGCGGCCCGCGTAGCGTGCGGCATCTCCGAGCTGCTCTTCGATGCGCAGCAGCTGGTTGTACTTCGCGACGCGCTCCGATCGTGCCGGGGCGCCGGCCTTGATCTGACCGGCGTTGGTCGCCACGGCCAAGTCGGCGATGGTCGTGTCCTCGGTTTCGCCGGAACGGTGCGAGATCATCGTGGTGTAGCCGTTCGTCTGCGCCAGAGACACAGCGTCGAGGGTCTCGGTCAGGGTACCGATCTGGTTGACCTTGACCAGCAGCGAGTTCGCCGTGGCGTTGTCGATACCGCGCTGCAGGCGCTCGGGGTTGGTCACGAACAGGTCGTCGCCGACGAGCTGCACCTTCGAGCCGATCGTCTCGGTCAGAGTCGCCCAGCCGTCCCAGTCGTTCTCATCGAGGGGGTCCTCGATCGACACGAGCGGGTACTTCGCCAGCAGCTCTTCGTAGTAGGCGGCCATCTCCTCGGCGGTCTTCTTGCTGCCTTCGAACTCGTAGGCACCGTCGGCGTAGAACTCCGAGGACGCCACGTCGAGGGCGACGGCGATATCGCGTCCGGGACGGTGCCCGGCGATGTCGATGGCCTCGATGATGAGGTCGAGCGCCGCGGCGTTCGAGTCGAGGTTCGGAGCGAATCCGCCCTCATCGCCGAGTCCGGTCGAGAGTCCGCGTTCCTTGAGCACTCCCTTGAGCGCGTGGTAGACCTCGACGCTCCACTGCAGCGCTTCGTGGAAGCTGGCGGCGCCGATCGGGGCGATCATGAATTCCTGGATGTCGACGTTCGAGTCGGCATGGGATCCGCCGTTGAGGATGTTCATCATCGGCACGGGCATGACGTGCGCATTCGGTCCGCCGAGGTAGCGGTAGAGGGGCAGATCCGCCGAGACCGCTGCCGCGCGGGCCACGGCCAGCGAGGTGCCGAGCATCGCGTTCGCGCCGATGCGGGACTTGTTGTCGGTGCCGTCGAGTTCGATGAGCGCCTGGTCGACGAGACGCTGGTCGTCGCTTTCGAGTCCGACGATGACTTCGTGGATCTCGTCGACGACAGCGTCGACGGCCTGGGTGACGCCCTTGCCCAGGTAGCGCTCGGGATCTCCGTCGCGCAGCTCCACGGCTTCGAACTCTCCGGTGGAGGCACCGGAGGGAACGCCGGCACGACCGACGGACTCATCGGCCAACAGCACTTCCACCTCGACGGTGGGATTTCCCCGGGAATCCAGGATTTCACGGGCGTTTGCGGCAACGATCTCGGCCACTGAGTACTCCTTAGCGTTTGGTTTCACATGGGGAACATGTGCCTGGAGGACAGCTTAATGCACCGCGCGTCCAGGCTCACCCTCGGTCCGGGCCCCTGTTGGGCTCGGATTCGAGCAGGCATTGCCGCAGTCGCCCGGGCGTGGCCGGGTCCATCCCGTGCGCGAGCAGGTAGGATTCGACTCCCCTTGGCTGTCCCCCGTCCTTCGCCGAGGCGGTCCCGTGCTCGGCCTCGATCCGATCGAGGACCTCGTGCATGAGTTCGGGAGGAGCAGCGGTGGCGGTCTGGGCGAGGTTGCCGGAGATCCCGGCATCGGAGAAGTTCCTGGTGATCGCCTCGAGGAAACCCCCGGACAGGTGGGTGGAGGTGATCGCATATTCGTCGACGATCTCCTGCCGTCCCACACCGAGGAGGTCGAGCAGGAATGCCCCGATCACACCGGTGCGATCCTTCCCGGCAGAGCAGTGGAACACCACACCATCAGCGCAGTGTTCGGCGATCAGGTCGACGGCGGCGGCCAGCCGGTGACCGAAGTGCGTGATCATGAGTTCGTAGATGCGGCCGAGGCTCCGGTCGCTGAGATCCATTCCTGTCGCCTCGGCGGCGGCTTTCATCTCTTCCCTGCTCAATGGTCGGCTGGGGAAGAAGTGGTCGTCGAAGACGGGCAGCTCGATATGTCGGATGTCGAGGCCGTCGAGCGCATCCGGCAGTTTCGCCCTCTCGCCGATATCGCGCAGATCGATGACGGTGCCGATGCCGAGTTCGCCGATATCGGCGCGCGCCCGATCGCTCAGCTGCGCCAGACCGTCGGCGCGGAACACCTTCCCGGATCGCACTCGGCTCTCCCCCGCCTCGGCGGCGGGCCCTCCGAGGTCACGGAAGTTGAACGTGCCTTCGATCTCGAGCCTCTCCAGACTCATCGACTTCCGTCCTCTCCTCGCGCTGCGGCCTTCTCTTCCGCTTTGATCCGGCGGTACTCGCGTTCGACGTCGTCCAACGATGCCATCTCATCTCCGGGATCGTCGGTGAAAGCCAGGGGGTGACGACGGATGAGCTTGGCCTCGAGACCATCGATGATGGCGCCGAGGCTGTGACCGTAGTCTCGCCCGCTGCTTTCATCGAGCAGGGCGGAGTGGAAGAGCACTTGGTAGAACACGTCGCCGAGCTCGTCGACGACGGCCGCCCGATTCTCCGCAGTGGGTTCTGTCGCGAAGTCTTCAAGAGCGACGATGAGTTCGTCGGTCTCTTCCCGTGCGTACTTCTCGAGGCTCTGATGATCTTGTCGGCTCGACCAGGGGCACCGTCGCCGCAGAGTCGCCATGGCTTCGATCACCGCTTGGAGTCCCGGTTCGTCACGTTCACCCACGAAATATCCTCCTGCCGGCACGAAAGACCCCCACCGCAGAAGCGGTGAGGGCCGATTCGTCGGTCACTTCGAGAATTTGTCCTTGACCGAGGCACCGAGGTCCTTGACCGACTCGCCGACGTCTTTGGCCTTGGCCTTGAGCTGATCGGTGGCACCTTCGGCCTTGAGCTGGTCGTCACCGGTCACATCACCGACGGTCTCCTTGGCACGGCCGCCGAGGTCTTCGGCCTTGTTCTCGAACTTGTCGTCAACACCCATGGGGATTCTCCTTAGTAGACAGCTGCGTGATTTGCACTTGCTGCGGATGTCTCCGCGTTTCGCACTCTACGCCACCGCCCTGGCTCGTGGGCCGAACAGCGGTGAACAGTCGGAGAGTTCTCAACCGTCCTTCGCAGCTCCGGCCTCCGTGACTTCCGTGGCATCCGACTCGACGACAGGCAGGATGGCGTCGAGGAACTGGTGCGCCCACCGCAGGATGTCCGAATCGGTCATCTCCTTGGAATCGAATCCGGTGCCCGCCATCGGCTTCGGGACGAGGACCGAACGCAGCGCCGGTTTGAGCAGAGACTTCGGGTACAGACGCTTGAGCCTGACCACCTGGGAGTCGGAGAGTTCGACGGGTCCGAAGCGGATGAAGTTGCCCTGCATGACGATGTCGTTGACCCCGGAAGCGCGGGCGCGGATGCGCAGCCGGGCGACATCGGCAAGGACACCGACGGGTTCCGGGTAGGGGCCGTAGCGGTCGATGAGCTCGTCGAGGACTTCCTGCAGCTGTGCTTCGTCGGTCGCCGCGGCCAACTTTCGGTAGGCCTCGAGACGCAGTCGTTCGTGATCGACATAGTCGGCCGGCAGGTGGGCATCGACGGGCAGTTCGATGCGCATGTCCGCCTCGGGTTCGGTCTCCTCGCCGCGGAATTTCGCCACGGCCTCTCCGACGAGTCGGACGTAGAGGTCGAAGCCGACGCCTTCGATATGGCCGGACTGCTGGCCGCCGAGCAGATTGCCGGCCCCGCGGATCTCGAGGTCTTTCATCGCCACCTGCATTCCGGCACCCAGTTCGGTGTGCGCGGCCAGAGTCGTCAGACGATCGTGTGCGGTCTCGGTCAGCTGAGTGTCCGGCGGGTAGAGGAAGTAGGCGTAGGCGCGTTCACGTCCACGTCCCACGCGTCCGCGCAGCTGATGCAGCTGGGAGAGCCCGTACTTGTCGGCGTTGTCGATGATCAGCGTGTTCGCATTCGCGATGTCGATTCCTGTTTCGACGATCGTCGTGCACACGAGCACATCGTATTTCTTCTCCCAGAAGTCGACGATGACCTGTTCGAGTCGGGTCTCATTCATCTTGCCGTGGGCGATGGCGATTCGCGCCTCTGGCACCATTTCGGCGATGTGTCCGGCGACTGCTTCGATATCGCGGACCCTGTTGTGGATGTAGAAGACCTGTCCTTCGCGCATGAGCTCGCGTCGGATCGCAGCCTTGATCTGCTTGTCTTCGCGTTTGCCGACATAGGTCAGCACCGGGTGCCGCTCTTCCGGAGGTGTGGCCAGGGTCGACATCTCGCGGATGCCGGTCACCGCCATCTCCAGGGTGCGCGGGATCGGGGTCGCCGACATGGCCAGGACGTCGACGTTCGTCCGCAGCGCCTTGAGAGTCTCCTTGTGTTCGACGCCGAAACGCTGCTCCTCGTCGATGATGACGAGTCCGAGTTCTTTGAACCGCACCTCGCCGCTGAGCAGTCGGTGGGTGCCGATGACGAGGTCGAGCTTGCCGTCGGCGAGATCCTCCTTGACCTTCTCCGATTCCTGTTTGGTCTGGAACCGGGAGAGGGCGCCGATGGTGACGGGGAATCCCGAGTAGCGTTCGGCGAGGGTCTCATAGTGCTGTTGGACGAGCAGAGTGGTCGGCACGAGCACGGCGACCTGCTTGCCGTCCTGGATCGCCTTGAACGCGGCACGAACCGCGATCTCCGTCTTCCCATAGCCCACATCGCCGCAGATCAGACGGTCCATCGGCACAGTCTTCTCCATGTCCGATTTGACCTCGTCGATGGTGGTCAGCTGATCGGCCGTCTCGACATAGTGGAAGGCGTCTTCGAGTTCACGCTGCCAGGGAGTGTCCGGCCCGTAGGCGTGGCCGACGGTGGCCTGGCGGGCCGAATACAGTCGGATGAGCTCCCCGGCGATCTCCTTGACGGCCTTGCGGGCTCTCGCCTTCGTCGTCTGCCAGTCGGCGCCGCCCATCTTGTTGAGGTTCGGGCTCTCCCCGCCGACATAGCGGGTGACCTGGTCGAGAGCATCGCTGGGAACGTAGAGACGGTCGCCGGGCTGTCCGCGCTTGGCAGGCGCGTATTCGATGATGAGGTATTCGCGAGTGTGCTTGTTCGCACCTCGGCCCGTGGTCCGCTGCGTCATTTCGACGAAACGTCCGACGCCGTGCTGATCGTGGACGACGTAGTCGCCGGGGGCCAGATTGAGCGGGTCGACCTGGTTGCGTCGACGGCGGGTGGGCAGCTTGCGCATATCCCGCGTCGAGGTGGCCGCCGCCCGACCGAGCACATCGGCCTCGGTGAGCACGGCGAGTTTGAGATCGTCGAAGACGAAGCCGCCGAAGGACGCGGCCGTCGTCACGGTCACCAGTGCTTCGGGCAGATCGGTCGGGTCGTCGACGAACGAGGCGGGCACTCCGGCTTCGGAGAAAACCTCGACCATGCGTCGGCCCGGACCCTGGCCTTCGGTGAGCACGAGGATGCGCCACTTGTCGTGGATGAGTCCCTTGACGTCGGCGAGGATCGCTTCGACGTCTCCGGCATAGCCCTTCGGGATGCGGGCAGGAACGGAGAAGATGTTCTCCTCGGGACCGGCGAGCTCCTCGTCGGTGGCGAATCCGCCGATCTCCCACCAGGCCAGGCCGATGAGGCGAGCGCCTTCGGCCATCTCGGCCACGGTGCGGAAGCTGGCGGCCGACAGGTCGATCGGGGTCTCTCCCCCGCCGGCGGCTCCGGTCCAGGCGGCTTCGAGGAATTCGTTCGTCGTCTCCACGAGGTCCGCGGCGCGGGCGTCGACGCGTTCGGGTTCGGTGATGATGATCTTCGATCCGGCCGGCAGCAGGGCGATCATCGGCTCCATTCCGTCGGCGAGGACGGCGGAGAGCGATTCCATTCCTTCGACGGCGACTCCGCCGGCGATCTTGTCGAGCATATCGGCGGCGCTGGGCACATCCTCGGCGAGTTCCGCGGCCCGCTTCCGCACCGAATCGGTCAGGAGCAGCTCCCGGCACGGCGGTGCCGATAGGCGCAGGGGTTCGTCACCGTCGTCGGTGGGGATCGAGCGTTGGTCGCTGACGGAGAATTCGCGGATCTCGTCGACTTCGTCTCCGAAGAACTCCACACGCAGCGCTCGCTCCGAGGTGGCCGGGAAGATATCGACGATTCCGCCGCGCACAGCGAATTCGCCGCGTCTGGAGACCATATCGACTCGGGAGTATGCGAGTTCGGTGAGCCGTTCGGCCAGATCATCGATCTCGTATTCGTCGCCGACGGCGAGCTCGACCGGCTCGATGTCGCCGAGTCCCTTGGCCAGGGGCTGGAGGAAGGCGCGCACGGGCGCGATGATGAAGGTCAGTTCCCGGCCGGGAGTGGGGTGGGCGAGGCGGCGCAGCACCTCAAGGCGCTGGCCGACGGTGTCCGACCGCGGAGACAGCTTCTCGTGCGGCAGGGTCTCCCAGCTGGGGAAGATCGCGATCGAAGCCGACGGCACCCAGTCGGCCAGCGCCTGGGCGAGGTCTTCTGCCTCACGTGTCGTGGCGGTGACGATGAGCTGCGGCGCCGAGGCGGCCCCGTCGGTGGTGACGGTGCGGCGCAGGATCGACGGCCACAGTCCCTTGATCGCATCGATCGTGCCACCGTCGGTGTTCGCGTCGTTGAAGGCCGCGACGAGTTCGGTGATGGTGGGATTCCGGCGGGTGAGATCGAGTCCGTTGAGCACCCGAACAGTCTAGGCCACGCGGCTGACACGACCCATTCGGCGCCCTCTCGGCAAGGCCCGAGGACCACGGGAGTCGAAAACGTGTGAGGATGAGCATATGGCCATGAAGAGAACCGTCCTTGCAGGTTTGGCTGCGGCGACGCTCCTGCTCGCAGGGTGCACGGCCGATGCCGATGACGACATCGCTGTCGCCGAACGGTGGGACTTCCATTCCCGCCCCGAACTCGCCCCGCCGAAGGTCGATATCGACTCCGGGGCCTTCCCCGACGACAACGGAGACCTGGAGACCTTCCTCGCCCCGAAGGGACAGACGCAGACCGATGACACGTCCTGGGTGGGCGGGCTCATCCTCGACTCCGCCGGTGACCCGGTGTGGATCAGAGACGACTCCGAAGCGCTGTGGGATCTGCGCGTCCAGGAATATCAGGGGAAGCCGGTGCTCACCTGGTGGGAGGGACTGGCCGAGACCCCGCACACCGCCGGCGAGGTCGTCATCCTCGACGACTCGTATCAGGAGATCGCCCGTGTCGGCATGGGCGGCGAGCTGCCCAAGGACACGTCCGACCTGCACGAGACGACGATCACCGCCGATGACACCATGTTCCTCATCTCCTATGTGAAGACGCAGACGGATCTCAGCTCAGTCGGCGGAGCCGAGGACGGCTGGGCCTGGGAGGGCATCGTCCAGGAGGTCGACATCGCAAGCGGTGATCCCCTGTTCGAATGGCGCTCCCTCGATGCCGTACCCATCGATGAGACCGAGACGGAGCTCAAGGAGGGTGAGGGCACGAAGGACGAGCCCTTCGACTACATCCACCTCAACTCCGTGTCCGAGGACGATGACGGCAGGGCTCTCCTCGTCTCGGCGCGCAATACCCACGCTGTCTACCAGCTCGACCGGAAGAGTGCCGATCTCAACTGGGTCCTCGGCGGCAAGGCCTCGGACTTCGAGATGGGCGAGAGCGCACAGTTCGCCTGGCAGCACGATGCCCAGCGCCGCTCCGATGGGACGCTGACCCTGTTCGACAACCACGCCGCGCCTCGGCTCGGCGACACCCGCGGTCTGCGCCTCGACGTCGATGAGAAGAAGAAGCGCGCCGAGGTGGTCACGGAGTATCCCGCTCCCGACGACCGTTCGTCGGGCAGTCAGGGCAACTTCCAGGAGCTGCCGGGCGGCAACGTCGTCCTCGGCTGGGGTTCGGAGCCCTACATCTCCGAGTTCTCCAAGGACGGAAAGCTGCTCGCCGACCTCACCTTCACCGGCGGATCGAACTACCGCGCCTACCGCTTCGACTGGCATGCCCAGCCGACTGCTCCCCCGACGGCCACGAAGTCACAGCCGCAGTCCGACATCACTCGGGTGCACATGAGCTGGAACGGTGCCACCGAGGTGGCTTCGTGGAGGGTGCTCAGCGGTGACGACGAGGAGCACCTCGTTGAGAACACCGAGGTCGAGCGCACCGGTTTCGAGACGGCGGCGGACATCACCCCGAACGGTTCGACGATCATCGTCGAAGCTCTCGACGCGGACGGCAAGTCCCTCGGGTCGACCAGAGCGGAGCCTCAAAACAGATAGTTTCTGGAGTTGGACCGGTCGTGAATATTTCGAGGCGATAACGGGCCTAACGGAACGATCACGATTGCCCGGAAGGCCCGGATGTTCGGGGTTCTCCAATCTTCATCACCCACAATTGGAACATGACCGACCACTCCCCCCGTTTCTCCGCCGAGGAATCCCGACTCCTCTTCGGCCCTGACTCCACCGACTCCGGATCTCCCCACTCCGGCCGTTCCGCGAATCCCCCGGTTGCGCACCTGAACACCACCGTCGACCGGCCGCATCTGCTTTCCCGGTTCGCTCCGGTGCTGATCGTCCTGGCCGTCATGTGGGTCATCGAGATCGTCGATGCGATCCTCCCCGTCGACCTCGACGTCTTCAGTCTGGAGTCATGGAATCCGCTCTCGCTCTACGGCCTGGTCACCTCGCCGCTGCTGCATTCGGGATTCGGCCATCTGCTGGCCAATACTTTCCCGTTCCTCGTCCTCGGCATCGTCATCGCCTTCGAAGGCAAGCGTCGTTTCTGGACGGTCACGGGCATCACCGCGCTGAGCTCCGGGCTCGGGGCGTGGCTGACCACGCTGCCCGGCCAGCACATCGTCGGTGCGTCCGGCATCGTCTTCGGATTCTTCGGCTACCTCGCGTTGCGCACCTGGTTCACCGATGACCTGCTGCGCAAGATCATCTACTTCACCATCGGCCTGTTCATCTTCGTCACCTACGGCGCATCGATGATCTTCGGCATGCTGCCGCAGACGAACGACATCTCCTGGCAGGGCCACCTGTTCGGATTCGCCGGCGGCATCTTCGCCGCATGGTGGCTGCACCGTCGCCCGGAGAAGCAGAAGACGGCCTGAGTCCCGGGCAGCGCCCGCTGCTTGGTCAGCACCCGAGGTGCGATCAGCGGGAGTGGAACTTCTGCTGCATGTCGGTGAGCCCGTTGACGATGACCTCTTCGACGGCATCGGCGAGGTCGGAGACGAACATCGGCAGGGTCGTGCGCTCGTCCTTCGAGAACGGGCGCAGCACATAATCGGCGGTGTCCTGTCGCCCCGGAGGGCGTCCGACTCCCGCTCGCACCCGCAGATAGTCCTTCGTCCCCAGCACCGAGGTCATCGAACGCAGACCGTTGTGCCCGCCCTCTCCCCCGCCGAGCTTGGCTTTGATGGCATCGAAGGGGATGTCCACATCGTCATGGACGGCGATGATCCGGTCGGTGGCGATTCCGTAGAAGTCAGCCAGCGCGCGCACCGGTCCGCCGGATTCGTTCATATATCCCGTCGAGGTGGCCAACACCACCCGCGGACCGGGCAGTCCCGGGACGCTGCCGCCGGGCAGCCGCCCGGTGCCGACGTTCGCACGCAGCTTCGTCCGCGTCAGCGTGGTTCCGATGCGGGAGGCGAGTTCGGCGATGACCATCTGTCCGATGTTGTGCCGTGTCGTTTCGTACTTGGGGCCGGGATTGCCCAGTCCGAAGACCAACCATGCTTCGTTCGACATTGCCGTCCTTGTCCGTCCTGTCCGCGCCCGCTGACCGAGTGGTGGGGCTTCTGCTCGCCGCGGGGCGAGAGGTGCGCCGGGTTCGCTCTTGAGAAACGCATTCGGTGGGCCGCCCAACAGGCGGCCCACCGAACAGCGTAGTCAGTCAGTGCTCCTCACGGCACGTTGAGTGCCGGGAGGAGAGAAGATCACTCCTCTTCGGAGGTCTCTTCCTCACCGGACTCCTCAGCGGCCTCTTCCTCGGTCGACTCTTCAGCAGTCTCTTCCTCGGCGTCGGACTCGGTGTCCATCTCGATCTCTTCGGAGACGTTGACGATGAGCTGCTCTTCGTCGGCGATGAGCTCGACGCCTGCAGGCAGTTCGACCTGACCGGCCAGAACGTGCTCGCCGGCGGGACGGCCTTCGATGGAGACCTCGATGAGCTCGGGCAGCTTGGTCGCATCGGCCTTGACGGCGATGGTCGACTCTTCCTGCGAGACCATGGTGCCGGGGGCGGCTTCACCGATGACGTGGACGGGCACGTCGACCTCGATCTTCTCGCCGCGCTTGACGATGATGAGGTCGAGGTGCTCGATATCACGACGGACGGGCTCGATCTGGACGTCGCGCGCAATGGCGAGGACGTTCTTCGATCCGTCGGTGCTTTCGATCTCGAGCAGCGCGTTGGCGTGCTTGAGAGCCAGCATGGTGGCGTGGCCCTCGAGGGACACGTGCACGGGGTCTCCGCCGTGGCCGTAGATGACAGCGGGGATGCGTCCTGCGCGGCGGATGCGGCGCGCTGCGCCCTTGCCGAACTCGTTGCGAGCTTCGGCCAGAAGTTTGAAGTCAGCCATTTTCTCTCCTTCGTGGTGAACTTACCTTCGAGCACCACGGCGAAACAGCCTGAGCACCCACGCGAATCACGAACCCGATGGGTTCGTTTCGTGGGGCAGGACCGCGTCGATCACGGAGACATCAGTCTCCCTCGCCGAGGCAACCCGACTAGTCTACGGCACCGTCCGTTTCGGCACCAATCCGAGAGGTCACGGCTGCAGTGCACGCATCGATTCCGGTTTCGGTGAGGAGGATGTCGTAATGGTTCGTCCCCTGCACATCGACGATGTCCATCTGCGGCCATTGCCGAGCGAAGTCGTTGGTCGTCTCCGGCGGGTACAGGCCCGGTTCGGCGGCGACGAGGTCGCGCTCGGCGAAGAGGAAGACCACTTCGGACTGGGTTCCGTCACTGCCCATGATCGTCTCCAGGGCATCACGGTAGGCGGAGCCGGTGTACATGTCGGCCGAATCGGCCTGCATCGCCTCCACCGACGTCGACGGTTGGAACGAATGGTCGTCCTTGGCCGCCAGATCGTAGACGAAGCTCTCGGTCGCCACGGTGTCGAGGCCGTCGACGAAAGCGGGGTGAGCGGCGAAGAACGCCAAGTACTCCTCGACGCTGCCGAAGGTCATCGACAGCCGCTCGGCGGCCGGGCCGAGGACGGCGGCGATGAGATCATCGGTGTCGAGGTCCTCATCGTTGAGGTCGTCGACGGGGCCGTCTCCGTGGGGCTGCCCCACTGGCAGGGGAAGTCCCCCGTCGATGAGGACAGGGCCACGGAAACGGCGGGCCGCCTCGGCGCCGGTGTCGACGTTCGGCTCAGCCGACATTCCGGCCAGGGTCATAGCGACGAAACCGCCCATGGAATGACCAACCAGGGTGACCGGCCCCTCCGGGGCGAAGGCATCGAGCACGGCGGTGACATCCTCGGCGTGGGCGGCCATCCCGAACGGGCCGGGCAGGGTGCGCGAGTCGGCTCGTCCGCGCAGGTCGGGCCCGATGATGCGGACGCCGGGCAGTGCGGAGACGAGGCCCGCGAAGAACAGGTGGTTGGAGGTGATGCCGTGGATGACGCACACGGTGGGCACGCGCCCGGGGCCGCTCGCCACCGGCTCCCACACTCCCACGGACAGCTGCCCGCCGGGGACGTCCACGCGGTACCGGTTGTAATCGTGTGAGGACATCGTCCCTGATCCCTTCGCCGAAGTCTTGCCTCCAGTGTAGGACCTCACGGCAGTCCAGACGATGCGAACCCCGAGCCGCATCGACTCGGGGTTCGCATCAGATCCGGCGCGATTGCGCGGATCACGGGGCCTCAGCCTTCGGGATCAGACCTCGAAGAGACTCGTGACCGATCCGTCTTCGAAGACCTCGTGCACGGCACGAGCGATGAGCGGGGCGATCGAGAGCACGGTGAGCTTGTCGAAGATCTTGTCTTCGCTCAGCGGCAGAGTGTTCGTGACGATGACCTCTTCGGCCACGGAGTTCGACAGGCGTTCGACGGCCGGGCCGGAGAACACGGCGTGGGTGGACACGACGATGACGCCCTTCGCGCCGGCGGCCATGCAGGCGTCGGCGGCCTGGACGATGGTGCCGCCGGTGTCGATCATGTCGTCGACGAGCACGCAGGTGCGGCCCTCGACCTCACCGACGACGCGGTTGGCCTTGGTCTCGTTCGGTCGGGTGATGTCGCGGGTCTTGTGGATGAAGGCCAGCGGCACTCCGCCCAGCGAGTTCGACCAGTTCTCCGCGACCTTGATGCGGCCGGCGTCGGGCGAAACCACGGCGAGGTCGCCGGGGTACTTGTCCTTGACGTAGCCGGCGAGGATCGGCATCGCGATGAGGTGGTCGACGGGACCGTCGAAGTAGCCCTGGATCTGCGCGGTGTGCAGGTCCACGGTGATGATGCGGTCGGCACCGGCGGTCTTGTACAGATCGGCGACGAGCCGAGCGGAGATGGGCTCGCGTCCGCGGTGTTTCTTGTCCTGCCTGGCGTACGGGAAAAACGGTGCGATGACGGTGATGCGCTTGGCCGATGCACGCTTGAGGGCGTCGACCATGATCAGCTGCTCCATCAGCCATTCGTTGATGGGAGCGCAGTGGGACTGGAGGACGAAGACGTCGCTGCCGCGCACTGACTCGGAGTAGCGGACGTAGATCTCGCCGTTCGCGAAGTTGTAGATGTCGGTGGGGAGGAGTTCGGTCCCCAGATTCTCCGCGACTTGCTCGGCGAGTTCGGGATTTGCCCGACCGCTCACCAGGACGAGCTTCTTATCGCCCGCCGTCGTTATCTCATTCACTGATCCGTTCCCCTTCGGATGCGTTTTCGGCCGCCTGCGCTGCAGGCGTGCCCGGACGGTTTGTCTGAACCCAGCCCTCCAGGTTGCGCTGTGGGGCCACCGAGATGGCCAGCGCTCCTGCAGGGACATCCTTGCGCACCGTCGTGCTCGCACCCGAATAGGCGCCGTCGCCCACGGTGACAGGGGCGACATACATATTGTCCGAGCCCATGCGTGCATGCTTGCCGATGACGGTGCGGTGCTTGTTGACGCCGTCGTAGTTGACGAACACCGAGGCGGCTCCGATGTTCGAGCCCTCCCCGATCTCCGCATCGCCGACGTAGGAGAGGTGGGGTACCTTCGCACCCTTGCCGATATCGGCGTTCTTCGTCTCCACGAAGGTGCCGATCTTTCCGGACTCGCCGAGCTTGGTGCCCGGACGCAGGTAGGCGAACGGTCCGACGTTGGCTTCCGGGCCGACGACGGCGAGTTCACCGTGGGTGCGCACGACCTTGGCGTTCTCCCCCACCTCGGTGTCCTTGAGGGTGGTGTCGGGGCCGACGACGGCGCCGGCGCCGATGTCGGTGGCGCCCAGCAGCTGGGTGCCGGGCAGGATCGTCGCATCGGCGGCGATGGACACGTCGACGTCGATCCACGTGGTGTCGGGGTCGATGATGGAGACACCGGCACGCATGAACTTCTCGCACTGCCGGCGGTTGAGCTCCTTGCCGAGGTTCGCCAGCTGCACGCGATCATTGGCTCCCTCGACCTGCCACAGGTCGTCGGTGGCCGTGGCGGCGACGGGGCGGCCTGCCTCACGGGAATGTCCGATGACGTCGGTGAGGTACTTCTCACCCTGCGCGTTGTCGGTCGTCAGTGAGGCCAGGCCCTCCTTGAGCGCCGCGGCGTCGAAGGCGTAGATGCCGGAGTTGATCTCACGGATGGCCCGTTCTTCGTCGCCGGCGTCCTTCTGCTCGACGATGCGCAGCAGGGATCCGTTCGCGTCGCGGACGATGCGGCCGTACCCGGTCGGGTCGTTCACCTCGGCGGACAGGACGGTCACGGCGTTGGCGTTGGATTCGTGGATCTCGACGAGGCCGTTGATGGTCTCCGTCGTCAGCAGCGGCACATCGCCGTAGGTGACGACGACGGTTCCGCTGAGGTCCTCGGGCAACTGGGTGAGCGCACATTCGGTGGCGCGGCCGGTGCCCGGAACCTCATCCTGATCGGCGATGAGCAGGGTTCTCTGGGAGGACACGGGAAGGGAGTCGAGGTGGGCGACGAGCTGATCGCGCTCATGGCGGACGACGACGATGAGGTGCTCGGGAGAGGTTCCGGCCGCCGCGGCGACGGAGTGATGGAGCAGGGAGCGTCCGCCGATGGGATGCATCACCTTGGGAAGAGCCGACTTCATTCGAGTGCCTTGGCCCGCTGCCAGAACGATGACGGCGGTCGGATGAGTCTGCGACATAGTTGAATCCTTCGCATGTCGGGTTGGGCCAGCTCCGCCCATAGGATTCGAACCTATACTGCACGGCTCCAAAGGCCGGCGTGCTGCCATTACACCAGGGCGGAACAGCGTGCACCAGTAGAGGGGCCCGCGCTCACGAGACACCATCATGCCACTACGATTAACTGTATGGAAATTCTACGCGAGATTCTTCTGACCCTGCATCTGCTGGGTATGGCCATCATCGTCGGCGGCTATTTCACCGTCATCCGCTCCCCCAAAGTGATGCCCGGAATGCTCCACGGCGCCTATCTGCAGCTGGTCACCGGCCTGCTGCTCATGGGGCTGGCCGAGATGGGCGATGGCGACGTCAACCATATGAAGCTCGGCATCAAACTGGTCGTGGCGATCCTCGTCACTGTCTTCGCGTTCATCGGCAACAAGAAGCAGAAGGCCTTCGCCGCCTCTGCGCCTGCAGAGGGCGGGGCAGGCGTGAAGGTGGCGAACCCGTCGGCGACCATGGCACACCTGGTGGTGGCCTTCGCGGTCATCAACGTCATCGTGGCCGTCTTCATCCACTGACCCTCCCCAATTACTACCTGACGGCGGCTCAGCAACCTCGCGCGAGGTTGCTGAGCCGCCGTCAGGTAGTTCTGAGGGGTGTGAGCTCGTGTCCGAGGCTGACGGTATCGTTGGGGGCGACATGACTGCTGCAGCTGAACACACCGACCATGCCGCCGGCGCCGACTCCCGAGCGGCCGAACTCCTCACCGGACTCAACCCCAGGCAGCGCGAGGCCGTAATCCATACGGGATCCCCGCTGCTCATCGTCGCCGGAGCCGGATCGGGCAAGACGACCGTGCTCACCCGACGCATCGCCTACGCCTTGGCCACCGGTCGCGCCCACCCCGGCGAAGTCCTGGCGATCACGTTCACGAACAAGGCCGCGAAAGAGATGGCCGAACGCGTGTCCTCGATCGTCGGCCCTGCCTCCCGCGCCATGTGGGTCTCGACCTTCCACTCCTCGTGTGTGCGCATCCTCCGCCGCGAGGCGAAGGTGCTGGGCATGAAGTCGAATTTCACGATCTACGACGCCCAGGACGCCCAGCGCCTCGTCGCCCAGATCCTCAAGGAGCTCGGCCTCGACACGAAGAAGTACGCCCCGCGGGCCATCCTGCACCGAATCTCGAACCTCAAGAACGACCTGCAGACCCCCGACGACTTCATCCCGCGGCCTAACAATCCCGCCGACGAGGTGCTCGCCGACGTCTTCAAGCGCTACACCTCCCGTCTGCGCCTGGCCAATGCCTTCGACTTCGACGACCTCATCGCAGAGACCGTCCACCTCTTCGGCGCCTTCCCCGAGGTGGCCGATTCCTACCGTCGCCGGTTCCGCCATATCCTCGTCGACGAGTACCAGGACACGAACCCTGCACAGTATGCGCTGATCAAAGCCCTGGCCGGTGACGGCGCAGGAGGGCCGACGGGTGCCGAGCTCACCGTCGTCGGCGACGCCGACCAGTCGATCTATGCCTTCCGCGGCGCCACGGTGCGCAACATCGTCGAGTTCGAGAAGGACTTCCCGAACGCTGACACCATTCTGTTGGAACAGAACTATCGGTCGACGCAGAACATCCTCGACGCCGCCAATGCCGTGATCGCGAACAACGACGACCGCCGGGAGAAGAAGCTGTGGACCTCGGAGGGTTCCGGCGAGCAGATCGTCGGCTGGGTGGCCGAGAACGAACAAGGTGAAGCCCGCTTCATCGTCGATCGCATCGATGACCTCATCGACGAGGAGAAGTACACCTATGGTGACTTCGCCGTGTTCTACCGCACGAACGCTCAGTCGCGCGCCATCGAAGATGCGCTGGTCCGGTCCGGAATCCCGTACAAGGTCGTCGGCGGCACCCGCTTCTACGAGCGCAAGGAGATCAAGGACGCCCTCGCCTACCTGCGCGTCGTCGCCAACCCCGATGACGACGTCAATCTGCGCCGCATCCTCAATGTGCCCAAACGCTCCATCGGCGACCGCACCGAGGGCATCATCGCCGACTTCGCCGACCGGGAGAACATCAGCTTCTTCACCGCCCTGGGCCGCCTCGACGAGATCCCTCACCTGAGTTCGCGCGCCCTGACCTCGGTGCAGAAGTTCTACGACCTCATGCAGGACCTGCGCTCCACCGCCGAATCCTCCCCGCTCTCCCGGGTCATCGAGGCGATCCTCGAACAGTCCGGGTACCTCGAATCGCTGCAGAAGAGCACCGATCCGCAGGACGAGTCCCGTGTCGACAACCTCGCCGAACTCGTCGCCGTGGCCGAGGATTTCGTCGCCACTCGGGAGGCTGCCGCAGTTGCGGAACCGGACACCCCGGATGACACCGACACAGACGACGGCACCGACACCGAGGCGACCGCCGCCCCGGAGCCCAGAGGCACAGAGACCGAAACCGCCGCCGAGGCGGTCGACCCCGACGTCGATGACGTCGGTTCCGCAGACGCCTCCGCTGCGCCGGGCGTCGGCGCGGCGGCCATCGATCAGTTCCTCGAGCAGGTGGCTCTGGCCTCGGACACTGATCAGATCCCCGATGCCGAACTCGGTCAGGTCACACTGATGACTCTGCACACGGCTAAGGGACTCGAGTTCCCGGTGGTCTTCCTCACCGGGCTCGAAGACGGAGGATTCCCGCATTCGCGTTCCTTCGAGAATCCGCAGGAGCTGTCGGAGGAGCGGCGTCTGGCGTATGTCGGGCTCACGCGTGCACGGCAGCGTCTGCTCGTCACTCGCGCCGAGACCCGGAGCATGTGGGGTCAGCCTCAATACAATCCGCCGAGCCGGTTCCTGTCCGAGATCCCGGAGAACCTCATCAATTGGGAGAACACGGGCAGCTTCTCCGGCGGGTTCGCTTCGGGCGGCTTCGGTTCCGGAGGTTTCGGCTCCGGCGGCTATTCGTCCGGATACTCGGGAGGATCACGCGGCTTCGGGTCATCACGGTCGTCCGGTGGCGGCTCCCGCTCACGCTCGAGTGCGAGTTCGTCGACACCGGTTGCCGGATTCCCCAATCGGATCCGACCCAATCGTGAGGTCATCTCCGTCGAGGTCGGCGAGAAGGTCTCGCACGAGTCCTTCGGGCTCGGCACCGTCACCGAAGTCAACGGTGTCGGAGACAAGACCGTGGCCGTCGTCGACTTCGGTTCGGCCGGATCGAAGCGGCTGCTGCTGCGCTACGCCCCGATCGAAAAACTCAGCTGAGGCAATGGTGCAGTGGATGCACGGCCAAGCCGTGCATCCACTGCACTGAGCCGTTCTCTCGCGCAGCGAAGCCACTCGTGCCCCGATAGTTGGTATCGACTGACGGCTAGCCAGAACACAAGAAAGCGCCGAGGAGAATCACATTCTCCTCGGCGCTCATCCATGCCGGACGCGGCTATGGATTAAAGATCATTCGTTGCCGAGCTTGTCATCGGCTCCGTCGCGACCCTGATTGATCTGGTCTTCGAACTTTCCACCGGTGACATTGTTGGCTGCGTCCGAGGCCTTGTCCAGGCCCTGGTCGCTGATCTCTTCACCCTTATCGCTATTCAAGGCGTCCTTGGCTTTGTTAGTAAGATCGTCGAGTCCCATGCTGTCTCCTTTCATCGGAAAAGGTTCGAAGCGAACCTCTGACGCCACTCACCTTGCCACTATTGTCGACGTGACGACACCTGCGCGTCCCATTTCTCAGCGAATGCACATAAAGAACGTCGCCGAGACCGACTACTCAGCGGGTCAGCGGTACGAGGAACGCAAGCCCGACCAGCAGTCCGGCGAACACCAGACAGGTCGTGATGTCGACGACCTTCGACCGATTCGCCCACACTTCGGTCCACGGCGGCGGCATCGCTCGGAACCCGGCGAGACCGGCAGGAACGACCGCGAGGACGACAGCACCGAGGCGGAAATCGATGACGGAGCACGCCGCGGCGGCGGCGACGCCCAGGAGACAGCCGAGCAGCACCCAGTCACGCCGAGTGGGATGCGCGTATCGCCGTTTCCAGTAGATCCATCGCTTCGCGATCGGCCCTCTCCCCCGCCGTGCGTGGCGGGGGTGAGGCCGCTTCATCTCAGTGGAAGAAATGGCGGCTCCCGGTCAGGTACATCGTGATCCCTGCCGCCTCCGCGGCCGCGATGACCTCATCGTCGCGGATCGATCCGCCGGGCTGCACCACGGCGGTGACTCCTGCGTCGATGAGGATCTGCAGACCGTCGGGGAACGGGAAGAAGGCGTCGGAGGCTGCGACCGCACCGGTGGCGCGTTCGGCTCCGGCACGTTCGACAGCGAGTTTGGCCGAGTCGACGCGGTTGACCTGACCCATGCCCACACCCACCGAGGCTCCCCCCTTGGCGAGCAGGATCGCGTTGGACTTCACAGCCCGTCCGGCCTTCCACGCGAATTCGAGATCCGCGAGGACCTCGGGTGCAGCTGCCGGACCAGCGGCCAGGGTCCAGTTCTCGACGGAGTCGCCGTCCGCCTGGAAGGCGTCGCGGTCCTGTACGAGGAACCCACCGCTGATCGGCTTGACCTCGTCTGTGGGCACATCGATGTCGCCGAGTTCGAGCAGTCGCAGGTTCTTCTTCGTCGTGAGGATCTCAAGTGCCTCGGCGCTGAACGACGGAGCGGCCAGGCATTCTGTGAAGATCGGCTTGATCGATGCTGCGAGCTCTGCGTCGACCTCGCGGTTCGTGGCGATGACACCGCCGTAGGCCGACAGCGGATCGCATTCGTGGGCGGACTTGTGCGCAGCGGCAGCGGTCTCACCGACGGCGATTCCGCAGGGGTTCGCATGCTTGATGATGGCGACGGCCGGCTGCTCGAAGTCGAATGCCGCGCGGATCGCGGCATCGGTGTCCGTGTAGTTGTTGTACGACATCGCTTTGCCGCCGAGCAGTTTCGCACCGGCGATTCCGGCGGTGCCGTCGGAGTACACGGCAGCAGCCTGGTGCGGGTTCTCTCCATAGCGCAGGTCGGCGATCTTCTCTCCGGTGAGGCCGGCGAATTCGGCCTTCTCATCGGTGGCGAGTTCCGCGGCGAACCAGGAGGCGACGGCCGCGTCGTAGGCCGCAGTGTGGGCGAAGGCGCGGGCGGCGAAGATGCGGCGGGCATCGATATCGAAGCCGTCTCCGGCGGCTGCGTCGAGCACGGCCGAGTAGTCGGCCGGATCGGTCACGACGGTGACCGTGGGGTGGTTCTTCGCCGCCGCACGCACCATCGAGGGTCCGCCGATGTCGATCTGTTCGATGCAGTCGTCGAAGCCGGCTCCGCTCGCGACGGTGTCGGCGAACGGATAGAGGTTGACGACGACGAGGTCGAAGGGCTCGATCTCGAGTTCGGACAGCTGTTCCAGGTGCTCAGGCTTGCGGGAATCGGCGAGGATGCCGGCGTGGACGCGCGGATGAAGGGTCTTGACCCGCCCTTCGAGGCATTCGGGGAACCCGGTGAGGTCTTCGACCTTCGTCACCGCGGCTCCCGCCTCGGCGATCTTCGCTGCCGTGGATCCTGTCGACACGATCTGGACTCCGGCGGCGTGGAGGCCGCGAGCCAGCTCCTCCAGCCCGGTCTTGTCGTAGACGCTGATCAGCGCTCTCTTGATCGCGCGGGTTCCTGTCACAGATCCTCCTCGAGGTTCGGTTGCCGGTCGGTTCTTCTCACGGCGGGGTCAGTGGGCGGTCATCGCCGAGGCGACATATCCGCGGACATGTCGCCCTTCGACGACGAGGTCGGTGTGGGCCAGATGTGCCAGCAGACGCACGAGCTCTTCGCGTTCCCGGGCTTTGATGTTCTCGTGCACGGTCTCCTCGGTGTCGTCATCGCCGATGGGCACCGCGTACTGAGTGATGATCGGTCCGGTGTCGACTCCGGTGTCGACGAGGTGGATGGTTCCGCCGGTCAGCTTCACCCCATGAGCGAGCGCGTCGCGGACCCCGTGTGCACCCGGGAACGACGGCAGCAGCGCCGGATGGGTGTTGATGATCCGGGACGGGAAGGCCGCGACGAAGCTGGGACCGAGGATGCGCATGAAACCGGCAGAGACCACCCAGTCCGGGGCGAGCTCGGCCACCGTGTCCTTCAGCGCCAGGTTCCACTCGTCGCGGTCGGCGAAGTCCTTGGGCCGGACGACGAAGGAGGGAATCTCGTGCTGTTCGGCTCGGGTCAGGACCCCTGCGGTGTCCGAGTCGGCCCCGATGGCGACGATGTCGACTCCACGGGTCCCGTCGGCGAAAGCGTCGATGACGGACTGCGTGAGAGTACCGGATCCTGATGCCAGAAGAACTATGCGCACCCGCACAGTCTAACGTCTGCAGCACATGGACGATGCCCTGCTGTCATCGTGCGGACACGGCCCGCCGAGGCATTTGTCAGTCGACTGTGAGAAACTGATCGAGTGACGTCACCGCAGAATACCGAAGAGAAGAAGGCGCCGACTCCCGAAGAGGAGGCACAGGCCGCACCGGCACGACACGGGCTCGTCCTGATACTGCTGATCCTCGCCTCGGTGCTGACGTTCACGTATCAGCTGCCGTTCAAGCTCGCCGCCATCGGCTTTGCCATCGCTGCCGTCGTCTGGTCGGTGAAGTACATCGTCGCCGTCGTCAAGACCAAGCAGCGCCGGAACATGTCCTTGGGCATCCTCGGTGGTCTGCTCAGCATCTACCTCATCTTCTCCACGATGTCCTCGGTCATCCTCTGGCCGGTGCAGTCGAAGTACGAGGAATGTCTGCGCGACGCGATCACGCAGCAGGCGCAGCTCTCATGCTCGAGTGAGTATCAGTCGGGTCTGGGTGACTGGTTCAAGCAGGTCACCGGCCAGGATCTCGACCTGCCCGGCACCAAGTGATCCACGGGGCCACGGTCCAGGTCATTCAGCGCTGATCCCCTCACCGAGGATGTCCTCGGTTCACGCCTGACCCGTCACCGAGGCGGACTTCCGTTCGCGCCACAGCCGCGGTGAGTACGCTGCCTCACCGAGGCAGCCCAATCCGTCACCGAGGCGGCGCCCTCGTCTAACGCGGTTCGTCTTCGTCGACGATGTCGTCGGCGAGCGATTCCGGTTCGTCCTCATCGAACGCATCCGTTGTGCGGTCCTCTTCGAAAGCGCCCGCTGTGGCATCCTCGTCGTCGGGGTACTCTTCGTCATCCTCGGCGAATTCGGAATACTCGGCGTGCAGACCGGAGAGTCTGATCAGCAGAAGGCCGGCGGCCATTCCCACACCGATCCACCCGGTGATCGCCAGCGCCGACGTCAGGGCCGAGGGTCCGAACCCGGAGAGACCCAGCGGGCCCAAGGCCCCACCGGCGAACAGTGCGAGCACCTCGAGGGCGACGAACAGTATCCCGATTGCAAGCCCCAGTCCCATCCACGACTGTGCGGCGATGTCGCGGGCTCGGTCGCGGCCGAGGATGACGCACAGCAGACCGAGCAGCACGAGAAGCGCCGGTGCGGCGGCCGTCCAGGCGGGATAGTCACCGTCCAACAGCTGCAGCACGTGCACATCGGGCACGGGCGCTGAGGTCGAAGTGAATGCAGAGCTCGTCCCGGCCCCGCCGATGCTCACTCCCGTACCGGCGGTCCACGACAGGGCTGAGAAGAGGATGCTCGGGGCGAAGAGCGCCTGAACGACGATGAGGCCGATGCCTGCGGCGACCGGTGAGCTGTAGACCTGCACAGTGTCGGCGACATCGCTCCAGCGGATCACGATTCCGACGACGAGCACGATCGCACCGAGTGCCGCAGCGGCCCACAGCAGACGGCGTGCGAGTCCGACGGAGACAGTCCAGGTGTCATCGGCGATCACGGCCAGTCCGGGGATGTCACCGATTCCTCGCACCCGAATGAAGGCCCACGCCACAGCCGTGACGAGGAAGAGGAAGAGCCGAAGGAATCCGAGCGGAGTCACCGTGGCCTGGCCGACCAGGACCGCCGCGACGAGCAGAGGAGCGGCGTAGGCCACGACGAAGGTGCCCAGAGCTGTACCCATGAGCGCCCACCATCCGCCGGGATCGTCGTCGCTCTCGGCCGGGCTGTCCGCTGCCGTGCTGCGGGCGACTCGTTTGGCCCCCGTTGCCACCAGCAGCCACAGGCCGACAGTCACGAGGCTCGGCGCCAGCGAGAAGTCGAATCCGAGGGTCGAGACACTCAGTCCTGACACCGTCGCCCACAGTGCGAACGCCCATTCGGGAATCGCCGAGTACGGCAGCTGCGAGCCGAGCCCGATGATCCAGAAGACGATGGCGACGACGAATCCCGCGGGAACGACGATGAGGTCGATCTTCACGACTTCCATGAGGGCTGCGAAGATCGTCCGACGGTAGGGCTGAGGGTGAGGAGAAGTGTGCATCAGGACCATTTTCGCCTAACCCGGCTCGGCTTCCCGGTATTGACCACGCGATTCCCTGCTCCGGGAAGTACAATTGCGCCAGGACAGGCTTGTACACGCAAAGGATGACCCCACGATGAGCAACGGGAACGATCACCCCAATTTCCCGCCACCACCCAGCGAGCCTCCGGAGAACGGCGGGTCGAAGCCCGAGTCGGAGTTGCCGACGGATGAGGGCCTTCCGGGTTCGGTCTCCGATGACGCCCCCACCGCAACCGGCGGTTCGGCTCAGTCCGGAAGCGGTTCCTCGGTGCCCGATGACCAGGCACCACCCTTGGGAGCTCCGGGCAACGATGCGCCGGAACGACCGACGGTCGCTCCGGCTGCTTCTCAGCAGAACCAACCGCCTCAGTATTCGGGCCCCGGCGCCCAGAACGATCAGTCCTTCAACTCCGGCCAGCAAGGCGGAGCCAACGTTCAGGGCGGCCCACAGGCGGGTCCCTATCCCGGTGCCCCGTCTCCGAGTGACCAGCCTCAGAACGGGCAGTATCCGAACAACCAGTACCAGAGCCCGCAGCAGCCGAACGGCGGCTACCCCGGGGCTCAATCGCAAGGCGCTCAGCCGCAGGGCGTCCAACAGCCAGGCGGTCAGTATTCGAATGCGGCATATCCGGGGGCGTCTAATCAGCCGTACCCCGGCGCTCAGGACCAGCCGGGCCAGTTTAACTCCGCCCAGAACCAGTCCGGGCAGTATCAGACGGGGTCGGGTCCGAACGCCCAACAGACCGGTTCCGGTCCATCCCAGGCGATTCCGCAGCCTGCACCGGCTCCGGGTTTCGCCGGCGGTCAGAGCACCGCGACGCGTGCCGACAATCGCCCCGATAAGAAGAAGAGCAAACTTCCGCTCTTCATCACCCTCGGTGCGGTCGCGCTGGTCATCATCCTCGTCCTCGTCGGGTTCTTCGTCATCGGCAGCGTGAACAAGAACAAGTACGGACCCGACAAGGTCGCAGAGGACTACGTCGAAGCCCTGAACAAGGGTGATTTCGCAGCCGCGGAGAAGATCGCCCCCTCGACACGGCCTGAGGGCACGAACCTCGATCTGCTGCAGAAGGAATTCACCGATTCCTCATCGGCGAAGATCGAGAAGGCCAAGGTCGAATCGTCGAAGACCGACGGGGACAAGGGCACCGTCGTCGTGTCCTACGAGCTCGACGGCAGCCCCTACAATGTGGAGCTCTCTGCGACGAAGGACGGCAAACAGGACCTGTTCTTCGACAAGTGGACGATGAAGGGCCCCGACCTCAACGTCATCTCCCTCGATATCCCCGCTGCCGACGGTCTCGCCGTCAACGGCAAGGACTACAAGGCGAAGTCGGGCACCACGTCGTTCGCTGTCTACCCCGGCAGCTACGACTTCACGATTCCGAAGAGCAAGTGGATCTCCGAAGCTTCCGATACGGCCAAGGTGAACTTCCCGAAGGCCTTCGCCCCCGGCGGACAGCCGAACAAGGGCCAGGTGTCCCCCACCACCCTCAACCTCGATCTGTCCCCGACCGGCGCCTTCGACAAGGAAGTTCAGAAACAGGTCGAGAAGGAGCTCAAGAAGTGCTTCGACAACAAGAGCATCGAGCCGAAGTGCGACTTCATCAAGTACGACCCGACCGAGATCCCAGTCGGCGGTTCGGACAAGAAGCTCGATGATCTGGCGAAGAAGAACACCGCCAAATGGGACATGAAGGAGATGCCGAAGGTGAAGGCCAGCTTCGGCGCCGGAGACACGAACACCGGCTCGTTCTTCACCGAGAAGCCAGGCAAGTTCAACTTCTCCGTCGACGGCAAGAGGGCCGGCTCCTCGTACTTCTCCAACGGCAACTCCCTGTCGGTGTCCGGAAGCGTGAAGATCGACGGAGACAAGCTCTCGGTCGAATTCTTCGACTTCTGACCCCAGGGTCCACCGCCGACACGGTGCACCTCACCTCCCCGAGGTGAGACACCCACCGTCACCGAGGCGACGTCCAAGTCACAGCGGGCCTGTGACGACCGATTCCCGGTCGTCGCAGGCCCGCTGTCGTCGTTCTCTCAGACTCCGACCGACCGAGTCGGCAGCTCGAGGTCGGCCGCGGCTTCGAACCAGGCACCGGCGGCCATGACGAGTTCGTCGGCGAACCGTCGTCCGGCGATCTGCACTCCGATGGTCCGACCGTCGTCCATGGATCCGGCCAACACCGTCGCCGCAGGCTGTTCTGACATGTTGAACGGCATGGTGAACCCGATATGCCCCATCGGTTCGTGCACCTGCGGGTACGGCATCGGCTGCTCGGCCGGGAATGCCGCGTCCGGAGCTGTCGGCGAGATGACCAGGTCGAACTCGGCAGTTGCTTCGATCGTCCGCCGCCGGATCTCCTGAACGCTGTGATAGCAGCGCATCAGGTCGACTCCGCTGGTATCGGCTCCGTCCTGTGCCCACTGCTGGATATAAGGCAGAATGAGCGCCTGTTCGTCGACAGGCAGCGCCTTGAGGTCGGCCCACGACCGGACCCGCCAGAACAGATCCATGTCGCGGAGGTGATCATCGTCGATGAAAGGATCGACCGTGACGATTTCTGCACCGGCCGCAGAGAACCTCTCTGCCGCCTCGGTGACGGCCGAGCGCACCTGCGCCGCTGCGGCGACCCCGCACCCGGCGTCGAGCTGCACGCCGATGCGCAGTCCCCGCGGGTCGAAGGCTCCAGCCGAGTCGCTGCCCGGCAGAGACTGCGCATCATCGGCGGCGAAGCGCGGCAGCCGCGAATAGTCGCGATCGTCCGGGGCGGAGATGATGTCCATGGCGGCTTTGACGTCGGCCATCGTCCGCGCCAGCGGTCCCGCACATCTGCCCAGGTAGGGGGCGTCGAGAGGCACGCGGCCGAAGCTGGGCTTGAGCCCGGCCAGACCGAGCCACGTGCATGGCAGGCGGATGGATCCGCCGATGTCGGAGCCGATGTGGATGGGTCCGTATCCGGCGGCTGCCGCGGCTCCGGCTCCGGCACTCGACCCTCCGGTCGTCAGGCTCGGGTCCAGCGGTGAACGGGTGATTCCGTGCAGAGAGGACACTCCTGAGGAGAGCATTCCCCAGTCGGGCATCGTCGTCGACCCGAGGATGACGGCTCCGGCTTCTTCGAGACGCTCGGTGATCGGGGCATCGTGGCCGGCCACCGGCATCTCCACCCAGGCGTGGCCGCTGGGCAGCGGAACTCCGCGGCGGGCGATGTTCTCCTTGATCGTCACGGGCACCCCGTCGAGGTCGCTCAACGGTCGTCCCTCTCGCCAGCGTGCTGCGCTGGCAGCGGCGGCGTCCCGGGAGCGTTCGTCGTCGCGGTGGAACAGGGCGTTGATGGTCGGTTCGCAGTCGTCCATGCGGTCGACGACCGCGGAGTGCACCTCGACCGGGTCGAAGTCCCCGCCGGCGAATCCGGCTGCCATTTCGGCCGCGCTGCGGTCGGCAAGCGATGTGGTCATATGCTGCCCTTTCTCTCGATGGTTCGTCGCATCCCGCGCGCGAGCCGGTCTATCCGGCCGCGAGTGCTTCGGCCAGGCTCGGGGTGGCGGCGATGAGGCGCCGCGTGTACTCGTCCTGCGGGTTCGCGTAGATGTCCTCCGTCGCACCCGATTCGACGATCTGTCCGGCTCTCATGACGATGACCTCGGAGCACAGGTGTTTGACGACGCCGAGGTCGTGGGAGACGAAGAGGAGAGTCAGCGCGTACTCGTCGACGAGGTCGGTGAGCAGGTTGAGGACCTGCGCACGCACCGAGACGTCGAGGGCGGAGACCGGTTCGTCGGCGACGAGGATCTGCGGTCTGGTCACGAGGGCCCGGGCAATCGAGATGCGCTGTCGCTGCCCGCCGGAGAACTGGTGCGGGTACCGGCGCAGGGAGTCCTGGTCGAGGTCGACGGCGGCGATCATCTCCTCGACCCGTGCTGCGCGTTCGTCCTTGTCGACTCCGGCGGCGATGAGCGGTTCGGCGACGATGTCGGCGATGCGCATCCGCGGGTCGAGCGAGGCGAACGGATCCTGGAACACGATCTGCAGGTTCTCGCGCAGGCGGCGCAGAGCCTGTGAGCTCGCGGCTTCGACCCGGATGTCGCCGACGCGCACATGCCCGGTGGTCGGTCGGTCGAGGCCGGAGAGGATGTTCAGCAGCGTTGACTTCCCCGATCCCGACTCCCCCACGATGCCCAGGCGGGCTCCGGCCGCGACGCTGAAGTCGATCCCGCCCAGGGCGGTGACGTCCGATCGTCTGCGACCGAAGAGTCCGCGTCCGCGGAAGATCCGGGTGACGTCCGAGACCTCGATGAGCGGTGCCGATTCCCTCACCGAGGGGGTTCGGTGGTCATCCCTCACCGAGGCGGCTCCGGCCCCTTCCCTCGCCGAGGTGGTCCTGACGCTGTCTTCGTCCGTCGACCCCGCGACGGACATGCCGGTGTGATCCGGTCGGGTCGAGATCTGCGGTTCGTCGCGAAGATCCCCCGGCTCCCCCACATCGACCGAAGCCTCTGCTTCGCCGATCTGCGGCCCCGAGTAGGCGAGCGCGGTCTTGAGTGTGAAGAGTCGGCCGCGGTCATCTGTGGCTTCGAGATCCGAGGATGCCAGGAGCCCTCGCGTGTACTCGTGCTTGGGCGCGGTGAAGATCTCGTCGACGCTGCCGGACTCGACGATGCGGCCGCGGTACATGACGATGACCCGATCGCAGACTCCGGCAACGACCGCGAGGTCGTGAGTGATGAACAGCAGTCCAGCCTCCACCGCCGAGACCCTCTCGGCGATGAGGTCGAGCATATGCTTCTGCACGGTGACGTCGAGGGCGGTGGTGGGCTCGTCGCAGATGAGCAGCCTCGGCGAATTGGCCAGGGCGATCGCGAGCATGACCCGCTGCCGCTGCCCGCCCGACAGCTGGTGCGGGTAGGCGAACCGGGCGCTGTCGGGGTCGGGCATGTGGACGTCGCGGAGCAGTTCGCGCACACGCGTCGGAATCTGCCCCCGCGGCGCCTTGCCATGGAGGCGCAGCACTTCGGCGATCTGGTCGCCGATGCGCATGAGCGGATTGAGGGCGCTCATGGGTTCCTGGAACACCATCGACACGATGTCCGAGCGCAGCCCGGCCAGGGTCTTCTCGTTCGCCTCGAGAAGGTTCCCGGAGTGCCCCTGCAGATGCACCTGGCCACGGGCGTGCAGCTCTTCTGGCAGCAGACCCATCACGGACTGGGCGGTCAGCGATTTCCCCGACCCGGATTCGCCGATGAGTCCGACCCGCTCGCCCGGCGCCAGGCTGAGGCTGACATCGTGGAGCACCGGAGCGTCCGCTCCGGCAGGGGTGATGGTGAGGTCACGGACCTCGAGCAGGTTCTCAGGCACCTCGCGCCTCCATCTTCGGGTCGAACCGGTCGCGCAGCCCATCGCCCAAGAGATTGAATCCGAGCACCGCGAGTGCAATGAACACTCCCGGCCACAGAGCGAGCTCGGGGTGGGTGGACAGGTACTGCTGGGACTCCTGCAGCATCCGGCCCCACGACGGGGTCGGGGCCTGGGTGCCGAGTCCGAGGAAGGACAGCCCCGCCTCGGCGAGGACGGAGATCGCGAAGGCCACGGACGCCTGGACGATGACCATTCCGGCGATGTTCGGCAGCACGTGGACGACGGCGATGGCCGGGATCCGACGGTTCGAAGCTCGCGCGGCGCGGACGTATTCGGAGCCCAGCACCTGCAGCGTGCCGGAGCGTGCGACGCGCGCGAAGCCGGGGATCGCGGCGATGCCGACGGCGACCATGGCCGGTCCCGTCCCCGGCGAGTAGACGGCAGCGAAGATGATCGCCAGCAGCAGCGCGGGGAAGGCCAACAGGATGTCGTTGGCCCGCATGATCACCGCGTCGAGCCACATTCCCCACGGCTGTTTCGCGAAGAAGGCGGAGATTATTCCGATCGGGGTGCCGATGAGCAGGGCGATGCCGACGGCGACGACCCCGACGAGCAGCGTGATCCGCGCCCCGACCATCACCCAGGTCAGCGTGTCCCGTCCGAAGGTGTCGGTGCCGAACGGGTGGGTGAGGCTGCCGCTCTGCAATCGGGCGGCGGGGTCGATCGTGGTCGGGTCGTACGGGGTCCACACGAAGGAGATGAGAGCGAGTCCGACGATGAGCACGACGAGGCCCGCGCCGATGATCATCGATGCGTTCGCCCGCCGTCCGCTCCTGCGGGACCGGCCCGGCCCGATCTTCGCCGAGGCGGTCGCGTCGGTCGCGTCTAGAGCGACGGGATCGACGTGGTCGCTGGGGCTCTGGGCACTGGTCGGGGTCGGGTTCATGCGGCGTTCCTGATCCGGGGGTCGACGATGGGCACGAGGATGTCGACGATGAGGTTGATGATGAGCACGAGCAGGACGAGGACCATGACGATGCCCTGCACCGCTACGAGGTCACGGTTGGCGACGGCGCGGACGAGTTCGGAGCCGATTCCGGGCAGAACGAAGATCTGTTCGATGATCACGGCCCCGACCAGCAGGGTGGCCAGTTGGACTCCGGCGACGGTGATGACGGGAATCGCCGCATTGCGCAGTCCGTGCGCGAACAGCGCCTTCGTCTTGGTCAGTCCCTTGGCCCGGGCGGTGCGGATATAGTCTTCCCGCATCACATCGAGCACGGCCGAACGAACGTAGCGGGTGAGGATCGCCGCCTGCACGAGAGCAAGCGACACGACCGGCAGGACGAGGCGGAGAAGGAAGCCGCCGAGGCCCTCGATCGGAGCCATCCAGCCTTGGGACGGGAACCATCCGAGGGTCAGAGAGAAGATGATGACGAGGATGATCGCGGCCAGGAAGTTCGGGATCGCGATGCCGACCTGGCTGATCGCCGAGATCGTCACGCCGATCCAGTTGCGCTGCTCGAGGGCGGCGAAGGTGCCCAGGGGCACGGCGATGAGGATGGACACGGCGATGGCGGCGATGACGAGGATCGCCGTGACCTGGACGCTGTCGACGATGACGGGAGTGATCTCGGCACCTGTGACGTAGGAGGTGCCGAAGTCTCCGGTGAGCATTCCTCCCATCCAGTCGAAGTACCGGATGAGAGGTGGCCGATCAAGCCCGTATTGGGCTTCGAGCGACGCTACTGCCTCCGGGGTGGCGTTCGTTCCCAGCGCCACCTGTGCCGCATTGCCCGGCAGCAGGCTCATCAGGGCGAAGATCACCACCGAGGCGACGAGGAGGGAAAGCGCGAACTGGATCGCGCGGTTGATTGCGTAGGTGAGCATCGACGTGCGCGGTCAGGACCAGCTGAGGTCGGCGATCTTGAATGCGTCGGAGACGCGGTTGGCGGGTATCCCCTCGACTCCGGACTTGGCGATGACGAGATTCGGGAACAGGAACAGGAAGTCCGAGGCGGCATCCTCGGTGATCGTCCGCGCGATCTTCTTCATTCCCGAGATGTACTCGTCTTCGGTTCCGGTATCGGCTTTGTCTGCCAGCTCCTTGATCGTCGAATCGTCGTAGCCGATGTAGTAGTCCTTCGAGAACACGGTGAGGATGTCGCGCGGTTCTGCGTGGTTGATCACCGACATGTCGTAGTCGTGTTCGGTGAAGGTCTTGTCCAACCACACGGCGGGGAACTCCTGAGTCGAGATCTTCGCCTTGAGTCCGACCTCTTCGAGCTGCGCGGAGACGATCTCGGAGATCGCCTTCGCGTACGGCAGATTCGGCACGGTGAAGGCGAATTCCTCGCCTTTGATCCCGGCTTCGTCGACGAGCTGTTTGGCCTTCTTCGGATCGTACTTCCACACCCCGGTGAGGTCTTCGTAGTACGGGTCGGTCGGGGGAACCATCGAGCCGATGAGCTCGCCGTAGCCCGCCCAGGCCGTGTCGAGGACGGCCTTGCGGTCGATCGCATGCATCACGGCTTCACGGGCCTTCTTGTCTTTGAAGATGCCCTCGGCGTTGTTCATCGACAGCACGACTTCGCCGTTCGTAGTGCCGGAGACGATCTGATAGTCGTCGCTTTGGAACTCTCCGGCCAGTTCGGGGGCCTGGAGGTTGGAGACGAGGTCGATCTCTCCGGACTTCAGGGCGTTCGAGGCCGAAACCGCGTCTTTGAAGTATTTGAACTGGACCGAGTTCAGGGACGGCTTCTCGCCCCAGTAGTCGTCGCGGGCGGCGAAGTCGATGGACTGTCCGCGTGTGAATTTCTCGATCGCGAAGGGACCGGTGCCGACGGCTTCGTTCGCCAGGTCGTCGGTGCCTTCGGTGTCGAAGACGGCTCCGACGAGGCTGGTGAGGTTGAACAGCCAGGTGTTCGACGGTTTCTTCAGTTCGATCGTGACGGTGGAGTCGTCCGGGGTCTCGATGGACTCGACGATGTCCATTTTCGACTTCAGCGCGTTCTTCCAGTCCTTCTGCACTCGTTCATAGGAGTACTTGACGTCTTCGCTGGTGAAGTCCGCACCGTTAGAGAACTTCACACCATCCTGGAGTTCGAAGGTGTAGGTCTTGCGGTCATCGGACAGTGTCCAGTCCTTGGCCAGTGCGGGCTGGATCTCCCCCTCGCCGTCCAACCGGACGAGCGATTCGTAGACGTTCTCCATCAGCGCTTCGGGAATGGCGACTCCCGAGGTGGAGGTGAAGTCGAGGTTGACCGGTTCGGCGGTGAAGGCAATCGTCATCGAGTCCTTCTTCTGCGCATCGCCTCCGGTGTCGGAGGCTCCGGCCGAACAGCCTGTGATCAGCAGGCTCGTGGCGGCCGCTGCCGCCACCCACGTCATGATGCGCGGAGTCTTCATTGTTCTCCTCGATTTCGCCGACCACGAAGAGGGTCGTTCGCCAACACTCAAGCATCGTCAGTGTATCCGAAGTTCTCAGCTGGTGAGGCGGCTGCGTTCAGATGCTGAGCGTTTCGAGGAGGAGGTTCAGAGATTCGATTCGTCGGCGAGAATCGCGGCCAGTGCGTCGAAGGCGAATCGGCGGTGGGAGCGTGAGTTCTTCTCCTCAGGCGTCATCTCGGCGGCACTGAGTTCGGAACCCTCGGGGACGAAGATCGGGTCATATCCGAAGCCGTTCTCGCCCTTGGGTTCGGTGGCCAGGCGCCCGGGCATGACTCCTTCGGCGGTGAACTCACGTCCGTCGGCGGTCACAGCGGCCGCCGCGCAGCGGAACTGCGCTCCGCGGTGTTCGGCCGCGATGTCGCCCAGCTGAGCGAGCAGGAGTTCGAGGTTCGCACGATCGTCTCCGTGCCGGCCGGACCAGCGAGCGGAGAAGATGCCCGGTGCACCGCCGAGCACGTCGACGCTGATTCCCGAGTCGTCGGCGATGGCGGTGTGCCCTGTCGCAGCGGCCGCGGCACGCGCCTTGATGAGCGCGTTCTCGGTGAACGTGACTCCGGTTTCGGCGACATCGCCGAGTCCCGCCTCGGCGGCGGTGAGCACCTGGGTGTCAGCACCGAGGACGGGCCCGAGGATGGTCAGCAGCTCGCGCTTCTTGCCCTCGTTGTGAGTGGCGAGGACGAAGGTCGTCATCCGGCGAGCACTTCGGACTGGATGCGGGTGAGTTCGGTGCACCCGTGGCCGGCGAGGTCGAGCAGTTTGCCGAGCTCATCGCGGTCGAACGGTGCGCCCTCCGCGGTGCCCTGGACTTCGATGAACTTTCCGGACCCGGTCATGACGACGTTCATGTCCGTCTCGGCGCGGGAGTCTTCGACGTACGGCAGGTCGAGGAGGGGTTCTCCGTCGATGATGCCGACGCTGACGGCCGCCACTGAGTCGATGAGCGGCTGGTGGGCGGCGGGGATCAGCCCGGTCGAGCGCCCCTTGTCGATGGCCTTCGCCAGCGCAACGTAGGCACCGGTGATCGAGGCAGTGCGGGTGCCGCCGTCGGCCTGGAGGACGTCGCAGTCGAGGACGAGGGTGTTCTCTCCGAGCTTGTCCATGTCGATGACGGCGCGCAGGCTGCGGCCGATGAGACGGGAGATCTCGTGAGTGCGTCCGCCCTGTTTGCCCTTGACCGATTCGCGGGTGCTGCGGGAATCGGTGGCGCGCGGGAGCATGGCGTATTCGGCGGTGACCCAGCCGCGGCCCTGGCCCTTGAGCCAACGGGGCACGCCTTCGGTCAGTGAGGCCGCGCAGAGGACGCGGGTGTTGCCGAATTCCACCAGCGCGGACCCTTCGGCTGTATTGATCCAGTCCGGAGTGATCCGGACTTCACGGAGTTCGTCTGCTGCACGGCCGTCTGCTCGCACTGTCTGCCTCTTTCGTCTCGGTGGTGGTGTCTGCTGGTCGCCGGCGATCGTCGCCGGCTCACACTGTCCAGGTGGCTCCGGGCTTCGCCAGCTCGATGGGTCCACGGTACTCCCCGGCCGCCTCACCGCGAACGATGGAGCAGTCTGTCCAGACCGGGATGTGGGTGAGCACGAGCGCGGACGCCGCGGCGTTCTGCGCCACTCGCCCGGCGCGCTTGCCGGTGAGGTGGATGCCGCGCGCAGTGTCGCGGTCTTCCTGGAAAGCGGCTTCGCAGAGGAAGAGGTCGGCGTCTTTCGCCGCTGCGACGAGGTTGTCGCACTCATCGCTGTCGCCCGAATACGTGATGACCCTGCCGGCCGCATCCGTGATCCGCAGAGCATAGGCCTCGACGGGGTGGTCGACGAGGAAGGATTCGATGGTCAGGGAGCCGATCTGGTGACGACTGCCGTGGTCGATGTCGGTGAATTCGAAGGCGTGGTCGAAGTCCGAGTCGTCTCCCCCGTTGGCCACCGGGGACTTTCCGGGATCCGTGTAATAGGCCCTGGACAGGCGTTCCTTCGCACCGGCCGGCGCGAACACCGGAGTGCGCGTGCGGATCGTTCCCGTGTCGGAGATGTCGCCGTTGAAGAACTTCGGGTCGAAGCAGTGTTTGACGTAGAGGCCGGTCATATCCATGCAGTGATCCGGATGGAGGTGGCTGAGCACGATTCCGGAGAGACGATCGGTGTCGACCGTCTCCTGCAGGGGGCTGAGCGCACCGGACCCGAGGTCGAGGATGATGCGAGTGGGTGTGTCCTCATCGGTTTCGATGAGGTAGCAGCTGGCGAGGGCGCCGCGCCCCGGGAAGGAGCCTGCGGTGCCGATTGCGGTGAGTCTCATATCTCGTCATCCCCTTGCGTCTGGTCGAGCAAGGTCGTCGTCAGTCGGTCCTGAATCCACGTCAGGAAGTCGTACAGGGTCAGGGTGAGGTCTTCGGATTCGGAGAGGTCCTCACGGCGGGCGTACTTCTCCTCCTGCGCCTCCTCGGTGTCGATCCCGAGGCGGACAGCGAGGACGAGTCGCAGATCGTTGAGGCCCTTCATCCAGGCGAGCACCTCGTCCCGTGTCAGGGAGATGTCATTGCCCTTGCTCAGTCCCAGCAGCACGATGCGCACATTGTGCGCTTTGGCCTGTTTGAGATCGAACTCGGTGAGGCGGCGGAACTCCGCTGAACGCTCATCGTCCTCGGGATCGACGTCGGGCAGCAGCCGCAGCAGCGCCGGGTCCTCCGGACGGGGACGGTCGACGAGTCCGAGCCGGGCTTCCCAGTTCTCCGAGTCCGGACGGTCGTCATCGCTGTCGCTGTCTTCGGCCAGCAGAGCCGCAAGATCGGTGAACACCGTGAGCATGAGCGAGCGTTCGTTGTCTTGCAGGGTGAGGACGACATCGTCCCCTCGTGCGTCGATAGCGGCCATGTGTCAGTCGGATCCTGAATCGGGTTGGCACGCGGCCCACAGGCCGTATTCGTGCATCGCTTGGGTGTCTCGTTCCATGGCTTCGCGGCCTCCGGTGGCAACGACGGAGCGCCCGTTCTCATGGACTTCGAGCATGAGTGAGTGGGCTTTCTCCTCGGAGTAGCCGAAGTAGGTCTGGAACACGAAGCTGACATAGCTCATGAGGTTGACCGGGTCGTTGAAGACCACGGTCCGCCAGGGCTTGGCCAGGTTCTCGGAGGGTCGGACGTCGACCTCCGGCTCCAGGACTGGTGTCGTTGGGTTGCTCACGTTTCCACCATACGGCAGAACACTGACGCTGTCGTGACGTAAGATCGCGCCTATGAGTGATCTCACACGGACCGATTCGACGGCTTTCTTCACGGATCAGTACGAATTGACGATGGTGCAGGCGGCCCTGGAATCCGGTGCCGCTCACCGGAAGAGCCTCTTCGAGGTGTTCGGCCGCAGCCTTCCCGCAGGTCGCCGCTACGGTGTCGTCGCCGGCACCGGTCGGATCCTCGAGATGATCCGCGACTTCCGCTTCGACGATGCCGAGCTCTCGTTCCTCAGCAGGGAGAACATCGTCGACAAGCGCACCATCGACTGGTTGGCCGACTATCGGTTCTCCGGCAATATCCGCGGTTATGCAGAAGGGGAGATCTACTTCCCCGGCTCACCGCTGTTGACGATCGAATCGACGTTCGCCGAGGGCGTCATCTTGGAGACGCTCATCCTCTCGGCGATGAACTATGACTGTGCGGTCGCCTCGGCGGCGTCCCGAATGGCTCAGGCGGCCGGCGATCGCCCCTGCGCGGAGATGGGCGGGCGACGCACGAACGAGCATGCGGCCGTGGCTGCGGCTCGGGCAGCGGTCATCGGCGGCTTCGCCTCGACGTCGAACCTGGCCGCCGGTCTGCAGTACGGTCTGCGCACGATCGGCACCTCGGCCCACTCGTTCACCCTACTCCACGATTCCGAGCGGGAGGCCTTCGCCGCTCAGCTGAAGTCGCTCGGCACCGATACGACTCTGCTCCTGGACACCTATGACGTCGAGGAGGCGCTGACCACGGCGATCGAGCTGGCCGGGCCGAACCTCGGCGGAGTGCGCATCGATTCCGGCGATCTCATCGAACAGGCCAGTGAGGTGCGCGAGAGCCTTGACCGCCTCGGCGCCCGCGACACGACGATCACCGTCACGAGCGATCTCGACGAGTATGCGATCGCCGCATTGGCCGCCTCCCCCGTCGACTCCTACGGTGTCGGCACGCGGGTGGTCACCGGTTCAGGTGCCCCGGCCGCCGGCCTGGTGTACAAGCTCGTGGCTCGTGCCGATGAGGCCGGCGAATGGACCTCGGTGGCCAAGAACTCCTCCGGCAAGCCCTCACGCGGCGGACACAAGGAAGCGCTGCGCCTCATCGACGGTCCGATCGCCGTGGAGGAAGCCGTCGGCATTCCGAGCCTGCCCGATGATCTCGGCGAAGGCCGTCGGCTCAGCGTCGATCTCGTCGTCGACGGTGAGGTCGATGAGTCGTTCATCGGCGCGGCAGGAGTGAAGAAGGCCTGCGCCCGACATGACGAGTCTTTGGCGGAGCTGCCGCGTTCGGCCAGGCGCCTGCAGGACGGCGAGCCCGCCATTCCCACCGTGTTCTACTCCGCCTGATCCGCACCCGGCCCACCGCGAATCGACGAAGCCGCCGAGGCAGACAGTGCGTCTGCCTCGGCGGCTTCGTCAGCCTCATGCCGACAGGGTCTCCCCTGCCGACATCCGGTGCTCACTTCTTGCCGACGAACCAGCCCTGCAGCTTCTTGATCCGAGCCTGGATCTGCTCCCGCGTGGCTTGAGCGACGGCCGGTCCCCCACATGCCTTGCGCAGTTCGACGTGAACGTTCTGGTGCGGCGTTCCGGTACGTCTGGACCAAGCGCCCACGAGGCTCTGGAGCTGGTTGCGCTCTTCCTTCATCGCTCGGTGCTCGAGCTCGCTCGTCTCCGTCTCAGGGGCCGGAGGAGCCGCCGCGGTCTTGCGCTTCGCCTGCCGGGCCTGCTGAGTGCTCAGCAGCTCACGCACCTGATCGGGTTCGAGCAGGCCGGGGATGCCGATGAAGTCGAGTTCATCCTCGGAGCCGATGGCTCCGCCGGTGCCGAATTCACCGCCGTCGTAGAGGACACGGTCGAACAGGGCTTCGGCGCCGAGGGCTTCGAAGGAGCCGAGCTGGTCCGACGAGGCGCCCTCGTTGCGGTTCGCCTGCTCCATGGCCTGATCGTCGAAGACGACGACATCGTTCTCGTCCTCGTTCTTCGGGCGATCGAGGGCATGATCGCGTTCGGCTTCCATCGAGTTCGCCAGGGCCAGCAGCACGGGCACCGAGGGCAGGAACACCGAGGCGGTCTCGCCGCGTTTGCGGGCACGCACGAAGCGCCCGATGGCCTGCGCGAAGAACAGCGGCGTCGACGAGGAGGTCGCGTAGACGCCGACACACAATCGGGGAACGTCGACGCCTTCGGAGACCATCCGCACGGCGACCATCCACCGGTCGGTCGAGTTCTGGAACTGTTCGATCCGCTCCGAGGCCCCCGCTTCATCGGAGAGCACAACGGTCGGCTTCTCACCGGTGATCTCGTGCAGTCGTTTGGCGTAGGCTCGGGCCGCCTCTTGGTCGGTGGCGATGACGAGGCCGCCGGCGTCGTGGACGGTGCGTCGGACCTCGGTCAATCGCATATCTGCGGCTTTGAGGACCGCCGGGATCCAGTCGCCCTTCGGGTCGAGGGCCGTGCGCCAGGCCTGCGAGTTGATGTCCTTCGTCGTCTCCTCGCCCAGGACGTGCGACATCTCGTCGCCGGCCTTGGTCCGCCAGGTCATGGCGCCGGCGTAGGCGAGGAAGAGGACGGGGCGGACGACGGAGTCCTTGAGCGCTCGACCGTAGCCGTACGAATAGTCCGCCACCGAGGTGCGGATGCCGTTCTCGTCGGGTGCGTAGGTGACGAATGGGATCGGTGAGGTGTCGGAACGGAACGGTGTTCCGGTCAGGGACAGCCGACGGACCGCGGGGCCGAAGGCCTCTCGCACGGCATCGCCCCACGACAGGGCGTCACCTCCGTGGTGGACCTCGTCGAGGATGACCAGAGTGCGGCCGGCGGCCGTCCGGTTGTGGTGGAGAACGGGTTTGGCAGCGACCTGCGCGTAGGTCAGAGCCACTCCGTGGTAGCCGGGTGCGTGTTTGCCCTGGGAGTTCTTGAAGTGCGGGTCGAGCTTGATGCCCACGCGTGCTGCCGAGTCGGCCCACTGCACCTTGAGGTGTTCGGTGGGAGCGACGACTGTGACACGGTTGACGACTCGCTGGGCCAGCAGTTCGGCCGCCAGCCGCAGAGCGAAGGTGGTCTTACCTGCTCCTGGGGTCGCGACCGCGAGGAAGTCCTTGGGCTGCTTCTGGAAGTAGAGTTCGAGAGCCTCAGCCTGCCAGGCACGCAGCTTTCCCGCCGTTCCCCATGCTGCGCGCTCGGGGAATGCCGGTGGAAGCTGTTCTGCCGCGGAGGTCCCTGGTGCTGTTGGGAGACGATCCGCGGACATCTACTCCTGCGGTCCTTCGGACATCGTCTCGTAGATCTCTTTGCACTTGGGGCAGATCGGGAACCGCTCGGGGTCGCGCGTGGGGACCCACACCTTTCCGCACAAGGCGATCAGCGGAGTCCCGGTCACCATGGACTCCATGATCTTGTCCTTGGGCGCGTAGTGGCTGAAGCGCTCGTGATCGCCGGGCTCGACTAGCTGCTCGGACTGCTCGCGCTCGATCGTTGCTGAACCGCCTGAAGCTGGAATGGTCATGGCTCCATTGTAGTTCCCTAGAATGAGAGTCATGGACCAGGCCTACGACGATTCCCTCACAGAACGCTACCGCGAGCTCAGCGACGACATCGCTGCGGCGGTCGCCGTGGTCTCCGCTACCCGTGGCAGTGCCCTGCATGCGATCACCGTCGATTCGTTTCTCGACGTGTCGTACGATCCCCCGACGATGGCCGTCAGCGTCTATTCCGGCTCTCGGATGATGGAGACTCTGGAGACGAGTTCCCACTTTGCGATCTCGCTGCTCAACTCCGACCAGCGCGACATCTCCGAACGCCTCGGCGCTTCGGGCCAACCACTGTACGGATCGCTCAAAGGCATCGACACTTTTCCCGCCCCTCATGCCGGACAGCCGGTGCTCACCGAGGCAATCGCCTGGTTCGAACTCAAGCTCACCGAGGTGCTCGAGGTTGCGACCCACAATCTCGTCGTCGGGGAGGTCGTGTCCATGGGCGCGGGCGCCGATGCGGGAACGAGTCGTCCCCTGCTGCGTTGGCGAAAAGGCTACGGAACCATCGGAAAGCGCTGACCTTCTCGTCTGGCTCTGACCGGTCCCTGATCACGAACCCACCCAGCACGGTCGACACGGACCGACAGGCAGGACACAGCTATCGGGGTCGATCGCGGGCTCACAGCGTACGACAGAGGCTCTGCTCAGGACCGACGGCTTCGTGGAGAAGTTCACGGGTTCTGAGCAGAGCCTGTCTTGTCGTTTGGGTTGTCAGCCTCGGCTGTCAGCGCTGATCGCGACCGTCCTGTCGGCTGTGCACAGGCGCTTTGGTCGCCCGGCCGCCGATGGACCAGACGATCAGACGACTCCCTGGGCGAGCATTGCCTCGGAAACGCGGATGAAACCTGCGATGTTGGCACCGGCGACGTAGTCTCCGGGCTGGCCGAACTCGTCGGCCGCAGCCGCGCAGCTGTCGTGGACATCGCCCATGATCTCGGCCAGGCGCGCCTCGGTGAAGTCGAAGTCCCACGAGTCGCGGCTGGCGTTCTGCTGCATTTCGAGCGCACTGGTCGCGACACCGCCGGCGTTTGCGGCCTTGCCGGGGGCGAAGAGGACGCCGGCCTCGGAGAAGATCTTCACGGCTTCCGGCGTGCAGGGCATGTTCGCGCCTTCGGCGAGGGCGATAACTCCGTTCTTGACCAGAGTCGCAGCCGAGTCCCCGTCGAGCTCGTTCTGAGTCGCACATGGCAGTGCGACGTCGACCTCGACGTCCCAGACGTTTCCACCCTCGTGGTAGGTCGCGCGTCCCCCGCGCTGCTCCACGTATTCGGAGATGCGTCCCCGCTCTTCGAACTTGATGCGCTTGACGAGTTCGGTGTCGATTCCGTCCGGGTCATGGATGAAGCCGGCCGAGTCGGACATCGTGATGACGGTGCCGCCGAAGGCCGTGACCTTCTCTGCGGCGAATACTGCGACATTTCCCGAACCGGAGATCGAGACAGTGCGACCGTCGATGTTCTTCTTCGCGGCGGCGAGCATGTCCTTGAGGAAGTACACGACGCCGAAGCCGGTGGCTTCGGTACGGACCATGGAACCGCCGTAGGACAGTCCCTTGCCGGTGAGCACACCTGCTTCATAGGAGTTCGTCATGCGCTTGTACTGGCCGAAGAGGTAACCGATCTCCCGACCACCGACGCCGATGTCACCCGCGGGCACATCGCGATACTCACCGATGTGACGGTACAGCTCGGTCATGAACGACTGGCAGAACCGCATGACTTCGCGGTCGCTGCGGCCCTTCGGGTCGAAGTCAGATCCGCCTTTGCCGCCGCCGATGGGCAGGCCGGTGATGGCGTTCTTGAAGATCTGCTCGAAACCGAGGAACTTGACGATGCCGAGGTTCACCGAGGGGTGGAACCGCAGACCGCCCTTGTAGGGGCCGAGAGCCGAGTTGAACTGCACGCGGAAGGCGCGGTTGATCTGCACGACTCCGGAGTCATCGATCCAGGGAACCCGGAAGATGATCTGGCGTTCGGGCTCGCAGAGCCGCTCGAGCGCGGAGAGTTCCAGGTATTCGGGGTGCTTGTCCACGACGGGGCCCAGGGAATAGAGAACTTCCTGTACCGCTTGGTGAAACTCCGACTCTCCAGGGTTACGTTGGAGCACTGTGTCGAAGATTGGCTGCAGTGATGGATGTAGACTCATGCGCACAAACATACCGTGACCCGTATAACAACAATCCGAGCGACCAGATAATGGACAGCGCTGTCCGGTCACTTCAAGTGGGATATAAGTCTTCCGCGCAGTTCCAGGGCCACTGAACACGAAAGAATGGGCACAAGGCACATGGACATCTCGGAGATCTGGCCGCCGTTCGCACTTCATCTGCGATCAGATGATATGGAACTCTCACCCGTAAGAGAGGCCGATATTCCGGAACTCGCACAGATCGCGCGAGGCGGAGTGAGACGTGATGGAATCGAAGCCTTCCTCGTCAATTGGGACTCGGGCACCGATGAGCAGGTAGCACGAAGCCTCGCTCAATACCACTGGTCCACTAGAGCGAACTTCACCGTAGATGAGTGGACGATCGAGTTCACGGTCAGGGTCAATGGCCGCGCCATCGGAGTTCAGGGTGTGACCGGACGTCGGTTTCCACTCACGAGGACAGTCTCGACAGGATCATGGTTGGCGCTGCCTGAACAGGGCTGCGGATACGGCACCAGAATGCGAAGGATGATCATCGAAGCCTTCACCAGATACTTCGGTGCCGCACGATTCGACACAGCATACTTCGACGGCAATGACGCCAGCCGGCGGGTATCGGAGAAGCTCGGCTACTCCCCCAATGGTGATCGAAGCGCTGTCGGTCAGAACGGCACGGTCCTGACCGAACACCGCATGGTGCTCCGCGCCGAGGACTACGTCCACACAGACAGTGACCTACAAGTCACCGGCGCCGAAGCCTTCCGAACCTTCCTCACTATTACTACCTGTCGGGGGCCCAGCTACCTCGCGCCAGGTAGCAGTACCCCCGTCAGGTAGTAATAAGCACCGGGCATCCCACCCACACGTGAACACACACGAATGCACAC